>NZ_JADUCM010000004.1 GCF_016009175.1 Pseudomonas alkylphenolica
GGGGCTGGGGCGTCCCTTTCGTCTTCTGGTCGCCGTGCTGTGGCCCGGCGAACTGGACCCCGCGATGCAGCTGTCACACCGCGTTATCGTTCTTCGCCGGCAAGCCTGGCTCCTGCAGTCGATTCCTCCCGCTTAACAAAAGATAACGTCCCGTTCGTTGTCAGCCCTTCACAAACACCGATAGGATGGCTCCCAGCTATTGCGGGGCTCTGGAACACGGTTTTTGGCAGTACCTGCAAATAGATTGACCCAAATAACAAAAAACCGGGGGACAGATCTATGACCGAGCCGTTCATGGCAGGTACTGGCGGCGCACTGCGCGTGCGCCCATGGGCAATGGCCGCCAGCGGTGCGCTGTTGCTGGCAATGGGGCTTTGGGCCAACACGGTCGAGGCGGCAACGCCGACGGCCCAGGTCTACTCCACTGAATCGGCCAAAGCCGAAAAAAGCCTCATGCTCGACGTGACGCATGCGGGCAATCGCCTGGTTGCTGTCGGCGATCGCGGCCATATCCTCTTCTCTGATGACCAGGGCAAATCCTGGACCCAATCCAAAGTCCCCACCCGGCAACTGCTGACGGCGGTGTACTTTGTCGATGACAAACATGGCTGGGCTGTTGGCCATGACGCACAGATCCTCGTCAGCAGCGATGGCGGTGTGACCTGGACCAAGCAATTTGAAGACCTGAAACGCGAAGCGCCGTTGCTCGATGTCTGGTTCAAGGACGCCAGCAACGGCTTTGCCGTCGGCGCTTACGGCGCACTGCTTGAAACCTCTGACGGTGGCAAAGACTGGGCCGACGTCAGCGACCGCCTGGACAACGAAGACCAGTTCCACCTCAACGGCATTGCCCAGGTCAAAGATGCCGGCCTGTTCATTGTCGGCGAGCAGGGCAGCATGTTCCGCTCCAGCGACGACGGCCAGACCTGGCAGAAGCTTGAAGGCCCATACGAAGGCTCGTTGTTCGGTGTGATCGGTACGGCGCAACCGCACACGCTGCTGGCCTATGGCTTGCGCGGCAATCTCTACCGCTCCACCGATTTTGGTGACAACTGGCAGAAGATCGAACTGAAGGCAGCGCGCGGGGCCCTCGAATTTGGCCTTGCAAACGCTACGCTACTGGATGATGGCACCGTGGTACTGGTCGGTAATGGCGGCAGCGTATTGCGCAGCAGTGACGACGGCCAGACCTTCAGCATCTATAACCGCTCCGATCGCATCGCCCTGGCGGGCGTCAGCGGGCAGGGCGCAGGGGGCCTGGTGCTGGTGGGCCAGGGTGGTGTGCATCTGGCTTCGGCCCAAGGCGCCGAAGGAGTGCAGCCATGACGCATCAGGAGCAGTTCAATATGAATCAGCAGCAGCACCATCAGGACAAGGCGACGCTGCTTGAGCGTCTGATCTTCAACAATCGCCCGGTGGTGATCCTCATCTGCCTGCTGGTCAGCGTCTTCCTGTTCTGGCAGGCCACGCAGATTCGTCCCTCGACCAGCTTCGAGAAAATGATCCCGCTTGAGCATCCCTTCATCGAGAAGATGCTCGAACACCGCAACGACCTGGCCAACCTCGGCAACACCGTGCGCATTTCGGTGGAAGCCACCGATGGCGACATCTTCAGCAAGGACTACATGGAGACCTTGCGCCAGATCCACGACGAGGTCTTCTACATTCCGGGCGTCGACCGTTCCGGGCTCAAGTCGTTGTGGAGCCCCAGTGTGCGCTGGACCGAGGTGACCGAAGAGGGCTTTGCCGGTGGTGAAGTGATCCCCAACACCTACGACGGTTCGGCAGACAGCCTCGATCAATTGCGTAACAACGTGCTGAAGTCCGGGCAGGTTGGTCGCCTGGTGGGCAACAACTTCAAGTCGAGCATTATCGATATCCCGCTGCTGGAGTCTTACCCGGACCCGCAGGACCAGAGCAAGCTGATCAAGCTCGACTACCAAAAGTTCTCCCACCAGTTGGAAGAAAAGATCCGCGACAAGTTCCAGGCTCAGAACCCCAATGTGAAGGTGCATATCGTCGGTTTCGCCAAGAAAGTCGGCGACCTGATCGATGGCCTGATGATGGTGGCGATGTTCTTTGGTATCGCCCTGGTGATTACCTGGGTGCTGCTGTACTGGTTCACCTGGTGTATCCGCAGCACCATCGCCGTGCTGATCACCACGCTGGTGGCAGTGGTCTGGCAGCTGGGGCTGATGCACGCGGTGGGCTTCGGGCTTGACCCGTACTCGATGCTGGTACCGTTCCTGATCTTCGCCATCGGTATTTCCCACGGGGTACAGAAGATCAACGGTATCGCCCTGCAGTCGAGCGACGCCGACAACGCCCTGACCGCTGCGCGCCGTACTTTCCGTCAACTGTTCCTGCCGGGGATGATCGCCATCCTCGCCGACGCAGTGGGGTTCATCACCCTGCTGATCATCGACATCGGCGTGATCCGCGAGCTGGCCATCGGTGCCTCCATCGGTGTGGCGGTGATCGTGTTCACCAACCTGATCCTGCTGCCGGTAGCGATTTCCTACGTCGGGATCAGCAAGAAGGCCATCGAGCGCAGCAAGAAAGATGCGACCCGCGAACACCCGTTCTGGCGTCTGCTGTCCAACTTCGCCAGTGCCAAGGTGGCACCGGTGTCTATCGTGCTGGCGCTGCTGGCCTTCGGTGGCGGCCTCTGGTACAGCCAGAACCTGAAGATCGGCGACCTTGACCAGGGCGCGCCCGAGCTGCGTCCGGACTCGCGCTACAACAAAGACAACAGTTTCATCATCGATAACTACTCGACCAGTTCCGACGTGCTGGTGGTGATGGTCAAGACTCCGACTGAAGGCTGCTCGGTGTACTCGACCATGGCGCCGATAGATGAACTGATGTGGAAAATGGAAAACACCCCGGGCGTGCAGTCGGCCATCTCCCTGGTCACCGTCTCCAAGCAGATGATCAAGGGCATGAACGAGGGCAACCTGAAATGGGAAAGCCTGTCGCGTAACCCGGACGTGCTCAACAGCTCCATTTCCCGTGCCGATGGCCTGTACAACGCCGACTGCTCGCTGGCGCCGGTACTTATCTTCCTCAACGACCACAAGGCCGAGACCCTGGACCGTGCGGTCAACGCGGTGAAGGAATTTGCCAGCACCCACAACAAGGAAGGCCTGGAGTTCTTGCTGGCAGCGGGTAACGCCGGTATCGAGGCGGCCACCAACGAAGTGATCAAGTCGGCCGAGCTGACCATCCTGATCCTGGTGTACATCTGCGTGGCGGTGATGTGCATGATCACCTTCCGCTCGTTTGCCGCGACCCTGTGCATTGTCCTGCCGCTGGTGCTGACCTCGGTACTGGGCAACGCCCTGATGGCCTTCATGGGCATCGGCGTCAAGGTCGCGACCTTGCCGGTGGTGGCCCTGGGCGTGGGTATCGGCGTGGACTACGGCATCTACATCTACAGCCGCCTGGAGAGTTTCCTGCGCGCGGGCATGCCGCTGCAGGAAGCCTACTACCAGACGCTCAAGTCCACCGGCAAGGCGGTGTTGTTCACCGGCCTGTGCCTGGCCATCGGCGTGTGCACCTGGATCTTCTCGGCGATCAAGTTCCAGGCTGACATGGGCTTGATGCTGACGTTCATGCTGCTGTGGAACATGTTCGGCGCCCTGTGGCTGTTGCCGGCGCTGGCGCGGTTCCTGATCAAGCCGGAAAAAATGGCAGGCAAGGAGAGCAAGTCGATTTTCGCCCACTGACGAAGAGGGCAGCTTCAAGCGTCAAGCCGCGAGCGGCAAGTGGGGAGGCCTCACTTGCCGCTTGCAGCTTGGGGCTCAGCGCTTACACTGTCGCTCTTTGTTTGTTGATGGCGACGCCCGATGACCACCCTTTCCCACGTCTTGCAATCCTGCGACATGCTCCTTGTCGACGGTTTGCATGCCTTTGACTTCACCTACGACGATACCGGCCTGCACATCGAGTGCATGGACGGTCGTGCCCTGAAAAAATGGTCGTTCAGCCCGGAACAGATCGCTGCGGCGCGTGCCGAGGGTGAAGACTGGTTGATCGCTGCCGACACCGCCGAGCATCGACTAGTCTGTATGAGTGCCTTTCGTGCACCGGACGAGGATGACGATGAAACGCCAGCTGACGACCCTGCTGATCGCTAGTGCCATGAGTGTGTTTGCTACCGCCCACGGCGCGCAGTTGCTGGTGGGCAGCTACACCGACGGTGCCAGTGAAGGTCTTTATCGCTACACGTTCGACAGCGATAGCGGCCAGATCGGCACTCCGCCGCTGCAGGTGCTGAAGAGCGATAACCCGTCCTGGCTGACCGTGTCGTTTGACCAGAAGCTGCTGTTTGCGGTCAACGAAAATGGTGCGGGCAAGGGCCACGCCAGCAGCTTTTCCATCAGCGCCAAGGACTTCACCCTCAAGCCCCTCAATCAGGTCAGCAGTGCAGGCGACGAACCCACGCATGCCAGCCTCAGCCATGACCAGCGTTACCTGTTCGTGGCCAATTACGGTGTGCAACCGACACCCGGCGGCAGCCTGAGTGTGCTGCCGGTCGCCAAGGACGGAAAACTCGACGCCTCGGTGCAGCAAGACCAGCACAAGGCCAGCGGTGCCAATCCGCAGCGCCAGGCCGGGCCCCATGTGCATTCGGTGGTGTCATCACCAGATGGGCATTACGTGTTTGCCAGCGACCTCGGGGCGGACAAGGTGTTCGTCTACCAATACGACGGCGCCAGCCCCAAGCACCCCCTGAGCCCTGCCAAAACGCCTGCTGTTGATCTGCCGCCGGGCAGCGGACCGCGGCATCTGCTGTTCAGCAAGGATGGCAAGCATGCTTACCTGACGCTGGAAATGAGCGCGCAGGTCGTGGTCTTTGATCATGAAGATGGCAAATTGACCGAACATCAGCGCCTGCCGTTGACCGAACAGAACGATGCTTCGGCCAAAGCCGCTGGCGCCTTGCACCTGTCGCCCGATGGTCGCTTCCTGTATGTGAGTAACCGCGGTACGGCCAATGAGCTGGTGGTGTTTGCGGTGGATGACGACAGCGGCAAGTTGATGCAGGTGCAGCGCCGTAGTGTCGAGGGCGACCATCCGCGGGAGTTCACCATCGATCCGACGGGCAAGTTCCTGCTGGTGGCCAACCAGAAGAGCAACGAAATCGTGGTCATCCGTCGCGATCCGCGTAGTGGCATGCTCGGTGAAACAGTGCAGAAGCTGGCCCAGGATGCGCCGTCCGATCTCAAGTTTCTCGATTGACTATCAATCGCCTCGATAATAGCTACTGCTGCAATGAATTTCTGTGCGCCGCGTGAGCGGCGTACGTTTGAACCACGGCCGGCAACGGCCACTTCAAACCACAGACTTCGAGGTCAGCGCCATGAACTTCAATCTCTTCCCCGTCATTGCCGCTTCTGCCATTTCTGCTTCGGTGGCATTGCCTGCCCATGCGCAGGTTGAAATCAGCGAGCGTAAATCCTCCACCCTCAGCTACACGCAAAAGTACCTGCAACAAAGTGCCAATTTCTACGCGGCGCTGGACCACAAGTCACAGCACTGAGACGTGTAAATATTCTGGTAATGGCATACCGCCATGTGATTGAATTTGACGCTAATTTATTGACACTTGTCCTTAGGGGATAAAGACATGAAATGGCGCATCCTGGCGGTACTGCTGTTCCTTTATTCTTCGCCGATTCTGGCGCTGTAATCTGTTGCCGGTGCTGGCTGCAACCGTCTGCGACCGCTACGCGGTCGATCGCAGGCTGTCGCCAGCTCCTACAGTCAACGCGCCATGATTGCCTTGAACAGCGCCGACTCCAGCCAGCCCTGCAGCCACACACGCAGGTGCGGGTAGGGTGCGCTGGCGAACCAGTCCGGTTCGACTCCGGCGAACTGGCGCATCAACGGCAGCAACGCGGCATCGGCCAGGCTCGGGTGATCGGCGAACAGGTAGGGAGTTTGAGCCAGTAAGCCCTCAAGCTCCTCCAGCCAGGCTTGCGCCTGATGGCGATAATCCTCACGCGTATGTTGCGGGTAGCGCTCGGCGTATTTATAGAGGTTGACCTGGGCCTTGAAGTCGCGGTCATTGCGCCCGATCAGCACATCGGCGGCTTGCGCTGCCAGCGGATCGGCACGCAGTAGCCAGTCCTGCGGATCATGCCGGGCCAGGGCCCAGCGCATGATGTCGAGGCTTTCATCGAGGACCTGACCGTCCGCACTCAACACCGGCACCGTGCCTTTGGACGACAGCGCAAGCAGCTCGGGCGGCTTGGCCTTGAGGCTGACTTCGTGAATTTCCACCGTACACTCGCTGTAACGCAAGGCCAGGCGCGCGCGCATGGCCCAGGGGCAGCGACGGAACGAGTAGAGAATCATCCGCTGACCTCCACCGAGCTCAAACCATTGCCCTGACGGCGCACCTGGATCTGTACCGGGATGCGTTCATGCATTTCCTGTACGTGGGAAATCACCGCGACCTTGCGTCCTTGAGCCTGCAGGCCATCAAGGGCGTCCATAGCCAGTTGCAGCGACTCCGGATCAAGGCTGCCAAAACCTTCGTCGATAAACAGTGATTCGATACGCAGAGTGCTCGAGGCCATCGACGCCAGGCCCAAGGCCAGGGCCAGGGACACCAGGAAGGTTTCGCCACCGGACAGGGAGTGCACCGAGCGCAGCTCGTCGCCCATCTCGGTATCCAGCACCAGCAGGCCAAGCAGGCTGCCGCCGCGCTTCAGGCGATAGCGGCGGGCCAGCTGACGCAGCTGGGCATTGGCGTGATGCACCAGCAAGTCGAGGTTGTAGCCCTGGGCGATCTTGCGGAAGGTGTCACCGGTGGCCGAACCGATCAGGGCATTGAGGCGTGCCCAGCGCTGCCATTCGCCGTGGGCCTGGGTGATCTGTTCGGCCAGGGCCTGGTTGGCCTGCTGGCGACGCTGGTCATCGGCCTGCTCGGCACGCAGTTCGGCGCAGTGTTGCTCGCTGGTGGCGAGTTGACCTTGCAGGACCTCGAGTGATTGCTCCAGCTCATCTTCCGGTAACTCGAGCGTTACCAGGGCCTGGTGCTGGTCGAGGCGTTGCTGACGCTCGTTGAGTAGCACCTGTGCTTGTTCCAGGGCCTTGTCGCTGTCTTGCAGGCGTTGGCGCAACTGGGCAACGGCGTTGTCATCGAGGGCGAGCAATTGTTCCAGGCCGCTGTCATCCAGTTCGGGGTGACGCTGGCGCCACTGCTCGATCTGCGTACGAACCTCGCTGTGCTCCTGTTCAAGCGCGATCAATCGCTCGTCCTTGGCCTTGAGGTCGGTTGCCAGCTCGATCAGTTGCGCCTGGGTTTCCTGCAACTGCCGGACCTTGAGTGCTTCCTGCTGGCGCGCCTGCTCCACGGCCTGTTCCAGGTGCAGTTGCCACTGTTCGGCGCCGGCGTGCTCGCCAAGCAGGCCACTGAGGCTGACCTGAGTGCTGTGTTGCTGGTGCTCGCGTTCGATGAGCTGCTGCTGCAGTTCCTGGTGCTTCTGCACCCGGGCCTGTTGCAGTACTTGGGCCTTGTCCAGCGCCTGCTGGCGCTCACTGTGTTCGAGTTGTTCGTCCTTGTGGCGTTGTACCAGGTCCATGCGTTGCGCCAGTTGCTGGTCCAGGCGCAGAAAGGTGTCCGTCGGTTCGCGACGCAGGTCATCCAGCACGTCGGCCGGTAACAGGCTGGCGAAGCTCGTTAGCTCCTGCTCCAGGCGTTGCTCGTCACTGTCCAGCGCTTGCTGTTGCTGAGTCAGGTGCTGGCTGGCCTGCTGGCCGGCTTCGATCGCCGCCTGCAGTTGCTGTTGCAGGCGTGCGGCGTCTTTTTGCAGGGTCAACAGGGCGTTCTGGCGCTGTTCGTCGCGGCTGATGTCATCGGCCAGGCGACGCTCCTGCAGCTCGAGCCAGCCCACTTGCTGACTGCTGTCCTGGCCAGTCAATTGCGCAAACAGCGGCTGTGCCTGCAGGCTCGGGGCCAGGCGCTGGAGCTGCTCGGTCAACTGCTCCTGCTGGTGCAGGTACTCCTTGATCTGGCCGTTGACACCACCCAGCTGGGTGCGCAGTTCGTCGAGCTGCTTTTTCAGCGCATCGACCTGTTGCTGGGCATTTTGCTCTTCATCCTGATCATGGCGGCCCAGGCTCTGCAACAAGGCTTCGGGCTGATGATAAGGGTGCTCCTGGCTACCGCAGACCGGGCAGGGCTGGTCGTCCTGCAATTGCGCGCGCAGTTCCTCGACGCTCTGGCTGCGCGCCAGGCGCTGGCGTTCCAGCAGTTGCCGGGTGACGTTCAGCGCCTGTTCGGCGGCGGTCAGCTGGCTCTTGCCGTTGAGGCCTTCACTGATCAGTTGCTCGCGCTGTTTGAGCGCCGCTTGCTGGCGTTCGCGCAGAGTCGTCAGGCGCAGCTCGAGGTCCTGCTGCTGGTGCCAGAGGCGGCTCAGGTCTTCTACCTGGCGTTGCTGCTGGCGGTTTTTTTGCAGCAGCTCGCCCAGCAGGCCGATCTGTTCGGCGAGGGCCTCGGGCTCGGCCTGGGCTTCGTGATAGAGCAGGGCAATGGCAGCGCGCTGTTCGTCCAGTGCGGCGTTTGCCTGCTGGGCACGTGCCTGCAGGCCGGGCAGTTCGGCGCGCCCCTGGTTCAGGCGGTTGCCCAGCTGCATCAGCTGTTGCAGGCGGTCGCGGTACGCGCTCCAGGCGTCGCTCAGACCTGCGAGTGCAGCGCTCTGGGTGAGTTGCTCGCTGATCTGGCCGAGGCGCGTTTGCGTCAGCTGTTGCTGTTCGGCCAGGTTCGCCAACTGCTGCTGGCCTTCAGCGCTGGCCTGTTCGGCTTGCTGCTTGAGCGCGGCACAATTGGCCAGTTCCTGCGACAGGCGGGTCAGATTGCTCTGCTCGGTAAACGCCTGGCGCAGCAGGGGCACGCGTTCAGCCTGCTGGCTCAGGGCCTCGGCCAGCGCCTGATGCGCCAGTTGCTGCTCGGTTTGCAGCTGGTGCTGTGTTGTCTGCAAGGTGTCGTGTTGCTGGCGTTGCGCGCTGATGCTGGCGGCCAATGGCGAAAGCTGGCTGCTCAGGGTCTGCAGGCGCGCAAACTGATGGCGTTGCGGCGCCAGGTGTTCAAGGCGTGCGAGGTTCAGGCGTTCGCCCTGCAGGCTGTCGCTGTGCTGCCGGGCACTGTGCAGCTGTTCGTTGCTGCTGTGCACCTGGGCTTGCAGTTGCTTGAGCTCGGTCAACCAGGCGCGTTGCAGTTCGAGCTGACGCAATCTGGCCTGTTCGCCTTTGAGTTGCTCAAGCGCCCCGGCGTAGCGCTGGTCGAGCTCGGCACGCGCTTCGGGGGCCATCGGCATGACCCCCGCCGCTTGGTCCTGCAGGGCCTTATGGGTGTCTTCAGCCTCTTTGCTTTTGCTGTAGGCACGACGCCCCAGCTGGCTGTAGATCGCCGTGTTGGTGAGTTTTTCCAGCAGTTCGCTGCGGTCTTTGTCGTCGGCCTTGAGAAAGGCGCTGAACTCGCTTTGGGCCAGCATTACGGCGCGGGTGAACTGCTCGAAATTCAGGCCCAGGCAGGCTTCGATCAGTTGCTTGTATTCGCCCTTGCTCTGGTTGCTCAGCAGTTGGTCGCTGTCCAGGTCATGCAAGCTCTGGCGGCTGCCTTGCAACTTGCCATTGGCTTTGTCGCGGGCACGGTTGGCTTCCCAGCGCGCGCGGTAGCGGCGGCCATCGATGCCGACGAAATCGACTTCGGCAAAACCACTGCCGGTACCGCGGCGCAGCAGGGTCCGGGGGTCGCTGGTAAGGATCTCGCTGTCGACTTCCGGCAGTTTGGTTTCCCGGCCAATGTTGCTCAAGCGCGGTACGGCGCCGAACAGGGCCAGGCACAGGGCATCGAGCAGGGTGCTTTTGCCTGCGCCGGTGGGGCCGGTAATGGCAAACAGGCCGGCGCTGGCCAGCGGTTCGGCGGTGAAATCGATTTCAAACGGGCCCGCCAGCGAGGCCAGGTTTTTCAGGCGGATGGCGAGAATTTTCATGGCTGCTCCTCTTGCTGCTGAACGTCCTGCAACAACAGGGCGAAGTCGGCCAGGGTCTGTTCATCCACGGCGTTGCCGTACGCCTGGGTCCAGGCGCGGCTGAACAGTTCCTGCGGGGTCATCTGGCCCAGCTCCATAAAGGTCGCATCATCGATCGCGTCACCTTCGCGGTTGCCGGCGTATTCGGCGCCGATGCGTACTAGGCGCACGGCCTTGCCCTGCAGGGCGCTTTCCAGTTGCTGGCGCAGATCGGGCAGCGGTTCGTCCAGGTGTACCCGTACTTCCAGCCATGGCTGGCGTTGTGGATCTTCGAGCAGGTCGACCACCGGCAGGTCGGCCAGTTGCTCCAGTATCTCTGCCAGTGGCGCCGGCCCCAGGCGTTGCAGGTGCACGGCACGGGGAATCAGGCGTGATTCGACGCTGGTCAGGGTGCTGCCGTCGAGCTCGATTTCGAGGATCTGGTGCGGGTAGGCGATTTCCGAGAACGACAATGGAATCGGCGAGCCGCTGTAGCGGATGCGCTCCTCGCGATTGACCCGCTGCGGCTTGTGCAGGTGACCGAGGGCGACATAGCTGATGTCTTTGCTGAACAAACTGGCGGGCAGCGCTTCGGCATTGCCGATGATCAGGCTGCGCTCGGAATCCTCCGATACCGAACCGCCGGCCATGTGCGCATGGCTCACGGCGATCAGCGCCTGTCCGGGTTTGCGCCGTTCCAGGGCGGCTGCGATCAGGCGTTCATGGACTTGAGCGATACCTTGCAGGTAGTCGTCGCCGAGGTGAGCGCCGGTGACCTCGGCCGGGCGCAGGAAGGGTAGGGCCAGGCACCAGGCAGTCACTTTGCCACGGGCGTTGGTCAGCGGGATCAGCAAGCGCTCGCTATCCAGCACGCCGTCATCCAGCCACTGCACCCGGCCCAGGGCGTGGGTACGCAAACGGCGCATCAGCGGTGCCGGCAGTTCGATGCGCGAGCCCGAATCGTGGTTGCCGGCAATCATCACGATGTTCAGCTTCGGCTGCTGCTCGTGGGCCTGGACGATGAAGTCGTAAAGGCGCTCCTGCGCTTTGACCGGCGGGTTGACCGTGTCGAAGATGTCGCCGGCAATCAGCAGCGCATCCGGTTGGCGCAGCTTGAGCTGGCCAAGCAGCCAGTCGAGAAAACAGGCGTGTTCGAAGTCGCGTTCCTGGCCGTGCAAGGTTTGTCCCAGGTGCCAGTCGGAAGTGTGAAACAGACGCATGAAGGGTTCCGCAGATTGCCGGCGTAACGCGCAGGGCGTCACGCCTTGAGGTTATTTGGGGTACAGCGGTGGCAGGCTGCCGTTTTCGCTTGCGGCCGGCAGAATCTGTTCCGCCGCCGGGATGGTGCCGATGGCACGCCAGAGTTCATCACCCTGCCAATAGTGCCCGCTTTCGCTGTAGAGGGCACCGTTGAGGCCATCCAGGGCATCGGACAAGGGGATGAAACGGGCGGCCATTTCGGCCAGGGTTTCCGGTTGCTGGCGCGCCCAGGCGTCCAGGGCCTGGCGCGTAGCCTGTGGATCGTTGGCCTGGCAGGCGCGCTTGAGGTCGTCCAGCAGGGTGCGTGGGCTGGGGCCGGTTTGCGCGGCGCGCAGCACCGCCGGTTGCGAACGGGCGCGCCACCACAAGGCAAAGCCGAGCAAGGTGGTCAGGGCAAAGATAAAGGTGCTCAGTTGCCAGGGCCAGAGCGGGCGCGTGGTGATGCTGACCGGGTCGATATTGGCCGGTTTGTCGGCGCTCAGGGCCGGGTTGTCCTGAATCTGCAGGCTGCGCGCCGGCAGGCTGCTGTGTTCGAGGTGGTCTTCGCGGGTGTTCCACCAGAAAACTTCCTGAACCGGTAACTCCAGTGTGCCGCTGTGGGTCGGCACCAGGGCCTCGCGCTCTTCACGTACACCCAGCAAGCCGCGGTCGTTGACCTGATTGCGCAATTGCGGCTGGTCCGGGTACCGGCGCAGGCCCGTTACCTCGGTCGCAGGTAGCGGGGGTAACTGGGCGCTGGACAAGCCTTCGGCCTGAAGTGTCACGGTACGGGTCAGGGAGTCGCCGATCTGGGTTTGCTGCTCGGCCGGGTCGGGGCTCCAGTGCTCTTCCAGGGTCAGGCTGCTGGTGGGGAGCCAAGGCGCATTGGCGGGGTAGTCGGCGGGAATCGGGTTGACGGTCAGCACCAGTGGCGTGGAGCTGACGCGTACCTGCTTGCCTGCCCGAGGCGTGTTGAGTTCCTGCTCGGCATCGTTCTGGGCGGCGGTGGCAGTGAATGTCAGGGCCGGGATGGTCAGGTCGCCGCTTTGCTGCGGGTAGATCGCGTAGCGCATTTCAATGACGCCGTGGCGCACGCCGTCGATGTCTTTCTCGAAGGTGCGCGATTCGCCCAGAGGCTCGACTTTGGCATTGTCGATCTGCAACGGGCTCAGGCTGCTGTCGTCGTACAGCGGGACCGAGTGATAAATGCTCAGGGTCAGCACGGCTTGTGCCTGCACATAAACCTCGGGTTGGTCGAGGCTGGCATCAATGAACACCGGGCCATGGTTTTCGCTGCTGGCGTCCTGGGTGAGTATCTGCAGGCTGATCGGCTCGCTGCGCAGATCGCCGATCTGCAGGGCTGGAATCTCCACGCTGCCGCTTTGGCGTGGCAGCAAGGTGATGATCCAGCGGGTTCCGGCGCTGTTCTGTTCGCCGACGTTGTTCAGGCTGTTGACCTGGCGGGTGTCACGCACTTCGAAATTGGCGTCCAGCGGGCTCAGGTCGGGCTTGCCGAACTGGGTCACGTCTTCGGTCTGCAGGGTCAGTTCAAGGGTTTCGCCGGCGTTCAGGCGGGTACGGTCGACGCTGGCGCGCAGCACGGCGGCCTGCACCTGCAGGCAAATGAAGAGGCTGAGCACAAAGACGCAGACGCGACTCATCGATGGGGTTCCTGATGTTGTTGCTGTTCGTACCAGAATTTACGCCGCAGCAGCTCCGCCGGGTTGTCCGGAATCTGCCGCAGCCATTGCTCCAGGGCCTGGCGTTGTTCGGCATCCAGGGTACTGCCTTGCGGGCGTTGGGGCGGTCGGGTGGTTTCTTCATCATCGCCGTTGCCGGCCAGTTGCTGCGCCTGTTCGCTCGCGGCGTTTTCGTCCTTGCTGGCGTCGCTGGGTTGCTGCGCCGATTGCTCGCGGGTTTCTCCCTCGGCACGCTGGGCACTGCTGTTGGCGTCGGTCTGGGCGTTGCTGTCGCTCTGCGGGTCGTCCTTGGGCGGCTGCTCGGCCTGTTCGGCCTGACGCTGTTGCAGCACCTGTTCAACCAAGGCCTTGTTGGCCAAAGCCACCTGCAGCTCCGGTTGCAGCTCCAGGGCCTGCTCATAGGCATCAATCGCGGCTTCAAGTTCCCCGCTGCGGGCCAGGGCGTTACCCCGATTGTAGTGGTCGGCGGCGCTGCTGCCTTGCGCAAACAGCCGCGCGGCGCCGTCGTAGTCTCCCGCCTGATAGAGCGCCACACCTTTCCATTGGCGGTGCTGGAAATGCTCGGCGGCCTGGTTCGGGCGCTGTTGTTCGAGCAGGCGCTGGCCTTGCTGGTCTGGGCGTAGCCACAGGTCATTGAACTCGAAGGCATACACCGGTTGCGGCAGCGCCAGCAACAGCGGCAGGCAGAACAGCCAGCCGCGTCGACCGGCACAGGCGGCCAACAGCAGCAGGGGCAACAGCAGCCAGTAGCCCTGGTCTGCCCAGCTGTCGAGCTGCAGCGCCTGGCCGTCTTCACGCAGGCTTCTGGGGTTGTCGAACAGGCGCAGGCCGCGCAGGTCGAGGTCATCGATGCGGGCGTTGCGGTAGCGACCGCCGGTGCTGCTGACAAAGGCCTTGAGGCTGGCGCTGTCCAGACGCGGCATGAGGATGCCACCCTGGTCGTCCTTGAGAAACTCGCCATTGGCCTGTTTGACCGGCGCACCTTCAGCCGAGCCGACACCGAGCATCAGCAAACCGGGACCCTGTCGGCCGAGCGCCTGTTTGATGCCTTCGCGTTCCTGAGGGCTCAAGGACGAGCCGATCAGCAGCAGGCGACCCTGGCCCAGGCCCGCCTGAGCCAGCAGCGCCAGGCCTTTGCGGACGGCAAGGTCGGCGCGCTGGCCGGCCTGGGGCATGATCGACGGGGTGAGGGCCTCGAGCAGGTTGCGGCTGGTCGCCAGGTCGTCTGACAGCGGCACCAGGGTGTGGGCACTGCCGGCATAGACGATGATTGCGGTCTGACTGTCGCGGCGATGTTCGAGCAGGTCGAGTACCTTGCGTCGTGCCTGCTCCAGGCGGGTCGGCGCGGCATCCTCGGCGAGCATCTGCGGGGTCAGTTCGAGCAGGATCACCAGTGGGTCGGCGGGGCGCTGGCGAGTTTCTTCCAGGCGCTGCCAGCTGGGGCCGACCAGAGCCAGTACGGTCAGCAGCCAGGCCAGGCCGAGGGCGATCCACGGTAATTTACTGTCGCGGCCATTGCCACCGCCCAGCAGCACGGCATGGAAACTGGGGGGCAGGATCATCTGCCAGCGCCCGGCGCGTTTTTGCCGGTGCCACAGTTTCCACAGCAGCCAGGCAAGCAGCGGCAGCACAATCAGCCAGGCCGGGCGTAGCCATTGCGGCCAAAGGGCAATCATCGGCGTTTCCTCAGGCGCAGGCGCTTGAGCCGTTCACGCCACTGCCAGTGCGGCGCCAGGAAGTGCGGCTGGCGCAGCAGGCGTTGCAGGGGATTGTCCGGCCATTGTTCGCGCGCCACCAGCAGCAGGCTGAGCAGCAAGGCCAATGCCAGCGGCCAGCTGTACAAAGCCTGGGCCGAACGTGCCTGGGTCGGTTGCTGAGCCACCGGCTCGAGGCGGTCGAGTGCTTCGTCGATGGCCTGGAGTTCTTCGCCGTCACGGGCGCGGAAATAGCTGCCGCCGGTCTGTTCGGCGATTTCCTTGAGCGAGGCTTCATCCAGGTCCAGGCTCGGGTTGATTCCGAGCAAGCCGGCGTTGCCGGACGCCTGCGGGTCGGCACCGATGCCGATGGTGTAGATGCGCACGCTTTCCTGGGCCGCCAGGCGGGCTGCGGTCAGCGGGTGGATCTGGCCGCCATTGTTGGCGCCGTCGGTGACCAGCACCAGCACCCGGCTCTGTGCCGGGCGCTGGCGCAGGCGTTTGAGCGCAAGGCCAATGGCATCGCCGATGGCGGTGTTCTTGCCGGCGATGCCGACCTGAGCTTCGTCGAGAAAGGTGCGCACCGTGCGCCGGTCAAAGGTCAGCGGCGCCTGCAGGTAGGCCTGGCTGCCAAACAGGATCAAACCGACACGGTCACCCTGGCGCGCCTCGAGGAAGTCGCCAAGCAGCGCTTTGACCAGGGTCAGACGGCTGACTTCTTCGCCTTGCCACTGCATGTCGGGAAAATCCATCGAGCCGGAGACATCCACGGCCACCAGCAAGTCACGGCCGCTGGCCGAAACCGGCAGCGGTTCGCCCAGCCACTGCGGTCGGGCGGCGGCGCACAGCAACAGTAACCAGACCAGCACGAAGGGCGCCTGCTGGCGCCAGGTCGGCAGGTTCAGGCGCGCGCGGCGCCCGGCCAGGCCTTCCAGTTCGTTGAGGAAGCTGACTTTGAGCACCGGTTCGCCGCTATCGGCAGCCGGCAGCAGCAGCCGCGCCAGCCAGGGCAGCGGCAACAACAGGAAAACCCACGGCCAGGCCAGTTCAAACATGTTTGCGGATCCAGGTGTCGACTGCCTGATAGAGCCCGGCAATAGCTTTGTCGTCGAGCTTGCATTCAGGTTTGTAGGCGCCTTCGACCAGCACCATCCAGCGGGTCAGGCCGGCAGCGGGGCAACGGTTGTCGAGAAACGCCAGCCACTGGCGGCCATTGAGTGTATGGCTGTGGCTGCCGGGGTAATGGTTACGGCACAGGCGTTTGAGCAGGGCGTTGATTTGCTGCAACCAGGCGCCGGCCGGTTCACCGTCATAGGGCTTGGGCAGGCGTGCCAGTTCAGCCAGGGCTTCGATGCGGATCGGGTCCAGTGGCAGTTCGGCGCGCACAATCGGCTTTTTGCCGGGTAGCCAGTGGCGCAAGCGCCACAAGCCCCAGCCCAGCACCGGCAGCAACGCCAGCAGCAGCCACCAGCCAGGTGCCAGTGGCCACCAGCCGATGGGCGGCGGGGTGATCAGTGGCTGCAGTTGTTCCAGTTCGTTCACGGGGCTTTCCCCGGTCGTTGCGCGTTGAGGTATTCGCGCAGTTGCTCGATCATTTCGCTTTGGGTGCTCAAGGGCATCAGCACCACCCGCAGTTTTTGCGCCAGCAACTCCCAGCGCTCGATGCGGGCCTCGCTCTGGTGACGGTAGCTGCGGCGCAGGGTGGGGTCGAGGGTATCGAGCTCCAGTTGTGCGCCGTGTTGGGCAAAACGCAGCAGGCCGGCCGCTGGCAGGGCATGGTCAAGCGGGTCGGACAGCGGCAGCAACAGCAGGTCGCAATGCCTGGACAGCAGGCTCAGCTGTTGTTCAACCGCAGGCGTCAGGGCGCGCTCGTCGCAAATGATGATGGCCAGGCTGCCGGGGCGCAGTACTTCGCGGGCGCGGCGCAGAGCCAGGCCGAGGCTGTCGGCCTGGGGCTGGGCTTCAGTGTGCAGCGACTGGTTGACCCGGGCCAGGCGGTTGAGCAACTGCAACAGGCTTTGCTTGCTGCGTCGGGGTTTGATTTCATAGTGCTCGTTGTCGCCGAACACCAGGCCGCCGATACGGTCGTTATGACCCAGTGCGGCCCAGCCGATCAAGGCGGCCGCCTGGGCGGCGAGCACCGACTTGAACATCAGCCCGGAGCCGAAGAACAGGCGCTGGCTCTGCTCGACCAGAATGAAAATCGGCCGCTCGCGTTCCTCATGGAAGAGCTTGGTATGCGGTTCCTGGGTACGTGCCGTTACTCGCCAGTCGATGTTGCGAACGTCGTCGCCGGCCTGGTAGACCCGCACCTGATCGAAATCGACCCCGCGCCCCCGCAGTTTCGAGTGGTGCAGACCCACCAGCGGGCTGCGCTGGCCGGGCCGGGAGAACAATTGTACTTCGCGGACGCGATGGCGCATTTCGATCAGCTCGGCGAGGCTGATGCGAATGCCGGGTGCGGCCAGCAGTTGCTCGGGCATGGCGTCAGGCGACAGCGACGACGTCGAGGATGCGCTGAATCACCCGGTCCTGGTCGATCCCGGCGGCCTCGGCCTCGAAGGACAGAATGATGCGGTGGCGCAGTACGTCAAACAGCACTGCCTGGATATCTTCCGGGCTGACGAAGTCGCGCCCTGCCAGCCAGGCGTGGGCCCGTGCGCAGCGGTCCAGGGCAATGGAGCCGCGTGGACTGGCGCCATAGGCGATCCAGTCGGCCAGTTCCAGGTCGAACTTGGCCGGGGTACGAGTGGCCATCACCAGCTGGACCAGGTATTCCTCCACCGCATCGGCCATGTACAGGCCGAGGATTTCCTTGCGCGCGGCAAAGATCGCTTGCTGGCTCACCCGGCGCTCGGGCTTGGCTTCGCCATTGAGTGCTTCGCCACGGGCCTGCTGGAGAATACGCCGCTCTACCGATGCGTCCGGGAAGCCGATTTTCACGTGCATGAGAAAACGGTCGAGCTGGGCTTCAGGCAGGGGGTAGGTGCCTTCCTGCTCGATGGGGTTTTGTGTGGCCATTACCAGGAACAATGGCGACAGCTCATAAGTGCTGCGCCCGACACTGACCTGGCGCTCGGCCATGGCTTCAAGCAGGGCTGACTGGACCTTGGCCGGAGCCCGGTTGATTTCGTCGGCGAGCACCAGATTGTGGAAGATCGGCCCCTGCTGGAACACGAAGCTGCCGGTTTCCGGGCGGTAGATCTCGGTACCGGTGATGTCGGCCGGGAGCAGGTCGGGGGTGAACTGGATGCGATGGAATTCGGCTTCGACACCTTCGGCCAGTTCCTTGATGGCCTTGGTTTTGGCCAGCCCGGGGGCGCCTTCGACGAGCATGTGGCCGTCGGCCAGCAGCACGATGAGCAGGCGCTCGACGAGTTTTTCCTGGCCAAGGATCTGGGTGGAAAGAAAGGTGCGCAGCGCGATCAGTGCCTCACGGTGTTCCATCGATGAAGGTTCCTGGACTAAGGCCAGGGCGTGCGGCGTAAAAGCGCCCGGGCAGGGGATGACACTTTAATCTATCCGGGGCCCTGGCGACTAACGGCGACACGTAATTTTGTGCGAATAACTGGCGTGCCGGTCAATCCGCTTACAGGTCTGCGGTGCACCCAAACTTGTAGGAGCGTGGCTTGCCCGCGAAAAAAGATGACGCGGTGCATCAGGGGCCCCGCGGTGCCTGGTTCGCCGGCAAGCCTGGCTCCTACAGGTGATCAGTTCTTGAAGCTTGAGTGCTTGCGGCCCTGGTCACACAGGGCGAACACCACCACCAGCACCGCCGCTACCGCGAGGATGACTGCCACACCGTCGGTGGAGTGGGTGGTGGAGCTTGCAACTAGCGCCAGGCCGCCCAGCGGTGCCAGGCCACCGGCCACGGCGGTACCGATCTCGCGGCCGGTACCGAAGCCCGAAGAGCGGGTCTGGGTCGGGAACTGACGGCTGAGGAACGAACCCTGCGGGGCAAACATCATCGGCGCCAGGAGGCCGGTACCAATTGCGATGGCCAGGTAGATCATCATCGGTTCGCCGGTGTTGAGCAGCGCCAGGAACGGGTAGGCGAACAGCACCGAAAAAATCCCGCCAAGCATCAGCACGGTCTTGCTGCTCCACTTGTCGCACAGCCAGCCGAAGAACGGCACGGCGATGATCGCCACCAGGCTGGCAATGGTCACCGACAGCGACGTGACATGAGCTTCAACACCTTTGTACTGGGTCAGGTAGGCCAGTGAGAAAGTCTTGAAGATGTAGCTCAGGGCGTTGTAGCCGATGGCCACGAAGAACACCACGGCCAGGCCTTTGAGGTCGTTCTTGAACAGCAGTTTGAGCGGCGACACCTGGGCTTTGCTCGGGGTTTTGTCGAGCTCTTTGAAGTCCGGGGTTTCCGGGATGCTTCTGCGTACCCACAGGCCGACGGCAACCAGCACGATGCTGCAGATGAACGGGATGCGCCAGCCGCCCGAGAGCAGGAAGTCGTTGCCGTTCATGGTCAGCACGTAGACGGTTAGCGACGACAGCAGCAGGCCCAGGTTCAGGCCCAGCGCCGGCCAGGCACCCTGGCTGCCGCGCTTGCCTTCGCTGGCATGCTCATAGGAAGTGACGGCTGCGGCGGAGAGTTCGGCGCCAGCCCCGAGGCCCTGAATGATTCGCACCAGCACCAGGATGATCGGTGCCCAGATGCCGATGGAGGCGTAGCTGGGGATCAAGCCGATGACGGTGGTGCACACGCCCATCAGGCAGAAGGTGATGACCAGCACCTGTTTGCGGCCGAAGCGGTCGCCCAGGTAGCCGAACAGGATGCCGCCGAAGGGGCGGGCGATAAAACCGATGGCGAAGGTGGAGAACGCCAGCAGCGAGGCCACGGCCGGGTTGCTGGGGTCGAAGAACACCTTCGAGAAGACGATCGCCGCCATGGTGGCGTACAGGTAGAAGTCATACCACTCCAGCATCGAGCCGAAGATAGTCGCAGCAGCAACCTTGCGCAGGCGCTTTTTAGTCTGTTCCGGGGTTTCTGTCGCGGCCACGGCCGCCTCATGTACCGACATCGGAGGTTTCCTTTTTGTCTTTGTAGTTATGGTGTGCAGCAGCGTTTCAGCGTGTCTTGAAGATCCTGTCGGCGATCATCTGGCCGATCGGGATCGCCGAGGTGGCGGCCGGCGAGGGGGCGTTGCAGACATGCACCATGCGTGGCGTCTCGGCGAACAGGAAGTCGTGGACCAGGGTGCCGTCGCGCATCACCGCCTGAGCGCGGATGCCGGCTTCGTAGGGCAGCAAATCTTCGATGTTCAGGGACGGGCAGTACTTGCGGCATTGCTCCAGGTAGCCGCCCTTGAACAGCGAGTTCTTCATTTCGGTGGTACCGGAACCCAGGTTGGCCCAGATGGTTTTCCAGAACCCGGGGAAGCGCGCGTACTCGGCCACGTCGCGCCAGTTCACCGAGAACTTCTTGTAGTTCTCACGGCCCAGGCCCAGTACGGCGTTGGGTCCGACGGTCACGCTGCCGTCGATCATCCGCGTCAGGTGCACGCCAAGGAACGGCAGTTCCGGGTCGGGGATCGGGTAGATCAGGTGGTTGACGATGTCATTCTTGCTGGCCGGCAGGCGGAAGTATTCGCCGCGGAAGGGGATGATCTGGTGATCGATCTTCACCCCCGCAAGCGCCGCCAGGCGATCCGATTGCAGGCCGGCGCAGGCTACCAGTTGACGGGCCTGCCAGACCTTGTCGTCGCTGCTGATGGTGACGCAGTCGCCGCTTTCGACAATCGCGCGCACGGTGGTCGACAGCTGCAGTTCACCACCGGCGGCCTGGATGACCCGGGCCATGGCCTGGCACACCTGTTTGTAATCGACGATGCCGGTGGCATCGAGGAACAGGCCACCCAGGCCAACGATGTTCGGTTCACGGCGTTGCAGTTCGGTGGCATCGAGGCGCTCGACCTTCAAACCGTTCTGCTGCGAACGCTCGTACAGTGCATGCATGCGCTGGACTTCCAGCGGTGTGGAAGCCACCAGCAGCTTGCCGCAGACATCGAACTTGATCTTGTGCTCGGTGCAGAACGCCTTGGTGGCTTCGGCGCCGCGCTTGCACAGGTCGGCCTTGAGGCTGCCCGGGGCGTAGTAGATGCCCGCATGGATGACACCACTGTTGTGCCCGGTCTGATGCCGGGCCAGGCTCGCTTCCTTCTCCAGGATCAGTAGCGAGGCACCGGGCTGGCGCTCCAGTAGCGCCATGGCGGTGGCGAGGCCGACGATGCCGCCGCCGATGATGCAGTAGTCGTAAATCATGCAGGTGTCACCTTGGTTTGTTCTTATCAGAGAGTCTGCTTATCAGGTTGTCAGACTAAGTAGGTCAAACAAAAGGGCGCTCTATACAAGCGCCCGCTAATACGTGCACATCAAGGGTTCAATCGATGCTTGGCAATTCCAGTTTCAGGCGTTTGGCCGATGCGCGCAGGTGTGCCTCGGCGCAAGCGGCGGCAGCGTGGCGATCGCCATCGGCGATGGCCTGGTACAGCGCCTGGTGCTCGCGGTTGGCATCCGCCGAGCCGCCCACCGAGTGCGCGGCGGAGTTTTCCCAGGCGGTCTTGCGCGCAGCGGCCAGTTGACCACGCAGGAAGTCGTGAAAGGCCACGAAGTAATCGTTTTTGCTGGCGTCGGCGATGGCACGGTGGAACTCGACATCGGCAGCCGCCGCAGCAGCAAAATCACTGCGCTTGTCGAGCATCTCCTGCAGGGCCTTGTTCATCCGTGCCAGGTCCGCGGCGTCGCGGCGCTGGGCGGCCACCGAGGCAGCCTGGGTTTCGATCCACAGGCGCACTTCGAACATCTGCACCAGGTCCGGGCGCCGGCCCTGTCCCTGGGGAAAGCGAAACACGGTGCCGGTCGGCGTCTGGGAAATGTATGAACCCAGGCCGCGGCGGGCAATCAACACACCATCGGCCTTGAGCTGGGCCACTGCCTCGCGCACCACCGAACGGCTGACGTTCAGCTGTTCGGCCAGTTGCTGTTCAGTGGGCAGGCGCGATTCGGCCGCCAGGCGTCCGGAATCGATCTCTGCACGGATGGCACCGACGACGCGTTCGACCAGCGTGTCAGGGCGCTGAAGCTCAAGCATGGGGTATTGCTCATTAATCAGGTTGTCAGACAATGCCTTCGAGGCGGCCTCTTGTCAAGAAACCGCCAACACGTCTACAGCTCGCTGACGTAGGTACCCGTGCCCTTGAGGATGTTCTGCAGGGTTTCTTCGACCTCGGCAAAGTCGGTGCCGTCGCTGCTCAGGATGATTTCCAGGTGATCGTCGCCACCCAGCGCGTCGGCATCCAGTGGCGCCACCTCGACCAGCAAGCGGGTTTTGCTCAGGGTGACCTTCAATCCTTCGACGGGGGCGTAATGGTCGTCGAGGGTGATGTCCACGCGATCTTCGTCCGGGTAGCGGGTCATGAGGAACATCTGGCCCTTGTCGCTGTGGCAGCACAAGGTGGCCATGTTGTCTTCTTCATCATCGCAGGGGGTGGCGAAGAGCAGGGCGGTGGTCAGTTGCATGAGCGGCTCGATAAATAAGTTGAAACACGATTCTGCCAGTCTTCGGCGCCTGGATAAACGAGGACCTGCACCTCAATGACCGAATATGTCGCAGCACCGCAAGCAGGGGCGGGCGGGGTCTCGTTAAGCTGCGCTGTCGATGGTCACCCGTAAAGACACAGCGCCGTGCGGCGCAGTCGTTTTTGCAGATGCCCATCTTGGGGACGGGGTATGTGACTCATGAGTCGCGTTTTGCACCCGTTCCTGGTGGTTTTACTGTCCTCCTGCTACGGGTTGGCTATCGTTGATCCGTAGATGGCGGACGCGCGCGACGCTTCACTCAAAAACAAAGCCCAAGCGGAGTACCACAGATGGCGTTTTTCACCGCAGCCAGCAAAGCCGACTTCCAGCATCAACTGCAAGCGGCCCTGGCGCAGCACATCAGCGAACAGGCACTGCCACAAGTGGCGCTGTTCGCCGAACAGTTCTTCGGCATCATCTCTCTTGACGAATTGACCCAGCGCCGCCTTTCCGACCTGGCCGGTTGCACCCTGTCTGCCTGGCGGATTATCGAGCGTTTCGACCCTGCCCAGCCGCAGGTCCATGTCTACAACCCCGATTACGAGCGTCATGGCTGGCAGTCGACCCACACGGCTGTGGAAGTCCTGCACCATGACCTGCCGTTTCTGGTCGATTCGGTACGTACCGAGCTGAACCGCCGCGGCTACAGCATCCATACCCTGCAAACCACCGTACTGAGCGTGCGTCGCGGGGCCAAGGGGGAGCTGCTGGAAATCCTGCCCAAGGGCACTCACGGCGAGGGCGTTTCGCAAGAATCGCTGATGTACCTGGAAATCGACCGCTGTGCAAACGCTGCCGAGCTCAATGTGCTGACCCGCGAGCTGGAACAGGTGCTGGCCGAAGTGCGCGTTGCGGTTGCCGATTTCGAGCCGATGAAAGCCAAGCTGCGCGATCTGCTGACGCTGGTCGAGCAAACCGCTTATGCCCCGGCTCAGGCGGAGAAATCCGAGGTCAAGGACTTCCTGCAATGGCTGGTGGGCAACCACTTCACCTTCCTCGGTTATGAAGAATTTGTGGTCCAGGCGGATGCCGAGGGCGGCCAGCTGGTTTATGACGAGCAGTCGTTCCTGGGGCTGACCCGCTTGCTGCGCGCCGGCCTCACCGCCGAAGACCTGCGCATCGAAGATTACGCGGTCAATTACCTCAACGAGCCGCTGCTGCTGTCGTTCGCCAAGGCCGCTTACCCGAGCCGCGTGCACCGTCCGGCCTACCCGGACTATGTGTCGATCCGCCAGCTGGATGCCGACGGCAAGGTCATCAAGGAATGCCGCTTCATGGGCCTGTACACCTCGTCGGTGTACGGCGAAAGCGTGCGCAACATCCCCTACATCCGTGGCAAGGTGGCCGAAGTCGAGCGCCGCTCCGGTTTTGATCCGAAAGCCCATTTGGGCAAAGAACTGGCGCAAGTCCTAGAAGTCCTGCCGCGCGATGATCTGTTCCAGACCCCAGTGGATGAGATGTTCACCACTGTCATGTCGATCGTGCAGATCCAGGAGCGCAACAAGATCCGCGTGTTCCTGCGCAAAGACCCCTACGGTCGCTTCTGCTACTGCCTGGCCTACGTGCCGCGTGACATCTACTCCACCGAAGTGCGGCAGAAGATCCAGCAGGTGCTGATGGATCGCCTGAAAGCCAGCGATTGCGAGTTCTGGACCTTCTTCTCCGAGTCGGTGCTGGCGCGCGTGCAGCTGATTCTGCGCGTCGACCCGAAAAACCGCATCGATATCGACCCGCTGCAGCTGGAAAACGAAGTCATCCAGGCCTGCCGTTCGTGGCAGGACGATTACGCCACCCTGACCGTCGAAAGCTTCGGCGAAGCCCAGGGCACCAATATCCTCGCCGACTTCCCGAAAGGCTTCCCTGCTGGCTACCGCGAACGCTTTGCTGCGCACTCGGCGGTGGTCGACATGCAGCATGTGCTGACCTTGTCCGATCGCAAGCCGCTGGTGATGAGCTTCTACCAGCCGCTGACCCAGGCCGGCAAACAGCAGTTGCACTGCAAGCTCTACCACGCTGATACGCCGCTGGCGCTCTCGGACGTCTTGCCGATCCTGGAAAACCTCGGCCTGCGCGTGCTCGGTGAGTTCCCGTATCGCCTGCGCCACGCCAACGGCCGCGAATTCTGGATTCATGACTTTGCCTTCACCTACAGCGAAGGCCTGAACCTGGATATCCAGCAGCTCAACGACACCCTGCAGGATGCCTTTGTCCACATCGTCAAGGGCGATGCGGAAAACGACGCATTCAACCGCCTGGTGCTGACTGCCGGTTTGCCATGGCGCGATGTCGCCTTGCTGCGAGCCTATGCACGCTACCTCAAGCAGATCCGTCTGGGCTTTGACCTGGGTTACATCGCCAGCACCCTGAACAACCATACCGACATTGCCCGCGAGCTGACCCGGTTGTTCAAGACCCGCTTCTACCTGGCGCGCAAGCTCTCCAGTGAAGACCTGGACGACAAGCAACTGCGCCTGGAACAAGCGATTCTCACCGCGCTCGATGATGTTCAGGTACTCAACGAAGACCGCATCCTGCGTCGCTATCTGGACCTGATCAAGGCGACCCTGCGGACCAACTTCTATCAAACCGACGCCCAGGGCCAGGCCAAGTCGTACTTCAGCTTCAAGTTCAACCCCAAACTGATTCCCGAGCTGCCCAAGCCGGTGCCCAAGTTCGAGATCTTCGTTTACTCGCCGCGGGTCGAAGGCGTGCACCTGCGTTTCGGCAACGTGGCCCGTGGCGGTCTGCGCTGGTCGGACCGTGAAGAAGACTTCCGCACCGAAGTGCTGGGTCTGGTAAAAGCCCAACAGGTGAAGAACTCGGTCATTGTCCCGGTGGGTGCCAAAGGTGGCTTCCTGCCGCGTCGTCTGCCGCTGGGTGGCAGCCGCGATGATATTCAGGCTGAAGGCATCGCCTGCTACCGGATCTTCATTTCCGGACTGCTGGACATCACCGACAACCTCAAGGACGGCGCCCTGGTGCCGCCGGCCAACGTCGTGCGTCACGACGATGACGACCCGTACCTGGTCGTTGCGGCCGACAAGGGCACGGCGACCTTCTCCGACATCGCCAACGGCATTGCCATCGATTACGGCTTCTGGCTGGGGGATGCCTTTGCCTCCGGTGGTTCGGCCGGTTACGACCACAAGAAGATGGGCATTACGGCCCGCGGTGCCTGGGTGGGCGTACAGCGTCACTTCCGTGAGCGCGGCATCAACGTCCAGGAAGACCCGATTACTGTGGTTGGCGTCGGCGACATGGCCGGCGACGTGTTCGGTAACGGCTTGCTGATGTCCGAGAAGCTGCAACTGGTGGCCGCGTTCAACCACCTGCACATCTTCATCGATCCGAATCCGGAGCCCGCCAGCAGCTTCGCCGAGCGCAAGCGCCTGTTCGACCTGCCGCGTTCGGCCTGGAGCGATTACGACACCAGCATCATGTCCGAAGGTGGCGGGATTTTCCCGCGTAGCGCGAAGAGCATCGCGATCACGCCGCAGATGAAAGAACGCTTCGCCATCGACGCCGACAAGCTGACCCCGACCGAGCTGCTCAACGCCTTGCTCAAGGCGCCGGTTGACCTGCTGTGGAACGGCGGCATCGGCACCTACGTCAAGTCCAGCGAGGAAAGCCACGCCGATGTCGGCGACAAGGCCAACGATGCGCTGCGCGTAGACGGCAACGAGTTGCGCTGCAAAGTGGTGGGCGAGGGCGGCAACCTCGGCATGACCCAGTTGGGGCGCGTCGAATTCGGCCTCAATGGCGGTGCCACCAACACCGACTTCATCGACAACGCCGGTGGTGTGGACTGCTCCGATCACGAGGTCAATATCAAAATCCTGCTCAACGAAGTGGTGCAGGCTGGCGACATGACCGAAAAGCAGCGTAACCAGCTGCTGGGCAGCATGACCGATGAAGTTGCTGGCCTGGTGCTGGGCAACAACTACAAGCAGACCCAGGCGCTGTCGTTGGCGGCGCGTCGTGCCCGTGAGCGGATCGCCGAATACAAGCGCCTGATGGCTGACCTCGAAAGCCGTGGCAAGCTGGACCGGGCCATCGAATTCCTGCCCACCGAAGAGCAGTTGGTGGAGCGTCTGGCCGCCAATCAGGGGCTGACCCGTGCCGAGCTGTCGGTGTTGATCTCCTACAGCAAGATCGACCTCAAGGAGCAGTTGCTCAAGTCGCTGGTGCCGGATGACGACTACCTGACCCGTGACATGGAAACGGCCTTCCCGCCGTCGCTGGTGAGCAAATTCGCCGAGGCCATGCGTCGCCATCGCCTGAAGCGCGAGATCGTCAGCACCCAGATCGCCAACGATCTGGTCAACAACATGGGCATCACCTTTGTTCAGCGCCTGAAAGAGTCCACCGGCATGAGCCCGGCGAATGTCGCCGGTGCCTACGTGATCGTGCGTGACATCTTCCACCTGCCGCACTGGTTCCGTCAGATCGAAGCCCTGGATTACCAGGTCTCGGCCGACATCCAGCTGACCCTGATGGATGAGCTGATGCGCCTGGGGCGTCGGGCTACGCGCTGGTTCCTGCGCAGCCGTCGCAATGAGCAGGATGCCGGGCGTGATGTTGCGCATTTCGGGCCGAAGATCGCGCAATTGGGGCTCAAGCTTGATGAGCTGCTGGAAGGGCCGACCCGCGAGCGCTGGATGACCCGTTACCAAAGCTTCGTTGAAGCGGGTGTGCCGGAGCTGCTGGCGCGCATGGTTGCAGGCACCACGCACTTGTACACCTTGTTGCCGATCATCGAAGCCTCCGATGTCACTGGCCGGGATCCGGCGGAAGTGGCCAAGGCCTTCTTTGCGGTCGGCAGTGCCCTGGACCTGACCTGGTACCTGCAGGAAATCAGCAACCTGTCGGTGGAAAGCAACTGGCAGGCGCTGGCGCGCGAGGCCTTCCGCGATGACATCGACCTGCAGCAGCGGGCGATCACCATCTCGGTACTGCAGATGGCCAATGCCCCCGACGACATGGATGCGCGGGTGGCGTTGTGGCTGGAGCAGCACCGTGTGATGGTCGAGCGCTGGCGTGCGATGCTCGACGAACTGCGTGCCGCGACCGGTAACGATTACGCCATGTATGCGGTGGCGAACCGTGAGCTGGTGGATCTGGCCCTGAGCGGTCAGGCGGCGGTGGTGCCGTCTTGAGTCTGAGCTGAAATGAAAAGCCCCGGCAATTGCCGGGGCTTTTTTTGACCTTGTAGGGGGTTACTTGAACCTGCGTTCTACACCCTTCTCGACAAGAATCTTCGCCGAGATCTCTTCCACCGAGAAATGTGTGGAGTTGATGTTGGGAATGTTCTCGCGACGGAACAGGTTCTCCACCTCGCGCACCTCGAATTCGCACTGGGCAAAGCTCGAATAGCGGCTGTTGGGCTTTCGCTCATGACGGATGGCCGTCAGGCGGTCCGGATCAATCGTCAGGCCGAACAGCTTGTTGTGGTGCTTTTTCAGTACGGCGGGCAGTTGCAGGCGTTCCATGTCGTCTTCGGTCAGCGGGTAGTTGGCTGCGCGAATGCCGAATTGCATGGCCATGTACAGGCAGGTCGGGGTTTTACCGCAACGTGACACACCGACCAGGATCAGGTCGGCCTTGTCGTAGTAGTGGGTGCGGGCGCCATCGTCGTTGTCCAGCGCGAAGTTGACCGCCTCGATACGCTCCATGTAGTTGGAATTGCCGCCAATGGAGTGGGACTTGCCCACCGAATACGACGAGTGGGCGGTCAGCTCCTGCTCCAGCGGCGCCAGGAAGGTCGAGAAAATGTCGATCATGAAGCCGTTGGAGGTGGCCAGCACCTCACGGATATCCTGGTTGACGATGGTGTCGAAGATGATCGGGCGCATGCCATCGCGTTCAGCTGCGCTATTGATCTGTTGTACCATGGCCCGCGCTTTTTCCACGCTGTCGATATACGGACGCGTGAATTTATTGAACGGAATGCTATCGAATTGGGCCAGCAGACTCTGTCCCAGCGTCTCGGCGGTGATGCCCGTGCCATCGGAGATAAAGAAAGCAGATCGTTTCATTTGCGCCTTGGGCCTTAAGCTGGTGACAAATCTTGTTTATGATAGGTTCGGTTTGCCGAACGCTGGTTGTCGGCATTCTCACTTATTTTCCAGGTCCAGGCCACAAGCGCCCGGTCAAGCCAGAGCAGGCAGGCGGGCGACCTGAGCTTTTCCAACACAGTTAGTGGAGAGATCACCTTGGTAGAGTACGTAGTTTCCCTCGATAAGCTCGGCGTCCATGATGTGGAGCATGTGGGGGGCAAGAACGCATCCCTGGGCGAGATGATCAGTAACCTCGCAGGTGCCGGAGTATCGGTCCCCGGCGGCTTTGCCACTACGGCTCAGGCGTACCGTGACTTCCTCGAACAGAGTGGCCTGAACGCGCAGATTCATGCTGCGCTCGACGCACTGGATGTCGATGACGTCAACGCCCTGGCCCGTACCGGTGCGCAAATCCGTCAATGGATCATGGAAGCCGAGTTCCCCGAGCGGCTGAACAGCGAAATCCGTACCGCGTTTGCTGAAATGTCCCAAGGCAACCCGAACATGGCCGTCGCCGTACGTTCTTCGGCCACCGCCGAAGACCTGCCAGACGCCTCGTTTGCCGGCCAGCAGGAAACCTTCCTGAACATTCGCGGTGTCGACAACGTCATCCGTGCCGCCAAGGAAGTGTTTGCCTCTCTGTTCAACGATCGCGCCATTTCCTACCGTGTGCACCAGGGCTTCGACCACAAGCTGGTGGCCCTGTCTGCCGGTGTGCAGCGCATGGTGCGTTCGGAAACCGGAACAGCCGGCGTGATGTTCACTCTCGACACCGAGTCGGGCTTCCGTGATGTCGTGTTCATCACCGGCGCCTACGGCCTGGGCGAAACCGTCGTTCAGGGCGCGGTCAACCCGGACGAATTCTATGTCCACAAGGGCACGCTGGAGGCGGGCCGTCCGGCCATCCTGCGCCGTAACCTGGGCAGCAAAGCGATCAAGATGATCTATGGCGAAGAAGCCAAGGCCGGTCGTTCGGTCAAGACCGTTGATGTCGACAAGGCCGACCGCGCACGCTTCTGCCTGAGCGACGCCGAAGTCAGCGAGCTGGCCAAGCAGGCGATGATCATCGAGAAGCACTACAAGTGCCCGATGGACATCGAATGGGCCAAAGACGGCGACGACGGCAAGCTGTACATCGTTCAGGCCCGTCCTGAAACCGTGAAGAGCCGCGCCCAGGCCAACGTCATGGAGCGTTACCTGCTCAAGGAAACCGGTACCGTTCTGGTTGAAGGCCGTGCCATTGGCCAGCGCATCGGCGCCGGCAAGGTGCGGATCATCAAGGACGTCTCGGAGATGGACAAGGTCCAGGCCGGTGACGTGCTGGTATCGGACATGACCGATCCGGACTGGGAACCGGTGATGAAGCGCGCCAGCGCCATCGTCACCAACCGTGGCGGACGTACCTGCCACGCGGCGATCATTGCCCGTGAGCTGGGTATCCCGGCAGTGGTCGGTTGCGGCAACGCCACCCAGTTGCTCAAGGATGGCCAGGGCGTGACCGTTTCCTGCGCCGAAGGCGACACTGGCTTCATCTTCGAAGGCGAACTGGGCTTCGACGTCAAGCAGAACTCTGTCGACGCCATGCCCGATCTGCCGTTCAAGATCATGATGAACGTCGGTAACCCCGACCGTGCCTTTGATTTCGCCCAGCTGCCCAACGCCGGTGTCGGCCTGGCGCGCCTGGAGTTCATCATCAACCGCATGATCGGTGTGCACCCCAAGGCACTGCTGAACTACGCGGGCCTGCCGCAGGAGCTCAAAGAGAGCGTCGACAAGCGCATCGCCGGTTACAACGACCCGGTGGGCTTCTATGTCGAGAAGCTGGTCGAGGGTATCAGCACCCTGGCCGCAGCGTTCTGGCCGAAAAAGGTGATTGTGCGTCTGTCGGACTTCAAGTCCAACGAATACGCCAACCTGATCGGCGGCAAGCTCTACGAGCCGGAAGAAGAAAACCCGATGCTGGGCTTCCGTGGTGCTTCGCGTTACATCAGCGAAACCTTCCGTGACTGCTTCGAGCTTGAGTGCCGCGCACTCAAGCGCGTGCGTAACGAAATGGGCCTGACCAACGTCGAGATCATGGTGCCGTTCGTGCGTACCCTGGGCGAAGCCAGCCAGGTGGTCGACCTGCTGGCCGAAAACGGTCTGGCGCGCGGCGACAACGGCCTGCGCGTGATCATGATGTGCGAACTGCCATCCAACGCCATCCTGGCCGAAGAGTTCCTCGAGTACTTCGATGGTTTCTCCATCGGCTCCAACGACCTGACCCAGCTGACCCTGGGCCTGGACCGCGACTCGGGGATCATCGCTCACCTGTTCGACGAGCGTAACCCTGCAGTCAAGAAGCTGCTCGCCAATGCCATCCAGGCTTGCAACAAGGCGGGCAAGTACATCGGTATCTGTGGTCAGGGGCCATCCGACCACCCGGACCTGGCCAAGTGGCTGATGGAGCAGGGTATCGAAAGCGTTTCGCTGAACCCGGACTCGGTACTCGAGACCTGGTTCTTCCTCGCCGAAGGCGAGGCTGCGAACTGATACGCTGAACCGGAACCTTCACCCGCCTCGGGCGCGGTGAAGGTTCCGACCGTTTTCCAGGGCGTGTACCAGTGATGGTTCCCGCCCTTTTTCGTGCAAGAACCCTATGCAAAGCAGCAGTACTCTATTTCCCGTGGCCTTGCTCAGTGCTGAGCGCCGGGGTGATCTGAGCGAGGATGTGTACCGGATCAAAGCCGGAAACAGCCCGGATCGCACGGTTGAACTGGCGGTTACCCGCTTGGGCATGGCTGATCAGGCCGAAGTGCGCGGCACCCCGGTCATTCTGCTGCACGGCAGCTTTTCCAACCGGCGCTTCTGGTATTCGCCCCGTGGCATCGGCCTGGGCGCTTATCTGGCACGCGCCGGTTTCGATGTGTGGATCCCGGAAATGCGCGGTCACGGCCTGTCACCGCGCAACCGCGACTACCGCAGCAATCGCGTTGCCGATTATGCCCGCTACGACCTGCCTGTGATTGGTGCTTTTGTCAGTGAAAAATGCGGTCGCGCCGCGCACTGGGTCGGCCATTCGCTGGGGGGCACAACACTGGCGGCGGCATTGGGCGGCGAATACCTGGCGACCGATCTGGTGGCCAGTGCGGCGTTTTTCGGCACGCAGGTCAGCCGCACCTACTGGCCGTTGAAAATTCCGCCGGTGGAGTGGGGCGGGCGCTTGCTGCTCAAGCGCTTTGCGCAACTGTCGGGTACCCGGCTCAAGCGCGGCCCCGAGGACGAGCCGATAGGCCTGGCCCTGGAAAGCATGCGCTGGTTTGGCCTGTTCGGCCGCTTTGGCGACAAGGATCGCGACTGGTGGGCAGGGCTGGCCGAGATTGATGTGCCGGTGCTGGCTGTGGCTGCGGCGGGGGATCACCAGGACCCGGTGTGGGCATGCCGCAAGCTGTTCGAGCAGTTGGGCAGTGAGCAAAAGCAGTTTATCCGGCTGGGGCGCGAGGAGGGTTTCGACAACTTCGGTCATGTCGACATGCTCGTCAGCAAGCCGGCGCAGGTGCAGGTCTGGCCGCTGGTCGAGCGCTGGCTGCTCAACCCGCTGGCGCCGCTGCGTGAAGAGACGCCCGAAGGCGTTTCGCCAGCACCCAGTTATCGCTAAGATATGACGATTGTTTCGGTTTCGGTCATTTAAGGGGTATTGGTTGGCGTATCGTTCGCTGACCGTAAGGCAATCGGCACGACAGCGGGTGACCGGGTCGGTGTCGACGGTGTAGCCTTGGGGGTAAAGCCGCATCGCTGCACCTCGTCTCTTCAATGGCACTGCGACTTCACATCCAATGTCTTGGCAATCGACAGGAGTTACCCATGCATTATCTCACGCCCGATTTGTGCGACGCCTACCCGGACCTGGTGCAGGTGGTGGAGCCAATGTTCAGCAACTTTGGTGGCCGCGATTCTTTTGGTGGGCAAATTGTCACCATCAAGTGCTTCGAGGACAACTCGCTGGTCAAGGAGCAGGTTGATCTGGACGGCAAGGGCAAAGTGCTGGTGGTTGACGGTGGCGGCTCGCTGCGCCGCGCGCTGCTGGGTGACATGCTGGCCGAGAAGGCCGCCAAGAATGGCTGGGAAGGCCTGGTGATCTACGGTTGCGTGCGTGACGTCGATGTCCTGGCGCAAACCGACGTTGGTGTTCAGGCCCTGGCCAGTCACCCGATGAAGACCGACAAGCGCGGCATTGGTGACCTTGATGTGGTCGTGACCTTTGCCGGGGTGACGTTCCGCCCGGGCGAGTACATCTACGCTGACAACAACGGTGTGATTGTTTCGCCAAGCCCGCTTAAAATGCCGGAATAAGCACTGAAACCGCTAAGTGGAGCAGGAATGTTCGAGGAAGAAAACGCGCAGTGGGGGCTGGTGCATGCCCTGGTGCTCGATGGCAAAGGCGGTGCACGCTCGATCGCTCGAACTGAACTGGACGACCTGCAGCTGCAACCGGAGCAGAGCCTCTGGTTGCACTGGGATCGCAGTCATCCGCAAACCCGTACCTGGTTGCGTCAGGACAGTGGCCTGAGCGAATTTGCCTGCGACCTGCTCCTGGAAGAAAACACCCGCCCGCGGCTGTTGGCCTTGCCTGACGAGCAGATGCTGCTGTTCTTGCGTGGGGTCAACCTCAACCCGGGGGCCGAGCCCGAAGACATGGTGTCGGTGCGCATTTTCGCCCGTGCTCAACAGGTGATTTCCCTGCGTTTGCGGCCGTTGCGCGCCAGTGACGAGTTGCTGCAGCAACTGGCTGAGGGACGCGGACCGAAAACGGCCTCCGAGCTGTTGTTGAGCATGGCGCAACTGTTGACCGAGAAGGTCCAGGCGTTGGTCAGCGACCTCTCGGAAGTGGTCGATCTGGAAGAAGAAAAGCTCGAGGCCGACAAACGGTATGCACCCGAACAGGGCTCACTGCAGCAGATTCGCCGGCGAGCAGCAGGCCTGCGCCGCTTTCTCGCACCGCAACGCGAGCTGTATGCGCAACTGGCACGCAACAAGTGGAGCTGGTTCGCCGCAGACGATGGCGACTACTGGAACGAGCTGAACAACAGCCTGATCCGCTACCTCGAAGAGCTGGAACTGACCCGTGAGCGTGCGGCGCTGGTGCTCGAAAGTGAAGACCGCCGGCGTGCCGAGCGGATGAACCGGACCATGTACCGGTTCGGCATCATCACCTGCATATTCCTGCCGATGAGCTTTGTCACCGGCTTGCTGGGTATCAATGTGGGGGGGATTCCCGGGTCGGACAGCCCCTATGGTTTCCTGTTCGCCAGCCTGCTGGTACTGGGCCTGGCGCTCGGGCAGTGGTGGCTGTTTCGCCGCCTGCGCTGGGTGTGACGGGGTGCACGTTGTGAACATTCAGTCACCAACTGTCCGCCCGGTTCATGTGACCCGCGCCGTAACGACCTCGTCTTTGACTGATATTGCGCGAGGTGCCTATGCACGATCCGTTTGAAGAATCCCTGCGAGACCTGCTCAAGGCCTCGCCGTCCGGCCAGGACCGCGACGACGATGCCTGCCTTGGGCGGGTGCTGAAAACCGCCAACCGCCAGGTCGGCGCGGGCGATCTGTTCAGCCTGCTTGGCCGCTGGAGCCAGGCGTTGATGATCGCTGTCAATAATGGCTCGGCGCATGTTGCGCCGGTCCGGCGTAATGCTACCGCTCGTAAAGCTGATAAGGCCGATTGACTATGGAACTTAATCTCTGGACGCAGAGCTTGCTCACCGCAATGACTGCGTTGTGGACCAAAGTGGCGAACTTTATCCCCAACCTGTTCGGCGCGCTGGTTGTGGTGCTGCTCGGTTTTGTCGTGGCCAAGTTGCTCGACACCCTGTTGTCCAAGTTGTTGGCCAAGCTTGGGCTGGACCGCTTGATGGGCGGCACCGGGCTGACCAAGATGCTTGACCGGGTCGGCATCCAGGTCCCCATCTCGACCCTGATCGGCAAGATCGTTTACTGGTTCGTGCTGTTGATCTTCCTGGTCTCGGCGGCTGAATCGCTTGGCCTTGAGCGGGTGTCGGCAACCCTGGACATGCTGGCCCTGTACCTGCCCAAGGTATTTGGTGCGGCGCTGGTACTGCTGGCCGGTGTATTGCTGGCGCAGCTGGTCAACGGCCTGGTGCGCGGTGCGGCCGAAGGCATCGGTCTGGAGTATGCAGCCGGTGTCGGGCGCATTGCCCAGGGTCTGGTGATCATCATCAGCATTTCAGTGGCAATCAGCCAGCTTGAGGTCAAAACCGACCTGCTGAACCACGTTATCGTCATCGGATTGATTACCGTTGGTCTGGCCGTTGCCTTGGCGATGGGCCTCGGTAGCCGTGAAATTGCCGGTCAGATTCTGGCCGGGATCTATGTGCGAGAGCTCTATCAGGTGGGCCAACAGGTGCAGGTTGGAGAGGTCGAAGGTCAAATCGAGGAGATCGGCACGGTCAAGACGACCCTGCTGACCGATGACGGCGAGCTGGTTTCGTTGTCCAACCGGATTCTCCTGGAGCAGCGAGTCAATAGCCGCTAACCGGGTAATCCTGCTAATGTATGCCGCCGCGAAATTACCCCAGGCAGGGGTAAGCGGCGACATTGACCTGACTGTCGGCCAGATTCGTTTTGAATAAAGTTCACTCGCTGCCCATGCGTTACGACCCCCGCGAGCTCACTGATGAGGAGTTGGTGGCGCGTTCGCATGAGGAGCTGTTTCATGTTACTCGCGCGTATGAGGAGCTCATGCGCCGCTACCAGCGAACTCTTTTTAATGTGTGCGCACGTTATCTGGGGAACGATCGGGACGCTGACGATGTCTGTCAGGAGGTGATGCTCAAGGTGCTCTATGGCCTGAAGAATTTCGAGGGCAAGTCGAAATTCAAGACTTGGCTTTACAGCATCACCTATAACGAATGCATCACCCAGTACCGCAAGGAGCGACGTAAACGCCGTCTAATGGACGCGTTGAGTCTGGATCCCCTTGAGGAGGCCTCTGAAGAAAAGGCACCGAAAGCGGAAGAGAAAGGCGGGCTGGACAAGTGGCTAGTGCATGTAAATCCGATTGACCGTGAAATTCTGGTGCTACGATTTGTCGCAGAGCTGGAATTTCAGGAGATCGCCGATATCATGCATATGGGCCTTAGCGCAACGAAAATGCGGTATAAACGTGCGCTAGACAAGCTACGTGAGAAATTTGCGGGCCTTGCTGAAACTTAGTAGCGCGCAAATATCTCTAACGTACCGGCAAGTTCTGCTAAACTTGCCGTCGAGTTGTCCCCCGGATGTTGGTGGGACTGCTTAACTATCACCAGATGGGGATTTAACGGATGAAATTGAAAAACACCTTGGGCTTGGCCATTGGTTCTCTTGTAGCCGCAACTTCCTTCGGCGCTCTGGCACAAGGCCAAGGCGCGGTCGAAATTGAAGGCAACGTCACCAAGCAGTACTACGATAGCGAGCGCAATTTCAAGAACGACGGCACCAACCCTGGTGTTCGCCTCGGTTACTTCCTGACCGACGACCTGTCCCTGGACCTGGGCTACAACGAAACTCACAACGTTCGTGGCGATGTCTTCAACAAGGACATCAAAGGCTCGAAAGCTAAACTCGACGCTACCTACCACCTGGGCACCGTAGGCGACGCAGTACGTCCTTACGTTTCCGCAGGTTTTGCTCACGAGAGCCTGGGCCAGAGCTTCAACAACGGTCGTGACCACTCCACCTTCGCCAACGTTGGCGCTGGCGCCAAGTGGTACATCACCGACATGTTCTTCGCCCGTGCTGGCGTTGAAGCCATGTACAACATCGACAACGGCAACACCGAGTGGGGCCCATCCCTGGGTCTGGGTCTGAACTTCGGTGGTAGCGGCGGCAAAGTAGCTGCTCCTGCTCCAGTTGCTGAAGTCTGCTCCGACAGCGACAACGACGGCGTTTGCGACAACGTTGACAAGTGCCCTGACACCCCAGCCAACGTTACCGTTGACGCTGACGGCTGCCCGGCTGTTGCCGAAGTCGTACGTGTTGAGCTGGACGTCAAGTTCGACTTCGACAAGTCGGTCGTCAAGCCAAACAGCTACGGTGACATCAAGAACCTGGCTGACTTCATGAAGCAGTACCCACAGACCACCACCACTGTTGAAGGTCACACTGACTCCGTCGGTCCTGACGCTTACAACCAGAAGCTGTCTGAGCGTCGTGCAAACGCCGTTAAGCAGGTTCTGACCAACCAGTACGGCGTAGAATCGAGCCGTGTTGAGTCGGTTGGCTACGGTGAAACCCGTCCGGTTGCCGACAACGCCACCGACGCTGGTCGCGCTGTTAACCGTCGCGTAGAAGCACAAGTAGAAGCCCAAGCCAAGTAATTGGTCCAGGCACTACTGAAAAGCCCGGCTTAGGCCGGGCTTTTCTTTGCCTGCGATTCAGGCGCTGAGCTGGATCAGCGCTGCAGCGTCGTGCGACGCCACTTCGCCGATCACCAGAATCGCCGGGCTGTTCAGTTTGAAGCGATTGGCCGCATCGGTCAGTTGCCCCAGGGTACAACGCTGTTCGCGCTGCTGCGGCAAGGACGCGTTTTCAATCATGGCAATCGGTGTCTGTGCCGGTAAGCCTCCTTCCAGCAAGCCTTGCTGAATCTCCGCCAGTTTACTGACCCCCATGTACACCACCAGGGTGGTGCCGCCTTGTGCCAGCGCCTGCCAGTTCAGCGGGCTGTCATCCTGCGTGTGTGCCGTCACCAGCGTTACGCCGCGGCTGACTCCGCGCAAGGTCAGAGAAATACCACATTGGGTTGCGCCCGCCAGGCCGGCGGTTATGCCATTGACCAGTTCCGTTTCGATTCCGTGCGCCTGCAGCCACGCGGCTTCTTCGCCACCACGGCCGAAAATGCACGGGTCACCGCCTTTGAGGCGTGCCACACAGCGCCCCTGGCGGGCATAGCGCAGCATCAGGCGCTGGATGAAGGCCTGCGGGGTAGAGCGGCAACCGCCGCGCTTGCCAACGGCTATCACCCGCGCTGCGGGGCAGTGCACCAGTACTTCGGGGTTGACCAGGTCATCTATCAGCACCACATCGGCCTCACTGAGGGCGCGCGCGGCCTTGAGAGTCAGCAGTTCTGGGTCTCCAGGTCCTGCACCAATCAGCCAGACTTTCGCGTTCATCGGGTATTCCTCATCGGCAGGGGGCTGTCAGCCGTTTAGCAGGCAGATCAGCAGGATCAGGTTGAGTAGCAAAGAGAGCAATGCAAGGCCGCGCCAGACTTTCAGCGGTTCACGTTCAAGCAACGGCCGCGGCCGCACGCTCAGGTGCTGGCGTTCGCCTTGCTCAAGCAGCAACAGCCATTGCTCGGCGGTTTCAAAGCGTTGTTGCGGGTTGGCGGCCAGTGCCTGGTTGAGGTTGTGCTCCAGCCATTCGGGCACGTCCGGGCGATAGCGCGCGGTACTGGTGGGCTGGGCAAAGCGGGGGCGCTGAAAAGCTTCGATTTCGCCATAGGGGTAGTGCCCGGTCAGCAGGTGGAAGAGGGTGACGCCGACGCTGTAGAGATCCTGTTGTGGGCTGGGCGGCTCGCCCTCAAAGGCTTCCGGGGCAATGAAGGAGGGTGTGCCCGGTAGTTCATGGGTGCGGTCCTCGGAAAGGCCCGGACAAAACGCCAGACCAAAATCCAGCACGCGCAGCTGACCGTCGTCGCCCAGGTGCAGGTTTTCGGGCTTTATGTCGCGGTGCAGGATATTGCGCCGGTGCAACTGCCCGACCGCCTGCAACAGTTGTTGGGCGAGTGCTTGCCACTGCGACAGGGCAAGCGGGCCGTCACGGGTGAACAACTGGGCCAGTGTCTGGCCCGGGTATTCACGCATGAGGTAATACAAGTGCTGGCGCTGGCCGGCCGGATGCACTTCGGGGAAGTAGCGTCCGGCTACGCGACGCAAGAACCATTCTTCAAGCAGCAAGCTTTGCAATGCACCTGCTTCATCCTTGCGCGCTTGAGGCAGGGTTTTGAGGAGCCAGGCCTGCTGTTCGTGGTCGTGAACGCGGTACAGCAGGGACTGCCGGCTCTGGCAGAGCGTCTGCTCGACCGTCAGGCCATCGATTGCCTGGCCACTGCGCAGTGGCGCAGGCAATGGCCATTGCTGAAGCTGCGCCAGTGAGTCACCCAGGTTGCTTTCACCCAGCTGATCGACGCGCACCAGCAGGGCGCTGGCGTTGTCCTGGCTACCGCTGTAATGCGCCGAGCTGACCAGGGTCTGGGCAGCGTCCTGCAGGTCGATCTGCTCGCGCAGCACGGCCCTGATCTGTGATTCGCTGAGGCTGGCCCAGACACCGTCGCTCAGCAGCACAAAGCACTCGCCGGGGTGCAGTTCGCCCTCCAGGTAGTCGACCTGCAGGTGCTGGTCCAGGCCCAGGGCGCGTTTCAAAACGTGCTGCATACCGGGTTGGTCCCAGACATGGTCCTCGCTGATACGCTGCAGTTGCCCTGCGCCCCAGCGGTAGATCCGGCAGTCACCAACATGTGCCAGGGTGAAGCGCCGCCCTCGTAGCACCAGCGCGCTGAGGGTCGTGAGCAACGGCTGGCCGCCGCCATTGGCGCGCAACCAGCGGTTCTGGGCCAGCAGCAGACGATCCAAAGCCTGCGCCACGCCCCAGGTGGGCGGCGTGGCGTAGTAGTCCAGTGCCAAGGCCTGCAGGCTGGTGCGTGCCGCCAGGCCGCCGTCGGCACACTGGCTGACACCGTCGGCGAGGGCAAACAGGTAGCCTTTGCTGGCGGCCAGTTCCGGGTTGGGAGTGACCAGGCGCAGCGCGTCCTGGTTCTCTTCCCGGGGGCCGGTGGCGCTGGCCTGGGCGTAGCTCAGTTGCAGGCTCATGGCGGCGCCTCAGACCCGTGCTGCAGTTACGGCAGCAGAACCCCAGGTGGTGCGCCAGCGTTGTTTTACGCCATGCAGGCCGAACCAGGCCAGCACGCCGAGGCTGGCGAACAGCCACAGGCCCAGTTGATAGTCGCCGCTGTGCTGTTTGATTGCACCAAGACCGGCTGCAAGCAGAAACCCGCCAATACCGCCGGCCATGCCGATCAGGCCGGTCATCACCCCTATTTCCTGACGAAAGCGTTGTGGCACCAGCTGGAACACCGCGCCGTTACCTGCACCCAGGCCCAACATGGCGCTGACGAACAAGGCCAGGGCGGCGACCGAGCTGGGCAAGTTGAAGCCCACGGCGGCAATACAGATCGCGGCCACGGAGTACATCGCCAGCAAGGTGCGGGTGCCGCCAAAGCGATCGGCCAGGGCGCCGCCCAAGGGGCGCATCAGGCTGCCGCCGAAGACGCAGGCGGCGGTGTAGTAGCCGGCAGTGACCGGGCTCAGGCCGTACTGGTCGTTGAAGTAGCCGGGCAGGGCGCTGGCAAGGCCTATGAAACCGCCGAAGGTGACGCTGTAGAAAAACATGAACCACCAGCTGTCACGGTCGCCCAGGGCTTTGAGGTAGTCGGCCATGGCCTTGGGCTTGGGGCGTTCGGGGGCGTTGCGCGCCATCAGGGCGAACAGCACCAGGGTCAGGGTCAGCGGTATCACGGCGAAGCCGAAAACCGTATTCCAGCCAAAACTTGCTGCCAGTACAGGCGCCAGCAACGCGGCAAACACCGTACCGGAGTTGCCGGCGCCGGCAATGCCCATGGCCTTGCCTTGATGCTGGGCGGGGTACCACTGCGAGGCCAGCGGCAGTGAGACGGCAAACGAGGCGCCGGCGACGCCGAGGAATACGCCCAGCAGCAACACCTGCTCATAACTGTGGATGCCCAGGTTCCAGGCGCAGAACAGGGCGGCGATGACGATCACCTGGCCGATCAGGCCGGCGGTTTTCGGTGACAGGCGATCCACCAGGATACCCATGACAAACCGCAGGATGGCGCCTGCCAGGATCGGTGTGGCGACCATCAGGCCGCGCTGTTGGGTGGTCAGTTGCAAGTCGGTGGCAATTTGCACCGCCATGGGGCCGAGCAGGTACCAGACCATGAAGCTCAGGTCGAAATACAGAAAGGCGGCGAACAGCGTGGGGACATGCCCGGACTTCCAGAAACTCGTATTCATCGAACACCTCGTTGAACAGGGGCTGAAACGAAAAAGACGTCGCCTCCCGACCCGCGTGTGCGAGTGAGGGGGCGACGTCTTTGTCGTGGAGGGGCAACCGCCGTTGGCTACCGTTGAATATTCTCCTGCAAATGCCGGACCAGAATGTTCACTCCATCATCAGGTTTTCATCATGATTGTTGGCGATGGGAAATGCAGGGTCACAGGTCAGCTGCATCAGGCAGCTCCCTGTATCAGAGTAAGGGTGAGGAATATGCAAATTGTGCCATCTCTTTGCGGCCACGCAGTAAGTAGTGCAAGCACCGAAAATGCCTGTCGGGTTGAAGGGCTGACTAAAGGACAGGCGCTGCTAACATTGACAGCGCCGGGAAAGGAAAACTGGATTCAGGTCATGAGCTTGTACCTGTTGGGAAGCACGCCTGAGTGTACGGTGAGTGACTATCTAGTTAACCAGGGCGTGGATATTTCAAAACTTGATGCCAGCCAGCATAGTCAATACAAAGATCCGGTAAGGCGCTTTTTTGAAACAACTTTGTCGGCTGAGTACCTTCGACAGGCCGCACTCAACGATGGGTTAAACTCCCAGATCGCTGGTCTGGCTCGGGCGACCAGGGAGTACGTGAGAGACCTGTATATTTCCAAGGAGCATCTTGAGACTAAATTGGAGGGTTTGATTGCTGCCCGGGAAGCGGCAGGTGGCGATAACCCGGTACCTGAATGTCAGGTTGAGTTAATATCAGCGCGTATCGAGGCATTACAGAAAGCCGTGAAATTAATTGGTGATATGCGTAGCTTCGGTGATATCGACGAGGACCTGTTGCTTCAATATGAACAGAAGGAAAAACTGATTGAAATGGCAGCCCGGGGTGAGCGTCACCACGCATTATGTGGCTCATTGGCCGAGCACGCTGCGGTTATTCGACACCTTGAAGCCGGCGGTTACAGGATTGACCTGGGGCAACAGGAAACGCTGGATGATGATCGGGTTCAGCGCTTTTTACGGGACGTGAGCAACATTGTCTTCAGTGCTGCCCACGCAGCGGATCGAACAGCATTTCAAGGCCTGTACTGGCAAGCCAAAACATTTTCAAATGAATTTCGTGGGCGCCAGGAGTCGATTAACGAATGGTCCGAGTCGCTTTATCCGGGGACCATTAACAGGACGGCACCTTATAGTGATTTAATGTTTTCCCAACCCTTGTTGAAAACGACAGATCGCAGCATACCCAATTTGTCAGCTGGCTGGCCGACCGCGGTTGCGGCCTCAGAGGTTCAATCTTTCGTCAATTCGACTTCTGGTTTTGCATTTATGCAATTTCGGTTGCTGTTGGAGTTGGGTAGTTCAGGTATAGAGGAGAATAAACTGTTTGGTGTCTTGAGCGCTGGGCTGGTTTTTCTCACGGGCGGCCATAATCTCGAAGAAGTGATGGCCGGGTATCACGTCGAAGAACTGCAGAAGTTTATGCCGACGCTTGCGGACATTAACATGCAGTCCGTATTTGGCGATACGAGCCAAGGCAGCCCGCTTGCATTAGCATTTGAAAAAACCTGGGAATTTAATGAAGTCGTGTGCAATAAACTCCGTGTCAATCATGAGATTGTTCGGCTGGCGCAGCAATTGAGTGCGGCATCAACACCGCAAGGCTGATACTGCCCGGCCGTGAGGCAGGGCGTTGCATTCAGCCCAGCAAGTCGCTCATGGCGATGATCTGTTCGGCCACCTGGATCAGCTTCTGCTGCTTGCTCATGGCCTGGCGGCGCATCAGGGTGTAGGCCTGCTCTTCGTTGCAGTCCTTCATTTTCATGAGCAGGCCCTTGGCCAGTTCAATGCGCTTGCGTTCGGCCAATTGCTGGTCGCGGGCCTGTAATTGGGCCTTGAGCGCCTGGTCGCTCTCGAAGCGGGCCATGGCCACATCGAGGATCGGCTGCAGCCGCGCGGCATGGATGCCTTCGACGATGTAGGCGCTGACGCCGGCCTGGATGGCCTGGCGCATAACCCCAGGGTCATGCTCGTCGGTGAACATGACGATAGGTCGCGGCTGGTCACGGCTGACCAGGATGACTTGTTCCATCACATCCCGGCCCGGTGACTCGGTATCGATCAGTACCACGTCAGGGCGCACCGTTTCGACGCGTTCAGGCAGATCGATGGTTAGCCCGCAAACCTCAATGACGTCAAAGCCCGCTTCGGTCAGTGCGGCTTTGAGGCGCCCGACTTTTTTCTCGGTGTCGTCGATCAACAGGATTCGCAGCATGGTGGCGCTCCCTTGTCAGCGGCGGGCGAGGGCAGCAGGCGTTTCGGCCAGCGCGTGAAGGGTAAAGCTGCGTGCATAGCCCGCCGGGTCGCTGCCGTCCCACCAACTGCCGTCGATCAGCTGGCTGCGGCGCATGTTTTGCTCACTGCAGGGCACGCCCATGGCGCTGGCTGCGTCGCGGTACAGCGCCAGTTGTTGCACCTGGCTCGCCACGGCGAGGTAGTCGGGATCGCTTTGCAGCAAGCCCCAGCGGCGGAACTGGGTCATGAACCACATGCCGTCGGAGAGATAAGGCAGATTGGCGCGGCCCTCATCGTGCAGACGCAGGGCGTGGGGGTCGTGCCATTGATTGCCAAGCCCGTCCTGATAGTTGCCAAGCAGGCGCGGTTCGATGCAGCTCACCGGGGTGTCCAGGTACGTTTTGCCGCTCAGCAACTGAGCGGTGCTGTGACGGTTTTCCGGGCTTTGCTCGATGAAGCGGCTGGCGGCCAGGATCGCCTGGATCAGTGCCCGGGCCGTGTTGGGGTACTGCTCGACAAAGACACGGGTGCAACCGAGGACTTTTTCCGGGTGGTCGGGCCAGACCGACTGGCTGGTGGCCAGGGTGAAACCCTGACCCTGCGCGACGGCATCGGCCGACCAGGGCTCGCCGACACAAAAGCCGTCGATACGCCCGGCCTGCAGGTGCGCGAGCATCTGCGCGGGGGGCACCACCACGCTGTTGACATCGTGCAGCGGGTGGATGCCCTGGCTGGCGAGCCAGTAGTACAGCCACATGGCGTGGGTGCCAGTCGGGAAGGTCTGGGCAAAAGTCAGTTTTGTCCTGCTTTGGTGCACAAAGCGCTCCAGCGCTTCGGAACTGGTCACGCCTTTGCGCTGCAACGCCGAAGACAGGTTGATGCCCTGGCCGTTCTGGTTCAGGCCCATCAGCACCGCCATGTCAGTAGCGCCGGCTCCGCCGATGCCCAGTTGCAGCGCGTAGATCAGACCGTACAGGCTGTGGGCAGCGTCCAGTTCGCCACTCAACAGTTTGTCGCGCAGGCCTGCCCAGGAGCTCTGACGTCGCAGGTTCAGGCTCAGGCCGTAGGGTTGGGCAAATCCCTGGGTGGCCGCGACCACCAGTGGTGCGCAATCGGTAAGGGCCATGAAGCCCAGCTCCAGCAGCGGTTTTTCCGGTGCGTCGCTGCCATGGACCCAGGCCAGCGGATCGGCGCTCGGCATCTGTGAGGTTCTCCTGTGGGCGTGTTCGGGTACTGGAGCAAGGCTTGTGCCAGTGCTCATCAGTTTTTCATCAGGATTGCAGGGCAGGGCTGGTGCACGCTGGCCTCCTTCTCATAAGCCGACGCTCAAGGAGGCCCTGGTGTCTCACCCGCTCCCCGACACTTTATCGACCGCGTACTTGGCCGACGGCGTCTGGCACGTGACTGTCGGCAGTCGCCCGGAGCACGGGCAGCAGTTTGCAGCTGCGCCAAGCCTGCCAGCAGGGTGGGAGGGGTTGCTGGCGATCACCGACCGTCGTCAATTGAACCGAATGCCAACAAATCTTCGTGCGATCCGCTGCCCGTCACTGATCAGGTTGCAAGTGTTCATTGACCAGGGCTGGGACGTGCCCAGGGTGCAGGATGCCGCGCTCCCTGTGGCGAGCTTGTCAGTGCCACGGGCCATGGCCCGCGATGCGCAACGGCTGGAGCCCTGGTACATCCACCAGGCACTGGGCGCAAATGCCGACTATGAGCGGTTCGCCGTTGCCTTGCGCAGCAGCGAGGAATACCGGCTGGTCCATTATCTGCTTGAGCAGGGCGGCAGGCAGGACAGCTTGCAAATGCTGGCGCGACGCTACGGGGTGTCAGTCTCGCATTTTCGCAGGCTCTGCCGTCAGGCACTGGGCGGTGCGACCAAGCCGGCACTGCGCGATTGGCGGGTGGCGCGGGCGTTACTGGAGGTTATTCGTGAAGGGCGCTCGTTGACCGAGGTCGCGCAAAACCAGGGATATTGTTCTTCCTCGCACCTCTCGCGGGATGTGCGCGAGTTACTGGGCGTGGCGCCAAGCCAGCTGGGTAACATTACCGGCGTCATGCGCTCATGATTGGCCTGGGAAAGCGCACCGATGTGCGCAGGCTGATCTGCTGGTGCACCGTGTTGCTCAGTCTGTCGCACAGCATCCACTCGGTGGCTGACAGCTACCGGGCGAAGGAAGAGGGCCTGCGCGGGTTTTTCGTTGCCCTGTCCGAGCCCCTGGGCAAGCCGATCATTGTCAGCAAGATGGCCGCGGGCAAGCGTATTTCCGGTGACTTTGCCATGACTTCGGCGCAACAGGTGTTCGATCGGGTCGTCCGGCAAATGGGCCTGATCTGGTACAGCGACGGCCAGGCGATCTATCTCTACGACAGTGCCGAGCTCAAGAGTGTGATGGTCTCGCTACAGAACACCAGCGTCGAAGGCGTGCAGGCGTTTCTGCGTCGCTCCGGCCTGTTTGACCCACGCTATCCGTTGCGGGGCGATGGCCGGCGCACCTTCTATGTTTCCGGGCCGCCGATGTATGTCGATCTGGTACAGCGACTGGCGACCATGGTCGATCGGGAGCCGTCACAGATCACGTTGGGCCGCCAGCAGGTGGGGGTCATTCGCCTGATCAATACCTTTGTTGGAGACCGACGTTATGAACTGCGCGAGCAGACCGTCAACATCCCGGGTATCGCCAGCGTTATCGAAGGTCTGCTGCAAGGCGAAAAGGCCCGGGTCGACGTGCGTAGCGAGCCGGGTCAGGGCGACGCGGTTCCGGGCCTGCTGGTGTCGACGCTGGATGACAACCTGATTGAAGAGGCTTGGGAGAACGCCCGGCTGGCGCCGGAGCAGGCAGCTGCGGCAAATATTCGTGTGGTCGCCTATCCGGACACCAACAGCTTGCTGGTCAAGGGCCTGCCCGAGCAAGTGCGCTTTATCGAGAACCTGGTCGCCGCTCTGGACACACCCAAGCGCCATGTCGAGTTGTCGCTGTGGATTATCGACCTGCAAAAAGAGGCGCTGGAGCACCTGGGCATCGACTGGCAAGGCCAGGTCAACATCGGCAGGCAGCTTTCCGTTGCACTCAACGGCGGCTCGGCCACCACGCTCGATGGCCTGTCGTTCATCGCCCGGGTGTCGGCGCTGGCCCGCAGCGATCTGGCCAATGTGGTGGCGCGGCCGGTGATTCTCACTCAGGAAAACGTTCCGGCGATCTTCGACAACAACCGCACGTTTTATGCCCCCTTGGTGGGTGAGCGCAGCGTCGATCTGCAGCACGTCACCTATGGCACCCTGGTCAGCGTATTGCCACGCTTTGCCTTGGGCGACGAAATCGAGATGTCGCTGAACATCGAAGATGGCAACGAGCTTGAGCCACGCAGTGACGAGTATCCCTCGATATTGCCGACAGTCGGCCGTACCCGCATCAGCACGGTCGCCCGGGTCCCGCAGGGCAAGAGCCTGTTGGTCGGTGGCTTCAGCCGAGATGAGAACGCCGAGCAGATCGGCAGAGTCCCGGGGCTCGGCGCCTTGCCCTGGATCGGTCGTTTGTTCAGCTACCGACTGGAGCGTTCGTCCAACACAGTGCGGGTGTTTCTCATCCAGCCGCGGGAAATTGGCGAGGCTCTGGCCTTCGATCCGCAGGGTCTGAAATCGGAACTTTTCGAAGACCAGCAGCATGAGCGCCTGCGCAACGCTTTCATGCGTGCGGTGTCGCTGTGATCCCTGGAATGGGCAGCCTGGGTGGGCGCGCCGCACAGGCACGGCTAAGCCGTGAGCTGGCGGCCGAACGCCAGGCGCCGGCGATTGACAACCAGGAAGACAACCGGGACCCGGGCAGCAACCTGTTGCAGCACGCGGTACAGAGCAGCGACGACCTGGCCCAGGTCATGGCGCAGTTTCGCCGCCGTCAGTTCGAGCTCAAAAGCGAGTCGGCCAGCGATTTGTTCGAACGGGTCCTCGAAGACGACGCACCGCCCAAGGCCCGGCAGGTCCTGGCCCTGACGGCGGACCGGCGACTGCCGCTGACGATGCTGTTGCAACAGGTATCGCAGTTGTTTGCCGATGACAGCGATCTGGCGTTGATCCTGACGTTGTTGTTGCGTCAGAGCGATTTGCACAGTGAAACCCGCAAGCGCCTGCTTCAGCTGGAGCAGGCGCTGCGCGAGCGCGCCAACCCCAAACGCCTGCAAGCAGGCATCAACAGTGCACTCAAGGCCAGGCTGTATGGTCAGCGCATGGCTGTGCGCGCCAGCGTGCTGCGGGACAACTACCGCGACTTCCTCGAGTCCGAGCGCGGCGCTGCGGACCACTACGAACAGTGGATCGCGCTGTATGGTCCCGAGCACCGTCACTGCGTTCTGGGTTTTCTGGAAGAGAGCCTGCTCACTGATATCCAGGGTCAGGATCCCAGTTGCAGTCTGCATGAATTCGGCCCGTTGCTGATCCTGCTTGGTCAGTTGAAAAGGCTGCGTTCGGCCGACCGCTTGTTCGTCGGCACCCTGGTCGGGCATTTCGACGTCAGCGAACTGGACTGCCTGGTGCTACTGCTCGGGATACTGCGTTATCCCCACGCGCTGGATGACCTGTTGCAGGAGGCGGTCGGTCCGATCCTGCTGCAGGTCGATGCACGGGGGCGCGCCAGCCTGCTGCAGCACTTGCGCCGGGCATGCCTGGCGTTGCCGGAACAACTGTTCGCCGAGGATCATGCCCTGTTGTACCTGGCAGAGCGCTTCACCCAGTTGGCCGACAGCAGTTTTGCCATTGAGGTCTTGTTGCAGCGTCGCCTGTACGGACTGCATAAGGCGCAACAAGGATGATGCCATGACCCTGCTGAATCTATGGCTGGCCAGGTGCGCCGCACGCCCGGAACTGCTCATTCTGGCGTTGATGGTGATGATCATCGCCATGTTGATCATCCCCTTGCCGACAATGCTGGTGGATTTTCTGATCGGCCTGAACATCGTCCTGTCGTTGTTGATATTCATGGGCTCGTTCTATATCGAGCGAATCCTCAGTTATTCGACTTTTCCGGCGCTGTTGCTGTTGACCACACTGTTTCGCCTGGCGCTGTCGATCAGCACCAGCCGGCTGATTCTGACCCAGGCCGACGCCGGCGAGATCATTGCCTCTTTCGGTGAGTTCGTGATCGGCGAGAACCTGGTAGTGGGCTTCGTGATTTTCTCGATCGTCACCATCGTTCAGTTCATTGTCATTACCAAGGGCTCGGAGCGGGTGGCGGAAGTCGCCGCGCGGTTTTCCCTGGATGGCATGCCCGGGAAGCAAATGAGCATCGATGGCGACCTCAAGGCGGGTGCCATTGATGCGGCCCAGGCCCGGACCAGGCGCAGTGAGCTTGAGCGTGAGAGCCAGCTGTACGGTTCATTCGATGGTGCCATGAAGTTCATCAAGGGCGATGCCATTGCAGGCATTGTGATCATCTTCGTCAACTTTATCGGTGGCATGGCCGTCGGTGTCGGCCAGTTGGGTATGGATATGTCCACTGCGCTGTCGACCTTTACCCTGTTGACGATCGGTGACGGTCTGGTCGCGCAGATTCCCGCGCTGTTGATTGCCATTGGCGCAGGCTTCATCGTCACCCGGGTCAATGGCGACGAGCAGAACCTGGGGCGCAACATGCTCAGCCAGGTACTGGGCAACCCATTCGTGCTCGGGGTGTGCGCATTGCTGGCGTTGGGTGTGGGATTGCTACCGGGCTTTCCGCTGCTGGTGTTCGTGTTCATCAGCAGCGTCATGGCCGCAGTGCTCTGGCGCCGACGGCGGCCTGAGCAGGCGGAGCGGGGCGAGGGTGCGAGCCTGGAAGCAGGTCGTGAACAAAGGCCGGTAGAAACCTTGGTCGATATCGACAGCCTGAGCACCGAAACCCTGCCCCTGTTGCTATTGGTGCCGCCGAACCGGCTGGGTGAATTACAGCAGGCACGCTTTGCCGAACGCCTGCGCAGCCAGTTTTTCATCGATTATGGTTTGCGCATCTCCCAGCCGCATCTGCGTGCGGCCCAGACATTGCCCGAACACCAGGTCACGATCCTGATCAATGAGGTGCGAGCCGATCAGTTCGACCTGTTCTTCGAGCACCACCGCCTGCTCGATTTCGGTGAGCAATTGCAGGACTCAGGGGTCGAGATCAGGCGCGGGCGCGACAGCAACAAAGTCGAGAGCCTGTGGGTCAGCGACAGTCAGAGCCAGGCTATCGCCGCGCTCGGCTATCCGCTACGGGCGGCCCAGCAGGAGCTCTACCACAGCCTGGCGGTGGTGCTGGCGCGCAATATCCAGGAATTTTTCGGTGTGCAGGAAACCAAGACACTGCTCGATGAGCTGGAAAGGCAGTATCCCGACCTGCTCAAAGAGGTCTATCGCTATGTCACCGTGCAGAAGATCAGTGAAGTGCTGCAAAGGCTGATCAGTGAGCGTATTTCGGTGCGCAACATGAAACTGGTGATGGAAACCCTGGCGCATTGGGCGTCCCGGGAGAAAGACACCCTGGCCTTGGTCGAGCATGTGCGCGGTGCTCTGGCGCGCTACATCAGCAACAAGTTCGCCCGGCAGGACACGCTCAACGTGCTGTTGCTCGGTGCCGAGTTCGAGGAGGTGGTGCGTTCGGCCGTGCGCCAGACATCCGCGGGTAACTTCGTCAACCTCGAAGCAGCCCAGGTCGAGGCGTTGCTCGATCGTGTCGGCGCAGGTCTGAGCGATCTGTACATCCCGCACAAGGACCTGGTGCTGCTGTGCTCGGTGGATGTCCGGCGCTACATGAAAAAGTTGATCGATGGCCGCTTCAGGGAGCTGGACGTGATGTCGTTCGCCGAGGTCGCCGAGAACATTTCAGTCAACGTGATCAAGACACTCTAGGAACGGCAATGGCAGCTATTGAATATACTGCGGTGCGGCGATGAACCTGATGCAATTGTCACGTCAAGGCGCGCACCCGCGCCGTTCGCTCGGGCCCCTGCTGGAAGTGCCGCTGGCTGGCGTGGCCATCGGTGAACTGTGCGAGGTCTTCCAGCACTGGCGCGATCCCGGGCCGCAAGCCTGGGCGCAGGTCGTTGGCTTTAACGCCGAGGTGGCATTGCTTAGCCTGTTGGGTGAGCCGCAGGGTTTGTCGCGTCAGTCGCTGGTTGTGGCCACCGGAGCCCCCTTGCGCCTGCACTGCAGCGATGACCTGCTCGGTGCAGTGCTCGACGCCCGTGGTCAGGTGGTCGAGCGTTTGGCGCCGGCCCATGGCCGGGCGAGCGTTCCTTATGGTCTGGACAACCCGCCGCCACACTACAGTCAGCGTCGACCTGTCAGACGGCGGCTGGGCACCGGCATCCGTACTATCGATACCTTGCTGACCTGCGGCGTTGGCCAGCGGCTCGGTATCTTTGCCGCCGCCGGTACCGGTAAAACCTCATTGCTCGACATGCTGGTGGAACACACCGAGGCGGATGTGTTCGTTGTCGGCCTGATCGGTGAGCGTGGCCGCGAAGTAGCCGAGTTCATCGAGCGTCTGCGTGGTTCGCCGCGCAGTGCCCGTACTGTGGTGGTGCAGGCCAGTTCCGACAGCCCGGCGGTGGACCGTTGCAATGCTGCGTTGGTCGCCACTAGCGTGGCGGAGTACTTTCGTGATCGCGGCCAGCATGTGGTACTGCTGATCGATTCCTTGAGCCGTTATGCCCGGGCTCGCCGGGACCTGGCCTTGGCTGCGGGTGAGGCGCCGGTGCGACGCGGTTATCCGGCTTCGCTGTTCGAGGCCCTGCCGCGCTTGCTGGAGCGTCCGGGAGCAACGGTCACCGGCAGTATCTCGGCGTTCTATACGGTGCTGCTGGAGTCTGACGACGAACCTGACCCGTTGGCCGAAGAGATTCGCTCGATCCTCGATGGGCATATCTACCTGAGCCGCGAACTGGCAGCCAAAGGCCATTTCCCTGCCATCGATGTGTTGCGCAGTACCAGTCGGGTTGCCCACCAGGTGTGCAGTACGGCGAGCATTGCCCTGGCCAACCAGGCCCGTGAGCGTCTGGCCAGGCTTCAGGGCATGCGCCTGCTGCTGGAGCTGGGTGAGTACCAGAGTGGTATCGACCCGCTCAATGATCAGGCCCTGGCGTGCCGCGATGCTTTGCATCAATGGCTGCGCCAGGGTACCGAACAGGCAGTCACGGCCGAAGATGCCGAGCAGGCACTGCATGCGTTGCTCGTCTGAGTGGCAGGCGTGGCTGCAGCTGGGGGAAGGGCGCTTGCAGGCGGTACAGCAGCACCTGGCGAGCACCGTGCATCAGGCGCGGGTACTCAAGGAGCAGGCTGGCGAGCTGCAGGAGCGACAGGCAGCGCTGCACGCGTTACGGCAAGAGGAGAATGGGCAGCGACTCAGCCACAGCCAGCTGCTCGATCTGTTGCGTCGCCAGGCCATGTTTCGTCGCCAGGCCCAGGTGTGGACCCTGGAGCTGGAGCAGATCAGCCTCCAGCAGCGGCAACTGCAGCAGGACCAGGTCAATCAACAGCAAAAATTGAGCGCCTTGCGGCGTCGTCATGACAAACATCAACGGTATCTGCAGCAGATGCACCGGCAATGGCAGTGGCAGTGTCAACGCCGTGAAGACGACGAACTGGATGAGCAGAGGCTCAAGGCTAGGTTATGGAACGAATGACAGTATCGGTCGGGCATGGCGGAGTTACACCCCTGGATCAGCCTGCACCGGCGATGGATGAGCTGTTGCCGCCACTTGAAACGATGGAATTGCCCCAGGGCGTTTTGCAGGCGCTGACGCCATGGGTCCCGCAGCCGCATTTGAATATCAAAAGGTCACCGGCAACGCCTGCTGTCGAGCTGGCGCAAGCACCAACCGCCACTGCGCATTCGGCCCAGGAGAGGATAGTTGGCGATCAGCGGCGCATGCCGCCAGCCCTGCCACCTGGAGCGGCGCCCTTGACTCAACTGGCAACTGGCGTGACCGAGGCCGAGAGTGAACACTTACCGGCAGAGGCCTGTCTCGTCATGGTGCATGCGGCATCTGCCCGGTCGGCATTGGTTGCTGCCGAGCCGTCGCCGATGCGCGCGCCATCCTTGCCTGCCACGCTGCAGATGGCGATAGATTCGGCGCCAGCCAACCCGCCTGGGGAGGGCTTGCGGGTGGCATTCGATAACGGACGAATCAGCGGCACCCTGCGGGTCCCGCAGCCGCATTTGAGTACCCAACGGTTGCCGGCAGCGGCCGCTGTCGACCTGGCGCAAGCACCAGCAGCCGCTGCGCATTCGGTCCAGGAGGGGGTAGCTGGCGATCAGCGGTACACTGAACACGTCCCGGCAGAGGCCAGTCTGGTCATGGAGCGTGTGGCGTCTGCCCGGCCGGCATTGGTTGCTGCCGAGCCGTCGCCGATGCGCACGCCATACTTGCCTGCGACGCCGCGGGTGCCGATCGATTCGGCGCCGGCCAACCCGCCTGGTGAGGGCTTGCGGGTGCCATTCGATAACGGACGAATCAGCGGCACCCTGCTGATCACGGGCAACGAAAGCACCCAGGGCATGCTGGTTACCCCCGACAAGAGCGTGCTGCTTGAGCAACTGCGCGAGCCGTTTTCGCGCCTGGACCAACCCGCCTGGCGCTTGTCCGAGCGTGCCGATGATCGCGATCAGGCGCATAGGCGGGCGCATGCCGACGAGCCTGAAGACGAGCCGGAGCAGTCGCGTTGAGCCCGCTTACCCTGCGTCAGCTACATCCGCAAGCGGAGTTGCAGCGACGACTGCTGCGCCATGACGCGCAGCTGCAAATGAGCAAGCCTTCAGAGGATGTTGAATACCTGGCGTTTCGAGCCCGTTCCCCTTTAGGTAAGTGGTCGGGCCTGGTTGAGGCCCATGCCTGGCTCAACGGTCGTCTGCCGCAGCTATCCGGCCTGTTGGTGCGTCCACCTTGCGCTGAACATATCCGGCAACTGTTCGAGGTAATGCCACAGCCAGTACCTGCACCGTTACCGGTGCTGGCGTACGACCAACTGGAAGCCGTCGAGCGGGTGACGGGCAGGGCAATTCCGCCTTGGCCGTTGCTCATGGTTGACACCGGCACCGGCCCCCTCTGGCTGACCGAGCTGCCCGCTGCGCTGCAATTGCCGGCGCCGAAACTCGGGCGTTGTTCAGATCTTCCGGCGGGCCTTGAGCTGTTGCTCGGCTTCAGTCGGTGGCGGCCCCGGCTACCGCCTGCCAGGGATGATCTGCTGCGCATTCTCGACTTTACCCCGCATTGGCGTTTGAACGGCCGTTTTGCTGGCGAATTCAGTTTTATCGAGCAAGGAATACACATGACTACCGTCCCGCCCATGGAGCCTGAGCAGGCACCCGAACCCACGAAGCTGGCGGCATTGCCCGTGACCCTGGAGTTCTCGCTACCCGCCCTCGACCTGAGTTTGGCCGAGCTTGCCGCCAGCCTGGAAGCCGGCCTGCTGAATCTTGATGCGCAGGCACTGCAGCAGGTTCAGGTACGTGCCAACGGTCAGTGGCTGGGCTGTGGCGAACTGGTGCGCGCGGGCGAGCAACTGGCGCTTGAGCTGCATCAGGTAAGGGACATGCCCGGCGATGAATGATGTCTCGATGATCGCCCTGCTGGCCTTCGCTTCGCTGTTGCCGTTTGTAGTGGCTGCCGGAACCTGTTACCTGAAGTTCTCCATTGTCTTTGTCATCGTGCGCAACGCCCTGGGCCTGCAGCAGGTGCCGTCGAACATGAGCCTCAATGCGATCGCGCTGATGCTCGCGATCTTTGTCATGACCCCGGTGGTGCAGCAGGGTTACAGCTATTACAAGGAGCACCAGGTCGCGTTTGACGACATCGAGGCGGTGGTGGATTTTGCCGAGAACGGTCTGGGCAGCTACAAGCGTTACCTGCGTCAATACACGGATCCTGAGCTTGCGCAGTTTTTCGAGCGAGCCCAGCACAGTGATCAGCACGGTGCGGACGAATGGCACGACGAGCAGTCTGAGCCGTCGCTGTTCGCCCTGCTGCCCGCGTATGCCTTGAGTGAAATCAAGAGCGCATTCAGGATCGGTTTTTACCTGTACCTGCCGTTTGTGATAGTCGATCTGGTGATCTCAAGCCTGTTGCTGGCGTTGGGCATGATGATGATGAGCCCGGTGATCATTTCGGTGCCGATCAAGCTGGTGCTGTTCGTTGCCCTCGATGGCTGGTCCCTGCTTTCCACCGGGCTGGTCGAACAGTACCTGGTGGTGAGTCGGCAGGTTGAAAATGGGTGAGCTGGTGTACGCGGGCAACAAGGCCCTGTACCTGATCCTGTTGTTGGTGGCCTGGCCCGTGGTGGTGGCCACGGTCGTGGGGTTGCTGGTGGGTCTGTTCCAGACCGTCACCCAACTGCAGGAGCAGACGTTGCCGTTCGGCTTCAAGCTGCTGGCGGTTTCGATCTGCCTGTTCTTGCTGTCCGGCTGGTACGGTGAGGTGTTGCTGGGCTTCAGTCGCGAAGTATTGCAGCTGGCGTTGCGCTGATGGGCGCCGGGCTGTTTTTTGAACTGTATGGCCTGATGGCGACGGCGCTACTGGGCGTGGCGCGGCTGGCGCCGCTGTTCTTCATGTTGCCCTTTCTCAACAGTGGCGTATTGACCGGGGCACCTCGCCAGGCCGTGTTGTTTCTTCTGGCCCTGGCGTTGACACCGCTGATCGGTGAGCAATTGCCCGCGCTCGACAGCCTGGCGTTTCTCGGCCTGCTGCTATGCGAAGCGGGCATCGGTACGCTGCTGGGCTGCCTGTTGTGCTGGCCGTTCTGGGTCCTGCATGCCATGGGCAACCTGATCGACAACCAGCGCGGGGCCATGCTCAGCAACGTCCTCGATCCGGCCAACGGTGTCGACAACTCGGAGCTGGCAACCTTCCTTCAGCTGTTTGCCGCCGTGCTCTACCTTGAAGGGGGCGGGCTGTTGCTGATGCTCGACGCTATCACCCTGAGTTACCAGCTCTGTGATCCCGGGAGGGCCTGCGGATTTTCCTTGCCGGCGATGGCTGCGCTGCTGGATGCCATCGTCGCCAAGACCCTGGCGATCAGCGCGCCGGTGGTCGCAGCCATGCTGCTCAGCGAAGCCCTGCTCGGACTGCTGTCGCGTTATGCCCAACAGATGAACGCGTTCTCTGTTTCGCTGACGATCAAGAGCCTGGTCGCCCTGGTGGTACTGCTTCTGTACTTCGGCTCGCATGTGCCCGCGGAGGTCATGGGGATGGCAGATGCGCCCCGGTACCTGCCGCAGTACCTGCAGACAGAGGCGTTGCGCTGATGTCGGCCAGCGCTTCGAAAACCGAGAAGCCCACCGCAAAGCGCCTGCGCGATGCCGCACGTAAAGGCCAGACCTTCAAGGCGCGTGACGTGCTGACCAGCTGCATGATGTTGCTGGGGCTTGCGGCCATGCTCAATGACACCAGGCTGCTGGAAATCATGGAGGTGTATCGGCGTATCCTGGCCGGGGGCCTTGAGGATGATCTGGCGCGCTACTCGGCCAGCCTGCTGCGCCTGGCTTTGGAACTGATTGTGCCTGTGGTCGTGGTTTGCATCCTTGGTGGTGCCATACCAGCCCTGCTGCAAAGCGGTTTTCGCCTGGCCAGCGAAGCCCTGAAACTCAATCTGGGCGCCTTGAACCCGATCAACGGCTTCAAGAAACTGTTCAGTGTGCGAACCGTCAAGGACACGCTCAAAGCGCTGCTGTACCTGGGCTGCTTTGCCCTTGCCCTGTGCATTGTCTGGTGGCAATACCGGGCGTTGTTGTTCGCCCAGTTGCATGCCTCACCGCTGGCGTTGCTGGCGATCTGGGGCGAACTGCTGTTGGCCCTGTTCCTGACCATCCTGGGTTGTATCGTGCTCGTGGTGGTGCTCGATGCCCTGCTCGAGTACTGGCTGTTCATGCGCGAGATGAAGATGGACCGGCATTCAGTCAAGCGCGAACACAAGGAGCAGGACGGCGATCCACACATCAAGGGCAAACGTCGTCAGCTGCACCAGGAACTGCTCAACGAACAGGTTCGTTCCGACATCCGCAATTCACGGATGATCCTCGCCAACCCGACCCATATCGCCATCGGCATCTACTTTCGCCCAGAGGTCAGCCTGCTGCCGTTCATTTCGCTGATCGAGACCAATCAGCGGGCCCTGGCGGTGCGGACTTACGCTGAAGAAGTCGGGGTGCCGGTGATTACCGACATCAATCTGGCCCGGCGTATTTTCAAAACCCATCGGCGTTACAGCTTCCTGCAAGTTCAGGAGGTCGAGCAGGTGCTGCGTCTATTGGTCTGGCTCGAGCAGGTCGAGCAGGCTTGAGCCCATGAAATGAGCGTTATCTGGCAGCGACCCGTGCAACGTTCTGGCCCAATGCAAGGGTCAGGTTCGAGGAGGTTTCGATGAAAGGCGATAACACACTGGATGAGGCCACTGCTGTCGGGGTGGTGGAGGCGGTGATGGCTGGTGCCAGTCTCAAAGACCTGCATGGCCTGGACGATGCGCAGATGGACAACCTCTACGCCTTTGCCTACCAGTTCTACGAGCAGGGCCGTCTTGACGATGCGCAGAGGCTTTTCCATTTTCTGTGTATCTACGACTTCTACAACTCGCAGTACTGGATGGGCCTGGCAGCGGTGCACCAACTCAAACGCGATTACGCCAAGGCCGTTGATCTGTATGCCGTTGCCTTTGCCCAGGGTCGCAAGGACTACCGCCCGTTGTTTCACAGTGGCCAGTGCCAGTTGGCGCTGGGCAAGCCGGGTAAAGCCCGGTTGTGCTTCGAATATGTGCTCAAAGACAGCGACGACCCTCAGTTGAAGACACAAGCGCAAGCCGGGCTCGAAGCGCTGGATGCCCTGCGTGCCAATGAAAAGGAGTAGTAACAAGTGTTCATAAACCCCTTGAGTCGCGTCGCCGATATCTCATCCGTCTATGCCAGCGCTGCCAGCGCGGCAGCGCGTACGCTTGAATATGCGCATATCGCCGCAAAGGCCTTGGCTTCGGTCAGTCATGCCGGCAGCGGCCGGTCGATCGCTGGTCGCCCGCAGTTGACGCCGCCTGCAGCACAGCAGCCTGGTAGCCAGGCAAGCTACATCGAGCTGATGGCGGCGATCAGCGAGTTACTGGGCGAGTCTGAGAATTACAAGCTCAAGCAACGGCTGGAGCTGCAGCTGAGCAAGTACAGCACCGCTGCGCAAGGGTATGCACAACTTTCCGCTGACTTTGCAGCGGCGGTTGAAGCGCTGGAAGCGGCTGAAACTGATGTGCAGGTCAGCCAGCAACAGGTGGCCCAGGCCCATGAGCGAGTCGAACACACCCGGCAGAAGGTGCAGGCCAGCGAAGAACGGCTGGCCGGCCTGGCGCCGGGAACACCTGAACATGAGGCCGAGCGGGCACTTATGCAGTCGCTGCTGGGCCAGCTGCAAGCGGGTGAGGGGCTCTTGCAGACCACGCTCGCGCAGCATCGCCAATTAGTGGCGGTCGCCGACCAGGCTGCCATCAGGGCGCAAGAGAAAATCGCCCAGGTGCAACAGGCCGGGATCACCGGGGACGTCGTCAAAAGCGCTGCCCAGCGCTTGCTCAACACGTCTGGCCAGGCGTTGCTCATGCGCTTGCAGATCATCGAACTGCTGGGTGAGTCCGCTGAGGAAATGGAGCGGTTCAGCCAAGAGCTGTTTCTGCAGCTGCAAAAGCAGATCCAGGAACACATGAAACTTGAATCTGAAAAATACCTCGAGGAGTTGCGCAAGGCAGAAGCCGCGCAGAAAACCGGCAATTGCCTGAGCAAATTGCTGGGTCCGCTGATCGCCATTGCCGCAACTATCGTCGGTGCAGTGGTCACCGCAGCTTCGGCCGGAGTCATGACCGGTGTCGCCGTCGCTCTGGTAGGTCTGGCCGTGATGGCTACCGACAAGCTGGTCGAGCACGCCTCGGGGGTATCGATCATGGGTGAGGTGAGCAAGCCGCTGATGAAGGTCGTGCAAGAGGCGATCAAGTTGTTCACCCAGATGTACGCCGAGGTGCTCAAAGGCCTGGGGGTCTTCAGTGAGAAGACGGCGCAACGGATCGCCGAGATCGGCGGGATGATTGCCGGCATCGTCGCCACCATTGCTGCCGTGGCACTGGCGGTGGTGGGCGCCGGCTCGGTGGTGGGGTCGGTCATTGCCAAGGTTGCGACGAAGATCGGCGAGATGATCAGCAAGATGCTGCCGACCCTGGTGCAGTTCCTGCAGCAGGCGGCCAGCACCGCAGGCCGTAGCCTGACCCAGGCCTTGGCCAAACTGAGCCATGCGCTGGGCCTGAACCTGAACAAAGCCACGGTTTCGCTGTACGCGACTCGCGCCGAAATGCTGCTTGGCGTCGCGGAAGTCGGCAGTGTGGCTGCGCAGTCGGCCTATCAGGTAAAGGGGGCGGAGCATCTGAAAACGGCCGGATACAGCCAGGCCGAAACGGAGCTCTCCCGTATCTTAAGTGAGGCGATGAGCCAGCACATGGGCGAGTTCATCGAGCGCTTCGGTAAGGCCATGCAGGTGTGTGTGCAGGAGGTGGCGAAGTTGCTGCAGGACGTGCTGCATCGCACCTCGAACAGTCAGCACATGGCCAGGAATATTTGAAGGAGCATTCATGACCACTCTCAACGTAACGTCACCTTCAACCAGGGTGCTGACCGACCTCATCAAGCCTGACACTGATTCACGCGGGATCATGAAAGCGCCGGATCCGACACAAGTGGAAAACCAGGTTCTGAGCGCGTCAGCCTTGCCCTGGGCACTTCCTCACATGCAGCAATTAATGAGTACCGAAGACTGGACCTCGCGTGAGAAGGAACTGGCCTTCGAGGTGTTCAAGCGCACCCTGGATGAGCCTGAACTCGACAGGCCGGGATTTGATCCGGGCGCCTGGGAAAACCATGTGGGTGTTCTGCTCGACGCGGTCATTGCGATGAACGTTGCGCGCCTGGCCAACGCCCAACTTCGTGGCCACTACACCCTTGTCAGTGCCGAAGCGGCCAAGGCTCAGGGCGAAGCGATACGCGAGGCGGGGGACGCGCAACTGAAAAGTGCCTTCAGTGGCGCTGCGGTGAACACTGTCTTTTCGTTGAGTGGCGCCGCCCTCAATCTCAAAGGGCTGGCAGGCAAGCATGCGGATATCAGCGTGCACAAGCGCAATGCCATGGAGGCCGGCAATATTGCCGGCGATCTACAGGTTCAGCGTGCGCGCAGTGATTTCGAGCCTGGTGTGCCAACCCAGGTGCGGACCCTGGACGATGCCGGCAAGCCGGGGGCTACCGACTTCACTCCCAAGGGGCGTACTGCCAGCCCGGAAGAGCTGGCCTGGTTTGACAGCGAAATCCAAAAGGCGCAGAAGCAGGTCCGGCAATCGGAATGGCAGAGCCTGATGAACGAGAAGGGCTATCTCAAGCCACAGCTCTACGGACAGCTGCTCAGCTCATTGGCGGCGACCGGCAGCAATGCCGTATCGAGCATGGTACGCCTCGATGAATATGCTGCCCGTGAGCGTGAACTGCAGCAGCAGAGTGCACACACGATAACAAAGGGGCTGGCGGATGAGGTGGGGCAGAAAGACGCCGCTGATAGCAACTTGTTGAACAAGTTGATGGAGATGGTCTTGCAGATCATGCAGTCGCGTGCTGCAGCATCGGCCATTCGTTGATTGGGGGAGTTATGAGCATTCTGGGTGTCACGACATTTACTCCTGCGATGCTGTCGTCATCGGTGGGCGTGAACGATCCATGGCCGACTGGCACAGCGGCCAAAGCAAAGGCCATGCTGGCGGACCTGGCTCAGGAGCAATTTGAACTGACCAGCCAACAGTTGGCGCCCATTTCGGCCGCATCGATACCGTTGTCCTCGGCAGCCGTGAACGATCCATGGCTTTCAAGCGTAATGGCCATTGAAACACTTGTGGCCCCGGCTCTGGAACAACTTGATTTGACCCGCCAACCCCGCCCTGGGCTCAGCCTGCTGGAGGTGCAGGCGGGCGTCGAGTTCTTTGAAAAATTGATCGACCTGATCGGCTTGATCAAGGAAAAGTATCTGGGTCCATACACCCATATACTCGAAAGCTATCAGAAGTTCTTTGCGGCCTTCACCAGCAAGATCACCAGTGAAATGCAGTGGTGGATCGGCAGTGCCGATGAGGGCAAGAAAGTCACGATCAATGGTGGTGTGTTCCATCGGGAACTCGACAAGTTGATACGCGATTTCTCCTTGCCTAATGCTGCTGCCGTACTGTTCCCTGAACCGGGCCATCCTGCGGCAACCCTGGAGGAGGCGCAGAAGTGGCAGGCTGCTCTGGGCCTACCGGCCAGCTCGGTACAGCGGCTGCCAACGGGCGGCTATGGGGTGGTCATGGACCTGGCGCCGATCAAGGCAATCAAGGCGGGTACCCCGAGCACCTATCAGGTTTGGGATACTGCCAGGTTCCAGGCCTGGCAGCACGGCTTCAACGCTCAGGAAGAGAGCATGAAGAATCAACTGCAGTCCTTCACCCAGAAATTCTCCAACGCCAACAGCTACCACGACACCTTCAACAGGACCCTGTCGGCACACTTGAAGGACTACACCGATTTGCTCAAGCACATGAGCACCTTATGAGTAGCGACCTTGAGCAACGGGTGATTGCCGTGCTGGCTGCCTGCCTGGGAAGCGATGGTCAGCGCATCGCGCCTGGCGCCGACCTGGTACATGACCTGGGCTGTGATTCGCTGACCATCGTCGAGATGGTCGAAGCGCTCAATGAGTGCTTCGACCGGCAGTTGGACCCAGGGTCGATCAGGCACTGGCGGCGTGTCAGTGATGTGGTACGAACGGTTGAGCAGGCGCTAGCGAGCTGTTCGGTCGAATAGTCCTACGTGTTTCTGTGGATTTACTGCGGTACGGTCGTGGGCCGAATCCTACATTTTTAAAGGGAACAAGTTCCTATAGTTGTCTGCCTGCAAGCCGTCCAAGGTGCGCTTGCACTGAATGTGATGAGCGATGGCAGGCGCTAGCCCGATGACAGCCTTTTACGGTCCCCCCGATACACTCGCCTATGCCTTCGAGGGTTGGCGCCTGTGCCCTGACGGTATGCTATGGCAAGCTGGCCGTGGCCAGCACCTGCCGCCCAAGGAGCGGCAGGTGCTGCGCCTGCTGCTGGCCAATGCCGGTCGGCTGGTGTCCAAGGACAGTTTGCTGGATGCTGTGTGGCCTGGGATGGACACCGCCGAAGAATCACTGACCCGCTGCATCTGCGTGCTGCGCAAGCTGTTCAAGGAGCATCGACACCTGATCGTCACGGTCTACGGCCGGGGATACCGGTTCAATGGTCAGGTGCGGCGCCTGGCAGGCTTGCCCGACAGTCCCCCGAGATTGCCTACCTTGGCCATTCTGCCGTTTCGCGGCCAGTTGCCGCGCGAGATGTTGATGCTCAACGAAACCCTCAAGTGCCTGGTGCGCAAAACCTTGAGTCAACGGGTCGAACTGTTGTCGTTCTCGGTGGCCAGTCTGTGCGCAACACCGCTGGAAGCCATCGACCTGATCGAATGCCTGGCGCCCGGCCATTACTTGTGCGGTTTTTGCATCGATACCGAAGGGCGTTATCAATTGGCGGTCGAGCTGGTCAGCGGGCATGACCATCGAATAGTGGATTGCCGTCTGTTCACGGGTTGCGAGCAACAAGTGCTGGATCAGTTGCTCGGTTTTCTCGACGCCTACTTCCCCTCGTCTCCAGTGGCGCTCAGGGAGCCATCAGATTTTCATCAGGATCGCTGACACTGGCTGCCTCACACTTTGCATTGTTCGTGTTCGTTCACGTCTTTCAAAGGTGCCGGTATGCAAGAAGCCGCGACAGATTCCTGCGTAATGCGCGTGTTCAATGGCCCGATGGCAGGGTGCGAGTTTTTCCTGGCGGCGGGTATTACCCAGGTAATGGTCGGGACGGCTGCCGAAGTGGCATCGGTCACCGGGCAGGGTACGGGATCGTCACAGGTGTTGTTCATTGCGCTGGACCAGGAGGCTTGCAGTTTCGAGGTCATGGTTGAGGCCCCGGGCATACACGGGATACGGGGCCGGCTGTTGCAGGCCCCGCCTGCGCCATGGCAGCAGTGGCCGATGCAGCAACAGCAGCAGGTCGGTGGATTGCAGATCGCCTTTCGCTTGAACTCACAAGCCTGGTGCCTGCAGCAGGCGCCAGCAACATCGCTGCGCTGGAACAGCGGGTACGGCTCGATGCACAAAGTCGCTGGCGTGTTTGCGCTGTGCCTGTTGTTGACGTCGGTCGCTGTCTGGTCGTTGCCTGATCGCACGGTCTCTGCGCAGCAGCAGAGCGTTTCGGTACTGGTCGATGCTCATGCGCCAGTGTTGCAAGGACGAGATCAGCTGATCTACGTGCTGGTCGATTCACAGCGTGAGGCAACCTGGACCCGCCAGGTGCTGATGCGTCATCAACTGGAGGGGGTTGCGATCCTTGTCACGGCCCAGGAGCAGCAACGGCTGGAGCGGCAATTCCTGGCGCTCGAGCCCGGCCTGGCGATTCGGCTGCTTGACCTGAACGTGCCGCAACACCCCGTGCTGGTGCTTGCCGGCGAGCCACCGGAGCAAAGGCTTAAGGAGCGTCTCGAGCAACATTTGCTGCGGATTGCGCCCTACGCCGAACACCTGGAATTTCGCCTGCAGGACGACCGTGCCAGTGTCGCACAGGCCGTTGCCGGCCTGCGTCAGACGGGGGTGCCATTCCAGCGTGAAGACACGTCGGGCAGTGTTGCCCTGCGCATCGAAGGCAACCTGCAGGACAGCCAGCTGGAGGCCGTACGGCGCTTCATTCGCGGCTTCGAACAGCAGTGGGGCACACGTTTCGTGCACTTTTCCATCGTACTTCAGGACGACCGGTTCAAGGGCCTTTCGTATCAGGTTGGCGAGCAGGGGTATAGCAAGCCCTCGTCAACCTCCTGGCAATTTCAATCCATCCATACAGGTACTTGAGCCATGCCCAGTCTCGTAGATCCCTCGCAGTTTCATGATGATTTTCTCGGAAGCCAGGCGGATGCCTTTGAAAAGGGGGCGAAAGGTTTGAAGGAGGCCCTGGACAAGGCCCTGGAAGACTTGCATAGCGATGCCTCGGATCCGACGTTGCTGGCGGCGTATCAGGCGGCGTTCTCCTCCTACACCGTGTTCCGCAATGTTCAGACCAACACGATCAAGGGTTTCAAGGATATCGACATGGCAATCATCCAGGCTGCTCGCTGATTGGCCCGGTGGGTTATCCCTTGCAAAGGAGAGTGACATCAATGGCTATCGACTCCATTGCCGGTTTTGCCACACAGGGCCCGGTCCAGATGCTTCACGAAGGTATCCCAAGCGCGCCGGTGTCCTTGGAGGACCGGCTGTTGCAAACCTTCGCCGAAGCAGCCCAGTCCAGCGACCTGCGTGTCAACGGCATCGAGCAACTGTTGCAACGTGCGGACATCACCAGCCCGCAGAGGCTGGCGCAGTTGCAGGAGCAGATCGGGCAGTACAACGTCGATATCAACCTGCTCAACACGCTGGTACGCAAGGTCGTTGGCACTGCCGAAACGTTGTTGCGTCAGTCATGAAAGGCTGGATCGGGCTATTGGTTTGCCTGTGCCTGCTCGGCTGTCGCCAGCCCTTGCTGCTGCAGGGGTTGGAGCAGCAACAGGCCAATGAGGTGGTGGCCTTGCTGCAACGCAACAACATTGCAGTGCAAAAAGTCGACACCGGCAAGAGCGGGTACAACGTTCTGGTGGCCCAGGTGGATTTCCCGGCTGCCGTGGATCTGCTGACCCAGTACGGCCTGCCTTCAAGAGCAAGAATGCAGGTGGCGGAAATGTTTCCCGCCGATGCCCTGGTCGCCTCGCCCCGCGCGGAAAAGGCACGTTTGTACTCGGCCATTGAGCAACGCCTGGAACAATCGGTAACAGCCATGACCGGGGTAGTCTCGGCACGGGTGCATGTCAGCTACGATCTGGCGGCCGGTGAGGGTAGGCGCAGCAGCGCGCCGGTGCACCTGTCGGCACTGGTGGTGCATGAGCCCGACAGTGAAGCGGACATCCTGATCGACGACCTCAAGCGCTTTCTCAAGAACAGCTTCAGTGACGTTGACTATGAGCACATCTCGGTCGTCCTGACCCCGCGTGCAGCCATCCAGCACCATGCACCCCAGGAAATGCAGGTCAGCACTGCCCGAGGGCTATTGCCGTGGATGGTGCTGTTGCTCGTTATCGGTCTTGTCGCGGGCGCAGCGTGGTTGGGGTATCAGCGACGGAGGATGCGCGATGTCGCCGTCAGTTGAATGGATCGAACGCATTGCCCGCTCCCCGTCGTGCTACCTCAATGCCGAACGTTTCGACCTGCCCGGCGACTGTCGCGACCCTGCGGTGTTGCGGGTCCTGGATGAAATGCTCTGCCAGGGACTGAATTTGCCACACCTGCCGCAGTGCTGGCCGGACGACGAGATGACGTTGGTGTGGCTCCAGCATTGGCTGTTGCTGCCTGAAGTCGCGCGCCTGCTCGGCGCCTATCGGCTTTGGCCAGCATTGGTTCGTGATGCTGCAACCAGTGAGCTGGCACCGGCGCTACGGGCCTTTGCCTGTTGTGCATTGGGGCCTCGGCGCGGGTTCGACGCGTTGCCGACCCTGGCGCTCAAACCGCGCATCGAAGCTGTCGGTCTCAACGCCTTGCTGGCCTGGCAGGGGCACGTGCCGGCGGCCTTGCTGGCGCGTCTGGAGCTGCAGTTTTCCATCGAAGTGGTCGCCTGCCAGGCTCAATTGCCGGCAGTGCAACCGGACAAGGGACTTTTGCTGATGGCCGTGCAACATGCTCGATTCATTGCGGCGTGAAGCCGAACTGCCAGGCCTGGATCCGGTGCATGTCTGCGCAGCCGAGCGCAGTGTGGCACGACGTTGCCAGGCCCTTGAGCGTCACGCCAGGCAGGTGGCGAAACAACAGATCGCCGAGGCAAACAGGCAGGTGCAGGCGATGTATGAGCAGGCCAGACATCAGGGCTATGGCGAGGGTGTATTGCACGCTGCGCAGGACCTGGCCGATGCCTTGCTTCACAGTCAGCGCTTGGCCGGCCAAGTGCGCCAGGAACTGATCAAGGCGGTGTGTGGCACGCTGGACGAGGTCCTCGGTGACGTGCAATGGATCGAGGCGCTTGTCGAGCAGTGGCCGGCAATCAGGAACAAAGCCAGCAACCCGCTGCAGATGCTCGTCCCTCTACGCCATAAACGCGAACACACTCGTCTGGTGGCTGCGCTGCGCCGTCAATGGCCGGGCGAGATCGAGGTTCAATACCAGGCTCAGAACCACTTCCGCTTGCACCTGGGCGAACTGGCCCTGGAGTTTCATCCAGCGATGGTCCAGGCACAGTTGACGGAGCAGGTAGTTGCGGGGTGTGACGGCCTGGCGCGGATCGACGCACAACTGGACCAAGGCGCACGGACAACCTTGGCTGATTGCCTCGGTCGCTGGCTGACAACACCCGGGCAAAGTGAAGAGGCAGACAACGATGCGGATTGAAGGTGTTGCGCAGGGGGCACTGCAAGCAGCGGAAGTGTTGCAGCCCTTGGCGTCCCGAATGGGCCCAGCGTCGGAAATCTTCGACGACTTGTACAGACAGTTGCGCAGCATGAACGGGGAGGGCGGGGCGGCGTTGTACCAGTGCATCCGTGACTGGCCGGACGGGCAGGGCGGCGGACATGCCTACCGTACCTTGGCTGCGCAGCTGGCGGTGGTCTTGCAGGTCTTGCAACAACTCAAGGCTGACGGGCTTGGAGATGATCCGCTGTACCAGACGATGCGCGGTGTGCATACCCGGCTGTTCGGGCTCGAGTTGCAGATGAAGGTTTTTTTGCAACAGGCGATGAACCCACAGTGGGATGAGGACAGTCGCGAAGCGGTTGAGTGGTAGCTGGTCTTTGGTTTTTAGAGGAAATAGTCAGATGTTTAATGCAATAACCGGTAGCCCGGTTGTCAATGTTGCTGCCTTGGCACCTGCTGACGTTGCATCCCGCGCCTCGAATACGCCCGGCCACATAGTCATCGAGATGCCAGAGGCGCTCCTGGCAGATGCCGCCAGCACAACGGCGCTTCCTGCCGATGTCGTGATTGAAATAAACGCAGAGATCGAAGGCGTATTGCAGGAAGCACTGAATGATTTGCCTGGTAATGTGCGCATTGATATAGATGGCGTGCAGAATTTCATCACTGATGGGCACGGAGGGTGTGCCAGTGAGTTCAGCACAGCGCTGGAAAATTACAGCGCTGGTCGTTCAACCCAGACGGTCGAAGACCGTGTTCAAGTCGTGGTGGATTTTTTCAGGGATGTCTGGCGTTCGGATTTTCTGAGTAACCTGCGTACCTCCGCACTGGTCAACATGCCATCGGTGTTTGCTCTGACCGTGGCCCGTGGATTTCTCGCCAGTACCCTCTCTGCAAGCGTCTCCGGCACTGCAGCGGTAGCGCTGGGGGCAACCTTCATTGCGTTGCCTTTGATCCTAACGGCAGCCGCTGTCGCCCACCATGAATGCAACGCAAGTGCGACACCTGCGTATCGGGCATCACAGCTGGCATTTCTGGCAGGGTCCGGGGCGATTCTCACAGCGGCCATGCTGAGCGATCCTGTTGCGATTTTCAGCGGGCTCTCCGGGTCTGCGCCAGCCGTCGCGTTGTACTGCCTTTCCCGTGACGTGTTGGCAACCTTTCATGGGCTGGGCAGTGATACGCCGCTCAATCTTCCGGCCAATCTGATTGACGCGCTGAGTTACGGGGCCATGCAGTTTTCTGCCGGGGCGGCGGTGGTGGGGATGGAGGCCGGATTGGCCAGTATGGTCGTCGGTTCCGCACTCAATGCAGTGATCGAAACCGTGGAGCCGGCCCTGAACGAAACGTTCTCCCAATGGATGTCTGAACGGCCTGAAGCCCAGCAACAACCGAATGACAATCAGGCGTTTCGTCTGGGGCTCAATGCTTCGCTGCCGGGTTGGCAGAGCCTGCTTGAACGATTGGAGAACACCGGTATCCCTCGCATGATGGCGTTCTCGATGATTTCCGCTGGCGTGACTACCGCCACCACCATCGGCTCAATGGCAGGGCTGAGTGACAGCCACCAGTACTGGCTGGCAAACGGGGTAGGAGCATTGCTGGCGACGTGTATTCTGACCCCGTTCTATCAAAGCCATGCCCTGCAATCTGTTGCATCCGTTGCACCGAACGAACTCACCCAAGTGGTGGTTGATTAGCTATAATCGCCGCCCCATCGCCGCCACCCGAGTTCATGCCGCCCATGTATACCCTGGCCCGCCAGCTGCTGTTCAAGCTCTCCCCGGAGACCTCCCATGACCTGTCCCTGGACCTGATCGGCGCCGGTGGCCGCCTGGGCCTGAACGGGCTGCTGACCAAGGCGCCAGCTGCGTTGCCAGTCACGGTGATGGGCCTGGAGTTTGCCAACCCGGTAGGGCTGGCGGCAGGCCTGGACAAAAACGGTGCGGCCATCGACGGTTTCGCCCAGCTGGGCTTCGGCTTTGTCGAGATCGGCACGGTCACCCCGCGCCCTCAGCCGGGTAACCCGAAGCCTCGTCTGTTCCGTCTGCCGGAAGCCGAGGCGATCATCAACCGCATGGGCTTCAACAACCTGGGCGTCGACAACCTGCTGAACCGGGTGCGGGCGGCAAAATACCGCGGCATCCTGGGCATCAACATCGGCAAGAACTTTGACACGCCTGTCGAGCGTGCAGTCGATGACTACCTGATCTGCCTCGACAAGGTCTATGACCAGGCCAGCTACATCACCGTCAACGTCAGTTCGCCCAACACGCCCGGATTGCGCAGCCTGCAGTTCGGCGACTCGCTCAAGCAATTGCTCGACGCCCTGGCCGAACGCCGTGGGCAGCTGGCGGCCCAGTATGGCAAGCATGTGCCGCTGGCGATCAAGATCGCCCCGGACATGAGCGATGAAGAAACCGCGCTGGTGGCTGCTGCGCTGATCGAGTCGGGTATGGATGCAGTCATCGCGACCAACACTACGCTGGGTCGCGAGGGCGTTGAAGGCCTGCCGTTTGGCGACGAAGCCGGTGGTCTGTCCGGTGCGCCGGTGCTGGAAAAAAGCACGCATATCGTCAAAGTGCTCGCCGGTGAGCTGGGCGGCAAGCTGCCGATCATCGCTGCAGGTGGCATTACCGAGGGCAAGCACGCCGCGCAAAAAATCGCCGCGGGTGCCAGCCTGGTACAGATCTATTCGGGGTTCATTTATAAAGGCCCGGCGTTGATCCGCGAGGCGGTGGATGCCATTGCAGCCATGCCGCGTTAACGCACGGGCATAAAAAAGGGCCCCTTCAAGGGGCCCCTGGGCCTTAGCCCGCCGCCCGGATGGGGCGCGCATGGTGAATGAATTCAGTTCCTCGTTCAGCCAACGGCGTGAAGTTCGTTGAGTCTATGAATGCCCGCAGTGCCGGTCATACCGTCCCAGTTGTCGCCACGTCCTTCGCGCCAGCCGTTAATCCAGGCTTGGCGTACCGACGGTAGAGTAAAAGGGCAAAGCTCGCGGGATTTGCCGGCAACCCCATAGTGGTAGCCTCGTGTAAATGCTTTTTCCAACGGATCACGCTTAAGTCTTCTCATAGGGTGTTGCCCTCACTTGTTGACTGTAATGTCCCGTCGGCCTCGTCTGAGGCCGGGCAGAATCGTTCTGCCGGTGTGCGCTCGCTGCCGGCGTGGCGAGCAAAAGTGTTGTCCCGTTGCGGTGACAACCTGAGATGATTTCTAACCAATGCACGACACAGTGTGAATGATCGTTTTGTCATAAGGGCGTAACCTTTCTGAGGGTCACAGGATAAGTAAACAAATGCTTCTGACCTGGATCCGATGCAAAGCCCGCTATGATCAGGGTTTGACTAGAGTTGAAGTCACTTGGCCATTGCTTGGTGATATTTTGTAACAAGGCTGTCAATACGACGAAGGGTTAGTTTTCCCCCTGTCCGTCGTGAAATTTTCATTCTGCCCGGCGATCAAAGTGCTTTCTGCTCCTGGCGAAAGACCTGATTGCCCGGGTGGCCCGGCACTCAACGCGGTGCCATTCGAACGCTCGCTGGAAAGGCGTTCGATTAAACATCGGAAGGGCAATGCGCTTGCTTTTCCACTTATTGCTCAGAGCACTGGATACCTCATGTCGGACCGTTTCGAACTCTACCTAACCTGCCCCAAAGGCCTTGAAGGCCTGCTTGCCGAAGAGGCCCGAGGCCTGGGCCTTGAAGAGGTGCGCGAACACACCTCGGCGATTCGCGGCTCGGCTGACATGGAAACCGCCTACCGCCTGTGCCTGTGGTCACGCCTGGGCAACCGCGTGCTGCTGGTGCTCAAGCGCTTCAACATGAAAAACGCCGATGACCTGTACGACGGCGTGCATGACGTCGAGTGGCAGGATCACCTGGAACCCAGTGGCTCACTGGCGGTGGAATTCAGTGGGCACGGTTCGGGTATCGACAACACCCACTTCGGTGCCTTGAAGGTCAAGGACGCCATTGTCGACAAACTGCGTACCCGTGACGGCGAGCGCCCGTCGGTGGACAAGCTCAACCCGGACCTGCGCGTGCACCTGCGCCTGGAACGTGGCGAGGCAATCCTGTCGCTGGACCTGTCCGGTCACAGCCTGCACCAGCGCGGCTACCGCCTGCAGCAGGGGGCAGCGCCGCTCAAGGAAAACCTCGCCGCTGCCGTGTTGATCCGTGCCGGCTGGCCGCGCATCGCCGCTGAAGGCGGGGCCCTGGCCGACCCGATGTGCGGTGTGGGTACGTTCCTGGTGGAAGCGGCGATGATCGCCGCCGATATCGCCCCGAACCTCAAGCGTGAGCGCTGGGGCTTCAGTGCCTGGCTTGGCCACGTGCCGGCGCTATGGCGCAAACTGCATGACGAGGCCTTGGCCCGGGCCCAGGCGGGTCTTGCCAAGCCCCCCCTGTGGATTCGCGGTTACGAGGCCGACCCACGCTTGATTCAGCCAGGACGCAACAACGTCGAGCGTGCCGGCCTGAGTGACTGGGTAAAAATCTACCAGGGCGAAGTCGGTACCTTCGAGCCACGCCCGGACCAGAACCAGAAAGGCCTGGTGATCTGTAACCCACCGTATGGCGAGCGCCTGGGTGATGAAGCCAGTCTGCTGTACCTCTACCAGAACCTCGGCGAGCGCCTGCGCCAGGCGTGCCTGAACTGGGAAGCGGCGGTGTTCACCGGTGCCCCGGACCTGGGCAAGCGCATGGGCATTCGCAGTCACAAGCAGTACGCGTTCTGGAACGGCGCGCTGCCGTGCAAACTGCTGCTGATCAAGGTTCAGCCTGACCAGTTCGTTACCGGCGAGCGTCGCCAGCTTGAGCGCGAGAACTCTGGCGGCGAAGACCAGCGTTCGGCCGCTGCTGTCGCAAGCGAGCCGGCGCGCCTGAGTGAAGGCGGGCAGATGTTTGCCAACCGCCTGCAGAAAAACCTCAAGCAACTGGGCAAGTGGGCCAAGCGTGAGCAGATCAGTTGCTACCGCTTGTATGACGCGGATATGCCGGAATACGCACTGGCCATCGACTTGTACCAGGACTGGGTGCACGTGCAGGAATACGCCGCACCGCGTTCGATCGACCCGGAGAAAGCGCAGGCGCGTCTGTTCGACGCCCTGGCCGCCATCCCCCAGGCCTTGGGCATCGACCAGAGCCGTGTGGTGGTCAAGCGTCGTGAGCGTCAGAGCGGCACGCGCCAGTATGAGCGCCAGAGCACGCAGGGGCAGTTCCTGGAGGTCAGCGAAGGCGGCGTCAAGTTGCTGGTCAACCTGACCGATTACCTGGATACCGGTCTGTTCCTCGACCACCGGCCAATGCGCATGCGCATCCAGCGTGAGGCGGCCGGCAAGCGTTTCCTCAACCTGTTCTGCTACACCGCGACCGCCAGTGTGCATGCGGCCAAAGGTGGCGCGCGCAGCACCACCAGCGTTGACCTGTCGCGCACCTACCTGGACTGGGCGCGGCGTAACCTGTCGCTCAACGGTTTCTCCGACAAGAACCGCCTGGAGCAAGGTGACGTCATGGCCTGGCTGCAAGCGTGCCGCGACGAGTTCGACCTGATCTTCATCGACCCACCGACATTCTCCAACTCGAAGCGTATGGAAGGTGTGTTCGATGTCCAGCGTGACCATGTTCAGTTGCTTGATCTGGCGATAGCACGTCTGGCACCGGGTGGTGTGCTGTACTTCTCCAACAACTTCCGCAAGTTCCAGCTCGACGAAAGTCTGGCAGAACGCTATGCAGTGGAAGAGATCAGCGCCCAGACCCTGGATCCGGACTTCGCCCGCAACAGCAAGATCCACCGGGCCTGGCGTATTCAGGCGCGGTAAGTGGCGTGTGTCCCGGGCGGGCGATTGCTTCATTGATGGCTAATGGCTATAACTGAAGGTGGGCCCGGGAACTACTACATGCTGGCGGTGTGAGTGCACTCTATGTCGACGCAGGGCGTTCGTCCAAAAATGCTCGGCTTTGTCAGCGAAGAGGTGTCTGCCTGGCTAGTGGCGCTTGTTGCGCTGCTGGTCGGCGGCCTGTTGACCGCGTTTCTCGCGCTGGCGGCTCACGCGCTGTACCAGCAGCAATTGCGTCAGCGTTTCGAACTGCTGGCCAGTGAGCGTTACAGCCGTATCGAAGAGCGGTTTCAGGACCAGGTGCAGCGGCTGGACGGCCTGCGCCGGTTTTTTGTGTTCTCCAACGAAATCACCCTCGAAGAATTCAACGGCTATGCACGCCCTTTGTTGCACCGTACCCAGGCCTACTCGTGGGCACCCCGGGTGGTGGCCAGTGCGCGCCAAGAGTTTGAACGCCAGGCCAGCCAGGCCCTCGGGCGTCCCTATGAAATCAGGCAGCTGACCAACACCAACGCGATGCAGGTGTCGGCGCAGCAGCCATTGTACTTTCCGGTGTTGTTTACCCAGGCACAGAATCCCGGTCGCCAGCCGTTCGGGCTCGATCTGCGCTCCCAGCCTGCACGCCTGGATGCCCTGCAGCGCGCCTCGAGACCAGGCAGCATGGCGGTGTCGGCACCTTTGAACCTGCTGGATGTCGAGCCTGCCTATGCCCGGGGTGTGCTGATGGTTGCACCGGTGTTCGCGCCTGAAGGTTCTGCGCCCGAGTTGCGCGGGTATGCGGTGGCGGTCATCAGCATGCGCCAACTGATGGCCGAGGGGTTGCCCAGCGCAACCCAGGACAATCTGGTGGTGCGCATACGGGACCTGACCGGGTCTGATGCACAGCACGAGGTGTTGTTTCAGTCGGACAACAAAGGCGCACGTTCACCGCTGGTAGCGACCCATCTTCTGCACCTGGCCGATCATGACTATCAGCTCGATATCCGCCCGAGCCAGGCGTTCATGCAGGCCAACCAGTCGTCGGCGGTAACGGCGGTGGTGTTCCTGGGCAGCTTGCTCAGCATCTTGCTCAGTGCCTTGCTGTTCAGCCTGTTCAGTCAGCGTCAGCGCGCCTTGAAGCTGGTCGAGCAGCGCACGGGCGAGTTGCTTGTCAGCGAGCAGTCGTTGCGCGCTACCCACAACCAGTTGCGCAGTGTGCTGGATGCCGCCACGCAGGTGGCAATTGTTGCGACCAACCTGCGCGGGGTCATCAGCACCTTCAACGCCGGTGCCGAGCGCATGCTGGGCTACAGCAGTGCAGAGGCAGTCGGCAGCATTACCCTCGAGGCGCTGGTTTCTCCACAGGAGCTGCACCAGCGGGCCAGCGCCTTGAGCCAGCGCTATGGGCGCGATGTCAGTCCAGCCCAGGCGATTTTCGCGCAACCCCTGCAAGACGATGGCAGCGCGGCTCAGGAATGGACGCTGCAGCGCAAGAATGGCAGCCATTTGCTGGCCAATATGCTGGTGACCGCCGTGCTTGATGAGCACGGCCTGTGGGTCGGCCACCTGGCGATCTGTATCGATGTCACCGAGCGCAAGCGTGTGCATGAGGCGCTGGCAGCCCGTGACCGCTTGCTGGAAAAGCTCAGCGCCGAGGTGCCAGGGGGCATCTACCAGTTTCTCCTGCGCGCAGACGGCAGCTCCTGTTTCAGTTATGCCAGCGAGGGGTTGCGTGACGTCTACGAGGTCGACCCGGACCTGCTGCGCCAGGATGCCACCGCAGTGTTCGAGCGCATCCATCCGGATGACCTGGAACGGGTTCGCGCCTCGATTCGTCATTCTGCAGATCAACTGACACCATGGCGTGAAGAGTACCGGGTGGTGCTGCCCAGTGCAGGGCTGCGTTGGGTGCGTGGCGAAGCTACGCCGGAGCCCGCGGACAATGAAGGCACCATCTGGCATGGCTATTTGACGGATATCTCCGACCTCAAGCGGGTGGAAGAGGAGTTGCGTGCGCTGTCGGTGACCGATGCGTTAACCGGCATCCACAACCGGCGCTATTTCCAGGAGCGACTCAAAACCGAGCTTGAGCGTGCCCAGCGCGACCAGCAGGATCTAGCGGTGATCATGCTGGATATCGATCACTTCAAACGCATCAACGATCAGTATGGCCATGCCGTGGGGGATCATGTGCTGCGCAGTCTGTGCCAGCGCATCAATGCTCGGCTGCGGCGCACCGACGTGTTCTGTCGGCTCGGCGGCGAGGAGTTCATGGTGCTTTGCCCGGGCAGCAACGCCGAACAGGCGCTCAGGCTGGCCATGGAGTTGTGGCAAGGGGTGCGCAGTGTGCCGCTCGATGGCGTCGGGCAGGTGACTGCCAGCTTCGGTGTCGCGGGTTGGCGCCCCGGGGAGGGCGCCGACGCGTTGTTGCTACGTGCCGACGCTGGCGTCTACGCAGCCAAGCAGGCGGGCCGCGATCGGGTCGAGGCCGAGCAGGCCTGAGGCTTCAGGGTTGGACCGCGGCCGTGCTGTTGACCAGTTTTGGCTGGCGGTACAGGTCAAGCAGCACCTGGTCGAGAATTGCCGAGGCGCCCCAGGGTTTCGGGTCGTTGAGAATCGCCGCCACTGCCCAGGTATTGCCGTTGCTGTCGCGGCTGTAACCGGCGATGGCACGGACCGTATTCAGGGTGCCGGTCTTGATATGCGCTTCTCCGGTCATTGCGGTGCGTTTGAGGCGTTTGCGCATGGTGCCGTCCATGCCGACCAGCGGCATCGAACTGATGAATTCGGCGGCATAGGGGCTTTTCCAGGCCGCCTGCAGCAAGGCTGCCATTTCCCGGGTGCTGACCCGTTCGGCACGCGACAATCCGGAACCGTTCTCCATGATCAGGTGCGGCGCCGTGATGCCTTTTTTCGCCAGCCACTGGCGCACCACGCGTTGCGCGGCACGGGCGTCGTCACCATCGGCGTCGGTGCGAAACTGTGCGCCCAGGCTCAGGAACAGCTGTTGGGCCATGGTGTTGTTACTGTACTTGTTGATGTCGCGGATAATCTCGACCAGGTCAGGCGAGAAGGCGCGAGCCAGCAGGCGAGCGCTTTTCGGCACGGTGTCGATCCGGTCGCGGCCCTGGATGGTGCCACCCAGTTCGTTCCAGATGGCCCGCACTGCGCCAGCGGCATAAGTCGGATGATCGAGCAGCGCCAGGTAGGTCTGGGAGTTGCAGCCCTCGGCCAGCTGGCCGCTGACTACGACGGTGACGCCGTCTGCCTGTGTTACTGGGTTGTAACGCACGTCGCCGGTGCACTGCTTGCCGTTGACGGCCTTGACCTGGTTGTCGATGCGGATGCTGGCAATCGGCGGTTCGACCGAAATCAGTACTTTGCCGCCATCGTTGCGTGCCACAAAGCGCAAGGCCTTGAGGTTGATCAGCAACGAGTCGGGCTTGACCAGGAAAGGCTTGTTTTCGTCGCCGCCGTCATCGTTGAACTGGGGTAGCACGGGCTGGACGAAGTGGCTGCGGTCGAGCACCAGGTCGCCGCTGATGGTTTGCACGCCATTGGCGCGCAGGTCGCGCATCAACAGCCAGAGTTTTTCCATGTTCAGCTTGGGGTCGCCGCCGCCCTTGAGGTAGAGGTTGCCTTGCAGGGTGCCGTTGCGCAGCGGGCCGTCGCTGTAGAACTCGGTTTTCCACTGGTGGGTCGGGCCGAGCAGTTCCAGGGCAGCATAAGTGGTCACCAGCTTCATGGTCGAGGCCGGGTTGACCGAGACGTCGGCGTTGAACACGGTTGGCGTGCCAGGGCCGTTGAGCGGCAGCATCACCAGGGACAGGGCCGAGTCTTGCAGTTTATTGGTTTTCAGCGCCTGCTGGACCTTGGCGGGCAGCGTGGTGTTGACCGCTTCGGCCTGGGACGGCAGCGCGACAGGCAAAAGCAGGCCAGCAAGTAGAAGAGGGCGTAGAGATTTGATCATGTGTAATAGAACCCTGCGAGCGAGGGGTGAAAAGTAGGGGCGTGAAAAGGTGAAGGCCCCGGTGTGAAAAATATAGCGCGCATTATGCCCCAAGGCGCAGGGCGATGGGGCAGTGCAAAAGGGTGGCATATCGGCTTTTATTCCGGCAACCTCGTGGCGAAACTGTTAAAGTGCCGCGCGTTATTACTCAAGAGGATTGTTTCATGGCCACTAACCGTTCCCGCCGTCTGCGCAAAAAACTCTGCGTGGATGAATTCCAGGAGCTGGGTTTTGAACTGAACCTGGAGTTCAAAGAAGACCTGTCTGACGAAGCCATTGATGCCTTCCTCGATGCATTCCTCGACGACGCGATGGATGCCAACGGCCTCGACTATGTCGGCGGCGACGACTACGGTCTGGTTTGCAAGGCAGACCGTGGCTCGGTCACCGAAGAGCAGCGTGCTGCTGTTGAAAGCTGGCTCAAAGGCCGCAACGAACTGACCAAAATCGAAGTCAGCCCGTTGCTGGACGCCTGGTATCCGGAAAAACCGATCAATCCGGTTGCCTGATGCCTGAAGAAACGGCGGCCCCAGTGGCCGCCGTTTTTTATTCAGCTCGCCTGTGCCGACGCGCCGGAAGAGCCCGTTTTTTGTAAGTGTTGCTCCAACGCTTGTTCTACGGCGGCCATGGCCGCTGTTACCTGCTGCTGTCGATGCGCAAGCGTCGATAGTGGCGCGCTCGCCTGACAGCCTGCCTCCAGCTGTTCGCAGGCGTCGATCAGGGTAGTGGCCTGGATGATGCGTGCAGCGCCAAGGATTCGATGGGCTTCATCCTTCAGCGCTTCGCTGTGATGCCTCGGGTCCAGCTTTTCCATGGCCTGGCGGTCGATGCCAAAACTGAGCTGCAACTGTTTCAGCAATGCCTGAAGGTCGGCAGGGTTGCTGCCCACCACCGGCGCCAGGCCTTGCAAGTCGAACAGGCTTGAATGTTCCATGTCAGGGCGATGGGGCAATGGGCAGACCTTGGCCAGGCGCTGGCCAAGTGCTTTGAGGCTGATCGGTTTGAGCAGACAGTCATCCATGCCGGCGCGTTTGCATTGCTCACGGACTTCAGGCTGGGCGTTGGCGGTGTAGCCGAGAATGGTGCAGCGCGGCCATTGCCTTTCGGCTTCTTCGCTGCGCACGAAGCGGGTGAGCTGATAGCCGTTGATGCCCGGCATGTTGCAGTCGATGATCAACACATCGAATGACTGCCGGCGCCATTGCTCCAGGCCCTCGTTCCCGTTGTTGGCGCTCTGGTGCTGCAGGCCCAGGTAGTTCAGTTGCTGGGCCAGTAGTAAAAGATTGGCCGGGTGGTCATCAACGACCAGGACGTTGAGTGCGGCAACGGCAATGCTCGGTTGCGCAGCGGCGACAGGGGTGCTGGCCTGACTGGCCATGATCGTCAACGGCATGCTGATGTGCACGCTGGTGCCCAGGCCGAACACGCTGTCCAGCGTCAGGCTGCCGCCCATCAGCTGGCACAGATCACGGCTGATCGACAGGCCCAGACCGGTGCTGCTGCGTGCCTGCTTGCCGTCCGGGTTGGCCTGGGCAAACGGCAGGAACAGGTGCTGCTGGTCCTGCTCACGAATCCCGATGCCGCTGTCCTGGACAGTCAGCGCCAGCGTGGCGCGGTCGGGTTCACTGTCGGGCTTCAGGTTCAGGCTGATGATGATCTGGCCCTGTTCGGTGAACTTGATGGCATTGCTGACCAGATTCGACAGGATCTGTTTGAAGCGCAGCGGGTCCAGCATGGCATCGCAATGGGCCTCGGGTGCGATGCGGACCATCAGGCTGAGGTTTTTCTGCCGTGCCAGGCCATCAAAGACCCGCCCGACAGAGGCTACCAGCTCTGTCAGGCTGACCTGCTCGGGAGCCAGCGTCATGTGCCCGGATTCGATCCGGGCAATGTCCAGAATGTCGCCAATCAGGGCGAGCAGGTCTGTGGCCGAACTGTAGGCCACTTCGATGGCGGGCCGGTCGAGTTGTGACTGGTTGGCTTTTTCCAGCGCCAGCTCGAGCATCCCGAGGATGGCGTTCATCGGCGTGCGGATTTCATGGCTGATGGTTGCCAGGAAGGTGCTTTTGGCCCGGTTGGCGTCATCGGCCTGCTGCTTGGCCCGGTACAGGTCCTGAATCAGCTGCCGGCGCTCACTGATATCGATCCAGCCGCCGATAATGCCCTGTACTTCTCCCAGCGAATCGCGAAAGGGCAGGATCCAGTGGTAGATGGTCATCGGCTTGTTATTGAGCAACAGCGGGCGATCGACGATCAGCGGCACACCCTCGCGCATCACCTGTTGATAGTCGGCCTGGATCTGGCTGGCATAGCAGTTGTCGCCCAGTGCGCTTTCCTGGATGCGCATGCCCAGCACTTCATCAAGACTTAACTGTACGGCCTGCAGGTAGCTGTCGTTGCAACTTTGCAGCAAGCCTTCGCGGTCACGTACGTACATGGGGTGGGGTGTGCCGTTGAGCAGCGTGCGCATGAATTCGAGCTGGTCGCCGAGGGCTTTTTCCGCTGCCTCGCGTTGCTTGATCTGGCGGCGCATCCAGGCATTCCAGGCCAGTGACAGCAACAGGAGCAGGCTGGTACCCAGGACGATTTTCAGCACAAGGTCATGGTATTTGCTCCAGTAAGCGTCGGATTCGGTGCTGTAGCCCCGCCAGCGGCTATTGATGATACCCAGTTCTTCGGGGGCGATACTGAGCAGGGCCTTGTCCAGAATCGATGCCAGCTCCTGGGCGCCCTTGGTGGTTGCCATTGAAAAGGTTGCAGGTTCGGCGCCGACCGAACCGCGGATGGCCAGGCCGCGTAGCGAAAGCAGGCTGTAATTGGCATTGATCAAGGTAGTTATGACGGCATCGACGTGCCCGCTGATGAGCATGGAGGTGGAGTAGAAGTTGCTTTCGGTCTCTACCAGCTGGATGCCGGGAACGCGCTCACGCAGGCTGTCGGCCAAAGGGCTGTCGCGAATGACGGCGACGCGTCGGCCCTGGAGTTGCTCAACTGCGGTTGGCTGGTTGGCACCGTTGCGGGTGAGCAACACATAAGAATTTTCCAGGTAAGGACGACTGAGTGCCAGCGTGCTTTCCCGGCGCTGGCTCGGGGTGATGGCCGCAATCACATCGGCCTGGCGCTGATTCAGGCGATCAATCATTTCACTGATGCCATTGGCCCGTTGCACTTCAAAGCGCAGGCCGGTGCGCAACCTGATCAGCTCGAGCAGGTCGGCGGCAATCCCGCGGAAATTTCCCGCGCTGTCAAAAAATGTCAGCGGGGCGGCGGTTTCGTTGACGACCACGCGTACCACCGGGTGTTGACTCAGCCAGCGTTCTTCACGTTGTGAAAGTTGCAGCTTGCGATCCGTCAGCAGTACGTCGCTGCCTGCACTCCAGCGTTTGAAAATGTCTTCTCGGGTACTGTTGGAAATGTTGTCGAGCGTGGCATTGATCAACTGCAGCAAGGTGCGGTTGCTTTGCTGTACGGCAAAGCTGAAGCCGACTGGTTCGTGCTTGCCGAAGTTGGCCATCTTGATGTTTTGCAGGTGGCCCTGGTTGATCAGGTAGTGGGTGGAAATGGTGTCGCCGAGAAAAACGTCAGCCTGATCGAAGGCCACCGCATTGAGAGCGTTTTGATAGGAAGGGTAGGACTTGATGGTTGCGTTGGGGTAGTTGGCCCTCACTTCTGCAAGCGGCAGGTAGTGATAGACCATGCTCAGGCGCAGGCCATCAAGCCCGGTGTCGAGGGGCCGGCTCTCGTTTTCGCGGGTTACCAGTACTGGCTGGTCAATCGCGTAAGGCCTGGAAAGCACCACCCCCGCGGTGGCCGCTTCAAACCCGTTGGCACTGCCCAGCAGGTCGATCTGGCCCAGGCTCAGGGCCTTGACTGCGTCCTGACGGCTGGCAAAGCGCTCTACCCGGATCGGTAAGCCCAGGGCCTTGCCGAGTATGCCGGCAACATCGGCGGTCAGGCCTTCGTAATCATGGCCACTGGCAGTGATGTCAAAAGGCGGGTAGTCCGGTGCCGAGGTGCCCAGCACCAGTGCTTTTTTACCTTCGACCCAGCGTCGCTGCGCGGCATTGAGCGACAGGTGGATGTCTGTTGTTTCCGAGCGACTCAGCAGGGTGTAGTGCCTGGCCTGGACTGATTCGGCGCGCACCGCTGACGCCAGGCCCAGGCTGGCCAGTATGCCGCACAGGCAGACTATGAGGAGGCGGCTAGGCATGGCAGGGTTCAAACCAGTGCATTGCGTTTGGCCATTTCAATGAGTTCGACCAGTGATTTGGCTTTCAACTTCTGCATCAGGCGTTTCTTGTAGGTGCTTACAGTTTTGTTGCTGAGGAACATGCCTTGGGCAATTTCCTTGTTGCTTCTACCCTGGGCAAAAAGTTGCAACACCATCAGTTCGCGGTCATTGACGCTCTTGAACAGTTCCAGTTCGCCAGATTCACTCTCTGCGTTGCGCTGGTTGTTTATGACCTGACTGGGGAAATAGTTGTAACCCGATAACACCGCTTTGATTGCACGAAGCAACTCGCCCAGGTCTTCTTGTTTGCAGACATAGCCGGCCGCGCCCGAATGCATGCAGCGAACTGCAAACAATGCCGGCGATTGCGCGGTCAGAACCAGGGTTTTCAGTGGCGTGGCCATGGAGTGAAAGCGAGAGAGGACTTCCAGTCCGTCCAGCCGGGGAATGGCGATGTCGAGGATGATCAGGTCGGGGAGGCACTCGCGCACCATTTGCATGGCGTCCACGCCGTTGTCTGTTTCCCCGACCACACAATAGCCTTCATTCTCAAGAAGCATGCGCACAGCCAGGCGGATGACCGGGTGATCGTCGATGATGAATACAGAGTGCATGTGAACGTTCCAGGTAAAGTGCCAGAGATTAAGCGGGCACCTTAGCCTAGATAGAACAGGTCGCACACGCGCTTAAAGGGAGCTAAGCGCCATATAGGAAATATCCCACTACAAATGCAGGATAGGACTACAGGTGGATTTCTGAAGTGTGAGCGTTTGGGCGGCCGTTAGTAACTTTTCGTGTCTGTTTGGTAAATTTGTTTAATGTCAGAGAGTTTGTGTAAGTTTAATCCTACATTGCGTTACTGGGGCGGCGGGCCAGGCGCGCGGATGGCATGCGTGGCCCACCTGGCTGATGGTTTCAAACCGGGCTTGAGTTGCCAGTCATCTCGCGCGCCATTTCGCTGGCATAGCTGTCGGTCATGCCGGCGATGAAGTCGATCATGCGCATGAACGAGGTGTGCAGGGGCGCTGAAGGGGCGGGGGCGTTGTTGCCAAGCAGGTCGAGGATGCGTCGGCTTTTGAACGAAGGGGAGCGCCCGCCGTGTTGTTCAAGCGCTGCACCGCAGAAGGAGTTGAGCAGCACTTCAAGCGTGGTGTAGGCACCGATCTCATGAAGTGTCTTGCGCTTGTCCTGGAAGATTTTCTTGCGCGCCATGTCTTTGGCCTGCAACACGCAGCGCTTGGCCGGGCCGTGCATGTGTTCGACCAGATCGCCTTGCAACTGTCCCGCCAGCAGGGCGTCGTGCTGCTCGACAAAGGCGCGGGCGGCGGCATTGGTCAGGTGTTCGATGGCCTTGCCACGCAGGATGGCCAGCTTGCGCCGCCTGGAATCATTCGGGCCTAGCTGGCGATAGGTTTCCGGCAGGTCGTCGCCAACCAGGTTGAGCAGCAGCGACTCCACTTCCGGGTAGTCGAGCAATTCCATTTCCAGGCCATCTTCCAGGTCGATCAAGGCGTAACAGATGTCGTCGGCAGCCTCCATCAGGTACACCAGCGGGTGCCGCGCCCAGCGTTGCTCTTCAAGCTGTGGCAAGCCGAGTTTGAGGGCGATTTGCTCAAGCAGGGGAAGTTCGCTCTGGTAGCAGCCGAACTTGTGTTTTTTGTAACCCAGCGCATCGGCATGACGCGCCGTCCAGGGGTATTTCAGGTAGGTCCCCAGGGTGGCATAGGTCAGGCGCGTGCCACCGTCGAACTGGTGGTACTCCAGTTGGGTCAGTACCCGGAAACCCTGGGCATTGCCTTCGAAGTTGAGGAAGTCGCCCCGTTCGGCGTCGGTCATGGCGTCGAGCCAGCCGCGTCCTGCCGCCTGCTGGAACCAATGGCGGATGGCATCTTCACCGGAGTGGCCAAAGGGCGGGTTGCCGATGTCGTGGGCAAGGCACGCTGACTGCACGACCATGCCCAGGTCGCTGGGCTCGCACCATTGTGGCAGCCGGTCGCGCAGTGTTTCACCGACGCGCATACCCAGTGAGCGGCCTACGCAGCTGACCTCCAGCGAGTGGGTCAGGCGGGTATGGATATGGTCGTTGCTGGACACCGGGTGTACCTGGGTCTTGCGCCCCAGGCGGCGGAAGGCGCCGGAGAAGATGATCCGGTCATGGTCCTTGTGAAAGGGGCTGCGGCCCAGTTCTTCGGGGCTGTGCAGGACTTTACCAAGACGTTCGCGGGTGAGCAGGGTGTGCCAATCCAAGGCCAGTTCTCCGATACAGGGGCATGCGTGTAGCTTCCCGTGTCGGCGCCAAGGCTGCAAGCCTGTCGTTGAGCGCCCGCGCGTAGCGACGCGCGGGCACGTGACTCAGCGTTTGCTGGCGGCACCCTGCACAACCAGCTTGAGCAAAGGCAGCAGGCTGCTGCTCAGGCGGATTATCCTGCTCAGGCTGCCGTTTTTGGTGCCCTTGCCGGTCAGGAAGCCCAAGATCACCACGGCGCCGATGCCCCACAGCGGCGCGTGCTTGATACCCAGGCCGCTGTGCAGGCTGTCGCCCATGGCGCGCAAGCGGGTTAGCGGGGCGAGCATCTGCGCAGACTCATGACGAATTTCCTGGCGGTGCATTTCCAGGCGCAGGCGTACCAGGGCCTTGCGCAGCTCGCGTCGGTTTCGGGTATTCGGTAGCTCAGGCAGGCTCATGGCAACAGGCGCTCCCGGTCTTTGGCGAGTTCTTCGAGGGTCGAGCTGAAGGGTGATGACTCGTCGAACACCGCCGCTTTCAGGCGCAGGCTGCAATACAACGCTGCCACGCCATAGAACACGCACAGGCCGATGACCCCGGCCAGGCGATAGCTGTCCCAAAGCAGCACCAGTACCAGAGCCGAGAGGGCCACCAGCAACAGCAGTGCAAACACCAGACCCAGGCCTGCAAACAACAGCAGGCGCAAGGTACGCGCTTTTTGCTCCTGCAGCTCGATGCCAAACAGTTCCACATGACCATGCAGCAGGCCGAGGACGGCTGCGCCCAGGCGCTTGCTCGATGCCGAACTGGTAGAGGACGATTCGCTTTCCATGTCCATCCTCAGCGGCGGCTGGCCAGCAGGCCGATCAGAAAGCCGACCCCGGCGGCGATGCCGATCGATTGCCAGGGGTTGCTTTGAACGTAGTCTTCCGTGGCGCTCAGGGCTTCCTGGCCACGCTCACGCAGCGAGTCCTGGGTGTGTTGCAGGGTTTCCCGGGCCCGGACCAGGCTGTCGTGGATCTCGCTGCGCAATTCGTCGGCCTGATCGCCCGCCAGCGTCGCAGTATGTTCCAGCAGCTTTTCGGTATCCCGTACCAAGGCCTGGAAGTCGGCCATCAGTATGTCTTGAGCAGTCTTTGCTGATTTGCTGGTCATGGGGGCTCTCCTTGATGGTGTATGGCTATTTCGAGTCGCGGGTGCCGGCGAAGGTTCAGCACAAAAAACACTGGTACAGGTTTTGCTGGAGCAGGGGGTATCCAGGTTCTGGGCTGGCGCCGGATTTGTTGGCGAATGAATGCCCTGGCCTGTAAACCTTAACCCAATCCACGACAAACCCAAGGAAAAACTCCAGCGATCAGCGGGATCAGCCAGGGAGGTGGCGATAAGACGATCCAGGTTGGTGCGACAAGGGGTGGCTGCGCGCTGTCTTGGTGCTTTTTTTGAAAGGCCTGCCGATATATGGAAAACCTGCAAAGTGCAGTGGACACCCTGGTCCACGGTGCCAATACGCTCTTTATTCTGCTCGGCGCGGTCATGGTGCTGGCCATGCATGCCGGGTTCGCTTTTCTTGAAGTGGGCACGGTGCGTCACAAGAACCAGGTCAATGCGTTGTCCAAAATACTCAGTGATTTTGCCGTGTCGACGCTGGCGTACTTCTTCGTGGGATATTGGGTTTCTTATGGGGTGAGCTTCCTGCAGCCTGCTGCCGTGCTCAGCGGCGATCACGGCTACAGCCTGGTGAAGTTCTTTTTCCTGCTGACGTTTGCAGCGGCCATTCCGGCGATCATCTCCGGTGGTATTGCCGAGCGTGCCCGATTCGCCCCTCAGTTGTGCGCCACGGTTTTGATTGTGGCGTTCGTCTACCCGTTTTTTGAAGGCATCGTCTGGAATAGCAACCTGGGTGTCCAGCCCTGGCTGCATGCACAGTTCGGCGCCAGCTTTCACGATTTCGCCGGTTCCGTTGTGGTGCACGCCATGGGTGGGTGGCTGGCGCTGGCTGCCGTGCTGTTGCTGGGGCCGCGCAACGGCCGTTACCGGGACGGCAAGCTGGTGGCATTCGCGCCTTCGAACATTCCGTTTCTCGCCCTGGGGTCGTGGATTCTGATCGTCGGCTGGTTTGGCTTTAACGTCATGAGTGCACAAACCCTGCAAGCAGTCAGTGGCCTGGTCGCGATCAACTCGTTGATGGCCATGGTCGGTGGTACGGTGGCCGCGTTGCTGGTTGGCCGCAACGACCCGGGCTTTCTTCACAATGGTCCGTTGGCAGGGCTTGTGGCCGTGTGTGCCGGCTCGGACCTGATGCACCCGGTGGGTGCGCTGGTTACCGGGGCGATTGCCGGTGTCTTGTTCGTGACCTGTTTCACCGCCGCGCAGAACACCTGGAAAATCGACGATGTCCTCGGTGTCTGGCCGTTGCACGGGTTGTGCGGCGTGTGGGGCGGCATCGCCTGCGGGATCTTCGGCCAGACCGCATTGGGCGGCCTGGGCGGTGTCAGCCTGATCAGCCAGCTGATCGGCAGCCTGGCCGGGGTGATGGTGGCGCTGCTGGGCGGTTTCGCCGTTTATGGGGTAATCAAGCTGCTGCTTGGCCTGCGCTTGAGTCAGGAGCAGGAGTATTACGGCGCCGACCTGTCGATCCACAAGATCGGCGCCACCAGCCAGGATTGACTACCGGCCGCCAACCAGGCGCGCTTCAGAGGCTGAAAGCGCTGGCAGCGGGCCGCTCAACAGGACCGCGTCACCGGCATGCAGGCAGGTGTCGGGATCTACGCTCAGCTCTGCGCCATCGCGCTGCACAGCTTGTACCTGGACGCCTAGCTGCTCCAGGCCCAGCTCACTCAGCGGTCGGCCGCACGCATAGGCGTCAGGGTTGAGGTTGACAGCATGCATCATTGCCTTGGGCTGGCCTTCGCTGTCCATCGGGCTGGTCTGGGCACCGTGGTAGAACGCCTGGAGCATCCGATAGCGCGTCTGGCGCACCTCGTCGATGCGGGCCTGGACATGATCCATCGGCAGCCCGAGCATGACCAGCGCGTGTGACGCCAGCATCAGGCTCGACTCCAGCAGCTCCGGTACCACGGCGGTTGCGCCGGCGGCCAGCAACGCTTCACGCTGACTGTCATCGCGCGTGCGCACCAGGATCTGTATCTGGTCATTGCGCTCGCGCGCCGCTTTGAGCACGCTCGTGGCGATGTCAGTCTGGTCCACGGCAATCACCAGCAGGCGTGCGCGTTCAAGGCCGATGGCGCTGAGCAGTTCGCCGCGGCGCGAGTCACCGTAGTGCACGCAATTTTCGCCGGCAGCCGCTTCCTGAACCCGGACAGGGTCGTCATCCAGGGCGATGAACGGGATGTTTTCACGGCGCAGAAAACGCCCGATCGACTGTCCGACCCGGCCGTAGCCGCAAATCAGCACGTGACTGTTCATTGCCGCGCTTTGTGCCTCGATAGCTTCCAGTTGCACTTCCTGGTTGGGTTTGCGGTGCAGGTGAGCGGCGATGCGCGGTGCGGCGCGCAGCAGCAGCGGGGTGAGCACCATCGAGCAGAACGTGGCCGCCAGCAACAGGTTGCCTATCGCTTCGGGGAGCAGGTGGGTTTGTTGCATCTGTGCCATCAGGGCGAAACAGAACTCGCCACCTTGCGCCAGGGCCAGGCCGCTGCGCCAGGCTGTCTCGGCGTCACTGCCGCGCACGCGCACCAGTGCGGCGACCACGCAGCCTTTGATCACCAGCAGTCCGAGGGTCAGGGCGAGAATTTCCAGCCCGTGGCTGGCAAACAGTTGCAGGTCGATCAGCATGCCGATACTGACGAAAAACAGCCCCAGGAGGATGTCGCGGAAGGGGCGGATGTCGGCTTCGATCTGGTGCCGGTAGTTGCTCTCACCCAGCAGCATGCCGGCCAGGAACGCGCCCAGCGCCGGCGACAAGCCAAGCAGGTGCGTGAGCCAGGCGGTCAGCAGGACTATCACCAGTGCCAGCAACACAAACAGTTCTGCAGAATGGGAGCTTGCCACTTCGTGGAACAGGCGCGGCAGCAGCCATCGACTGGCCAGCAGCAGGCCGACGAAGAGAATCACGGTTTTACCCAGGGTCAGCGGCAATGCCCAATACCAGGCCTGGCCACTTTCACCGGCAAACACCGGTACCAGGGTCAGCAGCAGCACCGCTACCACGTCCTGGAACAGCAGCACACCAATCGCGTTCTGGCCGTGGCTGCTGAAAATTTCGCCAAGGCTGGTCAGTTCTTTACTGACAATGGCAGTGGATGACAGGGCCAGGCCGGCACCCAGCAACAGCGCTGCGTTGGCGGGCATACCCAGCAGCGCAAGGAGCCCGGCCAGCAGGATCGCCGAACAGCCCACCTGTAAGCTGCCCAGCCCGAATACCACGCTACGCAAGGCCAGCATTTTCGACAGCGAAAATTCCAGGCCCAGGGAGAACAGCAGGAATACCACACCCATCTCGGCCAGGTCGGGCAGGTCTTCGCTTTCATTGACCCAGTTGAGCGCAGTCGGGCCGACGAACAGACCGACGCACAGGTAACCCAGCACGGGTGGCAGCTGCAGGCGCCGGAAAATGGCAATGACGACCAGCGACGAAGCCAGGATGATCAGCAGGTTGGCGAACACAAAACACTCCATGTAGGAAAGTGGTGAAAAACCAGGCACTGTGCTCGATAGCGGCTGCCCGTGTGCTGATCTGAATCAGTAGCCGAGTCGAGGCAGAATATCCAGTGCCTGTGCTCGACTGGCTCCGGTGGCAGACCTAGAATAATCTTCCTTTCGTCCTTCTGTCGGTAAGTGTAAATGCCTCCTGAATGCCAACTGTTCGGTACCCTGGGGTGTCATCTGTGTGAAGTGGCTGAAGCCCTGTTGATGCCGTTTGTCGAGCACGGTCTGCTGGTCGAGCTGGTCGATATCGCCGAGCAAGAGACCTGGCTCGAGCGATACGCACTGAAAATACCGGTGCTGCGTCGCTGCGATACTGGCGCCGAACTGAACTGGCCGTTCGATGCTGATCAAGTGGTGGCGTTTCTACGTTGAGGCTTGCACGGCGGCGGTAAGGCTTCCTGTCGTGTAACGGGTGCGTTGATTGTGGACAATCCCTGGCCTTTCAACAGGCCAAGGAGTGCCAACCATGAAACTGACCGACCACTTCACCCTGGAAGAAATGACGGTATCCGTCAGTGCGCCACGCCTGGGTATTGAAAACACACCGAGTTCCCACGCCCTTGGCAATCTGTTGCGCCTTTGCACCTTTCTGGAACAGGTGCGCAGCTTGGTGGGCGGCCCCGTACTGATCAGCAGCGGGTACCGTTCTCCGGCGCTCAACGGGGCAGTCGGCGGCTCGACCAACAGCGCGCACTGCAAGGGCCTTGCGGCCGATTTCATTGTTCCGAACCTTACGCCAAAGCAATTGGCGCAGGCGATTGCCGACAGTCCGCTGGAATTCGATCAACTGATTCTCGAATACGACAAGTGGGTTCACCTGGCCTTGGCAGACGGCCCGTTGCGCCGGGAAATCCTGACTATTCGCAAAGGTACGGGGTACTTGTCTGGCCTGGTCTGACAATTGGCGCTGATTGACGCGCCTGACGAGTCTGCATATGCTGTATATAAATACAGTACAGAGGTGGCGTCTGCCTCGAGGGTTCCAGCCATGGTCAACGTTGAACAACTGAAATACACCGTCAATCGCATGTCCACCGACCTGGTGAGTGAGGCGGTGGTTGAGTTGCGCCTCGATGGGCTGGTGCTGGAGGGCAAGACGCCCTTCAACAAATTGCACTTCAATACCTGCTTTGCCGAGATCGAGGCGCTGTTCCAGCGTGCCGGCTACCATCGTCCGCTGGATGTGGTGGGTTATCAGGGGTTGCTCTATGCGCTGTACGACCCGGGTCGCTGGGAGGCCGTCGATGTGCTGCGCTGGCTCAAGGAGTTCACCGAGGCGGCGGCAATCCAGGCTGGCTGAGGTGCCGGGCATGCGGGATAATGGGCGGCCCCATTCGTCAAGAGCACTTTCATGGCCGCCGTCCCGTTTGATCCCGCCCAGCACCAGGCCAGCACGGTGTGCCTGCCACCTGGCAACTGGGCAACCGTGCTCGACTGCCTGAGCGAGCATTTCAAGGCGATTGGTCGCGAGCAGTGGCTCGACCGGATTGCGCGGGGCCGGGTGCTGGACGCCCAGGGTACACCGATCAGTGCGACACTGGCCTACAAGCAAGGGCTGCGCATTCACTATTTTCGTGAAGTACCCAACGAAAAGCCGATTCCGTTCCAGGAGCAGATCCTGCACGTGGACGAGCACCTGGTGGTGGCAGACAAACCACACTTTCTGCCGGTTACCCCCACAGGCGAATACGTCGAACACACCTTGCTGCGTCGACTGATTCGCCGCCTGGACAACCCGAACCTGGTGCCGCTGCATCGCATCGATCGTCACACCGCAGGGCTGGTGCTGTTTTCCGCCAACCCACAAAGCCGCTCGGCCTACCAGTCACTGTTCCCCAATCGCCAGATCGACAAGCATTACCAGGCCATTGCCCATGCGTTGCCTGATCTGCCGTTCCCGCGGGTGCACAAGAGCCGTATGGTCAGTGGCGAGCCGTTCTTCCGCATGCAGGAAGTCGAAGGGCAGAGCAACAGCGAAACCCATGCCCAGGTGCTGGAGAAAAACGGCGAGCTGTGGCGCTACGGATTATCGCCCATCACCGGCAAGACACATCAGTTGCGCGTGCACATGGCGGCGCTGGGCGCGAGTATCTGCAACGATCCGTTTTATCCACAAGTGCTGGAAGACCAGGATGATTACGCCAAGCCCCTGAAGCTGTTGGCGCAGCGTTTGCGCTTCAATGACCCGTTGACTGGCGAGGAGCGTGTTTTCGAAAGTCGGCTGACGCTCGACTGGTAAGGCGGGGGGCGGCGCACCTGTTGGCAGGTGCGCCGTCTGCGTTTAACGGTTGAAGCGCTCGACCAGCGAGTATTGAGTGGTTGCAGTGCGGGTCAGCTCTTCGCTGAGCAGCGCCGAATGCTGGGCCTGCTCGGACGTCTGGTCAGCCAGGTCGGCAATGGTGCTGATGTTGCGGCTGATTTCATCGGCCACGGCGGTTTGCTCTTCGGTGGCAGCAGCAATCTGGGTGGCCATGTCAGTGATGTTGGCCACTGCTTCGCTGATGCCGACCAGCGCCTGGTCAGCTTCCATTACCCGCGCCACGCCTTCCTCGGCCTGACGATGGCCCGCTTCCATGGTTTGCACAGCGTTGCTGGCGGTTTGCTGCAGCTTGGCGATCAGGCCGTGGATCTGGCCGGTCGACTCGCTGGTGCGCTGGGCCAGTTGACGGACTTCGTCGGCCACCACGGCAAAGCCACGGCCCATTTCGCCCGCTCGCGCAGCTTCAATGGCAGCGTTGAGCGCCAGCAGGTTGGTCTGGTCGGCAATGCCTTTGATCACATCGACCACGCCGCCGATCTCATCGCTGTCGCGGGCCAGTTGCGTAACGGTCAAGCCGGTTTCACCGACAGCCGCAGACAGGCGCTGAATCGCTTCGCGGGTTTCGCCGGCGATGTCGCGGCCACGACCGGTCAGGCGGTTGGCTTCCTGGGTGGCATCCGCCGTACGCTGGACGTGGTTGGCCACTTCCTGTGTTGTAGCGGCCATCTGGTTGACGGCGGCGGCGACCTGTTCGGTCTCGACGCGCTGGCGCTCCAGGCCCGTCGAGCTGTTGTGGGCCAGGGCATCGGACTGGCGTGCTTGCTCGTTGAGGTGCTCGGCCGTGTCCTGCAGGCGGGTCAGGCAGGTTTTCATGCGTGCGTCCTGACTGAGCATGGCCATTTCCAGTCGCGCCTGAACGCCGCGGCTGTCGGTGTACATCTGCGCAATCAGTGGGTCGGAGGTCGATTGCTCGGCCAGGCGCAGCAGGCGCTTGAGGCCACGTTGTTGCCAGCTCAGGCCCAGCAGGCCCAGCGGCACCGACAGGCCGGCAGCCAGGGCGAAGCCCCAGGAGTGGCCCAGCCAGCTACCGATCAGAAAGCCCATCTGGCTAATCAAAATGAACGGCAGCCAGTCCTGCACCACCGGCAGCCATTGATCGCGACGCGGGACTGCCGACTTGCCTTCGTTTATGCGTTGGTACAGCGCCTCGGCGCGACGGATCTGTTCGGCGGTGGGTTTGACCCGTACCGATTCGAAGCCGACCACCTGGTTGTTCTCGAACACCGGCGTGACGTAGGCGTTTACCCAGTAGTGGTCGCCACTTTTACAACGGTTCTTGACGATGCCCATCCACGGCAAGCCTTGCTTGAGGGTGGACCACATATGGGCAAACACGGCCGCCGGTACGTCCGGATGGCGCACCAGGTTGTGCGGTGCACGCATCAGCTCCTCGCGGGAGAAGCCACTGATCTCGACGAAGGCGTCGTTGCAATAGGTAATGACACCTTTGGTATCGGTGGTCGAGATCAAGCGTTGTTGAGCAGGGAAAGTCCGTTCGCGCTGGGTAATCGGCTGGTTGTTACGCATAAGCTGTTCAATCCGCAAGGCTTTCGAGGGGTATCGGCAGCGTGAGGGGTTTGTTGAATGAATATTTGTGGTTATTGACCTGGGGCATGGAGTCAGGCAATGGCCCGTGCTACGAAATTCGCGCAAAGTTCAGCAATATGACTGCATTGTTTCATGTTTTTGACACAAAAGTCAGTCGGTAACCGGTGGGTTTCAGTCGATGAAGGATGGCCCGGCCACAAGGGCCGGGCCATTCCCTTAGGCTGCGATCAGCTGCCGCAGCACATAGTGGAGGATGCCGCCTGCCTTGAAGTACTCCACTTCGTTGAGCGTATCGATACGGCACAGGACGTCGATCTGTTGGTGATTGCCGTCCGTGCGGGTGATCTTCAGCGTGAGTGTCATGTGTGGTTGCACGGTGGTGTTGCTCAGTCCGAGGATGTCGATGCGCTCGCTGCCATCGAGTGCCAGGGTTTTGCGGGTGTGACCGTCGATGAACTGCAGCGGCAGTACGCCCATGCCCACCAGGTTGGAGCGGTGAATACGTTCGAAGCTCTCTGCCAGTACCGCCTTGACCCCTAGCAGGTTGGTACCCTTGGCGGCCCAGTCGCGGCTGGAGCCGGTGCCGTATTCCTGGCCTGCAATGACTACCAGCGGGGTGCCGTCGGCCTGATAGCGCATGGCGGCGTCATAGATCGCCAGTTTTTCGCCCGTGGGCACATACAGGGTGTTGCCACCTTCTTCACCGCCAAGCATTTCGTTGCGGATACGGATGTTGGCAAAGGTGCCGCGCATCATTACCTCATGGTTGCCCCGGCGCGAGCCGTACGAGTTGAAGTCGCGGGGCTCCACGCCTTTTTCACGCAGGTAACGTCCGGCCGGGCTGTCGGCCTTGATGTTGCCTGCAGGGGAGATGTGGTCGGTGGTGACCGAGTCCCCCAGCAAGGCCAGTACCCGGGCACCGTGAATATCTTCCACCACGGGCAGCGGCCCGGTGATGTCGTCGAAAAAGGGCGGGTGCTGGATATAGGTGGAGTCGTCCTGCCACACATAAGTCGCTGCCTGCGGTACTTCGATGGCCTGCCATTGGGCGTCACCGGCGAAGACTTCGGCATATTCCTTGTTGAACATGGCGGTGTCGACGCTGGCCACTGCGGCGGCGATTTCCGCCTGGCTCGGCCAGATATCGCGCAGGTACACCGGCTTGCCGTCTTTACCGGTACCCAGCGAGTCACGGGCCAGGTCCACGCGCACGCTGCCAGCCAGAGCATAAGCCACCACCAGTGGCGGTGATGCCAGCCAGTTGGTTTTTACCAGCGGATGCACGCGGCCCTCGAAGTTGCGGTTTCCCGAGAGCACAGAGGCGACTGTCAGGTCGGCACCGGTAATGGCTTTCTCGATAGCGTCGTCCAGTGGCCCTGAGTTGCCGATGCAGGTCGTGCAGCCGTAGCCGACCAGGTCGAAGCCCAGTTGGTCGAGGTAGGGCGTCAGGCCAGCAGCCTTGTAGTAGTCGGTGACCACCTTGGAGCCGGGGGCCAGCGAACTTTTGACCCAGGGTTTGCGCGTCAGGCCTTTTTCGACGGCTTTCTTCGCCACCAGGCCTGCTGCCATCATCACGCTGGGGTTCGAGGTGTTGGTGCAGGAGGTTATGGCGGCGATCACCACGGCGCCATCGCGCAGCAGATGACGCTGGCCATCCTGTTCATAACTGACCTCGCCGGCCTGGTCAGCATTGCCTACGGCGACACCGCCGCCGCCTTCGCTTTCCAGGCGGCCGACGTCCTTGGCCGGAGCCCGCAGCTGCAGGCCAAGAAAACTGTCGAAGGCCTGGCTGACCTGCGACAGCGCCACCCGGTCCTGAGGACGTTTAGGGCCGGCGAGGCTGGCTTCGACGTCGTGCATGTCCAGCGCCAAGGTGTCGGTGAATTCCGGTTCCTGGCCGGGCAGGCGCCACAGCCCCTGCGCTTTGCAGTAGGCCTCTACCAGCATCACTGTGTCTTCGGGGCGGCCCGAGAGGCGCAGGTAGTCGAGGGTAATCTGGTCCACCGGGAAAAAGCCGCAGGTGGCACCATACTCCGGAGCCATGTTGGCGATGGTGGCGCGGTCGGCCAGCGGCAGGTCGGCCAGACCGTCACCGTAGAATTCGACAAACTTGCCCACCACACCTTTTTTGCGCAGCATCTGCGTGACGGTCAGCACCAGATCAGTGGCGGTGATGCCTTCGCGCAGTTTACCGGTCAGTTTGAAGCCGATGACTTCGGGGATCAGCATCGACACAGGCTGGCCGAGCATGGCCGCCTCCGCTTCGATGCCGCCCACGCCCCAGCCGAGTACACCCAGGCCGTTGATCATGGTGGTGTGCGAGTCGGTACCGACCAGGGTGTCCGGGAAGGCGTACGTGGTGCCGTCTTCCTCGCGCGTCCACACGGTGCGGCCCAGGTATTCAAGGTTGACCTGATGGCAGATACCGGTGCCCGGAGGCACCACGCTGAAATTGTCGAAGGCATTCTGGCCCCAGCGCAGGAACGCATAACGCTCGCCATTGCGCTGCATCTCGATGTCGACGTTCTGGGCAAAGGCTTGCTGGCTGGCGTAGCGGTCAACCATGACGGAGTGGTCTATGACCAGGTCCACCGGCGACAGCGGGTTGATCCGCTGCGGATCACCACCGGCCTTGGCCATGGCCGCGCGCATGGCTGCCAGGTCGACTACCGCCGGTACGCCGGTGAAATCCTGCATCAACACCCGGGCCGGGCGGTACTGGATCTCGCGGGTGGAGCTGCGCGTCTTGAGCCAGCCAGCCAGGGCCACCAGATCGTCGCCGGTCACGGTTTTGCCGTCCTCCCAGCGCAGCAGGTTTTCCAGCAGCACCCTCAGCGACATGGGCAGGCGCTGCAGGTCACCGAGGTGCCTGGCGGCTTCGGTCAGGCTGAAGTAATCATAGGGACGGTCGGCGACCGTCAGTGTTTTGCGTGTTTTCAGGCTATCGAGCGAGGGCATTACCAACTCCTTCTGCGCCGGTGCTCGGCAATCTTCCCTGCTGTCGCCGAATCACCGCCTCTGTGAAGGTCCGCACGGCACGGACCTGGCTGAGCGGTCAGGTTAGTCGTGTTTCACACGCCTGACCAAGTACTGGACCGGCGGGGCATGTCGCAGGTTCCGAACTTGCTTTATCATTCGCCGATTTACCGGCGCTGTGCATTGCGCCCGGTCAGGGTTGGCGTGATTGGTCGCCAACCGTCCTGGAGTGAAGATGAATACCCTGTTTATGCATTGCCGGCCCGGTTTCGAGGGTGAAGTCTGTGCCGAAATGTCCGAGCATGCCGCACGGCTGAATGTGCCGGGCTATGCCAAGGGCAAACCGCAAAGCGCCTGTGCCGAGTTCATCTGCAACGATGCCGAGGGCGCCGAGCGGCTGATGCGCGAACTGCGCTTTGCGCAACTGATTTTCCCCCGGCAATGGGCGCGCGGCAGCTTCATCGAGCTGCCGGAAACCGACCGTATCAGCGTGCTGCTCGAGCACCTGAGCGATTACCCGGTCGTTGCCAGTCTGTGGCTGGAAGTGATGGACACCAACGACGGCAAGGAGATTTCAACCTTCTGCCGCAAGTTCGAAGTGCCATTGCGCAAGGCCCTGAGCAAAGCCGGGCGCCTGGTTGAAGGGACGAGTGGGGCGCGTTTGCTGTTGACCTTCGTCAGTGGCCGGCGCGTGTTTGTCGGGTTGGCGGATGCCGACAATTCGGCGATGTGGCCGATGGGGATCCCGCGCCTGAAGTTCCCCCGTGAAGCACCGAGCCGCTCGACCCTCAAGCTGGAAGAGGCCTGGCATCACTTCATCCCGCGCGATCAGTGGGAAGCGCGCCTGTCCGATGACATGACCGGCGTTGACCTGGGGGCGGCGCCGGGCGGCTGGACCTACCAGCTGGTCAAGCGCGGCATGCTGGTAACCGCCATCGACAATGGCCCGATGGCCGAGAGCCTGATGGACACCGGGCTGGTTCAACACCTGATGGCCGACGGCTTTACCTACAAGCCGAAGCAGACCGTGGACTGGATGGTTTGCGACATCGTCGAAAAGCCGGCGCGCAGTGCCGCGTTGCTGGAAACCTGGCTGGGTGAAGGCCTGTGCCGCGAGGCAGTGGTCAATCTCAAGTTGCCGATGAAACAGCGTTATGCCGAGGTGCGGCGACTGCTCGACCGTATTGAAGAAGGCTTCAAGGCACGCAAGGTCAAGGTATCGATTGGCTGCAAACAGCTGTACCACGACCGCGAAGAGGTGACCTGCCACCTGCGGCGCCTGGACCTGAAGCCGCGATGATTTCTTCGCGGATAAATCCGCTCCCACAGGGTCGGGGCGGGTTTACCCGCAAAGGTAAGGGCGCCACAATGCTTGATAGTTTCCGGAGTTATACATGACTGATTTCACCCCAGACGCAATCCTCGACGCCACCGGCCTCAACTGCCCGGAACCGGTGATGATGCTGCACCAGCACGTCCGTGACCTGGCCGCAGGCGGCCTGCTCAAGGTGATCGCCACCGACCCGTCGACCCGCCGCGATATCCCCAAGTTCTGCGTGTTCCTCGGTCACGAGCTGGTCCAGCAACAGGAAGACGCTGGCATCTACCTGTACTGGATCCGCAAGAAAGTCGACTAAACGCGATTACCCCGGCGAATGTGCTTGGCGCTGCTGCGCGCCAGGCGGATCGACAGCATCAAGGCCGCGCAGGTCAACCCGGCAATCAGGCCTTCCCACAAGCCACTGGGGCCGCTGGCGGGGCCAAAGTAGTCAGTCAAGCCCAGCAGGTAGCCCACCGGCAGGCCGATACCCCAATAGGCAAACAGGGTCAGGATCATCGTCACTCGCGTGTCCTGGTAGCCGCGCAGGGCGCCTGCCGCGATCACCTGGATGGCATCGGAAAACTGATACAGCGCGGCATACACAATGAGCATGGCGGCAATCTGGATCACCGCGGTGTCGGGGGTATAGATTGACGCGATCGGTTCGCGCATCAGCAGGATCAAACCCGCCGAGAAGCAGGCAAACACCAGCGCTGCGCCCAGGCCGACCAAGGCGGCAAAACGAGCCTGGCGTGGCTCGCCGGCACCAATGGCCTGGCCCACCCGCACGGTTACCGCCATCCCCAGCGAGTATGGAATCATGAACAGCAGCGAGCTGATGTTCAGGGCGATCTGGTGGCCGGCTACGACGGTGGGGCCGAGGCTGCCGATCAGCAGGGCAATTACGGCGAAGATGCTCGATTCGGCAAACACTGCAATACCGATCGGCAGGCCAACGCCGGTCAGGCGCTTGATCACCGCCCATTGCGGGCGCTCGAAACGCACCAGCACGCGGCTGCTCTGGTAGGCCGGCGCCCAGCGGCTCCAGGCCGCCATGCTCAGGGCCATGAACCACATGACAATGCCGCTGGCCCAGCCGCACCCGACACCGCCCAGCGCCGGCAAGCCAAAGTGACCATAGATCAGCACATAGTTCAGCGGAATGTTCAGCAGCAGGCCGAGCAAGCCAATCACCATGCTCGGGCGGGTGCGGCCGAGGCCATCGCTGTAGCAACGCAATACGTAGTACAGCGCAATGCCCGGGAAGCCAAAGGCGATGCCTTGCAGGTAACCCATGCTCGGCTCGACCAGTTGCGGGTCGACATTCATGACCTGCAGTACCGGTTCGGCACTGACCAGCAGTGCGCTGGCAATCAGGCTGACAGCGACCGCCAGCCACAAGGCCTGACGCACCAGCGGGCCAATTTCGGCGTGCAGGCCGGCGCCAAAGCGCTGGGCCACTTTGGGGGTGGTGGCCAGCAGGATGCCGGTCATCAGCAGAAACACGGGAATCCAGATCGAGTTGCCCAGTGCCACGGCTGCCAGGTCACGCGGGCTGACCCGGCCGGCCATCACGGCATCGACGAAACCCATGGCCGTGGTCGCCAGTTGCGCGATGATGATCGGTGTTGCCAGCAGCAACAGGCTGCGCAGTTCGGTGCGCACGCGGGCAGCACGTGACAAGGGAGTAGCGGAGGGAGCGGCGGTCATTGGTGTCACAAGGCGGGCGTCCACAAAAAAGGTGCGCAAAGCCGGGTAGTCTACGCTTTGACGCATCGGTCAGGAAATATGCCCGGTGCTTTCCCGTCCAGCTGGCTATGGCCTCGGCAAGGGCCTACACTGCGGACCCCGACTAGGAGAGCGCCATGCTGATTGTTGCCGACGAGAATATCCCGCTGCTCGATGCCTTCTTTGCAGGCTTCGGCGAGATCCGCCGCTATCCTGGTCGTGCCATTGATTCGGCCTGTGTAAAAGATGCCGATGTCTTGCTGGTGCGTTCCGTGACCCGCGTCGATCAGGCGTTGCTCGAAGGCAGCCGGGTGCGTTTCGTCGGTACCTGCACCATCGGTACCGATCACCTGGCCCTGGACTATTTCGCTCAGGCCGGTATCCACTGGTCCAGTGCTCCCGGCTGCAATGCCCGTGGGGTGGTTGATTATGTGCTGGGCAGCTTGCTGACCCTTGCCGAACTGGATGGTGCCGATCTGGCAGGGCGCACCTACGGCGTGGTGGGGGCCGGTGAAGTCGGTGGGCGCCTGGTCGAGGTGTTGCGTGGCCTGGGCTGGAAAGTGCTGGTATGTGATCCGCCTCGCCAGCAGCGCGAGGGTGGCGACTATGTCAGTTTGCAGGCGGTGCTCGCCGAATGCGATGTGATCAGTCTGCACACCCCGCTGACCCGGGAGGGCGATGCGCCGACCTGGCACCTGCTTGGTGCTGAACAGCTTGCTGCGTTGCGCCCGGGCACCTGGTTGATCAACGCCAGCCGCGGTCCGGTGATCGACAACACGGCATTGCGTGAGTGTTTGCTTGAACGCGAGGATGTCCTGGCAGTGCTGGATGTCTGGGAAGGCGAGCCGCAGGTTGATCTGGAGCTGGCCGACCTATGTGTGCTGGCTACCCCGCACATTGCCGGTTACAGCCTGGACGGCAAGCAGCGAGGTACGGCGCAGATCTACCAGGCATTCTGTGCCTGGCGAGGAGAGTCGGCGACGGTACACCTGGCAGATCTGCTGCCGCCGCCCTGGCTCGCCGAGGTCAGTCTGCAGGCTGAAACCGATCCGGCCTGGGCCTTGGCTACTCTGTGCCGGGCGGTGTATGACCCGCGCCGCGATGACGCTGATTTTCGCCGTAGCTTGAGCAGTGATCCGCTTGAGCAGAAGGCGGCCTTCGATACCCTGCGTAAACACTACCCGCCTCGCCGCGAAATTGAAGGCCTGGCGGTGCGGCTGCATGGCGAAGCACCGCAGCTGGTGCAACTGGTGCGAGCCCTGGGCGGCGTGCTGGTCTGAAACCAGGCAATAAAAACCCGGCGACTGGGCCGGGTTGAAGGATTCGGGTGGGTCAGTCTTTCTTGGCGGGTTCTTTGCGGCTTTGCTCCAGCTTTTCGCAGGCTTGCTGGATCATTTCCTCGGTGATGGTGATCTCCTGACCGTTCTGGTCGATGATCGAACCGCCTACCGGCGCCTGAGGGTTGGGTGCGGCTTTTGGTTGGGTGGTGCTCTGTTGTAGGCTCATTCCTGTCTCCTCGTCAGGTTTCAAGCTCAGACTAAAATCGCCTTGTGACCGGCCTGTGACAGCTTTTTTGGTAATCACGGTGGGACACTTCCAGTCCACCAGAAAGCCGGCTAAACCTCCAGTGGTGCGTTAGACCGAAAAGGTCTAGCCAGCTGTTGCATGGACCTTATTGGCTCATTTGGCCTGTTGTGGATACCGACGGCGGTACAGCGCCATGAGTTCCTTGGCGCAGGACGAGCGGTCCGGTGTAGGCTGCAACAAACCACAGACCCGCGGTCCTGTCATGTTCAACCGGTTCTCCACACGACAGCGCCAGGCCATGCGCCTGGGCTGGCGCTTCATTCGTCCTTACCGCAAGCAGGTAGTACTGGCCTTGCTGGCGCTGGTAGTCACCGCTGGCATTACCTTGTCCATGGGGCAGGGTATCCGACTGCTGGTGGATCAAGGGTTCATGACCCAGTCGGCCCACCTGCTCAATCAAACGATCGGTTTGTTCCTGTTGCTGGTGCTGGCATTGGCCGTCGGTACCTTCAGTCGTTTCTATCTGGTGTCGTGGATTGGTGAACGCTGTGTGGCCGATATCCGCCAGCAGGTATTCGATCACCTGATTTACCTGCACCCCGGCTTTTTCGAAAGCAATCGCAGCTCGGAGATCCAGTCGCGCCTGACCGCCGACACAACGTTGCTGCAGTCGGTGATCGGCTCGTCCCTGTCGCTGTTCCTGCGCAATGCCTTGATGGTGCTTGGCGGCATCGTCCTGCTGTTTGTCACCAACCCCAAACTCACCAGTATCGTGGTGCTGGCCTTGCCGCTGGTGCTCGCGCCGATCCTGATTTTCGGCCGCCGGGTGCGCAGCCTGTCGCGCCAGAGCCAGGACCGGGTGGCCGATGTTGGCAGCTACGTGTCCGAAACCCTCGGGCAGATCAAAACGGTGCAGGCCTACAATCACCAGCCCAGCGATCAGCAACGCTTCGGGCGCACCGTGGAGGCGGCCTTCAATGTGGCGCGCAAGCGTATCCTGCAGCGCGCCTGGCTGATCACCCTGGTGATCGTGCTGGTGCTCGGTGCGGTGGGGGTCATGCTTTGGGTAGGGGGCATGGACGTGATTGCCGGGCGGATTTCCGCTGGTGAGCTGGCTGCTTTTGTTTTCTACAGTCTGATTGTGGGCAGCGCTTTTGGCACCCTCAGTGAGGTGATCGGTGAACTGCAGCGTGCCGCAGGGGCGGCGGAGCGGATTGCCGAGTTGCTGGCGGCGCGCAGCGAAATTTCCGCCCCGTCACATGGGCTTGAGCACACGCCGCCACGGGTGAGTGGCCGGCTTGAGCTACAGGCCGTGCGATTCGCGTATCCGTCGCGGCCCGAACCTGCCGCCATCGACGGTTTGAGCCTGACGGTAGAGCCCGGGGAGACCCTGGCGCTGGTCGGGCCTTCAGGTGCCGGCAAGTCAACCCTGTTCGACCTCCTGTTGCGCTTTTACGACCCTCAGCAGGGGCGCATTCTGCTTGATGGCCAGGACGTCAGCCGCCTTGATCCGCAAGACCTGCGCCGCCACTTCGCCCTGGTGGCGCAGAACCCGGCGCTGTTCTATGGCACGGTCGAAGAGAACATCCGTTACGGGCGTGCGGACGCCACGCAGGCACAGGTTGAAGCGGCTGCCCGTAGTGCCCACGCGCATGCCTTCATCATGCAATTGCCACTGGGCTATCAGACCCACCTGGGCGATGCGGGGTTGGGGGTGTCAGGCGGCCAGCGTCAGCGCCTGGCGATTGCCCGGGCCTTGTTGGTCGATGCGCCGATTCTGTTGCTGGACGAGGCCACCAGCGCACTCGATGCGCAAAGCGAGCACTTGATCCAGCAAGCGCTACCGACCTTGATGAGTGGGCGCACGACGTTGGTGATCGCCCACCGGCTCGCCACAGTGCAGCATGCCGATCGCATCGCGGTGATCGACCAGGGGCGGCTGGTTGCCATTGGAACGCATCGCCAGCTGGTGGAGGAGAGCCCGTTGTATGCCCGCTTGGCGGCGCTGCAGTTCAATGCCGTTACGGATTTGTGACAGCGTTCCGGTGGTTGTCACATTTCTGTAGCAATCCCTTGAGAGTATCTGGCTCAGCTGTTGCGTAATGCTCGAACTTGGCTGCTATCGATTGATGGCAGCTTTTTTTTGGCCTGCCTGAACGGCCAGTGAACGGGACAAGGACGTCTTTGGCTGGTCGATGCCCGCGTGCGGCGTTTCTTACTCCTTGTTCCAGGACTCCTTCCGATGTTGCGTAAATCCTTGAGCGTGCAAATCCTCGCGTTGTTCGGCGGTAGCCTGCTGGCAATACTGATGATTGCACTGGTCTGTTTTCAACTCCTGTCCTCCAGTGTGCGCGGATACGGTCAACTGATCGATGGGCCGTTGCAGGCGTCCCAGTTGATTGACGAAGCCAACCTGCAGTTCAAGGTTCAGGTCCAGGAGTGGAAGAACGTGCTGTTGCGTGGTAAGCAACCGGCTGAACTGGACAAGTACTGGCAGCAGTTTCTGGCTCGTGAACGGCAGGTGCAGGGCATTCTTGATCAGTTGATCGAGCGCAGCGACCCGCCGCTTAAAGCCCGTGCGCAGCAACTCAAGGAAAGCCATCGCCAATTGGGCCAGGCCTATGAACAAGGGCGACAGGCCTACCTCGCCGCCGGGGCGGACCCCTATGCCGGCGACCTGGCGGTCAAAGGCGTGGACCGTGCTGCCAGCGAGCAGATGAGCGAACTGGTCAACCAGTTGCGTAGCGATGCCCAGGCGCAGGCGCAAGCCATCAGTCAGTCGGCCGAGCGCACGGTCTGGTTGGGGATGCTGGTGATGTTCGGTTCGGCCGTACTGGTCGGGCTGATCAGCCTCTGGCTGGTCAACCGCAACCTGATCGAGCCGATTCGTGCGCTGATCGAGTATGTCGCGCAGTTGAGCCAAGGGCGCTTTGCCGCGCGTGTGTCCACCGACCGCCAGGATGAACTGGGTCGTCTGGCTGTGGCGGCCAACACCTTGCGCGACTTTCTTGCCGAGACGTTTACTCGCCTGCAAGGCAACGCTGGCGAACTGGAGTCGGCCAGTGGTGAATTGCGCACCATTGCCGGCAATATGGCACGCGGTACCGATGACCAGTTTCAGCGTACCGATCAGGTGGCCACGGCCATGCATGAAATGTCGGCCACCGCGCAGGAAGTTGCTCGCCATGCTGCCGAAGCGGCACGTGCCGCCGATGATGCTGATCACAGTGCGCAGGCCGGCGAGCAGGTGATGCAGTCGACAATCGACACCATTGCAGCGGTCAACCAGGAAATTGCCGGCACCGCTGCGGTGATTCGCGACCTGGAAGCCGATAGCGGCCGGATCGGCAAGGTGCTGGAGGTAATTCGCGCGATTGCCGAGCAGACCAACCTGCTGGCTCTCAATGCGGCAATCGAGGCGGCGCGGGCAGGGGAGGCCGGTCGCGGCTTTGCCGTGGTTGCAGACGAAGTGCGCAACCTGGCTCAGCGCACCGGTGCGTCGATTGCCGAGATCAACCAGATCATCAGTGCCGTCCAGTCCGGGGCGCTGGAGGCGGTCAAAGCCATTGAGAGCGGCCAGCAGCGCAGTGAAGAAGGTGCAGAGCAGGTTCAGCGCGCCGGGCAGATGCTCCAGCGTATCACCCAGGCCGTGGAAGCGATTCGCGACATGAACCGCCAGATTGCAACGGCCGCCGAAGAGCAGACCAGCGTGGCTGAAGACATCTCCCGCAACCTGGTGGAGATCACCCGTATCGCCACGGCCAACCAGCAGGCAGTGCAACACACCGAGCAGGCCGGGCATCGCCTGCATGGCCTGTCGGGGCAGCTGGGTGAGGTTACTGCGCGCCTAAGCGCCTGATTGCGCGGGGGAAAACCGCCACATTCTGCGCGGAAGGCGGAATATGTGGCGGATTGTCGCCAGATAAAACCACTAAAGATGGGGTGCGACGACTCGTCCTAGCTATTAGCCGTTAGTCTTGGGGAAGTTGGCCTGTTTTGTGCTTAAAGGCGGGCAGGCCTTTGCCTCGCAAGCACCCGTCAGCAGCCTTTATTGGCAGCCGTCAGGGTCGCGACCGTTCCCGATCCATCGAACAACCCCAGCCGCCAACCATTACCCGCACATTCAGGCCGATTGCCTGAGCGATGAACGTTTCAAGGTAGTGGCCTGCGCGAGCAACAACAAGAATCCGGGCGTGCACAACGGGACCAGCGGTCATTGCCAATTACTTCACCTCAATTGGATTGAACTATGAAAAAAATCCTGCTGACGCTCCTGTGCCTGAGTGTCATCGGTTGCTCCAAGCCCAGTGAGCCCGAGAAAACCGTAGACGTGCTGCTGATCGGCGGCGGCATCATGAGTGCAAGTCTTGGTACCTACCTCAATGAGCTGGAGCCTACCTGGTCGATCGACATCTACGAGCGCCTGGACAAGGTTGCCGAAGAAAGCTCCAACGCCTGGAACAACGCCGGTACCGGTCACTCCGCGTTCTGCGAGTTGAACTACACCAGTGAAGGTGCCGACGGCAAGATCGACATCAGCAAGGCGGTCGGGGTCAACGAGCAGTTCGAGATTTCCAAGCAGTTCTGGGCCTACCAGGTCGAGCAGAACGTGCTGAGCAACCCGAAGTCGTTCATCAACAACGTGCCGCACATGAGCTTCGTCTGGGGCGACAAGAACGTCGAGTTCCTCAAGAAACGTCATGAAGCCCTGCAGCACAGCTCGCTATTCCGTGGCATGGAGTACTCCGAAGACCACGCACAGATCCAGAAGTGGGTGCCGATTGTCATGGAAGGCCGTGCAGCCGACCAGAAGATCGCCGCGACCCGCATGCCGATCGGTACCGACGTCAACTTCGGCGAGATCACCCGTCAGTTGATCGCTTCGCTGACCAAGCATGACAACGTCAAGCTGCATGTGCAGCACGAAGTGCGCGACATCGTGCGTAACGCCGACAACACCTGGACCGTGGTCGTTGCCGACCTGGCCAACAAGGGTGTCGAAACCAGCGTCAAGGCCAAGTTCGTCTTCATCGGTGCCGGTGGTGGCGCCCTGAAGCTGCTGCAGAAGTCGGGCATCCCGGAAGCTGACGGCTATGCAGGTTTCCCGGTGGGTGGCCAGTTCCTGATGACCGACAACCAGGACATCGTTGCCCGCCACAAGGCCAAGCTGTACGGCAAGGCTTCGGTCGGTGCGCCGCCGATGTCGGTTCCGCACCTCGATACCCGTGTCATCGATGGCAAGGAAGTGCTGCTGTTCGGCCCGTTTGCGACCTTCTCCACCAAGTTCCTCAAGAACGGTTCGTTGCTGGACATGTTCGCGGCCCTGACCAGCCACAACATCATGCCGATGACCCATGCCGGTATCGACAACATTGACCTGAGCACTTACCTGATGGGTCAGCTGATGCTCAGCTTCGATGACCGCATGCATGCACTGCGCGAGTACTTCCCGAACGCCAAGAACGAAGACTGGAAGCTGCTGCAGGCTGGCCAGCGTGTTCAGGTAATCAAGAAGGACCCGGTGCACGGTGGTGTACTGCAGTTCGGGACTGAGGTCGTTGCCGCCCAGGATGGCACGATTGCCGCGCTGCTGGGTGCATCGCCAGGTGCTTCGACCGCTGCGCCGATCATGCTGAGCGTGCTGGAAAAGACCTTCAAGGACCGTATCAAGACCCCTGAGTGGCAAGCCAAGCTCAAGGCGATCATTCCGACCTATGGCCAGAAGCTCAACAACAACCTCGAGCTGACCAACCAGACCCGTGAGTGGAGCAGCTCGCGTCTGGGTCTGCTGTACGTTCCGGTGCTGCCGGAAGAGGCCGCTGCAGAACAGGTACAACCTGCGCTGTAAGGTTTACACGGTAGATACAGACAGCCCCCTGTTCAGGGGGCTGTTTCGTTTCAGGCTTGAAATCAGTGACGCTTCTTGTTGGCAATGTTGTTGCCCAGTGCGCCACCTGCAGCGCCACCCAGGCCGGCACCGATGGCCGAGCCGGTGCTGCCGCCGAGCTTGTTGCCGATCAGCGAGCCGCCCGCCGAACCCAGGCCGCCACCGATAGCGGCTTTGGTCTTGTTGCCATTCTTCGCGCCCATGGCGCTGCCAGCGGCACCGCCGACGCCCGCACCGATCGCAGCACCGGTGCTACCACCCAGTTGTTGGCCAACCACGTTGCCCAGTACGCCACCCAGGCCACCGCCCAGCGCAGTTTGGCCATCGCCAGCCATGGCGCCTTGCGCGCACAGCAAGCCCAGAGTCAGGGTGGCAAGAGTCTTACGCATGTGTTTCAACCTCTAAGTTCGAAAGGCGCGCATTCTGCTGGGGCGGCTTCACTTGCGCAATGCTGGCCAGTGCAGATCGTTGCACCCGGAATGCAAAAGCGCGGCGACTGCGCTACACGACCATTGGCTAGTCCAGAAAAAAACTTATCGCCGATACCGAGGGCATGACTGTCAAAAAGACTGTGATATTGCCTGGAGTTTTTATGTTCGGCTGGATCAGCAATATGCGTGTAGGTGCCAAGTTGGGCATGGGGTTTGGTCTGGTGCTGGCGCTGACCTTTTTACTGTCGGTTACCGGCTGGCACGCGCTCAATACGCTGATTGAGCGAGGAGACAAGGTCGAGAACATCGCCAGGATCAGCGACTACACCCGCGATTTGCGCGTTCACCGCCTGACAATGGGAACAAGCACGGACCCGCAAGACATTCAACCGCTCAGAAAAACCCTGGATGAACTGTCGGCGCACCTGCAAGCCACCCGGCAGCACTTCACCGCCGACAGTGATGTGGCGTTGTTCAACCAGCAACGTGATGCGGTCAATCATTACGCTGACGTGTTGCAAGCCCTGGGTCAGCCCGGAGTGGACAGGCAGCCTCTGTACCAGCGCATGGCCGGTTATGGCGACGTGCTGTTGCGCACGGCGCAGCAACTGACAGCGTCGCAAAAAGCCAAGCGCGATGCCGACGCGGCGTCCGCCAAAACCCTATTGAGCCTGGTGGCGGTGTTTGCGCTGATGCTGGGGGCGTTGACGGCGTGGGTCATTGCCCGGCAAATCGTCCGTCCACTTCAACACACCCTTGCAGTGGTCGGGCGCATTGCCCAAGGCGACCTGAGTAAAGATGTGCTGACCGACCGGCGTGACGAACTGGGGCAGTTGCAAGCGGGGCTGCAGCAAATGACCCTCAGTTTGCGTGAACTGATCGGGGGCATTCTCAGTGGTGTCGTGCAGGTCGCCAGTGCTGCCGAGCAGCTGTCGGCAGTCACTGAGCAGACCAGTGCCGGGGTCAACAGCCAGAAGGTGGAAACCGACCATGTGGCCACTGCCATGAACGAAATGACGGCAACCGTGCAGGATGTGGCGCGTAACGCTGCGCAGGCGTCGCAGGCCGCCGCCGTCGCTGATCAACAGGCGCTGGAAGGGGAGCGGGTGGTTGACGAGGCGATCGAACAGATCGAATGCCTGGCCCGGGAAGTCGGCGCGTCGGCTGTGGCCGTTGGTGAATTGCGAACGCAAAGCGACAAGATCGGCGGGGTGCTGGATGTAATCAAGGCCGTTGCCCAGCAAACCAACCTGCTGGCTCTGAATGCCGCGATCGAAGCGGCGCGGGCCGGGGAGGCCGGACGTGGCTTTGCGGTGGTGGCCGATGAGGTGCGCAACCTGGCCTTGCGTACTCAGCAGTCGACGGAAGAAATCGAGAGCCTGGTGGTCGGTATCCAGGCGAGTACCAAGGCCGTCTCGTTGAGCATGGACAGCAGCCTTGAAATGAGCAAAAGCAGCGTGGAGTTCACCCGCCGGGCTGTCGGCTCGCTGGATAACATCACCCGTTCGGTGTCCACCATTCAATTGATGAACCAGCAGATTGCCACGGCGTCCGAACAGCAGAGCGCGGTGGCCGATGAGATCAATCGAAGCGTGATCAACGTGCGCGACATCTCTGACCAGACCGCCGGGGCCAGCGAAGAAACCGCCTCTTCGAGCGTTGAGCTGGCCCGGCTTGGGCATGAGCTGGAGCGTTTGGTAGGACGCTTCAAGGTGTAGGCCGGGCCGCTTTAATGCAGGCAACAAAAAACCCGCCGAGGCGGGTTTTTTGTTGCCTGATCTGGTCGGAGAGACAGGATTCGAACCTGCGGCCTTCTCGTCCCGAACGAGACGCGCTACCTGGCTGCGCTACACTCCGATAGAGAAAATATTACTCAAAATTCTCTCCTCGACAAGCCCCGTTCGGGACGTGTCACAGATCCTTGACGGTACGCACCTGATCTTTGTTGATGCGCGTTTGCTTGCCATCCAGTTGCTCAAATTCGTAGAAGCCAGACTCATCGTCGTACTGTGGTGTGTCGACTGCCTGGATCTCGCGACCGTCGTTCAGGGTGATGACTGTTGGCGAGGCGCAGCCAGCCAAAGTACCCAGCCCCAAGGCCAGCAAGAAAGCAGCGATAGTCCGTTGATTCATTTTGTGTCTCCAGTAAAGGATGGTGCGTACTGTTGTTCTGACGCAGGGTGCCACCACAAGTTCCTTGCAGATTTGAGCATAGCGGCTGCCTGCCGGCAGTGACCGGCAACAAACACCACGGGCGGTGGGCGCCCGCCAGGCGACGCTGTGATATAACTTCGCGATACTCTTCAGCAAGGGAACAAGGCCCCATGAAAGCCAAGGCAGATGTACCGTTCGTGCCGCTTAACATCGCGGTGCTGACCGTCAGTGACACCCGCACCCTCGAAACCGATACCTCAGGCCAGGTGTTTGTCGATCGCCTGACCGAGGCCGGGCATGGCCTTGCCGCTCGCGTGCTGCTCAAGGACGACCTGTACAAGATTCGCGCCCAGGTGGCGACCTGGATTGCCGATGAGCAGGTGCAGGTAGTGTTGATCACCGGCGGTACCGGGTTTACCGGGCGCGACAGTACGCCTGAGGCGGTTGCCTGTTTGCTGGACAAGCAAGTCGACGGCTTCGGTGAGCTGTTTCGCCACATCTCCCTGGCAGATATCGGCACGTCCACTGTCCAGTCGCGTGCCTTGGCAGGGCTGGCCAACGGTACCCTGGTCTGCTGCCTGCCGGGTTCGACCAATGCCGTGCGTACCGGCTGGGACGGGATCCTTGCCGAGCAACTGGACGCACGCCATCGTCCGTGCAATTTCGTCACCCACCTGAAACAGGCCGAGCCCTGTGTCAGCCGTGGTTGAGGCGCCTGTGGTCAATCCGTTGATGCCGGTCGAAGAGGCGCTGGCGCGTTTGCTGGCGTTGGCCGAGGCTGCGCCGATCACCGAGACAGAGCAGGTGCCCTTGGCGCAGGCAGACGGGCGGGTTCTGGCTCAACCCTTGATCGCCGGCCTGGACTTGCCTCCGTGGCCGAACAGCGCCATGGACGGTTATGCACTGTGCCTGGCCGACTGGCAGGGCGAAGCGTTGCCGGTGAGTCAGCGAATTTTTGCCGGCCATGCACCGCAGCCATTGCAGGCGGGTACCTGTGCGCGGATTTTTACCGGGGCGCCACTCCCGCCAGGGGCCGACTGCGTCGAGATGCAGGAAAACGCCGAGGTGCTGGAAGATCAGTGCGTGCGCTTTACCGAGCCACTGCACATCGGTCAGAACATCCGCCCGCAAGGGCAGGAAACCCGCGCGGGCGAAGAAGTGCTGGCGGCAGGTACGCGCCTGGGGCCGATCGAGCTGGGGCTTGCGGCGACGTTGGGCTGTGCCACGCTTACCGTGGTGCGCCGGGTCAAGGTGGCGGTGTTGTCTACCGGTGACGAGCTGGTAGAGCCCGGCCTGGCGCTGGGGCCGGGGCAGATCTACAACAGCAATCGGCGTTTGCTGGTCAGCTGGTTGCAGCGCCTGGGCTGTGAGGTTGTCGATGCCGGTATCCTTGCTGATGACCTGCAAAAGACCCGTGATTGCCTGGCCGCTCTGGGTCAGGTCGACCTGATTCTCTCTACCGGTGGCGTTTCGGTGGGTGAGGCCGACTATCTCGGCCTGGCCTTGCGTGAAGCCGGCGAGCTGGCGCTCTGGAAGCTGGCGATCAAGCCCGGCAAGCCATTGACCTTTGGTCACTATCAAGGCGTACCGGTGATCGGCTTGCCCGGCAACCCGGCGTCGACCCTGGTGACATTCGGCTTGCTGACCCGTCCTTACCTGCTGCGCCGTCAAGGTGTGCAACAGGTGACCCCGCTGCAGTTTGCCGTGCCTGCCGGGTTCGACTGGCCCAAAGCGGGCAATCGCAGGGAATACCTGCGAGCACGGCTTGATCAAGGGCAGGCGCTGATCTACAAAAACCAGAGTTCCGGCGTGTTGCGCAGCGCTGCCTGGGCCGAGGGTCTGGTAGAAGTGCGTGAGGGCACCACGCCGGCCAAGGGCGATACGGTGTACTTCATTCCCTTGAGTGAGTTACTCGGCTGAGCGGCTGAGCACGCCTTTATCGCCCAGGTCCGTCAGTAACGGCGCGCGCTGGCTCAGGCGCGCATGCACGCTTTCCAGCTGTGCGGCGGCAATGCTCCAGTCGTGATGATCGGTCACGAAGCGGCGGGCGGACTCTGACAGCTGGCGCATGCGCCAGGGCTGGTTGAGCAGTTGGGTGATCTGCAGCGCCAACTGATCGGCATCGTCGCTGCCCAGATAGTGCTCGCCATGGGTGACCTGAAGTCCGCATACACCCTTGGCGGTGGTTACCACCGGCAGCCCGGCGGCCATGGCTTCGAGTATCTTGATCTTCGAGCCACCGCCGTAGCGCAGTGGGGCGAAGAAAATCGCCGAATGGCGTTGCAGTTCGCGCAAGTCGGGCAGGTAACCGACCCATTCGATACGCGGATCGTTCCAGCGCGATTTCCAGCTGTCCGGTAGTGCGTGGCCGACCACGGCCAGGCGCACCGCCGGGTTGCTCAGCCACACTTGCGGAAGAATGTCTTCGAGTGCCCATTCGATGGCTTCGAGGCTGGCGCTGTATTCGAAGTTGCCGACAAACAGCAGCCGTTGGCTGTGCAGCGCCGGGTGAATGTTTTGATAGTGCGCACAATCCACGCCATTGATGACCAGTGCTGCAGGGTAGCCGGTCAGGCGGCTGATGTGTTCGGCGTCAGCAGGGCTGACGGCTACCACTTCATGGGCCTGGCTGAGCACGCGGCTTTCCCAGCGCCGGTAACGCCAGCGGTCGAAGGCATTGAACGGCTGAAGCCACAAGGGCAGCCGGTCATGGCAGGCGGCGCCGGAGACGGACTCGATCGTGTGCTCACTGACCAAAAAGGGCAGGCGCCGCGCTTGCAGCGCCTTTTCGAACGGTTGAAAGCTGTAGCTGTGTTCGATCTGGATGACATCCCAGCGTTCTTCAAGCAGTTGCTCGAAGCAATGGCGCAGGCGCGGAGCCAGGCCGTTGACACTGGCGCGCATGGGGTATCCGGCATACACGGCGGCAAGCAGGTTCAGCGGGCTGTGCAGCGGTCGCCTGGGTAGCACGATCAGGCGCTCGAGCAGGGGCTCGAGCGCCTCGCGTGCTGCCTCGCTGGGCGGAATTTTCGACTGCACCAGCAAGGTGATCTGGTGGCCCCGCTGCGCGAGGTTGCGCAGCAGGTGATATTGCCGGGTTTTACCGCCACTGGTGGTGGGCCAGGGCAGGTAAGGCAGTGTCCAAAGTACGCGCATTACCCTTTTCCTCAGTCGCCAGGCGGGTTACGGCATGCAGACAGGAATGGACGCGCCGGGTGTGTCAGGGGTTGGCTGGCTCCGGGGCGCGTCCATAGATATCAGTAAAGCGCACGATGTCGTCTTCGCCCATATATTCGCCACTTTGTACTTCGATCATGACCAGGTCGATCACGCCGGGGTTGGTCAGGCGATGGAGGCGCCCCGGTTCAATGAATGTCGACTCGTTGGAGTTGAGCAAAAATTCGTTGTCACCGTTGATTACACAGGCCATGCCGCTGACCACAATCCAGTGCTCACTCCGATGATGGTGCATTTGCAGTGACAGTGATCCTTGCGGGCGGACCACGATGCGCTTGATCTTGAAGCGCGGGCCTTCCTCGAGCACGGTGTAGGTGCCCCACGGGCGACTGACCGTACGGTGCAGGCGGTGGGCATCATGGTCCTGCTGCTTAAGCTGCTGGGCAATGATTTTGACTTCCTGGCTGCGTGTGGCATCAGCGATCAGTAAGGCATCAGGGGTGTCGATGATGATCAGGTTGTCCAGGCCCACGGCGCCGACCAGGCGGCGAGGCGAGTCGATATAGCAGTTGGAGACGTCGTGCAGCACGGTCTCGCCATTGCACTGGTTGCCATTGTGGTCGGCTTCCTTGAGTTCGCGAACCGCTCGCCAGCAACCGATATCGCTCCAGCCAATGTCCGCAGGCAGCACGGCGACCTGGTCAGATTTCTCCATTACGGCATAGTCGATGGAGATATCCGCTACGCGCTCGAACGTTTGCGGATCAAGTTCCACCATCAGTTCGCCTTCGCCCGCTTTGCACGCGCTTTGTTCCAGGCAGTGGGAAACGCTGGCGAGCAGGTCGGGCACGTGGCGATCCAGCTCGGCCAGGATGGCATCCACCCGCATGCAGAACATGCCGGCATTCCACAGGTGCTGGCCGCCGTCGAGGTACTGCTGTGCAGTGATTGCATCAGGCTTTTCAACAAATCGCTCGACCTTGTAGCCTTGAGCATCCAGCGCCTGGCCTTTCTCGATATAGCCAAAACCGGTTTCGGCGTGGCCGGGAACCAGGCCGAAGGTGGTCAGCCAGCCTTGTTGGGCCAGCATGCTTGCTTCTTCTACTGCACGTTCAAAGGCGGGCAGGTCGGTAATCAGGTGATCGGCGGGCAACACCAGCAACAGTGCGCTATCGCCATACAGGCTGGCGCAGCGTAACGCCGCTGCGGCGATGGCGGGCGCGGTGTTGCGGCCGAAGGGCTCGAGGATGAAGTCCAGGGTGGCACTGTGTTTCAACTGGCGGTACTCGTCCTGGGTGCGAAAGTACACTTCCCGGTTGGTAACGGTCAGTACGCGCTCAACGCCGGGCAGGGCGCTGGCACGGGAAAAGGTTTTTTGCAGCAGGCTCTGGCCGTCGGGCAGGCGCATGAACGGCTTCGGCATGGTTTCGCGAGAAACCGGCCACAGGCGTGTACCGGCGCCGCCGGCGATGATGCAGGGAATCAGAATGCTCATTTCTCAGCCTTGAGTCAGGGCACTGAAACTACAGTGCGGTAAAGGGAGCGGGGGACCTGACAGGTGCTTGCGTAATGAGTCAATAAAATGACTTTTACCATCAGCTTCTTCCGTGAAGGCCAAATATTTGTCGAATGATGCACCCGGACGCTCACGCTTTCAATGTTATTTAGGCTGGCACACGGCAAATTTTCTTCCGGTGCGATCAATGGATGTGCAGCAATGCCCCGTATTTTGCGGTCCAGATGCTCGGGTTTTTATCGGCGAGGGGAGTCACGATGACGCAGCGCAAGGCACTTTTGATTCTGCATGGCAAGCAGGCGATCAACGATCAGGTACGCGATGCGGTGGGTGGCATGCGTGAGCGTGGCTGGCCGCTGGAGGTGCGCCTGACCTGGGAGGCCGGCGACGCCGAGCGTCTGGTCCGGGAGGCCATGACGGGCGGCTACCGGCATGTGGTGGCAGGCGGTGGAGACGGCACTTTGCGCGATGTGGCCGAGGCCATGGTGCGGGTCGGCATCCAGGCCAGTCTGGTACTGCTGCCATTGGGGACGGCCAATGATTTTGCCCGGGCTGCAGGTATTCCCCTGGACCCTTTGGAGGCGCTGGCATTGCTGGAGGCGCCCGCGCAGGCCATAGACCTGGGGCAGGTCGGTGAGCAGGTGTTTCTCAACATGGCCACCGGCGGATTCGGTAGCCAGGTGACGGCCAACACCTCCGAAGACCTGAAGAAAGTTCTGGGCGCGGCGGCCTACCTGTTTACCGGGTTGTCGCGGTTCAGTGAGCTGAGCGCCGCCTCGGTGGTGCTTCAGGGGCCGGACTTCCATTGGCAGGGCGACCTGTTGGCCCTGGGTATCGGCAATGGACGTCAGGCCGGTGGTGGGCATGTATTATGCCCGCAGGCGCAGGTGGATGACGGCTTGCTCGATATCAGTATCCTGCCGGCCCCTCAGGAGGTGGTGGGGACCTTGCGCAGCCTGCTCAGTGATGGCCTGGGGCTGGAAAACATGTTTGTGCGGGCACGCCTGCCGTGGGTTGAAATCAAGAGTTCGCAAGGCCTGGACATCAACCTGGATGGCGAGCCGTTACAAAGCGACAGCTTGCGTTTCGAAGTACTGGCCAGTGCCTTGCGGGTACACCTGCCCGCCGACTCGCCGTTGCTCAGTCATCCAGGCTGATGATCTGTTCGCGCACGGCGAACAGCACAAGCCCGGCAACGTCATAGATCTGCAGGCGTTTCATGATCTGCGAACGGTGTGTTTCCACGGTCTTGATGCTCAGGCCCAGGCCATGGGCAATTTCGCGGGTGGACTTGCCCCGTACGATCAGGCGCAGGATCTCCAGCTGGCGGCCCGTCAGGTTGTGGTTTTCAGAGGCCTGCGGTTTGCTGGTCTGGGCTCGCAGCAGGGCCTGGTTGATGACGGTATGCGCAATCGCCGGGCTCAGGTAGCGCTCGTTGCAGCGTAGCGCTGCCAGGGCCTGTTCCAGCTCGGTGGCGGTGGTGTCCTTGAGCAGGTAGCCATGGGCACCGCTTTCCAGGGCCTGCATGATCAGTTCCGGATCGGTATGCATCGACAGGATCAGCACTTTGCTCCGACAGCCCGTGGCACGTAGCTGGCTCAGTGCATCCAGTCCGTTGGTCGAGCGCATGGAAATGTCCAGCAGGACGATATCGGGGTCCAGCTGTTGCACCAGCTCGGTTACCTGGCTGCCGTCATTGCCTTCGCCAATGACGGTGTACCCGGGAATATCAGACACCAGGGCACGGACGCCGGCGCGAATCAGTGAGTGGTCATCCACTAGCAGCAATGTACAGGTCATGGGGTATTACTTGTCTTGGCGCGTTCAAGGGTGCGTGGGGGCCAGGGAAACAGGGCGTTGATGCAGGTGCCTTTGCCTGGCTGGCTGACGACTGACAGTTTTCCGTCCAGCAGCGTGACGCGTTCAAGCATCCCGGCCATGCCGCGCTGTCCTTCGTCTGCAGGGCAGCTCGCGGGGATGAAACCCTGGCCGTCGTCGTTGATGGACAGGGCCAGGCCTTCAGGCTGGCGCTGAATGCAGACGACGAGGTTGTGGGCATTGGCATGACGAAGCATGTTGGTGACCGCTTCCTGAGTGATGCGAAACGCAGCAATGGCCATCTCTTCCGGGATGCCGCCCAGGCGCTGGCGGCATTCAAGGCTCCAGTGCACGCTGGTATTTTCCAGGGTGCGCAACAAGTGTGCGCGCAAGCTGGCCTCAAGTCCCAGGCTGGCTAGCTGGCGGGGGTTGAGAATGGCCGAGACGTCACGCACATTGGCCAGCGTGTCGTCCAGTGTGCTGCGCAGCGTGCTGCAGTGTTCCTGAAGTTCAGCAGGTACACGACGTTGCAACCAGTCGGCCTGGAGTTTGGCGGCGGTCAGCAATTGGCCGATATCGTCATGCAGTTCCCGGCTCAGGCGTTGGCGCTCGCTTTCCTGGACCTTGAGCAGGCGGTCGGCCAGTTCGGCGGGGCGCATGGCAATCGAACGCGCCCAATGGCGCAGGTGCCAGCCAATGCTCAGCATCGCGACCAGTTGCAGGGCCAGTGCGCTCAGCGGTATGGGCAGGGCGTAGGCGTAGAGCAGTACATTGACCACGACCGATGCCAGGCACAGCAATGCGGTCAGCCCGCGCAGCAGAGCGGCCCCGGGGCGCCAGAGGGTGAATGTATTGAGGCTTGGGAGCATAAAGATGAAGCCGCTTAAATATCGCTGTAGAAAGCCTTGAAAAGGTCAAACTAGAGGCGTTGTCGTATTGCCTTCAATATCATTTAAATGTCGGCGCCAGGTGAAGTGATGAGTGTCGGTGTCTGGCGCGTAAATTATCAGGTCCGTGATTGGCCAGGGGGCGACAAGCGTTCATCGGAGGGCATGGTATCACTTCGGATAAGAATGGTCGCCAACTCTGATAACTGACTGAAACATCAGGTTTTGCTGGCTGGTACGCGAGTTCCAACCGGCGCAATACCTAGCAAATTGCCATCACTTTTTTCGGCAGAATAACTTTCGCAAGATGGATTAAATCTGCAGTTACAACCCCGTTGCAGAAATAACGGATAAGCGGGGAAAGTATCGGCTTAATGCCTGGCATACATCCAGATGGCAGTGTCGTGAAGGTACTTTGTCCATTATGCCTTAGTTGCAAAGAGTTTCATGTCCGGTTGTCGCCTGCAGCCTATGAAGCGAAGGCCCGCAAGGGCTCATGCTCGCGCTGCAGGGCGCGCAATTGAAACCGGGTGCAGGGCAGCGGCCAGGTTGTCGAGCAGCACGACCTGCTCGTCAGTGTCCAGGCTCAGGCGACCGGTGCGGGGGTCGATCAGTTCAAGTTGCCAGGCCAGCAAAGTCAGGCATTCTTCCAGGGCCGGCAATGCGCTGCCCGGCAAATGCGCCGAATGGTGGGTTGCTTCCAGCAGTTGCTGCAATTGCTGGCTGTAGCTGGCCACTTCCACCAGGCCCAGCAGCCGCGCGCGGTCGACCAGTGTTGCCAGGGTGTCGTTCAGGCAATGGCAGGCATCCGGATCGTTGTCGATCAGGTTCAGGTGCTGCAGGCACTCTTCGGCCTGGGTCAGCAAGACCTGGGCATCCAGCAGAAAGTCCTGCAGGACGCTGCTGTTCAGAGATTCATTAACCATCATTTGGCTCCAGCGCAACGGGCTGGAACGGGGGCTGGCCACAATGAGGCGATCGCTGACAAAAGCCTGACTCCGTTCATGCAATGAGAATGGCGTCACATTAATGGCTAATGGATATTGCGAACATCAGGTCTCACCTGATTGCCACTAGGGGATTCCCTGATAGCTAATCGTTTGCGACCCATTGCGGGCGTTTGCGACAGGGGTGGGGTGAGTGCAGTAAAGCATGATGGTAAAGTGACATCAATGGGCGATTCAGCAATTTCTTCAAGGGGTCAAGCTGAGCCCGATCTGGCCGATACAAAGCCAATTGATTCATTTCTTGGAACAACCCTGGGGGTTCTTTAATGGCTGGCATTCTCGACACGGTAGACCAAAGAACGCAGCTGGTGGGTGAGAACCGCCTGGAAATCCTGATGTTCCGCCTGGCCGGCCGGCAGTTGTTTGCGATCAACGTGTTCAAGGTCCAGGAAGTGCTGCAGATGCCCAAGCTGACCTTGATGCCGCAGCGCCATGCCTTTGTTTGCGGCGTGGTCAACTTGCGCGGGCAGACGTTGCCGGTCATCGATCTCTCCCAGGCCATCGGCATGCGCCCGCTTACGCCGGGGCCGGGCAGCACCATCATTGTCACCGAGTACAACCGCTCGGTGCAGGCGTTCCTGGTGGGGGGCGTCGATCGCATCGTCAACATGAACTGGGAAGCGATCCTGCCACCGCCGAGCAGCGCCGGGCGTCAGCATTACCTGACGGCAATCAGCAAAGTCGATGAGCAACTGGTGGAAATCATCGACGTTGAGAAAGTGCTGGCCGAAATCGTGCCTTATAGCGCCAAGGTCTCGCGCGACAAACTTGAGAATCCGGTGCTGGCACGAGCGCGGGGTCGCGAGGTGCTGTTGGTGGACGACTCCACGGTGGCCCTGGCGCAATTGCGCGATACCCTGTCGCAGTTGGGGGTGAAAATGCATGTGGCCAGTGATGGCCTCAAGGCACTGCGGATGCTCAAGGGCTGGGCCGATGCCGGGGAAGATGTGTGCGAAAAATTGTTGATGGTGTTCACCGACGCCGAAATGCCGGAAATGGACGGTTATCGACTGACCACCGAAATCCGCAATGACCCGCGCCTGCGCTCGCTTTACGTGGTGCTGCACACCTCGTTGTCGGGCAGCTTCAACGAGTCGATGGTGAAAAAGGTCGGCTGTGACAATTTTCTGTCGAAGTTTCAGCCCGACAAGCTGGTCGATGTGGTGCGCCAACGTTTGATGCTGGATGAAGCGACCGTCTGAGTCGGTATAAGCTAGGGCTTTGAACCGGTAAAAGGCAGGTCAGAAATGCAATTGAGTGCGCTGTACCGATACCCGCTCAAATCGGCGCGTGGCCAGGCGCTGCAATCCTCCTCGCTGGATGCATTGGGGTTGAGCGGTGATCGCCGCTGGATGCTGGTGGAGCGCGATAACGGCCGTTTCCTGACTCAGCGTGCATATCCGCAGATGAGCCAGCTGACGGCGTTGCACGGCTTGGATGGCAACCTGACCCTGGAAGCGTCCGGGCGAACAGCGTTGACAGTCGCCGTGCCGCCGGCCGACAGCGAGCTGCGCGGTGTCACGATCTGGCGCGATACCTTTCGCGTCCCGGATGCCGGCGATGCGGCTGCGCACTGGCTCAGTGAGTTTATCGGCAAGGACGTGCGGCTGGTCTATGTGCCCGAAGAACGTACCCGCTTCCTGCCAGGTGGTTATGGCCTGGTCAGCGACCGGGTGGCGTTTGCCGATGGTTTCCCCCTGTTGCTGATTGGCCAGGGCTCGCTCGATGACCTGGTGCAGAGGGTTGGGCGCCCCCTCGAAATGCAGCGCTTTCGTCCCAATCTGGTGGTGGAGGGTGCCGCAGCCTTCGCCGAGGATGGCTGGAAGCGTATCCGCATCGGCGAGATGGAGTTTCGCGTGCTCAAACCGTGCGAGCGCTGCATCCTGACGACTATCGATCCGCAGACCGGCGAACGCAGCCCTGATCGCGAACCGCTGACCACTCTCAAGACCTATCGGCTAAAGGAAGGGGATGTCCTGTTTGGGCAGAACCTGGTAGCTGATGGTGCCGGGGTGCTAGAAGTGGGGATGCCGGTAACCGTGCTGGAATAGTCATCGGGTGAACATCCCACAGGCAGGGTGCAAACCTCGGGCATTGCACCTTACCTGTGGAGTGGGTTCACCCGCGAACCTGCCGGGCTGACCGGCAGAGATCGTTATTGGTCGTCGAAATACCGCTCATGCCAGTCCACCAGCGGTTGTGGCGAGTTGAGCTTCTGCCCGTAGATCACCGAGTACGAGAGTACGTTCTGCACATACTGGCGCGTCTCATCGAACGGGATCGACTCCACCCATACATCAAAACTCAGGTGGTCGGCGCCACGCAGCCATTGCCGCACGCGACCCGGACCTGCGTTATAGGCAGCGGATGCCAGTACCCGGTTGCCATTGAACTGGCTGTGCACCTGGCTCAGGTAGGCGGCGCCCAGCTGAATGTTCTTGTCCGGGTTGAACACCTGGGCTGGGGAGGCCAGCGGGATGCTGAACTTGCGCGCGGTTTCCTTGGCGGTGGCCGGCATCAGTTGCATCAGGCCGCTGGCGCCCACGCTGGAGCGGGCGTCCTCCATGAACGCACTTTCCTGGCGGGTGATGGCAAACACCCAGCTCGAATGCAGCCCACGTACCTTGGCTTCGCGCACCAGGGTGTCGCGGTGAGCCATCGGGAAGCGGATGTCCAGGTCGTCCCAGTACTGTGCCTGGCTGATGGTGCGGATGGCCGGGAAGTACCAGCGCATGTCATACGCCAGTTTGGCCTGGGCAACCATTTCGTCCCGGCTGAAATGACGGCTGACGTGGTACCACTCGCGTCGACCGTCGACGATCTGGCCGCGGGCATGGAACTCCAGGGCTCGACGAATACCCGGCGTGTTGCGCACCTTGTTCATCAACGCCTGGCTGAGTACCAGTGGCTTGTTGTTCAGCTGGTACGGGGTTTTTGCCCGGTCGGCAGCGAGAAAACCATAGAAGTCGCGCTCACGGGCGACGGTCTTGTACAGCAATGGAATCTGCGGGTTTTTTGGCTGCGCCAGTTCCAGGCTGCGCGCTTGCCAGTAACGCCAGCGATTGCTGCTGGCCAGGTCTTGCGGCAGGCGCTTGGTCAGCTCATAGGCGTCTTCCCAGCGTCCCAGGCGCAGCAACAGGCGCAGGCGCCACTCGGTGACGGTGTTGTCACGCAGTTCAGGGTCGTAGCGGGTCATCAGGTCCAGCGCCCGTGGATCGTAGCGCCGGGCCAGGGTCAGGCCGATTTCCCGGGCAATGGCCACTTTCTCGTCACGAGAAAAATGCATGCGGTTGGCGTAGTCGTCCAGCAAGCCCATGGCGCGTTCCGGGTCCTGGCGTGCCAGGCGGCGCAAGCCCAGGCTGACGACGTCGGACATGGTTTCGTTGACCGGTGTGAAACGGCTTGGCTGGTTGAGCAGCTCCGGCTTTTGCGCCACATCCACCAGCAAGCGGCCCTGGGGGGCGAGGGAGGTGAGGTCTTTGGTCAGGCTGTTGGCCAGGGCATAGTTGCGCGCCTGCGCTGCCAGCTTGGTGCGTTCCCAGCGTTTCTGCTCGGTGAGCTGGCCTTCGGCAGCCCAGCGGCTGAACAACGCGTCGCAGGCAGCAGGCTGCGACTTGCCCACAAGCCAGAGTTTTTCTGCCGAGGCATAACCTTCGGCGCGCTGGCCCTGGATCAGCTGGCGCTGACCATTGAGGCAGTCGAGTTCGGTAAAATTGAGCTTCGGATCATAATAGCGACTGAAGGTGTCCCATTCGCCACGCTCAGCCAGCCAGCGCAACCAGCGCAATTTCATCCAGTTGGCTTGTGGCAGGTCGCCATGGGCGGCAAGGAATTTCTCGATTTCGGCATTGCTGGCGGTCTTCAGGCGTGCCGTCAGCTCGTCATATGCCAGGTAAGGAGTCAGCGGATAATCGCTCAGCGCCTGGGCGTAGCGCAGGTACGGGCCTTTGTCGCCCTTGGCCAGGGCGCGTTTGGCCTCATCGTAGTACTGGCGTTGCACAGTGATATCGGTGGCCTGGGCGACGCTGGCCGCAGAAGCCGAGAGAAGCAGGCAGGAAACTAGGTTTAACAGGCGGCTGCGCATGAGACTTCCGGGCAGTTTGACCATAAAAAGTGACGGCGAGGCCAGCACTGTTTGAATTGCATTGCTTTAGCTTAGCCGTTTGCCGCAGGCGGATGAAAGCATTGTGCTTGTATCCAGTTGTAATCGGACAGCCTATCGTCGGATCTGCCTGCAGGTTCGCCTGCTTAATGTGAAGCCGGCCCAAGTCAGGTAGAATGCGCGCCCGGTTTTTGGAGAAGATCATGACCCTGCTCAAATTAAGCGATGTGTCCCTTGCGTTCGGCGCCATGCCGTTGTTGGACAAGGTGTCGTGGCAGATCGCCCGTGGTGAGCGGGTGTGCATTATCGGTCGCAACGGTACTGGCAAATCGAGCATGCTGCGCCTGGTCAAGGGCGATCAGAAACCCGATGACGGCGACGTCTGGCGTGCCCCGGGCCTGAAGATTGGCGAGCTGCCACAGGAACTGCCGGTGGCCGACGGACGCACCGTGTTCGACGTTGTGGCCGAAGGGCTGGATGGCGTCGGCGCGTTGCTCGCCGAATACCATCACCTGAGCCAGAACATTCACACCGATGCCGACCTTGAAAAGCTCATGCACGTCCAGCACGACCTGGAAGCGCGTGATGGCTGGCGGCTGCAGCAACTGGTCGACAGTACCCTGAGCCGCCTGCAGTTGCCGGCCGACAAAACCCTTGCAGAGCTCTCGGGTGGCTGGCGTCGTCGTGTGCTGCTGGCCCAGGCGTTGGTGTCCGAGCCTGACCTGCTGTTGCTCGACGAACCGACCAACCACCTGGATATCGGTGCGATTGCCTGGCTCGAAGAAGCGCTCAACGGTTTTGGCGGCGCCGTGCTGTTCATTACCCACGACCGTTCCTTCCTGCAAAACCTGGCCACGCGCATCCTCGAGCTGGACCGTGGCGGCCTGATCGACTGGAACGGCGACTACGCCAGCTTCCTGGTACACAAGGAAGCCGCGCTGGCGGCCGAAGAAACCGCCAATGCGCTGTTCGACAAGAAGCTGGCCCAGGAAGAAGTGTGGATTCGTCAGGGCATCAAGGCCCGACGCACCCGTAACGAAGGCCGCGTGCGTGCCCTCAAGGCCCTGCGCGTAGAGCGCAGCGAGCGCCGTGAGCGCCAGGGCAAAGCCAACATCATGCTTGATGTGGCAGAGAAGTCCGGCAAGCAGGTGATGGTGCTGGAGAACGTCAGCTTCAGTCACCCGGGCGGCCCGCAGCTGGTCAAGGACTTCTCTATGGTCCTGCAGCGCGAAGACCGTATCGGTCTGCTCGGCGCCAACGGTACCGGCAAAACCACCCTGCTCAAGCTGATGCTCGGTGATCTGGAGCCTACCGGTGGCAAGGTCGAGTCAGGTACGCGCCTTGAAGTGGCCTACTTCGACCAGTTGCGCCACCAGCTGGACCTGGAAAAGACCGTTATCGACAACCTGTCCGAAGGTCGCGATTTCATCGAGATCGACGGTCAGAACCGTCATGTCCTGAGCTACCTGGGCGACTTCCTGTTCAGCCCGCAACGTGCCCGGACTCCGGTCAAGGCATTGTCCGGTGGTGAGCGTGCGCGGTTGCTGCTGGCCAAACTGTTCAGCAAACCGGCCAACCTGCTGGTCCTCGACGAACCCACCAACGACCTGGACGTGGAAACCCTCGAGCTGCTCGAAGAAGTGCTGTCGGCGTTCAAGGGTACCGTGCTGATGGTCAGCCACGACCGGGCATTCCTCGACAACGTGGTTACCAGCACCCTGGTGTTTGAAGGCGAGGGCAAGGTCCGCGAGTACGTCGGCGGCTACCAGGACTGGATCCGTCAGGGCGGTTCGCCGAAGTTGCTCGGCGTTACCGAGAGCAAATCGGGCAAGTCGGAGCTGAACACGGCAGTGGTCGAGGCGGTGGTGGCGACGCCGGTGGCGGAACCGGCTGCCGAGGCACCGAAGAAAAAGCTCAGCTACAAGCTGCAGCGCGAGCTGGAAGCCTTGCCTGGCCAGATTGATGAGCTTGAGCAGAAGATGGCTGCCGTGCAGGAGGAGATTTCTGATCCTGCGTTCTACCAGCGGCCGATTGACCAGACTTCCGCCGTGCTGGCACGCCTTGAGCAGATGCAGGCCGAGCTGGATGTGCTGGTAGAGCGCTGGGCTGAACTGGATAGCTGAGTGAAGGTGCCCGGCGCAGTGAGCGCCGGGCGACCCGGCTTACTCTTTTTTCAGCAGGCGTACGGCGAGCACATCGCAGGGAGCGCCGTGCAGCACGTCATTGGCGGTGGAGCCCAATAGCAGGGCCAGGCCGTGGCGGCCATGACTGCCGACCACGATCAGGTCGCACTGCTGTTCTTTGGCTAGCTGGTGGATTTCCTGGCGGGGTTGGCCGTAGGTCAGGTGCGAATCGCCGCGCTTGATTTCCGGGTACTTGTTGAACAGGCGATCCATGCGCTCCTTGGCCTGGTCGAACTGTTGCTGTTGCAGCTGCGACAGGTCCATGGGCACATCACCACCAAACGCCATCGCCATCGGCTCGACGATATGCACTAGGGAGACCTTTGCATTGGTGGGCGCGGCCAGTGTCATGGCGCGTTTGATGACCGGGTCGCATTCTTCGGTCAGGTCGACGGCAACCAGTATGTGTTCGTAGGGCATGAGAAGCTCTCCTGACAGTCGCGATAGTTAAAGTATGGTCGGTTTCAGGCTGATCGCTTCGAACCCCCGGCTAACCAGCTCAATTGCAACGCTTTATGGGAACAACAGATATGACGGTCTGGGTAGTGGTGTCAATCCTTGCGCTGATTCTCAGCCCCTTGGCCTGGTTGCGTCCTTCACGTAATCAGAGTGGGCGCATGGCGTTGCGCATGGAAGCCCGGCGCATGGGTTTGAGCATGCAGCTGGCGCCTCAGGAATGGCCACACTGGCTGCCCAAGGAGCCGCCAAGCCCCTGTGCGCAGTACCTGCAGCCCCGGCGAAAGGGCAGGGCAGACCACTGGAGTTACTGGCAGACCACCCCGGGCACCTGGCTCAATCAGTGGCGTGAACCTTGTGCAGATCCGTTGCTCGCGGCGCAGTTCGCGCGCCTGCCCGAGAGCGTTTATAAAATCGAAGCTGGTCCGCAAATGGTTGCCCTGTTCTGGGGGGAGCGCGGCGAAAAAGCTGTATTGCAGGATATTGCCGAGGTGCTCAAGGCCCTGGCCTGATCGCGCTCAATAAAAAGCCCGATTCACGCATCGGGCAGACGGGCCAGGCAGGCCGGAGTAGTGGTTGATTCCTTCCCCAGTGTAGCGCGCCCTGCGCTACCCGCTGTATTTCTTGTCATCTCCCCTGTGCAGCCTCGACTGTGTTGATTCTGCGTTTACCCGAATCGGCGGTTGACGATCATGCTTGCCATGAATACGCCACGATCACCGTACCGAGTGTTTGCTGGCAGTTGGCGAAAAATGACCGGAAAGTCGCGTTTTCACGCTGCTTTCGGGTATTTGACAACGGCGATCTTTTCGTTGAATGTGTGCATACCCAAATCAAACGGGCGTATGAATTGAGCGTTTGTATGTCAGATCGCTCTTACAGAATCCCGACTATCGCGCTGACGGGTGTGCCTGGCACAAGGGTTCGGAAACACGGCAAACAGCCGGCCGGGCCTTTTACCAGCGATCGGCGTGTACAGTTCAGCTTCCATATCGTGGAGATCAGTTGATGATTTACGAAGGTAAAGCCATCACGGTTAAGGCTCTTGAAAGCGGCATCGTCGAACTGAAGTTCGACCTCAAGGGTGAGTCCGTCAACAAGTTCAACCGTCTTACCCTGAGCGAATTGCGTCAGGCCGTAGACACCATCAAGGCCGATGCATCGATCAAGGGCGTGATTGTCAGCAGTGGCAAGGACGTCTTCATCGTCGGCGCGGATATCACCGAGTTTGTCGATAACTTCAAGCTGCCCGAGGCCGAACTGGTCGCCGGCAACCTGGAAGCCAACCGCATTTTCAGCGACTTTGAAGACCTGGCCGTGCCGACTGTGGCCGCGATCAACGGCATCGCCCTGGGTGGCGGTCTGGAAATGTGCCTGGCTGCCGACTACCGCGTCATGGCCAGCACTGCCAAGATCGGCCTGCCTGAAGTCAAGCTGGGTATCTACCCGGGCTTCGGCGGTACCGTGCGCCTGCCGCGCATCATCGGTGCCGACAACGCCATCGAGTGGATTGCCGCCGGCAAGGAAAACCGTGCCGAAGACGCCCTGAAAGTAGGCGCTGTCGACGCAGTGGTTGCTCCCGAGTTGCTGCACGCTGCAGCCCTGGACCTGATCAAGCGCGCCATCAGCGGCGAGTTCGACCACAAGGCCAAGCGTCAGCCAAAACTCGAGAAGCTCAAGCTCAACGCCATCGAGCAGATGATGTCGTTCGAAACCGCCAAAGGTTTCGTCGCCGGTCAAGCGGGCCCGAATTACCCGGCGCCGGTTGAAGCGATCAAGAGCATCCAGAAAGCCGCCAACTTCGGTCGTGACAAGGCGCTGGAAGTTGAAGCCGCAGGCTTCGTCAAGCTGGCCAAGACTTCGGTTGCCGAGAGCCTGATCGGTCTGTTCCTCAATGACCAGGAGCTTAAGCGCAAAGCCAAGGCCCACGACGAAATCGCCCGTGACGTGAAGCAGGCCGCCGTGCTCGGCGCCGGCATCATGGGTGGCGGCATCGCCTACCAGTCGGCGGTCAAGGGCACCCCGATCCTGATGAAGGATATCAACGAAGGCGCCATTCAGCTGGGCTTGAACGAAGCCTCCAAGCTGCTCGGCAAGCGCGTTGAAAAAGGCCGCCTGACCCCGGCGAAAATGGCTGAAGCGCTGAATGCGATTCGCCCGACCCTGTCTTATGGCGACTTCGCCAATGTCGACATCGTCGTTGAAGCCGTGGTCGAGAACCCCAAGGTCAAGCAAGCGGTACTGGCTGAAGTGGAAGGCCAGGTGAAGGAAGACGCCATTCTGGCCTCCAACACCTCGACCATCTCCATCAACCTGCTGGCCAAGGCGCTCAAGCGTCCGGAAAACTTCGTCGGCATGCACTTCTTCAACCCGGTGCACATGATGCCGCTGGTCGAAGTCATCCGTGGCGAGAAGTCCAGCGATGTGGCAGTTGCCACCACCGTTGCCTACGCCAAGAAAATGGGCAAGAACCCGATCGTGGTCAACGACTGCCCGGGCTTCCTGGTCAACCGTGTACTGTTCCCGTACTTCGGCGGTTTCGCCAAGCTGGTCAGCGCCGGTGTCGACTTCGTGCGCATCGACAAGGTCATGGAAAAGTTCGGCTGGCCGATGGGCCCTGCCTACCTGATGGACGTGGTCGGTATCGACACCGGCCACCACGGCCGTGACGTGATGGCCGAAGGCTTCCCTGATCGCATGAAAGACGACACCCGTTCGGCCGTCGATGCGCTCTACGAAGCCAACCGCCTGGGCCAGAAAAATGGCAAGGGCTTCTACGCCTACGAGACCGACAAGCGCGGCAAGCCGAAGAAAGTCGCTGACGCGGCGGTGCTTGAAGTGCTCAAGCCGGTCATTTACGAGCAACGCGAAGTCACCGACGAAGACATCATCAACTGGATGATGGTCCCGCTGTGCCTGGAAACTGTCCGTTGCCTGGAAGACGGTATCGTCGAGACTGCTGCCGAAGCCGACATGGGTCTGGTCTACGGTATCGGTTTCCCTCCGTTCCGTGGCGGCGCACTGCGCTACATCGATTCGATCGGCGTAGCAGAATTCGTTGCCCTGGCAGACAAGTACGCCGATCTGGGTCCGCTGTATCACCCCACCGCGAAGCTGCGTGAAATGGCCAAAAACGGCCAGAGCTTCTTCGGTTAAGCGCCCAACGATAGAGAGCGAGAGAATATATGAGCCTGAATCCAAGAGACGTGGTGATTGTCGACTTCGGTCGCACGCCGATGGGCCGCTCCAAGGGTGGCATGCACCGCAATACCCGCGCCGAAGACATGTCCGCGCACCTGATCAGCAAGGTGCTGGAGCGCAACACCAAAGTCGACCCTAACGAAGTCGAAGACGTGATCTGGGGCTGCGTAAACCAGACCCTGGAGCAGGGCTGGAACATTGCCCGCATGGCGTCGTTGATGACCCAGATCCCGCATACCGCTGCCGGCCAGACCGTCAGCCGTCTGTGTGGCTCGTCGATGAGCGCGCTGCACACCGCTGCCCAGGCAATCATGACCGGCAACGGCGACGTCTTCGTCGTCGGTGGTGTCGAGCACATGGGCCACGTCAGCATGATGCACGGCGTTGACCCGAACCCGCACATGTCGCTGTACGCCGCCAAGGCGTCGGGCATGATGGGCCTGACCGCCGAGATGCTTGGCAAGATGCACGGTATCAGCCGTGAGCAGCAGGACCTGTTCGGCCTGCGTTCGCACCAGTTGGCTCACAAGGCAACGGTCGAAGGCAAGTTCAAGGATGAAATCATCCCGATGCAGGGCTACGACGAGAATGGCTTCCTCAAAGTCTTCGACTACGATGAAACCATCCGTCCGGACACCACCCTGGAAAGCCTGGCGGCGTTGAAGCCTGCTTTCAACCCTAAAGGCGGTACCGTGACTGCCGGTACGTCGTCGCAGATCACTGACGGTGCTTCGTGCATGATCGTGATGTCGGCTCAGCGCGCCCAGGACCTGGGTATCCAGCCATTGGCGGTGATCCGTTCCATGGCGGTGGCCGGTGTCGACCCGGCAATCATGGGTTACGGCCCGGTGCCAGCGACCCAGAAAGCGCTCAAGCGCGCAGGCCTGACCATCGCTGATATCGACTTCTTCGAGCTCAACGAAGCCTTTGCTGCACAGGCCCTGCCAGTGCTCAAAGATCTGAAAGTGCTCGACAAGATGAATGAGAAGGTTAACCTGCACGGCGGCGCCATCGCTTTGGGTCACCCGTTCGGTTGCTCGGGTGCACGGATTTCCGGCACGCTGCTCAACGTCATGAAGCAGAATGGCGGGACCTTCGGCGTCTCGACCATGTGTGTCGGCCTGGGCCAAGGCATCACCACCGTCTTCGAACGCGTTTAAGCGTTTTGCGGATGGAAACCGGGGCCTGGTGCCCCGGTTTTTGTTTTTGCGGAATTTTTTTTCAAGAGGGTGAGCAACATGCAGATACAACCAGGCGTATACCGGCATTACAAGGGGCCTGAGTATCGTGTGTTCGGCACTGCGCGCCATTCTGAAACCGAGGAGTGGATGGTGGTTTACCAGACGCTTTATGGCGATTTCAGCTGCTGGTTGCGTCCGCTGACGATGTTTACCGAGACGGTTGAGGTTGACGGGAAGTGCGTACCGCGCTTTGCTTTGATCACGCCTGAGGCCGAGCAGTTTCCTCCTCCGGCGCCTGAGCAGCTATTGCGTCAAGCTTGACCTCACTCTGTTGCCACTATATATAGCGGTGCCGCGTCAGGTACCTGCCGTGTTTTTATTTTCAGTATTCAGGAATTTTCCGATCCATGGGCAAATCGCTGGTCATTGTGGAATCCCCGGCTAAGGCCAAGACCATCAACAAGTACCTGGGCAGCCAGTACGTGGTGAAGTCGAGTATCGGCCATATCCGAGACCTGCCCACCAGCGGTTCGGCCAGCGCCAGCAAAGAGCCTGCCGCCAAGCGTGGCAAGGCCGCTGCAGGTGAAGCGCCGGCCCTGTCGCCGAAAGAGAAGGCCCGCAAGCAGCTGGTAGCGCGCATGGGGGTCGATCCGGACCACGGCTGGAAAGCCAAGTACGAGATCCTTCCGGGCAAGGAAAAGGTCATCGAAGAACTGCGTCGTCTGGCCAAAGATGCCGACACCATTTATCTCGCAACCGACTTGGATCGCGAGGGGGAAGCCATTGCCTGGCACCTGCGCGAAGCCATCGGTGGTGATGACAGTCGCTACAAGCGCGTGGTGTTCAACGAAATCACCAAGAAAGCCATCCAGGAAGCGTTCTCCCAGCCGGGCGAACTGGATATCGACCGGGTCAACGCCCAGCAGGCCCGTCGCTTCCTCGATCGCGTGGTTGGCTACATGGTCTCGCCGCTGCTGTGGGCCAAGATTGCCCGTGGCCTGTCGGCTGGCCGTGTACAGTCGGTAGCGGTAAAGCTGGTGGTCGAGCGTGAGCGCGAAATCCGTGCGTTCATTCCCGAAGAGTACTGGGAAGTGCATGCCGACCTTGGCACCGCCAAGGACGCCAAGGTGCGTTTCGAAGTAGCGCGGGAGAAGGGCGAAGCGTTCAAACCGCTGAACGAAGCCCAGGCCATGGCGGCCCTGGAGAAGCTCAAGTCCTCCAGCTACACCGTTGCCAAGCGTGAGGACCGTCCGACCAGCAGCAAGCCGTCGGCGCCGTTCATTACCTCCACCTTGCAGCAGGCGGCGAGCAATCGCCTGGGCTTCGGGGTGAAGAAGACCATGATGATGGCCCAGCGTTTGTACGAAGCTGGCTACATCACCTATATGCGAACCGACTCGACCAACCTGTCGGTCGACGCGGTGGAAATGGCCCGTAGCTACATTGAAAGCGAGTTCGGCAAGAAGTACCTGCCTGAAGCGCCGATCGTCTACGGCAGCAAAGAGGGTGCCCAGGAAGCGCACGAAGCGATTCGTCCTTCGGACGTCAACACGCACCCGACCAAGCTCAGCGGCATGGAGCGTGATGCCGAGCGTCTCTACGAGCTGATCTGGCGCCAGTTCCTGGCGTGCCAGATGCCGCCTGCGCAATACCTGTCGACCACCGTCAGCGTCACCGCTGGCGACTTCGAGCTGCGTGCCAAGGGCCGTATCCTCAAGTTCGACGGTTACACCCGTGTGTTGCCGCAGCAGAGCAAGCCAGGTGATGACGACGTACTGCCTGAGATGAACCAGGGCGAAGTGCTCAAGCTGATCCAGCTTGATCCGAGCCAGCACTTCACCAAGCCCCCTGCGCGTTACTCCGAAGCCAGTCTGGTCAAGGAAATGGAAAAGCGCGGTATTGGCCGTCCTTCCACCTACGCGGCGATCATCTCGACCATTCAGGATCGCGGCTATGTGACCTTGCACAACCGTCGTTTCTATTCCGAGAAGATGGGCGACATCGTTACCGAGCGCCTGTCCGAGAGCTTCTCCAACCTGATGGACTACGGCTTTACCGCCGGCATGGAAGAGAACCTCGATGACGTGGCGCAGGGCGAACGCGACTGGAAAAACGTTCTGGACGAGTTCTACGGCGATTTCAGCAACAAGCTGAAACTGGCAGAGGACGGCGAAAAGGGCATGCGTGCCAATCAGCCAACCCTGACCAACATCCCGTGCAAGGATTGCGGCCGGCCGATGATGATTCGTACTGCTTCCACAGGCGTGTTCCTCGGTTGCTCCGGCTACAGCCTGCCACCGAAAGAGCGCTGCAAGGCGACCGTGAACCTGGTCCCGGGCGATGAAATCGCTGCTGACGACGAGGGTGAATCGGAATCGCGCGTGCTGCTTAACAAGCACCGCTGCCCGATTTGCGCCACGGCAATGGATGCCTACCTGCTCGACGAGAAGCGCAAGCTGCATATCTGCGGTAATAACCCGGATTGCACCGGCTACGAAATCGAAGAAGGTAACTACCGCATCAAGGGCTACGAGGGTCCGAGCCTGGAGTGCGACAAGTGCGGCAGTGAAATGCAGCTCAAAACCGGCCGTTTCGGCAAGTTCTTCGGCTGCACCAATGCCGAATGCAAGAACACCCGCAAGCTGCTCAAGAGTGGTGAGGCGGCACCGCCGAAGATGGATGCGGTGAAAATGCCAGAGCTCAAGTGCGAAAAGGTCAACGACACTTATGTGCTGCGTGATGGCGCATCGGGTCTGTTCCTGGCCGCCAGCCAGTTTCCGAAAAACCGTGAAACCCGAGCGCCGTTGGTGATCGAGATCATTCCGCACAAAGACGAAATTGATCCGAAGTACCACTTCCTTTGCGAAGCACCAAAGAAAGACCCCGAAGGTCGCCCGGCCGTAATCCGCTACAGCCGCAAGACCAAGGAGCAGTACGTGCAGACCGAGGTTGATGGCAAGCCGACAGGCTGGCGCGCGTTTTACGACGGCAATGCCTGGAAGGTCGAAGACAAGCGCTGATCAATTCGGGTTGATCCATTCGCGGGGCACCTCTGCTCCCTCAGGGCTTACCTGAAGGGGCGGACGTGCCCCGCGATGCTTTTCAGGGCTGCAGTAGTGTAAATTGACACACCGCCTTGCAGCCTTTCGGAGGGCACTTAGATGGCCCAGGAACTCTACACCCGTACCAACCAGAAAATTTACTTCGCCGGCCTGGCTCTTGAGGCCATGGGCAAGGCGCAGGACAGCCGTGCGATGAACGCCCAGGCGCTGATCCAGGCAGAGCGTGAATCGGCGTTGTTTCACCTGTACGGTGCGCTGTTGGGGCTGTGTCACGAAATTGCCGGTTTTTACCGCTTGCCGCAGGCCGGTGCACAACGCGCAGAGCTGTTGCTCACCCGTGAAGTGCTGGAGGCGGTGGCCATTCCTGAAATAGCGGAGCTGGTAGAGCTGGCTGAGCAGCGCGAAACCTGGCTGGCGCAACTGTTGAGCGCTTATGCCGATTTGTTCCGACCGCCGGTCGCGAAAAAAGCTGCAAAAGCCGATGTGACCCAACCGCTGATTCAGGCGGTGAGCCTTGATGAACCGGAGGTTGTGGCACTTTCGCGAGAGGAGCTGGAGGGCTGGCGTCAGAACCTCAAGGCGCTGACCGTTCGCTTTCGCGAGGGCTTGAGTGAGTGCTGATTAAGGCGCTCGCTGGTACAATGCTCGCCTTTCGTGGAGAACAGTCTTTATGCCAACGTCCTTTCTAGAAATTGTCGAGTTGCCTGATGGCCGGATCGAGTTGCGCCGTGCCGAGGACGAAGGCTCCCTGGTAACCCTGGATTTCTCCGAGGATGCCAAGGCGTTTCTGCAAGGTCAGCACGTAGAAGTGGCCAAGGCCATGCTCAGCGTTGGCGTGCAGATGGCGGGCAAGCTGGTTGAAGGTGAAATCGATCGAGACGACGGTCCGCGCGTCCTGCATTGATCGCCCCACGTGGCTTCCTCGTCCTGAGGAAGCCAGGCCAAACCCATCAATCACTCTCTTGAATATCAGCCAAGGCGGATGTTCAGGCTTTGTGCGTCTCCGGCGCGGGCAGCATTGCTCAGTTGTTGGCGGGCGCTGCTACTGACGGTGTTCAGCCAGCTGACGACGGTGTGACTACGGCCCAGGCGCAATGCCTCGCAGGCCAATTGCAATGCGCTTTGATTGTCGCGTGGGCGCAGCAACAGAATGCGTTCGCGGTTCAAGCCGGCCTCCCGTAGCCATGCCTGGGTCAGGCTGGCAGGTGGCGCGATCAGGGTCAGCCAGCGCTCGTCCTGTTCTTCACTTAACTCGCTCAGTTCGCGCAGCACGGGTGCTAGCAAGCTCTGGCAGCTCCCCAATGCGCCGCGCAAGGACAGCTCGCTGAAAACCTGCGCCGCGCCAGGGTGAGGCGCAGGCTTGCTGGCTTTCAGTCCGGGCAGAACTGGCTGGGCCAGGAATGCTTCGAACAGGGGCAATTGTGCTTGTAGCTGTACGTGCTGTGACGCTGGGGGGAACTGCATAACGCCTCCTTTACCGGCGAATGACGCCGACACTCAAGCCCTCGATCACCAGCTCCTGCTCTTTCAGGTTGACTTCGATGGGGGCGAACTCGGGGTTTTCTGCAATCAGCCAGACCTTGCTGCCTTCGCGCTTGAAGCGCTTGACCGTGACTTCGTCACCCAGGCGGGCGACCACGATCTGACCGTTGCGGGCCTCACGGCAGGTATGTACGGCCAGCAGGTCACCATCGACAATGCCGACGTCACGCATGCTCATGCCGTGAACACGCAGCAGGTAGTCGGCCCGGGGGTGAAAGAACGCCGGGTTGATGTTGCAGGACTCTTCAATGTGTTGCTGGGCGAGAATCGGTGCGCCCGCAGCGACACGGCCAATGATCGGCAAGCCACTGTCTTCGGCTTTGGCGGCCTCAAAGCCGGGGATACGGATACCGCGCGAGGCGCCAGGGGTCATCTCGATGGCCCCTTTGCGGGCCAGGGCCTTGAGATGTTCTTCGGCTGCGTTGGGCGACTTGAAGCCCAGCTCCTGAGCGATTTCCGCGCGGGTCGGCGGGAAGCCGTTGTCTTCCAGGCAGCGTTTGATAAAAGCCAGAATCTCAGCTTGGCGTGGCGTCAGTTTTAGCATGTCGATCGCTCTGTCTTTTTATACAGTGACTGTAATTATATACAGTAAGCGATTGGCTGCAAGCGCCACGCTTCAAGAAAAAGCCGCACAAGGGCGTCAGCGGCTTGCAGCGTGCGGCCTGCAGCTGTGATTTAATACGTGACCGAGTGGCCGCAAAGCGTCTGTGTGGACTTGACAAAACACTGCTTTGAAACGTATGTTTCAAACAAGTGTTTGTCAGGCGGAGTAGTCATGGCCCAGTCGGAAACCGTTGAACGCATTCTCGATGCTGCCGAGCAGTTGTTCGCGGAAAAAGGTTTTGCCGAAACCTCATTACGGCTGATCACCAGCAAGGCCGGCGTCAACCTGGCGGCGGTGAACTACCATTTCGGTTCGAAGAAGGCGCTGATCCAGGCGGTCTTCTCACGTTTTCTCGGCCCTTTCTGCACCAGTCTCGAGCGCGAGCTGGAGCGCCGTCAGGCCCGCCCCGAGCACAAGCCCACCCTTGAAGAGCTGCTGGAAATGCTGGTCGAGCAGGCGCTGGTGGTTCAGCCACGCAGCGGCAACGACCTGTCGATTTTCATGCGCCTTCTGGGCCTGGCTTTCAGCCAGAGCCAGGGGCACCTGCGGCGCTACCTCGAAGACATGTACGGCAAGGTATTCCGTCGTTACATGCTGCTGGTCAATGAGGCCGCACCACGCATTCCGCCGATCGAACTGTTCTGGCGCGTGCATTTCATGCTGGGCGCCGCAGCTTTCAGCATGTCCGGTATCAAGGCCCTGCGTGCCATCGCCGAGACCGACTTCGGCGTCAATACCTCGATCGAACAGGTTATGCGCCTGATGGTGCCGTTTCTCGCGGCGGGCATGCGCGCCGACACGGGTGTCACGGACGAGGCCATGGCCGCGGCGCAACTGCGCCCACGCAGCAAGTCGTCCAGTACGCCGGTTACCGCCAAGGCCTGATGCCATGGCTGGGCGCAGCGGGTCGCATCGGCTAAGCTAGCGCCCCATGCCCAGTCTCGATTTCCTGCATATATCCCTCGCTGATCAATGCCTCTATGGATTCACCCAAGGGCTGTTGCGCGTGCGCCTGCCGGTGTCCACGGCGATCAACGGTGCTGGCGAGGTCAATGGCTCGGGCTGCACGCCGCGTGGCCTGCATCAGGTGCGCGCAAAGATCGGTAGCGGGTTGCCCTGCGGTGCAGTGCTGCGAGGGCGGCGCTGGACGGGGGAGACCTGGTCGGCTGCGTTGCATGAACAGTTTCCCGGTTACGACTGGATCCTCACGCGCATACTCTGGCTCAGCGGGTGCGAGCCGGGGTTCAACCGCATGGGGTTGGTCGACACCTTTCGTCGTTACATTTACCTGCATGGCACGCCTGATTGCGAACCACTGGGCGTGCCGTTGTCCCATGGCTGTGTGCGCCTGCGCAATGACGATCTGCTGGGCCTGTTCGATCAGGTGCCACTGCATTGTCCGGTGCGGATTGAACAAGCCGCGTGCCCCGAATGGGCGAGCGCGCCCCTGAACTGAAGGATCAAGTATGAGTGCCAGCCTGCAAGGCTCCCTGATGGTGGATATCGCCGGTACCTGGCTGACCGCCGAAGATCGCCAACTTTTGCGCCAGCCCGAAGTGGCCGGCCTGATCATTTTTGCCCGCAACATCGACAGTCCACGTCAGGTGCGTGAACTGACCGCGTCGATCCGCGCCATCCGGCCTGACCTGATCCTGGCGGTGGACCAGGAGGGCGGGCGTGTTCAGCGTTTGCGTCAAGGCTTTGTGCGCTTGCCCGCCATGCGCGCGATTGCCGACAATGACAACGCCGAATACCTGGCCGAACAGTGCGGTTGGCTGATGGCTACCGAGGTGCTGGCGGTGGGGTTGGACCTGAGCTTCGCACCGGTCCTGGATCTCGATCACCAGCGCAGTGCGGTAGTCGGTAGTCGTGCCTTCGAGGGTGATCCGTCGCGTGCCAGCGTACTCGCCGGTGCCTTTATCCGCGGCATGAACGCAGCAGGTATGGCTGCGTGCGGAAAGCACTTCCCGGGGCATGGTTGGGCCGAGGCCGACTCTCACGTTGCCATTCCGACCGATGAGCGCAGCCTGGAGCAGATTCGCGCCGCCGACCTGGTGCCTTTTACCCGCCTCAGCGGCCAGCTGGCAGCGGTGATGCCTGCGCACGTGATTTATCCACAAGTCGATAGCCAGCCGGCGGGCTTTTCGCGGCGCTGGTTGCAGGACATCCTGCGCGGCGAGCTTGGCTTTGACGGGGTGATCTTCAGTGATGACCTTTCGATGGCGGGTGCTCATGTAGTCGGCGATGCCGCCAGTCGTATCGAGGCCGCATTGACTGCCGGTTGCGACATGGGCCTGGTGTGCAATGACCGTGCTGCGGCAGAGCTGGCGCTGACGGCGGCACAACGGTTGAACGTCAAGCCGTCGCCGCGGATCGCGCAGATGCGCGGGCAGGGCTTTGCGCGCACCGATTACCGGCAGCAGCCGCGCTGGCTGGAGGCGCTGGGGGCGCTCAAGGACGCTCAGTTGGTCGATTGATAAACCTAAGGTGAGCGCTGCGCGCTCAATCGCAGGCTGGCGCCAGCTCCTACAGGCCTGCGACACACCTGTAGGAGCGGATTTATCCGCGATCGAGCGCGTAGCGGTCGCAAGTTATTGCGGCCTGCGCCGGCAATAAACTCAGCTCGCTTTCGCTGCCTTGCGCTTGCCAGGCAGCGGCGCAAACAGTGCGTCGATATCTTCGGCAGCAAGGCGCCAGTCACCGGCCTGCCGGCCATCCAGTACACCGGCTGCGAGGGCGGATTTTTCCTGCTGCAGTTGCTGGATTTTTTCTTCTACTGTGCCGCGGGTGATCAGCTTGTAGACGAACACCGGCTTTTCCTGGCCGATACGGTACGCACGGTCGGTGGCCTGGTTTTCGGCGGCCGGGTTCCACCATGGGTCGTAGTGGATCACGGTATCGGCTGCCGTCAGGTTGAGGCCAACGCCACCGGCCTTGAGGCTGATCAGAAAGATCTGCAGGCGACCGTTCTGAAAGTCCTGCACGGGCGCCCGCCGGTCACGGGTTTCTCCGGTCAACAGCGCATAAGCGATACCACGCTGCTGCAGTTCGGCTTCGATCAAGCGCAACATGCTGGTGAATTGCGAGAACAGCAGCACCCGACGCCCTTCGGCCATCAATTCTTCGAGCATCTCCATCAAGCTGGTGAGCTTGCCCGAGTGGGCGCCGCGTGTCGTGGAGGCCTGACTGTTGACCAGGCGCAAATCGCAGCAGACCTGCCGCAGTTTCAGCAAGGCCTCAAGAATGATGATCTGGCTGCGGGCCACGCCCTTGCGGGTGATTTCGGCGCGGACTTTCTGGTCCATGGCCAGGCGCATGGTCTCGTAGACGTCGCGCTGGGCATCGCTGAGTTCGACCCAGTGCACCATCTCGGTCTTGGCCGGTAGCTCGGTGGCAACCTGTTCCTTGGTGCGGCGCAGCAGGAACGGTTTGATCCGGGCATTAAGATGCTGGAGGCGTTCGTCGTTGCCTTGACGTTCTATGGGCACCCGGTAATCGCGATTGAATGCCTTGGCGTCTCCCAGCCAGCCGGGAAGCAGAAAATGAAACAGCGACCACAACTCACCCAGGTGGTTTTCCAGCGGGGTGCCGCTCAGGCACAGACGCTGCCGCGCCTGGAGCTGCCGCGCTGCCTGGGCGGCCTTGCTGCCAGGGCTTTTGATGTATTGCGCCTCGTCGAGGATCAACACGTGCAGCAGCAGGCCGTCAAAATGCGCGAGGTCTTTGGGTAGCAGGGCGTACGTGGTCAGCAGCAGGTCGTAATCCTGAAGGCTGCCAAAGTGTTTGCGTCTACCGACACCTTGCAGTGCCAATACCCGCAGGTCGGGGGCGAAGCGCGCTGCTTCGTCCTGCCAGTTGGGGATCAGGCTGGTGGGCATCACCACCATGGCCGGGCGGTCCAGGCGTCCGGCGTTCTTTTCCGTGAGCAGGTGAGCCAGCGTCTGCAGGGTTTTACCCAGGCCCATGTCGTCGGCGAGGATGCCGCCTACGTCCAGTTCGCGCAGGGCCTGCATCCAGCTCAGCCCCTCCAGCTGGTAGGTGCGCAGGGTGGCGTTGAGGCCTTCGGGTGCCTGGGTTGGCTGCAGGCGGATGTCGCGCAGGCGCTCGGCCAGGTTGCGCACGCGCTCGCCGCCTTGCCAGTTCAGCGGAATGTCGTCCAGGGCATTGAGGCGTGTGGCATCGGGGGTCGCCAGGCGCAGGCTGGTCTCGCCCGGTTCGCGCTGGTAAAAGTCGCCGAGGGTGGCCAGCACCGGTTTGAGGCGGCCGTAGGGCAGGGCGACCTGTAGTGGCCGGCGTCCGCCAGCGTGGCCGGGGATGGTCACCAGCAGTTGTTCGTCGTCGCGGCGCCGGGCCAGTTGCGCCGCATTGAGCAGTTCCGGGTGCGTGCGCAGCAGGTTGAGCAGGATGGGCAGCAGGCTCAGGCGCTCACCGTCGACGACGATGCCCAGTTCAAGGTCGAACCAGTCTCGTTCCGGAGCTTCCTGGACGTTTGCGTACCAGTCGTCAACCGGTGTCAGGTCGAAGGTAAAGTCATCGGCGAATTCGATCTGCCAGCCCCGTTCACGCAAGGTCGGCAATTCACTCAGGACAAAGCGCAGCCAGGCACTGTCGTTGGGTAGCTCGAACGGATCGCCTGCGCTTTCCGGCAGGGCTTTGCTCTGGCGCGTGGCCACCTTGAAGCCCAGCTGCAGGAGGGTGTCGCGCAGGTTGCGTTCGGCGGCAGGCTGGCGCTGGATGCGTAGCGTGTGTTCGGCGTCGTGCTTGATGATGGCGCTGTTGCGGGTGCCGCAGACGTACTCGCCGGCATAACCGAAGGCCAATGCAGCGCGGTGCTGAATGTGACGCTGCATGCGGCCGTTGCGCGGTTCGAAGGCACTGAATTCGATGCTGCCCAGCCACAACCGCGGTTGTGGCTGGAGGTTGTCAATCAATTGCTCGGGCATTTTCAGGGCTTGCTGACCTTGAGCAGCAGGGCCAGGTGGCCGCCGTCAAGGAAGGTCAGTTCTCCATTTTTTACCGTGCTGTTGGTTTGCTTGAGCTGCTCGCTCTGGGTCACGGCACCGTTGCTGTCAAACTGGTTGACCCAGAGATTGGCCTCGACGCTGATGAAGCGTTCTTCGTTCAGGCTCAGGTTGCCCTCGATCGGGAAATGCCCGAACTGCTCTTTGCCGTCGCTGATGGCGACGGTGCCGGCGTCCTGTTTCCAGGCTTTGTGCAACAGCACGGTGTACTGGCTGTCGGCAGTCAGCTTGGCCGCTTCCTCGGTCATCGCCGGTTGGCGCATGTCGCCTTCGGCAGGCGACTGCGCGCCATTGCGCCAGTCTTCGGGTGCAAACTGGCTGGTGATTGCCGGTACGGCATTCTGCCGTACCAGGATCATTTCGACCTGATAGACGCCGTCAGCAAAAGCCGCCGGGGTGAACAACGCCAGCAGCAGGGTCAGGCAGCGAATGGCACGCATGGATCTTCCTTCACGCAGATTGTGGGGTCAGGCGCTCGAACAGCGCCTCGAGGTTGTTGAAGCGTTCTTCCGGGCGCTCCATCGGCACCATGAACTTGAACTGGGTAGCACCTTCAAACTTGTAGCGTTTAGGCTGGCCCTGGATCAGCTTGATCAGTACCAGCGGGTCGACCGGGGTCTCGGCTTCAAATTCGATCTTGCCGCCATTGGGGCCGGCGTCGACTTTCTTGATGCCGAGTTTCTCGGCCTGCAGCTTGAGCAAAGTCAGGCGCACCAGGTTCTTGGTCGGTTCGGGCAGCAGGCCGAAGCGGTCGATCATCTCGACCTGCAAGTCCTTGAGGCCGTCTTCGTCCACAGCCGAGGCGATACGTTTGTACAGGATCAGCCGTGCATGAACGTCCGGCAAGTAATCTTCGGGAATCAGCGCCGGCAAGCGCAGGTTGATTTCCGGGCCACCGCCTAGTGGCTGGTCGAGGTTTGGCTGGGTGCCTTTGCGGATGGCTTTGACCGCGCGCTCGAGCATCTCCATATACAGGGTGAAACCGACTGCCTGGATCTGCCCGCTCTGGCCTTCGCCCAGCAGTTCGCCGGCACCACGAATTTCCAGGTCGTTGGTGGCCAGGACGAAGCCGGCGCCCAGGTCCTGGGTATTGGCGATGGCCTCCAGGCGCTTTTCGGCGTCCGGGGTGATCTGCTGGCGAGGTGGCGTGAGCAGGTAGGCATAGGCCTGGTGGTGGCTGCGTCCCACCCGGCCGCGCAACTGGTGCAACTGGGCCAGGCCGAACTTGTCGGCGCGCTCGATGATGATGGTGTTGGCACTGGGCACGTCGATGCCGGTCTCGATGATGGTCGAGGCGATCAGCACGTTGAAGCGCTTGTGGTAGAAGTCGCTCATCACCTGTTCGAGTTCGCGCTCGCGCATCTGCCCGTGGCCAATGCCGATACGCGCCTCGGGTACCAGTTCGGCAAGGTCGGCGGCGCATTTCTCGATGCTTTTTACATCGTTGTGCAGGTAATAGACCTGGCCGCCACGCAGCAACTCGCGCAGCAGCGCTTCCTTGACCGTGCTTTTGTTCTGCTCCATGACGAAGGTGCGCACCGACAGCCGGCGTGCCGGTGGGGTGGCGATGATCGACAGGTCACGCATGCCGGCAACGGCCATGTTCAGGGTGCGCGGAATCGGCGTGGCGGTCAGGGTGAGAATGTCCACCTCGCTGCGCAGGGCCTTGAGTTGTTCCTTCTGGCGCACACCGAAGCGGTGCTCTTCGTCGATGATTACCAGGCCCAGGTCCTTGATCTTGACGTCGTCCTGCAGCAGCTTGTGGGTGCCGATGACGATATCGATCTTGCCTTCGGCGAGGTCCGCGACGGCGGCTGCGACTTCCTTGGGTGATTTGAAGCGGCTCATCACCTCGACAGTCACCGGCCAGTCGGCGAAGCGGTCCCGAAAGCTGTTGTAGTGCTGCTGGGCGAGCAGGGTGGTCGGCACCAGAATCGCTACCTGGCGACCGCCGTGTACGGCGATGAATGCCGCGCGCATGGCCACTTCGGTTTTGCCGAAGCCGACATCGCCGCACACCAGGCGATCCATTGGCTTGGCCGCCAGCATGTCCTCGCGTACTGCCTCGATGGCGCTTTGCTGGTCGGGCGTTTCTTCGAACGGGAAGCCGGCGCTGAAGGTGGCGTAGTCCACCGACGGGTCGGCAAAGGCATAACCCTTGCGCGCAGCACGGCGGGCATAAATGTCGAGTAGCTCGGCGGCTACGTCGCGCACTTGTTCGGCGGCCTTGCGCTTGGCTTTCTGCCAGGCTTCGGAGCCCAGCCGGTGCAGCGGCGCAAGGGCGTCATCGCTACCGGTGTAGCGGGCGATCAGGTGCAGGTTGGCCACAGGGACGTAAAGCTTGGCGCCCTCGGCGTATTCCAGTGTGAGGAATTCGGCGACCTGGTTGTCGATTTCCAGGGTCGCCAGGCCCAGGTAGCGGCCGACACCGTGGTCAATGTGCACCACCGGTGCGCCTTCGCGCAGTTCGGTAAGGTTCTTGATGACCGCATCGTTGTTGCCGTCGCTGCGTTTGTCCCGGCGCCGGCGCTGCATTACACGCTGCCCGAACAGCGGGCTTTCGGCGACCAGGGCGATGGCCGGGTCCTCCAGTAACAGGCCTTCGTCCAGCGGTGCGATGGTGATTGCCAGGCGCTCTTTGCTGGCAACGAACGCGTGCCAGCTCTCGACGGTCTGCGGACGCAACTTCAAGCGTTCGAGCAACTCCAGCAGGACCTCGCGACGGCCGGCCGATTCGGCGGTGAACAACACCCGGCCGGGGAACTGGTCGAGAAACCCTGAGAGTGCCGCCAACGGCTGGTTGGCCTTGGCTTCGATGGCCAGGTTCGGCAGTGGCTTGGCCGGGAAGCGCTCGCGTCCGGCGCCACTGTCGACGTCATCCTGGCTGACCACCACGCGCGGCCAGTTTTTCAGGCGCGCGAAGCAGTCTTCCACCGGCAGGAACAGCTCGGCAGGTGGCAGCAATGGTCGCGCCGGGTCGATGCGGCGCTCTTCATAACGGTTGCGCACATCGCTCCAGAAGTGCTCGGCGGCCTGTTCGACACCGGGCAGGGAAAATACCTGGGTGTCGTGTGGCAGGTAGTCGAACAGCGTCGAGGTCTCTTCAAAGAACAGCGGCAGGTAGTACTCGATGCCGGCGGGGGTAATGCCGCTGGAGAGGTCCTGGAAGATCGGGCTGCGACGGAAGTCGACGTCGAAGCGCTCGCGAAAGCGCGCTTTGAACTGGGTCACGGCGTCTTTTTGCAGCGGAAACTCGCGAGCCGGCAACAGGCGCACGGAATCGACCTTGTCGATCGAGCGCTGGGTCTCCGGGTCGAAGGTGCGCAGGGTCTCGATCTCGTCGTCGAACAAGTCGATCCGGTACGGCAGTTTGCTGCCCATGGGGAACAGGTCGATCAGCGCGCCGCGCACGGCGAACTCACCATGTTCGTAAACGGTATCGACGCAACGGTAGCCGCTGGCCTCGAGGCGCAGACGCATCTGCTCGACGTCCAGCTTCTGGCCGATGTCCAGCACCAGGCTGCTGCCCAGCAGGAAACGGGGCGGTGCCAGGCGGTGCAGGGCAGTGGTGATCGGCACCACGAGAATGCCGTGATCGAGCTCCGGCAACCGGTACAGGCTGGAGATCCGCTGGGAGATAATGTCCTGGTGCGGCGAGAACAGGTCGTAGGGCAGGGTTTCCCAGTCGGGGAATGGCAGCACCGGCAGATCGGGCGCGAAAAAGCGCAGCTCCTGCTCCAGCCGGTCAGCGCTCTGGCTGTCGGCGGTCAGCAACAGGGTGAAGCGCTTTGCGGCGCTGGCGGCTTCGGCAATGGCCAGGCTCAGGGCGGCGCCCGGCAGGTTGCCCCAGGTTTGTTTGCCGGCAGTGGCCGGCAGATGCGGTAGACGCAGAACAGGCACGGGAGGTCGAGCTCCAAGCGTTGCGACAAAGACGCCAATTGTACCGGTCACAGGCCCGTGCTGTCAGGTTTGCGCAGCCTAATTACATGTAGTGACAGGGTGGCGACAGGCGCTCATTGCCCGATGGGCTGCGGGGCGTCATAATGTAGCCCCTTTTTTCTGTCCCTACATGTGGAAGGTTCCCGTGACTCAGAAGCCCGACCAGTGTCTTGGTGAGTGGATTGATCGTGAAGCACTTGCAGAAGCGATGATCCCGCTTATCGGTCAGCTCTACCGCAATAACAACGTGGTGAGCTCGATCTATGGCCGTAGCCTGATCAACCGTTCGGTGATCTCGATCCTCAAAGCGCACCGCTTTGCTCGTCATCGCCAAACCGACGAAACCGAACTCTCTGTCCACGAGACATTCCCGCTGCTCAAGGCCATGAGCGAGCTCAAACTGGGCGCCGCTTCGGTCGACCTGGGCAAGCTGGCCAACAAGTTCAAGCAAGAAGGCAACGGCCGTAGCGCCGAGCAGTTCGTGCGTGAAGAAATGGCCGACGTGGTGGGTCAGCAGAATGCATCGGCGCGTAAAGGCACCGACGTTGTTCTGTACGGTTTTGGTCGTATCGGCCGCCTGCTGGCGCGCATCCTGATCGAAAAAACCGGTGGTGGCGACGGTCTGCGTCTGCGCGCCATCGTCGTGCGCAAAGGCGCCGAGAACGATCTGGTCAAGCGTGCCAGCCTGTTGCGTCGTGACTCGGTTCACGGCCCGTTCGATGGCACCATCACCATCGACGAAGAAAACAACACCATCACTGCCAACGGCAACCTGATCCAGGTTATCTACGCCAAGAGCCCGAGCGAAGTCGACTACACCCAGTACGGCATCGAAAACGCGCTGATCGTCGACAACACCGGTGTATGGCGTGACGCCGACGGCCTGGGCCAGCACCTGGCCTGCCCGGGCGCTGCCCGCGTGATCCTCACCGCACCTGGCAAAGGCGCGCTGAAGAACATCGTGCACGGTATCAATCATGGCGACATCAACGCTGACGACAAGATCATTTCGGCCGCTTCGTGCACCACCAACGCCATCGTGCCGGTGCTCAAGGCTGTCAATGACAAGTACGGCATCGTCAATGGCCACGTCGAAACCGTTCACTCGTTCACCAACGACCAGAACCTGATCGACAACTTCCACAAGGGCAGCCGTCGTGGCCGCGCCGCGCCGCTGAACATGGTTATCACCGAGACCGGTGCCGCCACTGCAGCCGCCAAGGCACTGCCAGTGCTCAAGGGCAAGCTGACCGGTAACGCGATTCGTGTTCCAACGCCGAACGTGTCGATGGCCATCCTGAACCTGAACCTGGAAAAGGCCACCAACCGCGAAGAAATCAACGAGTACCTGCGCCAGATGGCCATGCACTCGGATCTGCACAAGCAGATCGACTACGTGAGCTCGCAGGAAGTGGTTTCCACCGACTTCGTTGGCTCGCGTCACGCCGGTGTGGTCGATGCCGAAGCCACCATCTGCAACGACAACCGTGTTGTCCTGTACGTCTGGTACGACAACGAGTTCGGTTACAGCTGCCAGGTAGTGCGTGTAATGGAAGACATGGCCGGTGTAAACCCGCCAGCCTTCCCACGCTAAGCTTCACAGCGTGTTGAAAGAACGGGAACCTTTGGGTTCCCGTTTTTTTTGTGGTCGGTTATTTGCGGAGGCTGGATGCTCAAAGTGCTAGGGGTCGGGTTGGTGCTGGGCCTGGCAGGCTGCGGGCAGGGCGATTCGCTGGAGCGTATCAGCGGCCCGACCATGGGCAGCAGCTACACCGTGCAGTATGTGCGCACGCCTCAAGGGCCCTCGCCAGAACGGGTCAGGCGCGAGGTGGAGACGATTCTCGAGGGCGTCGACAAGCGCTTTTCCACCTACCGTGGCGATTCGCTGACGGCAACCTTCAACCGCTTGCCGGCCAACAGCTGCCAAGCCATGCCTGCCGACGTGCTGGCGCTGGTGCGCGTGGGCGAACAGTTGTCGCAGTCGAGTGACGGTGCGTTTGATCTGACGGTGGAGCCCTTGCTTGACTTATGGGGCTTCGGCCCGCAGTCGAGGTTGGAAAAGGTGCCTGATGAACAGGCGCTGGCCGCCGCGCGACAGCGTGTCGGGCATGGGCATTTGCGCATAGTGGGCGAGCAGCTGTGCAAGGATGCGGCGGTGGAACTGGACTTCAACAGCATCGCCGCCGGGCATGCGGTGGACCTGCTGGTTGAGCGGCTACAAGCCCTGGGAGTCGCGGATTTGCTGGTCGAGGCGACTGGTGAGCTCAAGGCGCTGGGGCGAAAACCTGATGGCAGTCATTGGAAAGTCGCTGTCGAATGGCCTCGCGATGATCGTCAGATTGCCCAGCAGGTGGTGGCGGTGGAGGGTGTCGGCGTTTCAACCTCCGGTGACTATCGCAATTATTTCGAGGAGAATGGCCGGCGCTATTCGCACACCTTCGATGCGCGCCTGGGCAGGCCGGTGAAACATGACCTGGCGGCGGTGACGGTATTTGATCGTTCGACGCTGATGGCTGATGGTTATTCGACCTTGTTGTTGATCCTCGGGCCTCAGCAAGGGTGGGATTTTGCACTCAGGCATCAGATCGCCGCGGTGTTCGTGACCCGGGTTGCCGACGGTTTCGTCGCTCGTAGCACCCCGGCGTTCGAGCTGTTGATACCGCCTTTCACGGATACATCCGCTCCCACAGGGAAGGTGCATTGAATGGGTGCTGTGGCATGTAGTGCAGAGAAAAATAGCCTACGACGCGACCAAGGGTTAATGTTCGCGGCCTTGAAGCTTGATTAGACTGCAACCGAATTTTTTCATGGCGCCGCTGGCGACATGATCTAGCCCCGCTTGCCAATGTGGCGACCGGGCCTGTTCTAAAGGAGTACGCATGGCTGTCTACAACTACGACGTAGTGGTGCTGGGTTCCGGCCCCGCGGGAGAAGGGGCGGCAATGAATGCTGCCAAAGCAGGACGCAAGGTGGCGATGGTCGATAGCCGTCGCCAGGTCGGCGGCAACTGCACCCACCTGGGTACCATTCCGTCCAAGGCCCTGCGTCACTCGGTGCGCCAGATCATGCAGTTCAACACCAACCCGATGTTCCGGGCCATTGGTGAGCCGCGCTGGTTCTCGTTCCCGGATGTACTGAAAAGTGCCGAGAAGGTCATCTCCAAGCAAGTCGCTTCGCGCACCGGCTACTACGCCCGTAACCGTGTCGACGTGTTCTTCGGCACCGGCAGCTTCGCCGACGAGCAGACCATCGAAGTGGTGTGCGCCAACGGTGTGGTTGAAAAGCTGGTGGCCAAGCACATCATCATCGCGACGGGGTCGCGCCCGTACCGTCCGGCCGACATCGATTTCCACCACCCGCGTATCTACGATAGCGACACCATCCTGAGCCTGGGCCACACCCCGCGCAAACTCATCGTTTACGGTGCGGGTGTCATCGGTTGCGAATATGCCTCGATCTTCAGCGGTCTGGGTGTGCTGGTGGAACTGGTGGATAACCGTGGTCAGTTGTTGAGCTTCCTCGACTCGGAAATTTCCCAGGCGTTGAGTTACCACTTCAGCAACAACAACATCACTGTTCGCCACAACGAAGAGTACGAGCGCGTTGAAGGCCTGGACAACGGTGTGATCCTGCACCTGAAGTCCGGCAAGAAGATCAAGGCCGACGCCTTGCTCTGGTGCAACGGTCGTACTGGCAACACCGACAAGCTGGGGCTGGAAAACATCGGCATCAAGGTCAACAGCCGTGGCCAGATCGAGGTCGATGAAAACTATCGCACCCACGTCCCGAACATCTATGGCGCCGGTGACGTCATTGGCTGGCCGAGCCTGGCCAGTGCCGCCCACGACCAGGGTCGTTCGGCCGCTGGCAGTATCGTCGACAATGGCAGCTGGCGTTTCGTCAACGACGTGCCGACCGGCATCTACACCATTCCGGAGATCAGCTCGATCGGCAAGAACGAGCAGGAGCTGACCCAGGCCAAGGTGCCGTACGAAGTCGGCAAGGCGTTCTTCAAGGGCATGGCGCGAGCGCAGATTGCCGGTGAGCCGCAAGGCATGCTGAAGATTCTGTTCCACCGCGAGACCCTGGAAATCCTCGGCGTGCACTGCTTCGGTTACCAGGCTTCGGAGATCGTTCACATCGGCCAGGCGATCATGGATCAGCCGGGTGAGCGCAATACGCTGAAGTACTTCGTCAACACTACCTTCAACTACCCGACCATGGCCGAAGCCTATCGGGTAGCGGCCTACGACGGCCTCAACCGGCTTTTTTGAGCGGCTCCGGCCGGTGGCCTGAGCCGGCCGGGGAGACCGATTTCAGCGATTCTCGAGGGTGGCGCTGGCCAAACCGGGAAAGTCTGTAATCAGGCTGTCTACGCCGAAGTCGGCGAGCCTGCGCATCAGCGCCGGCTCGTTGACTGTCCACACCGACACGTGCAACCCCTGGCGCTGAGCCTTGATCAGGCGCTCCGGGGTGCACAGTGTCCAGTTCAACGCCAACAAATTGCAGCCATAGTTCTGGGCGACTTTCAGCGGGTCGAGCCAGGCGTATTCGGCTACCAGGCCGCGGGCGATGTCCGGTGTCAGTTCCAGCGCCGCACCCAGCACTTCCCGTGAACTCGAGGTGATGGTGACCTTGTCGAGCAGGCCGTACTGCTGCGCCATCTCACGAATGGCCAGGACCGTAGTGGCGGCGCGGGTGCGCGAGGCACTCTTGACCTCCAGTTGCCAGTGATCGAAATCGCACTTCTCGAACAGTTCCTCAAGCCGTGGAATAGGGCAGGGCGTCAGCCAGCCCGGGCCACCTTTGCGTGCATCGTAGGTCACCAGTGCGGCGGCATCGTGCTCCACCACCTTGCCGCGCCGGCCGGTGGTGCGCTTGAGCGTAGGGTCGTGGATCACCATCAGCTCGTTGTCGGCTGACAGGTGCAGGTCCAGTTCGCAGCGACGCACGCCTTGCTTGAGGCAGTGCTGGAAGCTGGTCAGGGTGTTTTCGGGGGCTTCGCCCTTGGCGCCACGGTGGCCGTAAATCTGGGTCACGTTTGTTCCTTCAAGAAAGGGTGAGACTCAAGGAGCGCTCGGGGTGTGCTGTTCCAGTGCCTGGCGTCGTTGTTGCGCCTGGCGTTGCAAGATATAGCGAGCCAGCAGTTGGCGCTGGGCATCGGTCATGTCGATGAACTCACTGCCGATTTCATACAGGCCATCGGCCTGCTGGTCGCAATGGGTCACCCTGGCGCGCAGCAGCAGGCCCAGGGCCTGAGGCATCAGTACCATCTTCACCGCCACCCGGCTGCCAGCGGCAATGGGCTGTGCCTGGTTGAACTCGATGCCGCCTTCGGACAGCACCACCGGCTGCGGCGCGCTGAGCTGCCCGAGCAGGGTCTGGGCCACCACGGCGCTGAGCAGGTCGATGCGTTTGTTCTGTGCTTTGAGAAAGGCGGCCAGCACGCGATCCTTATCGCTGAGCTGGCGCAGCAGGTGTTGCGACTCGAACTCGCTCAGGTGCAATTCGCTGAGCAGGTTGAAAAGCGGTGAATCATCTTGCAACAAGTCACTGCCAAGGGCTTCGGCGGCGCTCAGCGGGCTAATTTCCAGTGCGATCCGATCCTCGATACGGTAGTATTCGCGGCGATCTTCTTCATCTAATGTCGACATGGCGAACCCATGGTAGCGGCGGTGGTCTGAGTGTAAAGCTGCTATTCAAGCCCCGCCACAAGGACGTTCCTCTTTCATCCGAACAAGCCCCGACATGTTCAGACCTCTCTTCGTATTCATCGGTACGCGTTACACCCGTGCCAAGCGCCGTAACCATTTCGTCTCGTTCATTTCCCTGACCTCGATGATCGGCCTCGCCCTGGGCGTGGTGGTCATGATCGTGGTGTTGTCGGTAATGAACGGTTTTGACCATGAGATGCGCACCCGGGTATTGGGCATGGTGCCCCATGCCACGCTCGAAACCGGTCAGCCGCTCAACGACTGGCCAGCCCTTGCCAATCAAGTAAAGCAGAACCCCCGGGTTGTGGCGGTAGCGCCGTTCACCCAGATGCAGGGGCTGTTGACCCACGAGGGCAAGGTGCAGAAGGTGCTGCTCAACGGCATTGACCCCGCGCAGGAGCGGCAGGTGTCGATCATCGACAACTTCATCCGCGAAGGTAAGCTCGATGACCTGGCGCCGGGCGACTTCGGCATCATGATCGGTGACAAGGCCGCGGCCAAGCTGGGTGTGGGCATCGGCGACAAGCTGACCTTCGTCGCTCCCGAGGTAACGGTGACCCCCGCGGGCATGTTCCCGCGCATGAAGCGCTTTACCGTGGTCGGCATCTTCCATGTCGGTGCCGGTGAGATCGACGGTTACCTGGGGCTGACCAACCTGTCGGACCTGTCGCGCCTGCACCGCTGGAAAGCCGATCAGGTCCAGGGCCTGCGCCTGAAGTTCGATGATTTGTTCCAGGCGCCGCGTGTGGCCTGGGATATCGCCCAGCAGCTGGGCGAGCGTGAATTCTATGCCCGCGACTGGACGCGCACGCACGGTAACCTGTACCAGGCGATCCGTATGGAAAAAGCCATGATCGGCCTGCTGCTGTTGCTGATCGTCGCGGTCGCGGCCTTCAACATCATTTCCACCCTGGTGATGGTGGTGAATGACAAGAAGGGCGATATCGCCATCCTGCGTACCCTGGGTGCCACACCCGGGCAGATCATGGCCATCTTCATGGTCCAAGGCACCGTGATCGGTGTGGTCGGTACGCTGATTGGCGGCGTGGTCGGCATTCTGGCGGCGCTCAATGTCAGCGCTGCCATCGCCGGGCTCGAAACCCTGATCGGACACAAGTTCCTCAATGCCGACGTCTACTTCATCGACTACCTGCCGTCCCAGGTCATGGCCGAAGACGTGTGGATGGTATGCGGTGCGGCATTGGTCCTGAGTTTCCTCGCCACCCTGTATCCGGCCTGGCGTGCGGCACGCACCCAGCCTGCGGAGGCGCTACGTTATGAGTGAGTTGGGCATGAGTGATAAAGCAGTGCTGAGTTGCCGCAACCTGGGCAAGTCCTACGAGGAAGGCCCGGAGAAGGTTCAGGTGTTGTCCGGCCTGCAGCTGGAGCTGCATCCCGGTGAGCGGGTGGCTATCGTCGGCAGTTCGGGTTCGGGCAAGAGCACCTTGCTCAACCTGCTCGGCGGCCTTGATACCCCGAGCGAGGGCAGCGTCTGGTTGGCTGGTGAGGAGCTGTCGGCCCTGGGCGAGCGGGCCCGCGGCCTGCTGCGTAACCGTGCGCTGGGTTTCGTGTACCAGTTCCACCACCTGCTGCCGGAGTTCACTGCTCTGGAGAACGTGTGCATGCCGTTGTTGATCGGACGCACCGCCATCCCCAACGCCCGCGAGCGGGCCGCGGCGCTGCTCAAGCGCGTGGGGTTGGGTCATCGTCTGAATCACAAGCCGGCGGAGCTGTCCGGTGGCGAGCGCCAGCGTGTCGCCATCGCCCGGGCCCTGGTCAACCGTCCGGGACTGGTAATGCTCGACGAGCCGACCGGCAACCTGGACCATCACACGGCCCAGGGCATTCAGGACCTGATGCAGGAATTGAGCAGTTCGTCGCAGACGGCGTTCCTGGTGGTTACCCATGACCTTAACCTGGCGCGGCAGATGGACCGTGTGCTGCGTCTGGAAGACGGGCACCTGGTAGCGATCTGACCTGGCCGTACAGGGTGCCCGTGGCCATTGCCGGGCAGCCTGTTCCTTTTATTTACCTGGGTGCTTCCGTTCATGTTCAGACCCTTGTCTATATTCATCGGCGCGCGCTACACCCGCGCCAAGCGCCGCAACCATTTCATCTCGTTCATTTCCATGACCTCGATGATCGGCCTGTCGTTGGGCGTGCTGGCAATGATCGTGGTGTTGTCGGTGATGAACGGCTTCCAGCGCGAAATGAGCGCGCGGATCCTTGGCATGGTGCCGCATGCGAGCATCCTCGGTGTGCAACCGCTGGATGACTGGAAACCCGTGGCCGATGCGGCACTGAAAAATCCGCAGGTGATTGGCGTTGCGCCGTTGACCGAGATGGAAGGCATGCTTTCCTACAAAGGTGCGATGCAGCCGATCCAAGTCAGCGGGATTGATCCGGCCCAGGAAGGCAAGGTGTCGATCGTCGGTCAGCACATTGTCCAGGGCAGTCTGCAGGGGCTGGAGCCGGGCGAGTACGGCGTGGTGATCGGCGAAATCACTGCCCGGCGTTTTCGCCTGAATGTCGGTGACAAGCTGACCCTGATCGTACCGGAAGTGAGCAGCGCGCCGGGCGGCATCACCCCGCGCATGCAGCGTCTGAATGTGGTCGGGGTGTTCAAGGTGGGTGCCGAACTCGACGGTTCCATGGCCTACATCCACATGGCCGACGCCGCGCAGATGCAGCGCTGGCAGCCCAATCAGGTTCAGGGCGTGCGCCTGAAGCTCAAGGATCTGTACGCCGCCCCTCAGGTGTCCAAGGCGATTGCCGGACAACTGGGCGAGGCGTATCGCGCAGATGACTGGTCGCACACCCAGGGCAGCCTGTTCAGCGCGATGAAGATGGAAAAGACCATGATCGGTCTGTTGCTGCTGATGATCATCGCCGTGGCGGCGTTCAACATCATCGCCACCTTGATCATGGTGGTGAACGACAAGGGCGCGGACATCGCCATCTTGCGCACCATCGGCGCAACGCCTGCGCAGATCATGGGCACCTTTATGGTTCAGGGCACACTGATCGGCATCGTCGGCACGTTGATCGGCGGGGTACTCGGGGTGATTGCGGCGCTTAATGTCAGTCAGATCGTCGGCTGGCTGGAACGTGTCAGCGGGCAACACATCTTTACCTCCGATGTGTATTTCATCAGCAGCCTGCCATCGGAGCTGCAGTGGGGCGATGTGGCGCTGATCTGCAGTGCCGGCCTGGTGATGAGTTTTCTCGCGACGCTGTACCCGGCATATCGGGCATCGCAAGTCGAGCCGGCGTACGCATTGCGTTACGAGTGACCACTGTTGCGAGCGCTTTGCGCTCGATCGCAGGCTTCGCCAGCGCCTACAAGGCTTGTGTGGAGCCGGCTACACCGCTGGCAAATCGATCACAAAGCGCGTCCATCCCGCCGTCGATTCGGCGCGGATGGAGCCACCATGGGCCTGGACGATCGAACGGGTAATTGCCAATCCCAAGCCCGCATGTTCGCTGCTGCCTTCACGGCGTGCAGGGTCGGCCCGGTAAAAACGGTCGAACAGCCGCGGTAGCAATGCCGGGTCAATCGGCTCGCCGGTGTTGGCCACCTGCAGGCGCACCTGCTCGGCGTGCACTTCGATACTGACGCGAATTTCTCCCTGTGCCGGGGTAAAGCGCAAGGCGTTGTCCAGCAGGTTGGACAGGGCCCGGCGCAGCATGTGGCGGTCACCTTCGAGGCGCCCTTGACCCTCCCGGTGCAGTGCCACACCGGCCTCTTCAGCCAGCGGTGCGTAGTACTCCAGCAGGGCATCAGCCTCTTCGGCAAGCGTCAGGTGCTGGCGGCTGGGCATCAGCAGACCGTGGTCGGCCTTGGCCAGATAGAGCATGTCGTTGACCAGTTGAGCCATCCACTGCAGTTCCTCAAGGTTACTGTGCAAGGCTTCGCGGTATTCCTCCAGTTCACGTGGGCGGGTGAGGGTGACCTGTGTGTGGGTCAGCAGGTTCGACAGAGGAGTACGCAGTTCATGCGCGATATCGGCGGAGAACGCCGACAGGCGCTGAAAGGCATCATCCAGCCGCTCCAGCATGGCGTTGACGGTTTGCGCCAGTTCAGCCAGCTCCACCGGCATCTGCCCCTCGGGCAAGCGGGTGGTCAACGAGCGCGCCGATACTTTTGACGCCACTTCACCCATCTGGCGCAAGGGGCGCAGGCCACTTCGCGCGGCCCAGGCGCCTAGCAGGGCAGTGGCCAGGGCCGAGAGGCCGACCGTCAGCCAGATCAGCTGCTGCATGCGCTGGAGAAAATGCTGGTGGTGGGTGATGTCGAGAAACAGCGTCAGTTGCGCCGATTGCGGCTCGCCATCGGCGAGATTCACGCTCAGGCTGCGGTAAGCGCTACTGCTGCTATGCAAGGTGCTCAGACCAGGCGCCTGGGGGGAGTCCGGCAGGTTGGCCTGACTGTCGAACCACACCTGGCCGTTACTGCCGCGAATTCGCACCGCGAGGTCGGCCTGATGGCTCAACTCGCTTTGCAAGGCGGACAGGCGCGTGGCGAGCCCGGCGGGGTCATGCACACCGTCGAGGATCTGGCGCAGCACTGACAGGCGGCTTTCAAGCAGTTGCTGGTCAAGTTCGATGAAGTGATGCTGGCTGGCGCGGCTGAACAGCACGCCGGCTGTCAGCGATACCGCTGCGGTGCAGGCGGCGAACAGCAGGGCCAGGCGGCTGCTCAGGGACAGTCGGCGCATCAGGCCAGCCGCTCTTCAAGGACATAACCCATGCCGCGCACGGTATGGATCAGCTTGTGTTCGTGGCTGTCGTCGATTTTCAGGCGCAGGCGGCGGATCGCCACTTCGATGACGTTGGTGTCACTGTCGAAGTTCATGTCCCAGACCTGGGAGGCAATCAGCGATTTGGGCAGGACTTCGCCCTGGCGGCGCAACAGCAGTTCAAGCAAGGCAAATTCCTTGGCGGTCAGGTCAATGCGCTGGCCGCTGCGCTCGACCCGGCGGCGAATCAGGTCCAGGCGCAGGTCGGCAAGGCCCAGGCTGGTTTCCTGGGTCGGGCTGCAGCCCCGGCGCAGCAGGCTGCGCACCCGTGCCAGCAGCTCGGAAAAGGCAAAGGGTTTGACCAGGTAATCATCGGCGCCCAGTTCCAGGCCGTGCACGCGGTCTTCCACGGCATCGCGGGCAGTCAGGAACAGGACCGGCACTTCGTTACCCGAGGCGCGCACCGCCTGGAGGATTTGCCAGCCATCGCGCCCTGGCAGCATCACATCGAGGATCAGCAGGTCGTGGTCGCCCGTCAGGGCCAGGTGCTGGCCGGTATTGCCGTCGGCGGCAAGCTCGGTGGCAAAGCCTGCTTCACTGAGGCCCTGGCACAGGTACTGGCCGGTCTTGGTCTGGTCTTCGACGATCAACAGTTTCATCGGCTGGCTCTTGGAGATGGATTGCCGGTTGGTTATACCGTGCTGCACGTGGCGGGTGGCCAAGCTGACAAAGTTGTAATCTTTTTGTCAGGTAGCTGCCAGCGCCGGTTTTCTACAGTGAAGCCTGATTCGTCGCAACCCTGGAGTGGGCCTGACATGAAACACCTTATTTTCGCCGGCGCCCTGGCGCTGTTCAGCCTGCCCGCACTGGCGTCACCGGCGCATTCCTATGCCTTTGGCGCACCCGCACTGGCGAGCCAGGCCGATCGCACTGTAGAAATCGTCATGGGCGACATGTACTACGCGCCGCGCAGCCTGCAGGTCAAGGCCGGGGAGACGGTGCGTTTCGTGCTGGTCAACAAGGGTGCGGTGATGCATGAGTTCAGCCTCGGTGATGCGGTCATGCATGCCCGGCATCAACAGGAAATGCTCGCCATGCAGGGGCAGATGGACCACGCTGCCATGGGGCACGGCACTATGCAGCATGGCGCCAGCATGAAGCATGACGATCCCAATACGGTGATGGTCGCGCCCGGCCAACGTGGCGAGCTGACCTGGACCTTCACCCAGACGACCCCGATCGAGTTCGCCTGCAACGTGCCAGGTCACTACCAGGCCGGCATGGTCGGCAAGCTGACCATCGACCAATAACAGCCGATTACCCAACGCATGGCACAAACCCGATAAACTAGGCGTATTTCGTCCTTCAGGTTTGAGCCATGCATCCCGCCGCCGAACATTCTCCGCTGGGCAAGTCCAGCGAATACATCGCCACCTACACGCCTTCGCTGCTGTTCCCCATCCCCCGTGCGGCCAAATGGGCCGAGCTGGGTGTCACTGCCCAGACCCTGCCGTGGCAAGGGGTGGACTTCTGGAACTGCTTCGAGCTGTCCTGGTTGCTGCCGTCGGGCAAGCCGGTGGTGGCTATCGGTGAGTTCGCGATTCCGGCTGATTCGCCCAACATCATCGAGTCCAAGTCGTTCAAGCTGTACTTGAACTCGCTGAACCAGACTGCGTTCGAGTCGCCCGCAGCCCTGCAGGCCTGCCTGGAAAAAGACCTGTCTGCTGCGGCCGGCAAGCCGGTGGCCGTGCAGATCCGCAGCCTGGCCGATGTTGAAGGGCAGGGCGTAGTGGCCTTGCCGGGTGTGTGCATCGATGATCTGGATGTCAGCATCAGCAATTACGAACAGCCACAGCCGGAGTTGCTGCAGTGCGACAGCAGCCGCCTCGTTGAAGAAACCCTGCACAGCCACTTGCTCAAATCCAACTGCCCGGTTACCGGTCAGCCGGACTGGGGCAGTGTGACGGTGCATTATCGCGGCGCGGCGCTGGATCATGCCAGCCTGCTGACCTACCTGATCAGCTTCCGTCAGCATGCCGATTTCCATGAGCAGTGCGTGGAACGTATTTACCTGGACCTCAAGCGCCTGCTGAACCCTGAGTTCCTGACCGTCTATGCCCGTTACGTGCGCCGCGGCGGGCTGGATATCAACCCGTACCGCAGTACCGAAACCGTGACATTGCCGAACCTGCGCCTGGTGCGCCAGTAACTGAAAAGCCCCGTTCGAAGACGGGGCTTTTTTATCCTGTCGGGGTTCAGATGCCCATGCTTTGCAGGCTCTGAACGATATTGCGCAAGGTGGCGGTCAGCCCCGGATGGTCGACCTCAAAGCGCTCAACGGCGAGGTTGACGCCGTCGACCAGGTTGTTGTCCGGGGTCACGGCTTCGAGTTTCATCTCGGCCTCGATCTGCTGCATCAGTTCTTGCAGATGCTCGCGCTCTTCCAGGGAAAGCGGTGGATTTTGTTCCAGTTGCTCGCGCAGAGTCTCGAGTTGCTTTTGCAGTTCGCGGGCAGGCATGGGTGATCTCCCTTTATGAATAGGCACAGTCATGGACCCCGGTATCGGGCGAAAGGTCCATGCCTCGCCTTCTAGAGTAATCCACCAGGCGGCGCTTTGCATGACGCGGATCAACGGCCCTGTATCAGGGCTTTTCGCCCTTCAGGCGGCGTTGGGCGATATCTGCCAGGCAGTCGCCTAGCGCTTCGAGGTGATCGATCACCGAATGCACACCCAGGGCGAACAGTTGCAAGGTCGCCTTGGCGCGTTTGCGTTCCTGGTCCAGCGGGCTCAGGGCCTGCCATTGCTGGCTGTCAATGCCGCACAGTGATTTGCCGGTGGCCAGGCCGATGGTCCACAGCCCGGCGTTCAATCCTGCTTGCAGCAGACGCGGCTCACCACTGACCAGCACGCAACCCTCCAGCTTGCCGGCGTTGAGGCCCATCAACGCGTGCCAGCAGGCATCCGGCGCAGGCCAAGGAGTCGACACCGGGTGGGCCTTGAGCCAGGTCGGCAAAGGGGGGATCAGGTGTGCGATGTCGGTGGCAGGCAGTTCATCCAGCCAGGCACAGGGCACCTGCTGTTGATGCAGCCAGTCGAGGGTCTGCAAGGCGCCAGGGGCAGGGCGGGGCGATTTCGATTCGGTGCCTGTTTCAACAAGGCAGTCGCGCAAGCCGAACAACAAGGCGGTAATGGCGGGAACGTCTGGCATGGCAACATCCCTGTAAATAGCCTGAAGGCTACACTTCGCGTGTTACGTTCTGGTTACGGCGTGACGACACAGATATTCACAAATTTATTACCTTGTTTGTGTCAGGGTGTTTATCAGTGGAAGAGTCTTTATACTTGTTTCCTTTTAAGCGAAGGGCGCGTAGCGTCCGCTGCAATGAATGTCTAGGAGTAACTCTATGCGTAGGAACGGTACAGACGTGATCAATCGGATGGCCCGGGCCTGTGTCTGTGCCGGGCTGATGCTGGCGCCCTTGGGTGCAGCCCAGGCGGCAACCGAGGAAGACCCCTGGGAAAGCGTCAATCGGCCGATCTTTACTTTCAACGACACCATTGATACCTACGCGCTCAAGCCGCTGGCCAAGGGTTACCAGGCGATTACCCCGCAGTTTCTGGAAGATGGCATTCACAACATGTTCCTCAACGTGGGTGATGTCACCAACCTTGCGAACAACGTCCTGCAACTCAAGCCCCATGCCGCCGGTGTCGATATTGCGCGCATGATCGTCAACACCACCTTCGGGATTGGCGGCTTCTTCGATGTCGGCACCAAGATGGGCCTGCAGCGCAATGACGAGGACTTCGGCCAGACCCTGGGTTACTGGGGGGTCAGCAGCGGTCCTTACGTGATGCTGCCATTGCTGGGCCCAAGCACCGTGCGTGACGCCATCGGCAAGTACCCGGACACCTACACCGAACCGTACCGCTATATCGACCACGTGCCGACGCGCAACACCGCGCTTGCTGTGGATGTCGTCGACACGCGGGCCAGCTTGCTGTCGGCAGAGAAGCTGATCCGCGGTGACAAGTACGTGTTCATTCGCAATGCCTACCTGCAGAACCGCGAGTTCAAGGTCAAGGACGGTCAGGTCGAAGACGATTTTTAATCCTCACGTCTGTCCACAGAAGGCGACCCTCGGGTCGCCTTTTTCATGCCTGTTTTTCAGCCGTTTCTGGCAGGCCGGGGAGCGCCACTTGCTTGCAGGGTCTGCTTTAAATTAATATTGCAAATAGTTATCACTTACAAAAATACACCGCCCGTCATGAGCGAACTTGTGTCTGCCCCCCTAAACCAGCTACGTACCGTCGAAGCGCTGTACAGCGGTCATCACGGATGGCTTTACGCACGCTTGCGCAAACGCCTTGGCAACGCCATGGATGCGGCTGATCTGGTGCAGGACACCTTTGCCCGCATTCTCGCCTCGAACGTCACAGTGTTCGATGAGCCCCGGGCCTACCTCAACTGCGTTGCAGGGGGCATCCTGGCCAACTGGTGTCAACGCAAAGCCCTGGAGCGCGCCTACCTGTCCGCGTTGGCGGCGCTTCCGGCGCCCGAGGTGCCGTCGCCGGAAACCCGCTACCTGCTGCTGGAAACACTGCATGAAATCGACGCGATGCTCGACAGCCTGCCGCCCCTGGTCAGGCGCGCCTTCTTGTTGTCGCAAATCGGCGGCATGAGGTACGAGGCCATTGCCGAACAGCTTGGCGTGTCACTGATCACCGTCAAACGCTACATGAAACAGGCGTTTGTGCAGTGTCTGGCATTGGTGGAGTAGATGACAGGTATTCGGCGTAATGACGCAATCGATGCCGGCACCCTCGATGAAGCAGCCGAGTGGCTGATGACCATGAGTGACGGCGACGTAACCGACGCGCAGAAAGCCGCGCTGGCTGTCTGGCGCAGCAGCAGTCCTGAACGCGAGCAGGCCTGGCGCCGGGCCGAGTTGCTGATGAGCAAACTGGGCAGCTTGCCGGCGTCGGTGTCGATGCCCGCCCTGGACCGCCCGGCCGACCCGGATCGCCGGGCAGCAATCACCCGGCTGGCGCTGTTGCTCGCAGTCGGGCCTGCACTCTGGGCGAGCTGGAAGGTTGGCGAGCACCAGGGCTGGACGGCCGACTACAGTGTCGCCGTTGGCGAACGCCGCGAATTGACCTTGGTCGATGGCACGCAGGTGGTACTCAATACCGATTCGGCGATCGATGTGCAGTTCGATGCTGACCAGCGACTCATCCACCTGCGCCGGGGTGAAATCCTCGTGCAGACCGCCACCGACCACCTCGTGCCGTCCCGCCCGTTACGGGTAGCGACCCGCGAAGGGCGGATGCAGGCGTTGGGCACACGCTTTTGCGTACGTGAGCAGGCCGGGCGCACTTACCTGGCTGTGCTGGAAGGTGCCATCCGGGTCGAGCCGGTCAATGCCGTCGCCAGCGAACGCCTGATTGTGCAGGCTGGCGAGAAGGCCGACTTCGATGCGCGTACCTTCAGCCCGGTCAGCATGGTCGACAACACGGTTACCGCCTGGACCCAAGGCATGCTGTTGGCCGACAAAATGAGGCTGGCCGATTTCGTTGCCGAACTGGCGCGTTACCGGCGTGGTTTCCTGCGCTGTGATCCGGCCATTGCCAACCTGGCTGTTTCGGGCGCATTCCCGCTCAGCGATACCACACACAGCTTGAGCATGCTGGTACAGACCTATCCCGTCACGCTGAGCACGCACATGGGCGGCTATTGGGTGTTGCTGTCTGCCCGCTGAGTTGCCTGGGCGCTGAAAAATAAAATGCGCTTGGGGTGATACTTTTTTTCATCTGGACTGGCAACAGGAGAGAACAGCACTTTTATCTCCGTCTTAAGGATCTTCCCCTCATGTCAGTTGTACGTCGTCCTCGCGGTGAATGCAGGTTGGCAATGGCCATTCGCACTGCCGCGCTCAGTGTTGCCCTGGTCACAGCAAGTACTTCTTCCTGGGCTGCCACCCCCCGGCAACTGGATGCCATCGCCAGTCAAACCTACGAGATTCCGCCAGGGCCCCTGGGGCGTGCGCTGTCCAGCTTTGCCATGCAGTCGGGCATTGCGCTGTCGTTTGAACCGGCCTTGACCGAGGGGCTGCATAGCGCAGGGCTGTCGGGCACGTACTCGGGGCCTGACGGCGTGGCGCAACTGCTGGCCGGTAGCGGGCTGGAGCTGGTTGAGCGCAATGACGGCAGCTACACCTTGACCAGGCGTGTTGCCGACAGTGGCGACGGGCTTACGCTGGCCGCTACCACGATCGACGCCAACAGCCTGCAGGGCAGTGCGTTGCCCGATGCGTTCGCCGGTGGACAAGTCGCCCGTGGCGGGCGAGTCGGCATGCTGGGCAACAAGGACGTGATGGATACACCGTTCAGTGTGACCAGCTATACCGCAAAAACCCTGGCCGACTTGCAGACGGTGACCGTTGCCGATGCGCTGGAGCGTGACCCGTCAGTGCGCTCCACCGGGCAGACCGGCGGGATTGTCGATTCGTTTTTCATTCGCGGATTTCCCGTGGGCGAGGGCAACCTCGGTGAGCTGGCGTTTGACGGCGTCTATGGCGTGGCCCCCAACTACCGCGTCTTCACCGAATATGCCGAGCGGGTTGAAGTGCTCAAAGGGCCGGGCGCCCTGATGTACGGCATCTCGCCCAACAGCGGCGTTGGCGGCGTGATCAACATCGTCCCCAAGCGCGCGCTGCCTGAAGACCTGACCCGTTTTACCGCCAGCTACAGCTCTGATACCCAGGCGGGCGGGCATATCGATGTCAGTCGCCGCTTCGGTGAAGAAAAGCAGTTTGGCGTGCGTTTCAATGGCAGTGTCCAGCAGGGGGATACTGCCATTGATAACCAGGAGCGCGAACTGGACATCGGCGCCATTGCCCTCGACTACCAGGGCGAACGACTGCGTTTGAACCTCGACTTCATCAGTCAGAAAGAGCAGTGGGATGCCGCGTCGCGACCCTTCACAGTGGCGGCGGGCATTGACGTGCCGTCGGCGCCCAATGGCCGGACCAATCTGTCACAGGACTGGGGCTGGTCGGAAACCAGTGAACAGTCGGCGTTGCTCGGTGGGGAGTATGACCTTAACGAGGCGGTGACGGTGTTCGCCCATACCGGTGGTGGCAAGGCGGACGTCAAACGCATGTCCGACCAGGTGCCGCGGATCCTCAATGAGGCGGGTGATACCAGCAATATTCCCGGTTACTACAAATTCAATGTCGACCGTTCCACCGCCGATATCGGCTTGCGCGCCCTGTTTGATACCGGGCCGGTCAGTCACACGACCACGGTGATGGCGACGCGGTATCAGGACGAGCTGTCCCGAGGCATCAACAACGGCACCGACATCCGCTCGAACATCTACCACCCGATCGACGTCCCCAAGCAGTACATAAATGCACCCAAAGTCTTGCGCGTTTCCGAGTCGGAGCTGTCTGGCGTTGCCATCACCGACACCCTGTCCGTACTCGAAGACCGCGCGCAGTTGACCCTGGGCGTACGCCGGCAATCAATCGAGTCGCGTAACTACAGCGCCACCGGGGCGGTGACTTCCCGTTACGACGACAGTGCCACGACGCCAGTGGTGGGGGTGGTGGTCAAGCCTTGGGAACACGTATCGCTTTATTACAACTACGTGGAAGGCTTGAGCAAGGGCGACATAGCCCCCGCCACGGCCGCCAACTCGGGGGAAGCGTTTGCGCCCTACGAGACCAAACAGCATGAGCTCGGGGTCAAGTTCGAACACGGCACGTTCATGACCACCCTGGCACTGTTTCAAATTGAAAAACCCAGCGGTGAACTGGGCGCGGGTAACCAGTTTTCGGTCCAGGCCGAACAACGCAACCGGGGTGTCGAGCTGAGCATGTTCGGCGAGGTCGCAACGGGTACGCGGGTAATGGGTGGCGTCACCCTGCTTGACGGTGAGCTGACCGATTCGGCCACCCGCGCCAACCGCGGCAACGAGCCGGTGGGCGTGCCGGATGTGCAGGCCAACCTCTGGGCCGAGTGGGATACGCCGTGGGTCGAAGGCTTTACCCTCACGGGCGGTGCGATCTACACCGCCAGCCAGTATGTCAACCAGGCCAACACCCAGGAGCTGGATGCCTGGACCCGCATCGACGCCGGGGCGCGCTACGTGACCAAAATCGAAGGTCGGCCGACGACCTTTCGTGCCACCGTGCAGAACGTTTTCGATCGTGAGTACTGGTCGGGCGTAGCCTCCTATGGCGCCATCTCTCCCGGTTACCCGCGGACGTTGCAGCTGTCGGCCACCGTTGATTTCTGATCCTCTCCGCTCGCGTGTAAGCGTTGTAATCAACGCTTACACATTATTGCTCGCAGCGCTCAGGCGGCGCTCCCTCAGGGTGAGGTAACCCACCAGGGCGACAATGATCACCGCGAACACTTCACTGGTAGCAACGGTACCAAGCCCAAGCCCGCCTTTGTGCAGGGAATGCGAGAGCCAGTCACCGACCGATGCCCCGAAGGGGCGCGTGAGCACATAGGCAATCCAGAAGGTGGTCACCGCGTTCAGGCGGAACAGGTAATGGGCGATGGCCACGGCACCGATGCACAGGGCAAAGATGATGGCCGAGACGGCATAGCCCAGGCGCATCTGTTCGGACACCAGGTCGCCTGCGGCGGTGCCGAGCGCGAATGTCATCAGAATGGCCGTCCAGTAGAAATACTCGCGCTTGCCCCGGTAGATCGACTGGATCGAAAGGGTCTTTTCCTGCGCGTACCAGGCAATGAACGTCAGCCCCAGCAGCACGCTGAAGACGGCCGTTGTGGTGGTCAGTGCAACGCCATAGGTATCGACCAGGCTGTCGGTGAGCAGTGTGCCAAAGATGCTCACCTGGACCACGGTCAGCCAGTAGACCCAGGGTACATAGCGCTCGGTGCGCAGTTGCAGCGTCAGTACTGCAACCAGTACGACGCCCATGATCAACGAGGTCAACGGCAACCCGAAGTGCAGCTTGAAGATCAGGAAGTCGGCACCCGTTTCCCCGGTGGTGGTCGACAGGATCTTGATGATCCAGAAGATCAACGTCACTGCTGGAACCTTGTTCAGCAGTCGTGTTTGTCGAGGGTTGATTGAACTGGCCATGTAATTGCTCCGCCTGCCTGTGGATGAGCGGGTATCGCTCTTGAGTGGGAAGGTTGGTGGCAAGCGTAAGCAGCAGGATGTGAAGGTGCCGTCAGGGGCAGGTCAAGGTTTCATCATTGATCAACGCTAATCAATCGCATCCACGCTGGAGCGTCTGCGTGGTTCGCAATAAAGTGAACGGGGTACCGATTAATATGCCTTGTGGTAACTGAAAATCGGCGCCTAATAACTCTTGGTGATTTAAGCGGTAAAGACCCGCCGCAAGCATCGGCGTACCCTTGAAACGCCCGGCGGATGGGAGTACCGTCTGCGCCTTACAGGGCACCTCTGCTAGTTGCCGGACAATCCGACTTGTCCTACAACTCATAGTAGAGAGGCTAGAAGCGAATCCAGTAAGCGTGCTCAAGCCTTGACGAGCCGCCTACGCCAACCTAATTCTGGCGCCGTTTGCCCACATGCAGAAAACCAGTGCAACGCTGCTGATCATCGATGACGACGACGTCGTACGTGCGAGTCTTGCCGCCTACCTTGAAGACAGTGGTTTCCGTGTCCTGCAAGCGAGCAATGGCCAGCAGGGCCTTCAGGTCTTCGAACAGAAACAGCCCGATCTAGTGATCTGCGATCTGCGCATGCCGCAAATGGGCGGTCTGGAGCTGATTCGCCAGGTGACTGAGCGCGCACCCGAGTTGCCGGTCATTGTGGTGTCCGGTGCCGGGGTGATGAACGACGCGGTCGAAGCCTTGCGCCTGGGCGCAGCCGATTACCTGATCAAGCCCCTGGAAGACCTCGCGGTGCTCGAGCATTCGGTACGCCGCGCGCTGGACAGGGCACGTCTGGTGCTGGAAAACCAGCGCTACCGCGAAAAGCTCGAAACCGCCAACCGCGAGCTGGAGGCCAGTCTGCACCTGTTGCAGGAAGACCAGACCGCCGGGCGGCAGGTGCAGATGAACATGCTGCCGGAAAGCCCGTGGGTGGCGGACGAGCTGTCATTTGAGCACCAGATCATTCCATCGTTGTACCTGTCGGGCGACTTTGCCGACTATTTCCGGGTCGACGAGCGCCGTATCGCGTTCTACCTGGCCGATGTTTCCGGTCATGGCGCCTCCTCGGCGTTCGTTACCGTACTGCTGAAATTCATGACCACCCGGCTGTTGTTCGAATTCAAGCGCAATTCCAGATTGCGCGACTTCAAGCCTTCAGAAGTGCTTGGACATATCAACCGCGGCCTGATCAACTGCAAGCTAGGCAAGCATGTGACCATGGTTGGTGGTGTAATAGATGAAGACACGGGCCTGATGACCTACAGCATCGGCGGCCATCTGCCCTTGCCTGTGCTGTACACACCGGGCCAGAGCCGCTACCTGGAAGGGCGCGGCTTACCGGTCGGGCTGTTTGAAGAGGCGACCTACCAGGACCATGTGCTGGAGTTGCCGCCACAATTCAGCCTGACCTTACTCTCTGATGGCATTCTGGACCTTTTGCCCGGGGATACACTCAAAGATAAAGAAGCTGCCTTGCCGGAAATCGTCAAGGCCGCGGGTGGCAGCCTGGATGGGCTGCGCCAACGATTCGGATTGGCTACGCTTGGGGAGATGCCGGATGATATCGCCCTATTGGTGTTAAGCAGGAACCTTCAATGAGTACGGGTAGAATCCAGTTCGCCGAACAGAGCGGCACGTTCGTTCTGAAGTTTGTCGGTGAAGTGCGTCTGACTTTGTGTTCAGCGCTGGATGCGACTATTGAGAAGATCTTCACGGCGCTGAATTTCTCGGCGATCGTCATTGATCTGACGGAAACCGAAAGCATCGACAGTACCACCCTGGGTTTGCTGGCCAAGCTCTCGATCCTGTCGCGGCAAAAAGTTGGCCTGTTGCCTACCGTGGTGACCACCAACCCGGACATTTCGCGGTTGCTGCAGTCCATGGGCTTCGACCAGGTGTTCAACATCGTTGATCGGCCGATCCCGTGCCCGGAGTGCTTGACCGACCTGCCGTCCCAGGACCAGAACGAAGACGTGGTGCGTTCCAAGGTGCTGGAAGCGCACAAGATCCTAATGGGACTGAACGATTCCAACCGTGAAGCCTTTCACGACCTGGTCAACGCCCTCGAGCGCACCTGACGCGCCCCACAGGCGCCATCAGGCGCCTGCAGACCCCTGACGTTAATCCTTGACCCGTGGTGGAAACTCCGTCGCTGCGCCGCCGTTGGCGTTCAGCTGGAAAATCCGCTGCGGCTGTCCCTGTTCATTGAAAAACACCTGGCCGAGACCGGCGCTGTTCCACAGTCGCTCGCCCGCTTTGCTGTGGCTCGGTGTGCGCGGAATCACTTCCATCTGCCGACGTTTTGTCAGCCAGTTCAGCGGCGAACGAGGCGAATACAGCCAGCGGTTGAGGCGGTCGAAGGTATCCAGCAGGCGCCGTGGAAACTCGTTCTTTATGCCGCTGCTGGTGATTTGCCAGAGGTGCGGGCTGCGCTGGCGATGACGGATCAGTACTTCATAGACGAAGGAGTAATGCACATCGCCGGACAGGATCACGTAGTGTCCGGGCGTCCGTGAGTGGCGGAAAATATTCAGGATCACCTGTGCGGCACCGCGATGGGCCATCCAGTTTTCGGCGTCGACCAGCAGCGGATAACCCAGCCAGCTGAACACCCGCTGCACGGTCTCGATCAGCTTGACCCCGAAGATCGGCGCCGGTGACACGATGATGGCCGAGGGGTGGTCGAGTAGGGCCTGTTGCAGTTCGCTCAGGGCTTCCCAGTCAAGCAGGCCGGAGGGTTTCTTCAGGTTGCTTTCGCTGCGCCAGCGTCGCGTCCGGGTATCCAGAACCAACAGTGGCGGATTGCTCGGCAGCACGAACTGCCAACCTTGAAAACGCAGTGTTTCATCAATCAGCGCATCCTGCAGCGGGGCGTCCAGGTGCTGGTCGGTCAGGGCGCTGTGGCTCAGTGCCTGGCATTTGTGCACCAGCGCGCGACAGGCGTCGGGGTCGTTTCCCCACCCCTGGCACAACAGGTAGGCAAGCAGTGCGTTGCCAATGATGCGCCTGGAAAAAGGGTGACCATAGGCGGTTTCTTCCCACTGTGCCGACAGGTTCCAGTCATCGGTAATGTCGTGATCGTCGAAGATCATCAGGCTGGGCAGATGGGCCAAAACCCGCGCCACGCCGCCGAGGCCGCCGACAAAGTTGTCGATCAGCTGTTGCTCCTGCCGGTAGCGCGCCTGGCGCTCCGGGGTGAGCCCCGGCGGCATCTGCGGCGTGATCAGGGTCCAGGGCACCGGCGACCAGACCAGCAGGTACATGGCCATGACCTCGGCAAAGGTCACCAGGTGGTTGTCGGCGTTGCTGCTGGTGAAAATCGGCTTGCGTGCGCCACCGAAAAAGCGCTCGCGCAGGGTCTCGTTGCTCTCCAGTGCAGGCAGCAGGTCGGCCCTGTGGTAATAGCTGGCCGGGTGTCGATAGAGCGCGCGGCTGTCATCAACCACCGCACCTTGCAGGGTTTCGTCGAATAGCCCCAGCCGTTCGATCAGCGCATGGATCGCCCGTAACATGGGCCCGGCGACATCATCGGCGTAGATCTGATCGCCGCTCATCATCAGCACCGCGGGGCGCGACCTGGGATCGGAACACTCCTTGAGTAGCCGATCGGCACACAGCAGGCCATCGGCGGCGGGGTGATGGGGCTTGCGGCATGAACCGTGGAGCAGTTGTTCAATACGCGAATGCACCACGAAGCTGGGCCGTTGAGTACCGTCATAAAGCAGGTGTGGTGCCCACTGTGCGATGCCCTGGGCGCCTTCGGCAGTCGCCAGGCTCAGGTCGTAGTCGATCTGTTCATTGCAGGGCAGCGGGGTGTCGAGCTGCACGTCGATCAAGTGCACAAAGGCCTGGCGACCGATTGGAATGACCTGGCAGTCGATGCTCGAGGTAACACCCGGGAGGCTCAGTTGCAGCGCTGGCTGCAGGGGCTGGGAGCCCACCAGCCAGAACACCAGGCGTGCCGGTTCAACACGGCGCAGCACAGGGCCGGCAAGGACGACGGGTAAAACGGAGGATTCAGGCATCAACATCTCGAAAAGCACAACTGCAAGCAGCGCGGGCCAGACCTGCTCCTGCATCGACAGCGCGGCAGGAGCGGGGCTGGCCCGCGATGAGGCCGTCTAGGCCGTAAAAAACAGCGATACTCGGCATTCACTGCCGTAGTGGCAATTGCTGTTTTGTATCAAGCCTTTGCTGCGAGCAAGGCTTCGAGCTTCTCTTGATCCCGGGCAAACTGGCGAATGCCTTCGGCCAGTTTCTCGGTGGCCATGGCATCTTCATTGGAGGCCCAGCGAAATTGCGCCTCGGTCAGTTCTTGACGGGCTTCACCCTTGTTGCCCGGCACCAGGACGCGCGGCAACTCGCCCTGGTCTTCACTCAGTTGCTGCAGCAGTTCAGGGCTGATGGTCAGGCGGTCGCAGCCGGCCAGTTGCTCGATCTGGCCGATATTGCGGAAGCTCGCGCCCATGACCACAGTCTTGTAACCGTTGGTCTTGTAGTAGTCGTAGATCCGTGTGACCGACTGCACGCCCGGGTCTTCGGCGCCGACGTATTCCTTGCCGGTAGCTTTTTTGTACCAGTCGTAGATACGGCCCACGAACGGTGAAATCAGGAACACCCCGGCATCGGCGCAGGCCTGGGCCTGGGCGAAGGAGAACAGCAGGGTGAGGTTGGTCTGGATGCCTTCTTTCTCCAGCACTTCGGCGGCGCGGATACCTTCCCAGGTCGACGCCAGCTTGATCAGCACGCGGTCGCGGCCGATGCCAGCCTTATCGTAGAGCGCGATCAGCTGCCGGGCTTTGGCCAGCAGTGCTGGTTGGTCAAAAGACAGGCGGGCATCGACCTCGGTTGAGATACGCCCCGGAATGACCTTGAGAATGCCGGCGCCTACCGCCACGGCAAAGGCATCACAGGCAAGGCCCACATCGCCTTTGCTGTGTTCGACCGACTGGCGCAGCAGATCGGCATAGCCGGGCATCGCGGCGGCCTTGAGCAGCAGGGAAGGGTTGGTGGTGGCGTCGACCGGTTTCAGGCGGCTGATGGCATCGATGTCGCCAGTGTCGGCAACCACAGTGGTGAACTGCTTGAGTTGTTCCAGCTTGGAGGTCATGGGCGTGCTCTGTCCTGTGCAATGGATCGACATTACCCGAGCGCTGCCAGCCGCTCAAGGGCTGGCTGGCAGGCGGGGTAAAGGATATGCCTTGGAGTGGCGAAGCCGGCACAGGTTCCGGAGCTAGCGGCCCTGCAACAACGCACCCGCCTGGTCGAGCAGCGCCAGCGGGTCCTTGCTCTTGTGGATATCCACCGAAAGCAATTGGCGGAATTTGCGCGCCCCCGGGAAGCCCTGGCCCAGTCCGAGAATATGCCGGGTCACATGGTGCATGGCGCCACCTGAGGCCAGGTGCGCGGCAATGTAAGGGCGAAGCTGCGCCAGTGCTTCACTGCGGCTGATCACCGAGGCCTGGCTACCGAACAGCTGCTGGTCGACTTCGGCCAGTACATAGGGGTTGTGGTACGCCTCGCGTCCCAGCATCACCCCGTCGAAGGTCTGCAGGTGCGCCTGGCATTCGGCGAGCGTCTTGATGCCGCCGTTGAGGATGATCTCCAGCTCCGGAAAATCAGCCTTCAACTGCGCCGCCACGTCGTAGCGCAGCGGTGGAATCTCGCGGTTTTCCTTCGGCGACAGGCCTTCCAAAATCGCAATGCGCGCATGCACGGTAAAGCTGCGGCAACCGGCGTCACGCACTTGCCCGACAAAGTCGCACAGCTCGGCGTAACTGTCGCGGCCATTGATACCGATACGGTGCTTGACCGTCACCGGAATCTGCACTGCATCCTGCATCGCCTTGACGCAATCGCCGACCAGCGCCGGGTGGCCCATCAGGCAGGCGCCGATCATGTTGTTCTGCACCCTGTCGCTGGGGCAGCCGACGTTGAGGTTGACCTCATCGTAGCCAGCGTCCTGCGCCAGCTTCGCGCACGCGGCAAGATCCGCCGGCACGCTGCCGCCCAGTTGCAAGGCCAGCGGGTATTCGGCTTCGTCGTGACGCAGGAAACGCTCGGCATCGCCGTGCAGTAGGGCGCCGGTGGTGACCATTTCGGTGTAGAGCAGGGCATTGCGCGAAAGCAGGCGCAGGAAGTACCGGCAGTGGCGGTCAGTCCAGTCCATCATCGGCGCCACGCTGAAGCGGCGGGACGGCTCAGGGCGCGGGTTTACTGGGGGTGCGGCGGATTCTAGGGGCATGGTCTACGACGTGTCTTGTACCAATTTCGGGGCGTTTTTGGCGTTTCACAGGGGGCGTTGGTACAGGTGATGCCGCGCTGGTCGGTGCAAAAACAAAGGTGACATAGTCTACCAAGACTGCCAGGTGTTCGCCCGTTGGCCGGTCGCTCAAATGATCAACCGGCAGCCTGCGCTGCTCTGTATTTTAACTTCATTTGATCCGGGGCCTTTATCGGGCGTGGTGAAAAGGCTGGTAGCTACGGCCAATAAACCAATGATGTGCATCAATTTTCTCCCCATCCATGCCTTCTATATTGCTGTTAAAGGAATGAGTAGTGTCTCTTGCCTTCGCTACACAGCGTTGGTACGAGCGCCAATAAAATAATAAGGAGTCGCCCCTGTATCGAGCGTTCGTCGCACCAGGCGGTGAACGCACGATAGCCGCAAGGTCTTGCTCATGAAGTCAACTGTCGTTTCCGTCGCCCGTAAACTCAAACTCTATCAATTGGTGGTCTTCGACCAGGTACTGCGCAGCGGCTCACTGATGGGGGCCGCGCAGGCGTTGAACCTCACCCAGCCCGCCGTCACCAAGATCATTCACGACATGGAGGCGTTCCTCGGTGCAGCGTTGCTGGTGCGTGGCAACCGCGGTGTGCACGCAACCGAACTCGGGAGTGTGGTCCTGCGTCGGGTCCACGCCATGCTTACCGAGCTGCGCAGCCTGACCGACGAGGTCAACGCTTACCACAGTGGTACCACCGGCCAGGTCATGGTGGGTTCGCTGACTTCGGCATCGACCCTGCTGCTGCCACACACCTTGCGCCATCTCAAGGCACGCGCACCCGGGGTGCTGGTGACTGTAAGAGTCGGCCAGATGGATCAATTGTTCTCAAGCCTGCTGGCGGGCGAGCTGGATATTGTGATCGGGCGCATTCCCGATGACTGGCGCTGGCACGAGTATGAGCCACGGCTGAAGGTCGACGTGTTGTGCGAAGAGGGGCTGTGCATTGTTGCTGGCGCTGACCACCTGCTGCATGCCAGCGGGCAGCCGGTAAGCCTGGCGGATCTGCATCCGTTTCCCTGGATTTTACCGCCGCGCAGCGGCTTGTTGCGCCGTACTGTCGATGGCCTGTTCGAGGCACTTGAGCTGGGGCCGCCCACCAACGTGATCGAGTCGATCGCGACCCTAACCAATTACGAACTGATGCAAGACCAACAGACCATAGGCTTCCTTCCCCTGCAAACTGCTCAGCAGTTGGCCCAGAGCGGCAAGCTCAAGGCGTTTGATCTGGGCAAACCGATGACCTTTGGCAGCATCGGCTGTTTTTACTCCGCCATTCGCAACCTCGACCCGGCCACCCGTCTGTTCAGGGAGTGCCTGACCCTGGCCAATCAAACGTTGCTGGCGTCGACGGATGCACCCAGCCATTACTAAACGTAATAGTCACAATCAGTCTGTTGATGAGAGCTGGCTAATAGCCGCACATATACTAAGGGGAACGCAATCTGAATTGATTCAAGAACATACGGATCCTTGAGCATGAGAAGTAATCTGCCGGTCAGCCAACAGGAAGTCATTTTCCAGAATGAACAGCGGCTGATTTCCGCCACTGACCTGCAGGGTAATCTGACGTACTGCAATGACGAGCTAGTGGCCATCAGTGGTTTCAGCCGAGAGGAGTTGCTGGGGAGTCCGCACAATATTGTCCGCCATCCGGACATGCCCGAGGCCGTCTTTGCCCATATGTGGTCCTACTTGAAGGACGGCAGGAGCTGGATGGGGATCGTCAAGAACCGCTGCCGCAATGGCGACCACTATTGGGTCAGTGCTTATGTCACCCCGGTGCTGGAAGGCAGCGTGGTGGTGGGTTATGAGTCGGTCCGGGTCAAGCCGCAGCGAGCTGATATTGAACGTGCGTCTGCGCTTTACGAGCGCATGCGCTCAGGCAAAGCCGGCTGGAGTCTCAAGGGCCTGGGTCGTGCGCTGGTGGGGCAGGGGCTGGTGCCAGTGCTGGTGGGCGTGCCGTGCCTGGCGGCGGTGATGTACCTGGATCGCTGGCCCGCAATCGGCGTGCTGGTGGCGGGGTTTGTTGCTTTGCAGGCCGCGTCGCAGTGGCGTTTGCAGCACACATTCGCCAAGGTGCGAAGCGCAACGCCAGACAGTTTCGACAGTGAGTTGATCGCCCGCACGTACACCGATGAGCAGGGCGTAGTGGCGCAACTGATGATGTCGCTGATCAGCGAGCAGGCCAAGCTGCGTACGGCTCTGAGCCGTTCCAGCGACTATGCCAACCGGACCGAGGCGATGGCGGCCCAGAGCGGGCAGCTGGCACAGGCCTCGGTTTCATCCTTGCAGCGCCAGCGTGATGAGTCCGATATGGTTGCCACGGCCATGACACAAATGGCGGCGTCGATTGCCGAGGTCTCGACCCATATTCATGACACCGCTGACGAAGCCGAAGGCGTCAACCAGTTGACCCAGGTTGGCTCGCAAGAAGCGGGCAAGACCCGCCTGGTGATAGAGACGTTGCAGCAAACGGTGAACCAGATCAGTCAGTCGGTTGAGCACTTTGCCGGTGAAACGCAGTCGATCCAGATCGCCTCGAACATGATTCGGCAGATCGCAGACCAGACCAATCTGCTGGCGCTCAACGCCGCGATCGAGGCGGCCCGTGCGGGCGAGCAGGGCCGTGGATTCGCCGTGGTCGCCGATGAAGTACGGGCACTGGCCTTCAAGACCCAGGAATCGACAGAGACCATCCAGAGCATCATCCAGTCGCTGCACAGCGCAGCCAATCAGGCTGTGGACATTGCCCGTCAGGGCAGCGATGAGGCGCATGTGGGCGTCGACCAGGTGATTGCCACACAAAACGCCCTCGACGGTATTGGCGTTGCTGTGGAGCGCATTCACCAGATGACCGAGCAGATGGCGGCGGCCTCCCAGCAGCAATCCCATGTGGCCGAAGACATCAGCCGACAGATCACCACCATCGCTCAGGTGTCGGAGCAAAACGTCGATATCGCCGCCAGCTCCGCCACCCTTGGCCGCGAGCTGCAGCAAACCGCGCACGACATGTACGCGTTGGTGGACAGGTTCAACCGTTAGGCCGCGGCAGGCCTCAGAACGCGAGCTTGTAACCGATCATCAGCAGCATCGCGGCCAGGCACGGGCGCAGCACGCTGTCGGAAATACGCCCGGTCAGGTGGCTACCCAGGTAGATGCCTGGCAACGAACCCAGCAGCAGGTAACCCAGCAGCGACCAGTCCATGTTGCCCATGCTGGCATGGCCCAGGCCGGCAACCAGGGTCAGCGGCACGGCGTGTGCGATCTCGGTGCCGACCAGGCGGCGGGTGACCAGGTAGGGGTACAGCAGGAACAGCGCCACGGTACCCAGCGCGCCGGCGCCGATGGAGGTCAGCGAGACCATCACGCCAAGGACCACGCCGGTCACGACCGTCAGTGTGTTGAGGGCGCGGCCGCTCAGGTGATAGCGGTCACCGGCGTGTTTGCTGGCAAAGGCCTGCAGTTTGCTTTTGAACAGGATGGCCAGCGCGGTGAGTATCAGTACGACCGCCAGGCCCTGTTTGATCACGGCGTTGGCAGCCTGGGTGTCGGTGTCCAGGGTGCTGAGGAAGTACAGGGTCGCGGCAGCGGCAGGCACACTGCCCAGGGTCAGCCAGCCGGTGATTTTCCAGTCGATGTTCTTGTTTTTGCCATGCACCCAGACGCCGCTCGCTTTGGTGATGGCGGCATACAGCAGGTCGGTACCGACCGCTGTGGCGGGGTTGATGCCGAACCAGAGCAGGATCGGGGTCATGAGGGAACCGCCGCCTACGCCGGTCATGCCGACGATAAAACCAACGACAAGGCCTGCAATGGTGAAGCCGAAAGATCCTACATCCATAATCTACCTAAACGCTCAACGGGCCCGTGATCGGATGGCAGCCAGCATAAAGGTTTTTTTATAGCGAAATAGACTAGTTCGTTATTAGGTTATAACTGAAGCGGGCGCAGGTTTACCCAGGCCGCCGCTTCATCGATCCGTCATCACCACCATCACATGGGCATCCTCGCCGTCGTCGCTCTCGGACAGGTAGATATGGCCAATGTTGCTGTTGAAGTAGGCGGTCTCTTGCGGGCCGATACTGACGGCTTCTCCGGTTTCGAAAACGATCCGCACCCGGCCACTGAGCACCAGCGCAAATTCCTGGCCAGGATGGCGGATGAAGTCGTCGAACTGCTGGCGTTCACGGGCAATGATCCGCGCGTACATCGGGGTCATCAGGCGTTCGGGAAACTCGCCGGCAATCACGTGGTAGTCATAGGTCCCGGTGCTGTAGCCCGGGGCAGAGGGCAGGGTATTGACCACCACAGTGGTCGACGCCGGGACATCGCCGACTTCGGCGCTGCGAAACAACTGGGCGATATCGACATTCAGGGCCCGCGCCGCCGCCGCCAGTTTTTCGTAGCTCACAGAGACCTGCGCCAGTTCCATTTTCGACAAGGTCGACACGGGCACACCGGAGCGCTCCGACAACTGCTTGAGGGTCAGTTGCTGGCTCTTTCGCACGCTCCGCAGGCGGGTTCCGACTTCGGAGCGGTCGATCGGGGGGAGCGCGCCAGGGCGGACGGCAGCAGGGGAGCGGTCACTCATCAAGAATCTCAATCAGGCATTACGGGCGAGCATCTTACCGTGGCCGCTTGCGTAAATTAAAATTCTCATATATTAGAATTCTCATAAGTGATAATTTTAGATTTCCATCAGGCAATGGCAAGGTTATGACGCAGATTTTCGACAGCGTGATCATTGGCGCCGGTATCGCAGGTGCTTCTTTGGGCTATCGGCTGGCCGGCCAGCAACGCGTGCTGCTGCTGGAGCGTGAATCGCAGCCCGGCTACCACTCGACCGGGCGTTCGGCGGCGATGTTCATGGAGGCTTACGGGACGGCGCAGATCCAGGCGCTGACCCGCGCCAGCCGGGCGTTCTATGAGTCGCCGCCGGCCGGGTTCTGCGACCACCACTTGCTGGAGCCGCGCGGCTGCCTTTACATCGCCAACCTGGAGCAGCAGGCACTGCTGGCGGACAGTTACGCGCAAAACCTGGCCAACGGCACCGAAGTCAGTCTGCTCGATGCACAGGCCGCACTGGCGATGGTGCCGAGCCTGCGCGGCGAGGTGCTGGCCGGCGCAATCCATGAGCCGGGGGCGATGGACCTGGACGTGCATGCCCTGCATCAGGGATTTCTGCGCGGCTTTCGTCAGGCTGGCGGCGAGCTGCGCTGCAACGCCGAGTTCGTCGAAGGACGCTTTGTCGAAGGTGTATGGCAAGTGCAGTTGGGCGATGGCGCGGTGGTACAGGCGCGCCAGCTGGTCAACGCGGCGGGTGCCTGGGCCGATCAGGTCGCGCTTGCCTGCGGCGTGTCACCGGTTGGCCTGCAGCCCTGCCGTCGCAGTGCATTTACCTTCGAAGCGCCGACAGGCCAGACGATTGCCGGCTGGCCGACCGTCATCGGCATCGATGAAAGTTTCTACTTCAAGCCCGATGCCGGGCAACTGCTGGGCTCACCCGCCAATGCCGACCCGGTCGAGCCGCAGGATGTGATGGCCGAGGAGCTGGACATAGCGATCGGTATCTACAACATCGAGGCCATGACCCACCTGAGCATCCGCCGACCCAACCATACCTGGGCCGGGCTGCGCTCGTTCGTTGCCGATGGCGACCTGGTCATTGGCCGTGAGCCACAGAACCCCGCATTTTTCTGGCTGGCTGCTCAGGGTGGCTATGGCATCCAGTCGGCAGCCGGCGTTTCCCAGCTGGCCTGTGCGCTGCTGCTGGATCAAGCGCTTCCCGCTTCGCTGAGCGCCGAAGGTGTCGAGCCGCAACGCTTGTCGCCGGCGCGTTTTCGTTAATCCCAAGAGGACATTTACATGAGCTCGACAATCCAGCGTATTCCCAGCCACCTGCCATATCCGTTCTCCAAGGCGGTCAAGGTCGGTGGCTTCCTGTTCCTCTCCGGGCAGATCCCGATGAATGCTGCAGGCGAAGTGGTGAAGGGCGACATCCAGGCCCAGACCCAGGCCACCCTGGAGCGCATTGGCGAAACCCTGGCGGAGTGCGGGGTAGGCTTCGATCAGGTGGTCAAGGCCACGGTGTGGCTGTCTGACATGGCGCATTTCGCCGGCTTCAACGAGGTCTACAAGACATTTTTCGCCAATGGCTTCCCGGTGCGTTCGACCGTCAGTGCCGGGTTGGCCCTGGGGGTGGATGTGGAGATCGAAGTACAGGCCTGGATCGGCAACGACTGAGGCCAACACTGCTGCGTGGTGCCGGGAAATAACAACAAGGTCCGTTCAGGGCCATAGCTGCCAGAGGGTTCGAAATGAATGATCAGCTGAAAATTGCAGGCGCCTTTATCGGCGTGATCGTGGGCGCAGGCTTCGCTTCCGGGCGGGAGTTACTGCTGTTTTTCGTCAATTTCGGCATCTGGGGGCTGGTCGGCACGCTGGTCAGTGCGGCGCTGTTCACCTTTCTCGGCATGGCCCTGGCGGGCTTGGGCAACCGCCTGCAGGCGACCTCCCACAAAGATGTGGTGTACGCCATCTGTGGCCGTTATCTGGGGTTGTTCGTCGACCTGCTGATTACCTTCTTCATGTTTGGCGTGACGGTGGTGATGCTGGCCGGAGGCGGCGCCTTGCTTGAGCAACAGTTCGGTATCCCGGCATTGGCCGGTAGCGTGGTGGTGACGCTGCTGGTGGTGGCGGTGGTTTGCCTGGATGTGCAGAAGGTGATTGTCCTGATTGGCGCCGTGACACCGTTCCTGATCCTGGCGGCCACCGTGATCGCGCTGTACGCCGTGTTCACCCGTGACCTGAGTTTCACTGCGCTGGATCAGGTCGCCACTCAGCAGGAGGCCGGTGCCAGCCACTGGTTGCTGGGGGCGCTGTTGTATGTCTCGTACAACGTTGTGGCCGGCGCGCCAATGCTGGCGATTCTCGGCGGTTCGGCACGTCTGGAAAAAACTGCCATCTGGGGTGGCATCCTCGGAGGCCTGGGCCTGGGTGGCCTGATGCTGGTGATGAGTGCCGGGTTGCTGTCGCGTCTGGACTCGATCGCTGACCTGCCGATGCCGATGCTGTCGATTGCCAGCGAAATCTCCCCGGCGCTGGGCGTGATCATGTGCGTGATCATCTTCGGCATGATCGTCAACACCGCGGTGGGCATGCACTATTCATTTCTGGCGCGGCTGTTGCCACCGGGTACCCGCAGCTTTCGCGTGGGGGCTGTGGCAGCAGGGGTGGCGGCGTTCATTTGCAGCCTGATCGGTTTTATCAGCCTGGTCGGCCAGGTCTATCCGTTCTTCGGCTACCTGGGTTTCGTGGTGATGCTCGCCGTACTGGTCGGCTGGGTGCGCATGGGCCGGGTCAAACGGGCCGTGGTGGTATAACCGCCGGCACCTGACGAGGGCGCAACACGCCCCCGTCAGGTGATGGGTCAGATCTTGAAGCTGTCGACCAGTTGCTTCAGGCGGCCAGCCTGCTGGGCCAGCGCGTCGCAATGGCGCAGGGTATCGTTGAGGTTGGTCACGCCTTGCTGGTTCAGCACGTTGATCTGGGTGATGTCCAGGTTCAGGCTTTCGACAACGGCTGTCTGTTCTTCGGTGGCCGCCGCCACCGACTGGTTCATGCCGTCGATCTCGCCAATGCGCTGGGTCACGCTGTTCAGGCGCTCACCGGCCTGATTGGCGACCAGTACGCTTTCCTCACTCGACACCTGGCTGGCGTTCATGGTGTGCACTGCCTCGCGGGAGCCGACCTGCAGGGTGGTGATCATCTTGTGGATCTCTTCGGCCGACTCCTGGGTGCGATGGGCCAGGTTGCGCACTTCGTCGGCGACCACGGCAAAGCCGCGGCCGGCTTCCCCTGCACGGGCCGCTTCGATGGCCGCATTCAGCGCCAGCAGGTTGGTTTGCTGGGAGATGCCCTTGATCACATCGAGGATCTGTCCGATGTCATCGGTGCTGGCATTGAGGGTTTCGATTTGCTCGCAGGATTCGCTGATTTTTTGCGACAGCGAGGTCATGGCCGAAATGGTTGCTTCCACTACCTGGCGGCCGTCGTTGGCCTGTTCGCTGGCACCGCTGGCGTGCTGCGAGGCATCGGCCGCATTGCGGGCGATTTCCTGGGTGGCAGCGCCCAATTCATTGATTGCGGCGGCAACACTGTTGGTGCGCATGCTCTGTTCTTCGGAGCCGATGATCGAGGCGTTGGAGGCACTCATCACGCGCTCGGACAGGTCATGCACCTGGCGAGTGGCCGACGACACTTCCGCAATCGAAGCGTGAATGCGTTCAACAAACTGGTTGAAGGCTGCGGCCAGTTCGCCGAACTCGTCCTTGTTCTCCACAACCAGGCGGCGAGTCAGGTCGCCTTCACCCTGGGCGATGTCCTGCATGGCCCGGCCCATGGTGGTCAATGGCCGCATCAGTACCGGAATCAACATGCCCAGCACACCGGCAATCATGGCTACCGCGATAAGCATGGCAATGATGGCCGAAGTGCGGAACTGGCTGAGCGCGGCATAGGCCTTGTCCTTGTCGATCGACAAGCCGATGTACCAGTCGGCTGACGGCAGACCGCTGACCGGGGCGAAGGCAATGATCCGCTCTTCGTTGTTCAGCGTGACCTCATGGGTGCCCGCGGCAACGCTCAGGTTGCTGCCCGGGTAGATGTCCTTGAGGTTCTTCATCACCTTGTCTTTGTCCGGGCTGACGATCACCTGCCCCTTGCCGTCTACCAGGAAGGCGTGACCGATTCCGCCGAAGTCGACGGCATTGATGATGTCGACCAGCGTGCCCAGGCTCAGGTCGCCACCGACCACGCCCAGCAGTTCGCCGCTGGACTTGTTCTTGACCGGCATGGCGATGGTGACCACCAGCCCGCCGACGGCAGCCATGTAGGGCGGGGTCAGCATGGTCTGGTTGGCGGCGACGGCAGCGGTGTACCACGGGCGCTGACGCGGGTCGTAGCCGTCGGGCATTTTTGCGTCCGGGCGCTGGGTGAATACGCCATTGGCCTGGCCAACATAGGTGAACTGGAAGTTGTCGGTAAACGCAGGTTGGTCCACCAGCCCCGGGAAGTCGGCATTGCTGCCCTGGTGGGCAACGTCCTGGGCGAGGTTTTCCAGCAGCAGGACGCGGCCGTCCATCCAGTTGCGCACGCTGCTGGCGGTCAACGCGCCGGCTTGTTTGACCGAAGACTCGATGTTTTGCCGCAGGGTGTTGCGCTGGAGGTAATCGTTGTAGAGGGTAAACAGAGCGAAAGCCAGAACCACGACGCCGCAGGCGCACAGCAGGATCTTGTGGCGAAATTTCAGGTTCATGTTCCGAGACCTTGTGCCAGTAAGGAGGAGCCCGCGCGGGGCTTTTGGCCAATGCGCGGGCTTATCCTCACGGCTATCGGCCGCAGGCTTGAAAAGCTGAAAGGCAGATTGTCGCAGGGCAAGTCGAGGGATGCGGCCCACGCCCGCCAGGCACTAGACGCCGAGCAGCCGCACCAGCGCCTGTGCGGCTTTTTGCAGTGGCAGGTTATGCCGCCAGAAGGCGTGAACCGGCAGTTTCAGTTCGTTGCGGGTGTTCTTGAAGTCCAGGCGCAGCAGTCGGCCGGCTTGTAGCAGTGGCGCGACCCGTGACAAGGGGAAGTCGCCCCAGCCGAGGCCGGCTTCTACCATCTCAAGCGCCATGCTCAGGCTGTTGGTGCGCCAGTGTGCCTTGCCGATCAGGGCGCGGGGATCGCTGATCGGCAAGTCCTGGCTGGCGACCAGAATCTGCCGGACATTGGCCAGGTCTTCGAGGTAGGCGATCTGTCGGGGGCGATGCGCAAGGGCAGGGTGCTGCGGTGAAATGGTCGCGACCAGCGACTCCATGCCGACCTGCTGAAAGCGTTGCCGCGGGTCTACCGTCAACCCGGCGAACGCCAGGCACAGGCTGGCGCGGCCACTGTGCAGCAGCGCCAGTGCTTCTTCCTGCGGTGCGCTGAGCAGTTCGACCTCCAGCAGCGGATACTGGGCGCTGATGGTCTTGATCGCGTTCAGCAGGGGGGCGTGATCGATATCCGGAACCACACTGATGGTCAGCGTGCTTTCCAGCCCTTGGGACAGTTCCAGGGCATGTACCTGTAATTGGCCCAGCTGTGCGGCAATCATCCGCGCCTGCGGTGCCAGTGCTTGCGCAAGGGCTGTGGGCTGCGCTTCACGGTGGGTGCGGGTGAACAGCGCATAGCCCAGTTCGGCTTCAAGGTTACCGACGGCCATGCTCACGGCCGAAGGTACACGGCCCAGTGCGCGCGCGGCGGCCGAGAAGGAACCGTGATCGAGCACGGCAAGAAACAGTTCGATGTTGTCGCTGGAAAAATTCAAGGCGGGCCTCCTGTCAGTGAATCTGATAGCAGTCGACTTTTTCTGTCAATAAGTTTGACGCATTCTTGCACGCCTCTGCTGCCCGTACGGGCAGCGCTTCATGAAAAATCGAGGTAACGCAGTGCAAGGTGTGAAACGCAAACTGGTGTATGTGAGTGCTTATGAGCTGATCGGCCTGTGCCTGTCGACCCTGGGGCTGGCCTATCTCTCGGACACGGCGCCAAGCAGCACCGGCCCGCTGGCGGTGATGATTACCACCATCGCCATGGCCTGGAACTTCATCTACAACACCCTGTTCGAGCGTTGGGAAAGCCGCCAGCTCAAGCGCGGGCGCAGCGTTGGCCGACGTGTAGCGCATGCCATCGGTTTCCAGTTGACCCTGGTGGTCTACCTGATCCCGCTGATTGCCTGGTGGCTGGACATGAGCCTGGTCGAGGCGTTCCTGGTGGACCTGGCGTTCATCATCCTGATCCCTTGCTACACCTTCCTCTACAACTGGCTGTTCGATCGCATTTTCGGCTTGCCGACATCGGCCCAGGCCGTGGATAGCCGTGGTGTCGCCGCCTGAGGTGAGTTACTGCGCCGGCAGGACAATGCGCAATGACCCGGTTTCCGGTTCATCGGGCAGGCGCCTGGCGCCAAGCAGGCTTTCCTCGACTTCGCCCGACAGGTAATAGACCCCGGCCATGGTGCCAGTCTTGCGGTTTTCCATGAGCTCACGCCATTCCTGGTTGAGTGCCACATTGAGGATCACCCGCAACTGCTCGATCATTGCCGGCTGTTCCTGATTGTGCGACATGATGCCGTAGCCGGTGGCAGCCACTGAAATCAGTGCGCCGGCGACCCGGCCCACGGCGGAGGCCACGGCGCTGGCGATCCCACGGGGCGCCAGGGTGGCACTGAGCTTTTCACTGGCGTCTTGTGCTACTGACGACAGGCTGACATCGGCGCGCTGGCTGCCCGCCCGCACGGCGCTGTGCATGTGTTTGACCAGCGCCGCGTAGGCGGGCTGCTCGGCCAGCGATTTGCTGTAGAGCAATTGATGCAGCGAAGCGTTGAGTGCCGCGGGTGGCCCCAGGTTGATGGCCTGGATGCGCGTCAGGCGCAGATTGAACTGCTCGGGTGGTGCCCGGTAGCGCTGGGCCAGTTGCTGCAATTGCTGGCCGAGCAACTGGACATACAGCTCCATGGCGCGGTCGCGAATACCTTCAGGGTCGATTTCTTTCGCCACCTGGTCGAGCACGCGTTGGTGATACTGCTCTTGCAGGTACGCCGCCAGACGCTTTTCCGGTGGTTCCTTGCCTTCGCCGCTGTTGATCTTGTACCAGGCCACTTTCATCGTCAGCCATTGCTGGGTCCAGTAGCCGGTGAACCAGGGGATGAAATCGCTCTCGGTGAACTGTTGCACCCGGTCCTTCCAGACACGCATCGAGCGCCGTGCATAGTCATTGACCGAACTGGTCGTGGCCAGCGACGCGTCGATGATTTCCCGGTCGATCTGCTCCCAGGTGGCGGGGCTCAATTGAACGGGAGGGGGCTCGGGCGCCTTTTGTCGGGAACTGCAGCCGCCCAGTGTCAGCAACAGTGCAAGCAGGAGAAAGAGGAGGTTGCGGGGGCTCACAAGCGTTTACCCCCTTGTGACGGAGTGCTTGGCGAGTTGGGGCCTGATTGGTTTCAGTATAGGTGGGCAGAAAGCCGGGGTTGCATCAGAAAGGAATAAGGGCGACACCCATCGCCTGCAAGGTCGGCGATGGGTGTCATCAAGTCCGTTTGACTAAAGCGGCGCAGGCGCGAGGAAAGCCGCCTCCAGCAGCTGTTGGGTGTAGCTGCTTTGCGGCGCCGCGAAGACATCCGCTGCCGCCCCTTGCTCGACCACCTTGCCTTGCTTGACCACCATCAGTTGATGGCTCAAGGCCTTGACCACGGCCAGGTCATGACTGATGAACAGGTAGGTCAGGTTGTATTTGGTCTGCAGTGAGCGCAACAGTTCGACCACCTGGCGTTGCACCGTGCGGTCCAGGGCCGAGGTGGGCTCGTCCAGCAGGATCAGCGCCGGCTTGAGTACCAGGGCCCGGGCAATGGCGATGCGCTGGCGCTGGCCACCTGAAAACTCATGGGGATAGCGGTGGCGCGCCTGCGGGTCCAGGCCCACCTCTTTCAGTGCGTCAATGATCGCTTGTTCCTGCTCCGCCGCCGTGCCGATGCGGTGGATGCGCAGGCCTTCGCCGACGATATCACTGACGCACATGCGCGGGCTGAGGCTGCCGAAGGGGTCCTGGAAAACCACCTGCATTTGCCGCCGTAGCGGTCGCACCTGTTGTTGATTGAGGTCTTGCAGCGCCGTGCCCTGAAAGCGGATGGCGCCCCGGCTACTGATCAGGCGCAGGATGGCCAGACCCAGGGTGGACTTACCCGAGCCGCTCTCGCCGACGATCCCCAGGGTCTGGCCCTGGGGCAGGCTGAAGTTGATGCCATCCACGGCTTTTACGTGATCGACGGTACGGCGCAGCAGGCCTTTCTTGATCGGGAACCACACGCGCAGGTCTTCCACCTCGAGCATCGGTTTGCCCGGCGGGTTGTCGGCCGGGCCACCGCTGGGTTCGGCGCCCAGGAGCATCTGGGTGTACGGGTGGGTGGGGTTGCGGAACAAGGTGGCGCAATCGGCCTGTTCGACAATGCAGCCGCGCTGCATCACGCAGACCCTGTGGGCGATGCGCTTGACCAGGTTGAGGTCGTGGCTGATCAACAGCAAAGCCATGCCCAGGCGCGCCTGCAGCGATTTCAGCAGCTCGAGGATCTTCAGTTGCACGGTGACGTCGAGGGCGGTGGTCGGTTCGTCGGCAATCAGCAACTCCGGCTCGTTGGCCAGGGCCATGGCAATCATCACGCGCTGGCGCTGGCCACCCGAGAGCTCATGGGGCAGCGCCTTGAGGCGTTTGTGCGGCTCGGGGATGCCTACCAGATCAAGCAACTCAAGGGTGCGCGCCGTTGCCTCTTTGCCGCGCAGGCCCTTGTGCAGCAGGAGGATCTCGTTGATCTGCTTTTCGATGGAGTGCAGCGGGTTGAGCGAGGTCATCGGCTCCTGGAAGATCATCGCGATGCGGTTGCCACGGATCTGGCGCATCTGCTTTTCATCCAGGGTCAGCAGGTCGCGCCCTTCGTAGTGAATGCTGCCGCTGGGATGGCGTGCCAGCGGATAGGGCAGCAGGCGCAGGATCGAGTGCGCGGTCACCGACTTGCCCGAACCGCTCTCGCCCACCAGGGCCAGGGTTTCGCCGCGGCGGATGTCGAAACTGATGCCTTCGACCACGCGCTGGGTTTGCTCGCCGGTCACAAACTCGACAGACAGGTCGCGTACTTCGATCAAGGTGTCGTTGCTCATGTTATTTCCTCGGGTCGAAGGCGTCGCGAGCGGACTCGCCGATGAACACCAGCAGGCTGAGCATCAATGCCAGCACCGCAAAGGCGCTGATGCCAAGCCAGGGCGCCTGCAGGTTGGACTTGCCCTGGGCGACCAGTTCGCCCAGTGACGGCGCGCCTGGCGGCAGGCCGAAGCCGAGGAAGTCCAGGGCGGTCAGGGTACCGATGGCGCCGGTGAGAATGAACGGCATGAAGGTCATGGTCGAGATCATGGCGTTTGGCAGGATATGCCGGAACATGATCGAGCCGTCCTGCATGCCCAGTGCGCGTGCGGCGCGCACGTATTCAAGGTTGCGCCCGCGCAGGAACTCGGCGCGCACCACATCCACCAGGCTCATCCAGGAAAACAGCAGCATGATGCCCAGCAGCCACCAGAAGTTGGGCTGTACGAAGCTGGCCAGGATGATCAACAGGTACAGCACCGGCAGCCCCGACCAGATCTCCAGAAAACGCTGCCCGGCAAGGTCGACCCAACCGCCATAGAAGCCCTGCAGGGCACCGGCGATCACGCCGATGATCGAGCTGAGGATGGTCAGGGTCAGGGCGAACAGCACCGAGATGCGAAAGCCGTAGATCACCCGGGCGAGCACGTCGCGGCCCTGGTCGTCGGTACCCAGCCAGTTCTGCGTTGAGGGCGGCGCGGGGGCGGGCACCTTGAGGTCGTAATTGATGCTCTGGTAGCTGAACGGGATCGGCGCCCATAGCACCCAGCTGTCTTTGGCAGCCAGCAGTTCGCGGATGTACGGGCTTTTGTAGTTGGCCTCCAGCGGGAATTCACCGCCAAAGGTGGTTTCCGGGTAGCGTTTGATGGCCGGGAAGTACCATTCGCCGTCATAGCGCACGGCCAACGGCTTGTCGTTGGCGATCAGTTCGGCACCCAGGCTCAGCCCGAACAGGATCAGGAACAACCACAGCGACCACCAGCCGCGGCGGTTGGCCTTGAAGCGCTCGAAGCGCCGGCGATTGAGAGGGGACAGGTTCATCTCAGTGCTCCCGGCTTTCAAAGTCGATGCGTGGATCGACCAGGGTGTAGGTCAGGTCGCCGATCAGTTTCACCACCAGCCCCAGCAGGGTGAAGATGAACAGGGTGCCGAAGACCACCGGGTAGTCACGGTTGATTGCCGCTTCAAAACTCATCAGGCCCAGGCCGTCGAGGGAGAAGATCACTTCAATCAACAAGGAACCGGTGAAAAAGATACCGATGAATGCCGACGGGAAGCCGGCGATCACCAGCAGCATGGCGTTACGGAATACATGCCCGTAGAGCACGCGGTTCGGGCTCAGTCCCTTGGCCTTGGCGGTGACCACGTACTGCTTGTTGATCTCGTCCAGGAAGCTGTTCTTGGTCAGCAAGGTCATGGTGGCGAAGTTGCCGATCACCAGGGCGGTCACCGGCAGCACCAGGTGCCAGAAGTAGTCAAGGACCTTGCCCAGGGTGCTGAGCTCGTCGAAGTTGTTCGAGGTCAGGCCGCGTAGCGGGAACCAGTCCAGGTAGCTGCCGCCGGCAAACACCACGATAAGCAGGATGGCGAACAGGAAGGCCGGGATGGCGTAGCCGATGATGATCGCCGAACTGGTCCAGACATCGAAGTGGCTGCCGTGGCGGGTGGCCTTGGCGATGCCGAGCGGGATCGACACCAGGTACATGATCAGCGTGCTCCACAGCCCCAGGGAGATCGATACCGGCATTTTCTCGATGATCAGGTCGATGACCTTGGCGTCACGGAAGAAGCTGTCGCCGAAATCCAGGTGGGCGTAGTTCTTGATCATGATCCACAGACGTTCCGGTGCCGACTTGTCGAACCCGTACATCGTCTCGATTTCTTTGATCAGCGCCGGGTCCAGACCTTGCGCACCGCGATAGTTGGAACCGGCCACCGAAACCTCGGCACCGCCACCGGCGATGCGGCTGGTGGCGCCTTCGAAGCCTTCAAGCTTGGCGATCATCTGCTCCACCGGGCCGCCCGGGGCGGCCTGGATGATCACGAAGTTGATGATCAGGATGCCCAGCAGCGTTGGAATGATCAGCAGCAAGCGCCGGAAGATGTAGGCCAGCATGCTATTGCGCCCCTTCGGTCGGTTGCGCATCGGGCGCGGTGGTCACCGGTACGGCGGGCTCGACATTCGGCTTGATCCACCAGGTGTTGATGCCGATGTCGTACTTGGGCGATACCTCAGGATGGCCGATGTGGTTCCAGTAGGCGACCCGCCAGGTCTTGATGTGCCAGTTGGGGATCAGGTAGTAGCCCCACTGCAGTACGCGGTCAAGCGCCCGGCAATGTTCGATCAGGCTTTGCCGGGAGTCGGCATTGATCAGGTCTTCGACCAGGGTGTCGATGGCCGGATCCTTGAGGCCGATGAAGTTGCGGCTGCCGGGGTTGTCGGCGGCTGCACTTTGCCAGAACTCGCGTTGCTCGTTGCCCGGCGAATTGGACTGCGGATAGCCACCGACGATCATGTCGAAGTCCCGCGAGCGCAGCCGGTTGATGTACTGGGAAACGTCTACGCGGCGGATCACCAGGTCTATCCCGAGGTCGCTCAGATTGCGCTTGAAGGGCAGCAGTACGCGCTCGAACTCGGTCTGGGCGAGAAGAAATTCGATGGACACCGGTTTGCCCTGGGCATCGACCATCTTGTCATCGACGATGCGCCACCCGGCTTCCTGCAGCAGTTTGTATGCCCTGCGTTGCTGTTCTCGGATCATGCCGCTGCCATCGGTAACCGGGTTGGCAAAGGGCTGGGTAAAGACTTGCTCGGGGATCTTGCCGCGCAAAGGTTCGAGAATTTTCAACTCGGCGGCATCCGGCAGGCCGGTTGCCGCCATTTCGGAGTTCTCGAAATAGCTGCGGCTACGGGTATAGGCGCCATTGAACAGTTGTTTGTTGGTCCACTCGAAATCCAGCAGCAGGCTCAACGCCTCGCGCACACGCACATCCTGGAACAGTGGGCGGCGCAGGTTATAGACGAAACCCTGCATGCCGGTGGGGTTGCCGTTGGGCAATTCTTCGAGAATCAGGCGTTTCTGGCGCACGGCTGGCACGTCGTAGGCGGTAGCCCAGCTTTTCGCTGCAGTCTCCAGGCGGTAGTCGAACTGACCGGCTTTCAAGGCTTCCAGCGCCACGGCGCTGTCGCGGTAATAGTCGGTGGTCATGACATCGAAGTTGTAGAAGCCGCGGTTGACCGCCAGGTCCTTGCCCCAGTAGTCCTTGACCCGCTCATAGCGAATCGAGCGTCCGGCTTTTACGTCGGCGACCTTGTACGGGCCACTGCCCAGGGGTATTTCAAGGTTGCCTTTGGTGAAATCGCGGCCTTCCCACCAGTGCTTGGGCAGTACCGGCAACTGGCCGAGGATCAGCGGCAGTTCGCGGTTGTTGCTGTGCTTGAACTTGAACAGCACCCGCTGCGGGTCTTCGGCGATGACCTCGGCAACGTCGGCGTAATAGCCGCGAAACAGCGGCGCACCGCTTTTGATCAGGGTGTTGAAGGTGAACACCACGTCTTCGGCATGGATCGGATGGCCATCATGAAAACGTGCTTCCGGGCGCAAATAGAAACGTACCCAGCTGTTGTCCGGGGCTTTCTCGATCTTGCCGGCCACCAGGCCATATTCGGTGAACGGTTCGTCCAGGCTCTGGGTCATCAGGGTGTCGTAGATCAGCGAGATGTCATCGGCCGATACGCCTTTGTTGATGAACGGGTTGAGGCTGTCAAAGCCGCCAAAGCCTGCCTGGCGGAAGGTGCCGCCCTTTGGTGCGTCCGGATTGACGTAATCGAAATGCTTGAAGTTGGCCGGGTATTTCGGCGCTTCGTCATACAGGGTCAGGGCGTGCTGGGGCGCGGCCAGTGCCTGGGCACCGAAGCAGGCCAGCAGCAGGGCGCAGGCCTTCATGCGCAGGCTGTGCATAGACGTCATTGGGCGTTCTCCGAAGGCTTTATCCACCAGCTGTTGAGCCCCAGGGTATAGGGCGGCGTGGTGACGAAGGCGAACCGGTTACGGTAGGCCAGGCGGTGATTGTCCAGGTACCAGTTGGGAATCATGTAGTACTGCCACAGCAATACCCGGTCCAGGGCACGTGCGGCAGCCACTTGATCATCGCGGGTCTGGGCGCCGAGCAGTGTCTCGAGCAGGTGGTCGACCACCGGGTCTTTGACGCCAGCATAGTTCTTGCTGCCCTTGGTCGAGGCCTGGCTTGAGTGAAAATACAACCATTGCTCAAGACCGGGGCTGAGGGTCTGGTTCAGGGTCATCAGAATCATGTCGAAATCAAACTGGTCCAGACGCTGTTTGTACTGGGCCCGGTCAACAGTGCGCAAGCGTGCATCGATGCCGATGCTGGCGAGATTTTCGACATAAGGTTGCAGGATGCGCTCAAGGTTCGGGTTGACCAGCAACAGTTCCAGCTTCAGCGGGTTGCCTTTGCTGTCGAGCAGGCGCTGGCCATTGAGTTTCCAGCCGGCCTGGGCCAGCAGGCCGAGTGCCTGGCGCAAGGTCTGGCGGCTGGTGCCGCGCCCATTGGTGTGGCTGACCTTGTAGGGTTCTGTGAACAAGGCGGCGGGTAGCTGATCGCGAAACGGCGCCAGCAACAGCCACTCTTTGCCCACCGGCAGTCCGCTGGCGGCAAATTCGCTGTTGGGGTAGTAGCTGGTGGCGCGGCGGTAGGCGCTGCTGAACAGTGCGCGGTTGGTCCACTCGAAGTCCAGCATCAGGCCCAGGGCCTGACGCACTCGAGGGTCATTGAACGCGGCGCGCCGGCTGTTGATGAACAGGCCCTGGGTCTGGGTCGGTATCTTGTGCGGGATCTGTGCCTTGATCACCTCGCCACGGCGTACTGCCGGGAAGGTATAGCCATTGGCCCAGTTCTTGGCCTGGTGCTCGATATAGATGTCGAACTCGCCTGCCTTGAAGGCTTCGAAGGCTACGGCGCTGTCGCGATAGAACTCATACTCGACCCGGTCGAAGTTGTACTTGCCGCGGTTGACCGCCAGGTCTTTGCCCCAGTAGTCCTTGACCCGTTCGAACACCAGTCGCCGCCCCGGCTGCACGTCGGTAATCCGGTACGGGCCGCTGCCCAGCGGCGGCTCGAAGGTGGTGGCCTTGAAGTCGCGGTCTTTCCAGTAATGCGCCGGCAGCACCGGCATCTCGCCCAGGCGCAGGATCAACAGGGCATTGCCGGCGCGTTTGAACACGAAGCGAATGCGCTGTGGATTGAGGATGTCGACGCGTTTTACTTCCTGAAGGTTGGTGCGGTAGATCGGGTGGCCTTCCTTGACCAGCGTCCGGTAGGAAAACGCCACATCGCTGGCAGTGATCGGATGACCGTCATGAAAGCGCGCTTCAGGGCGCAGGTTGAACACCACCCAGCTGCGGTCTTCGCTGTACTCCACGGAGCCGGCGATCAGGCCATAGCTGGACGTCGGTTCGTCACCTGAAGGGTCGTACTGACCGGTGCCGACCATCAGGGTTTCATTGAGTTCGCTCACCCCGTACTGCAGGAAGTTAGGGGTGGTAACCGGGCTTGAGCCCTTGAAGGTGTAGGGGTTGAGCGTGTCAAACGTGCCAAAAGCCATGGCGCGCAAAGTACCGCCCTTGGGCGCTTGCGGGTTGACCCAGTCGAAGTGGGTGAATGTAGCTGGGTACTTGAGTGTGCCGAACTGCGCGTAACCGTGGCTTTCGCTGATTGTCGCAGCTGCGGGAAAGCTCAAGGCCAGGCTGAGTGAGAGCAGGAGGGGACGTATCAAGTCGGCATCCGATCCAGAGGCTTTGGGCTTTGATCGGGTAACAGTAACAGCTTGCAGGGCAAGGAAAAAGAGCACCTGCAAGGGTGCTCCCATAGGCCTTGGCCAAACCGGATCTGTGGGAGCGGGTTTACCCGCGAATGGGGCGCAAAGCGGCCCCCGGGCTCACATCAGTGCGGCAGGTAGACAGTGAGGGTCTGGCCTGGTTTGAGGGCGTGGCCGCTACGCGGGTTCCAGCGCTTGAGGTGTTGCATCTCGACGTTGAAGCGCTTGGCTACCAGGTACAGGGAATCGCCTTTGCGCACCTTGTACTGGGTCGATTTTTTCTGGTCTTTGCCCTGGGCAGGCTGCGCGCTCTGCATGACCAGGGTCTGGCCGGCCTTGAGGCCATGGCCGGAGAGCTTGTTCCAGCGTTGCAGGTCCTTGACGCTGACCTTGTTGGCCCGGGCAATAGAGGCGAGGTTGTCACCGCGCTTAACCCGATAACGGCTGCTGCGGGTTGTGCTGGTGCGTGGCGTTGCTTCGGCCAGTGCCGCGTCGAACACGGCCTTTTTCGGCTGCAACGACAGCAGCTCTTCAGGTTTCATGTTCGACAGGCTGGTGGTCAGCAACTGCGCTTTGGCGGTCGGAACCAGCAATTGCTGCGGACCATCGACGGTCATGCGTTTCTTGAAAGCCGGGTTGAGCTGGAACAGCTCGTCTTCATCCATGTCTGCCAGTGCGGCGACCCGCGACAGGTCCAGACGGTCCTTGATGGCGACTGCTTCAAAATACGGTTCGTTGGCGATCGGGTTGAGGTTCACGCCGTACGCCTGGGGCGTCATTACCACCTGTGACAGGGCCAGCAGCTTCGGCACGTAGTCACGGGTTTCCTGCGGCAATGGCAGGTTCCAGTAATCGGTTGGCAAACCGAGGCGCTCGTTGCGCTCGATGGCCCGGCTGACCGTACCTTCACCGGCGTTGTAGGCGGCCAGTGCCAGCAGCCAGTCGCCGTTGAACATGTCGTGCAGGCGGGTCAGGTAGTCGAGCGCGGCGTTGGTCGACGCGGTAATGTCGCGGCGGCCGTCGTAAAACCGGGTTTGACGCAGGTTGAAGTAGCGACCGGTGGAGGGAATGAACTGCCACAGCCCGACCGCATGGGCCCGTGAATAGGCCATCGGGTTGTAGGCGCTTTCAATCGCTGGCAGCAAGGCCAGTTCCAGCGGCATGTCGCGCTCTTCAAGACGCTCGACAATGTAATGAATGTACAGGCTGCCGCGGTCACCGGCGGTTTCCAGGAAAGACGGATTGCTGGCGAACCACAGGCGTTGCTGTTCGATGCGCGGGTTGACGGCGATGTTGTCCTGCAGGGCAAAGCCCTGGCGCATGCGCTCCCAGACATCCTGGGGCTCCTGCTCGGCTTGCTTGACCGGGATAAACACCGGTTTTTGCTTCATCCGCGCCTGGTAGTTGTGCGCGCGAACGCTCTCGGATTCGTCGAGCTGACGGGTGCTCTGGCAGCCCACCAAGGTGGCGGCCAGGGCCAGCGCACTGGCTTGGGCCAGGCGCGTCAGGGCGACGGAATTGAAGGTTCTGCGGCTATTCGACGACATTGGCTGGGACAAAGTTCCGGGCAAAAATGTCGGACGATTCTAGAAAGCGGCCCCCCGGTGGTCAACCTTTGAGAACTTTACGGTCCTAACAGAAGCTGTTTAGAACGTGTCCTTCCAAGCGCGCAACCCAGCAAAAACAGTACTTGGCGTGGGGTTTATGAGGCCGTTCCGTTCGTCTAGTTTTTCTTTAACGGATGTTTCGGTGACGCGTAAAAAGGGATTGGTCAGCTTTTCCAGTGCCAGCGTTGATGGCAACGTGATGCGATTGTCGGCCCGTAGCCGGGTAACGTCGTCGAAGCGTTGGGCAATGTGCGTGTTTTGTGGCTCCACCGCCTTGGCAAAGCGCAGGTTGCTCAGGGTGTATTCGTGTGTGCAGTACACCAGTGTCCGGGCTGGCAGGGCCGCCAGGCGCTCCAGGGAGTGGTGCATTTGTTCCGGAGTGCCTTCGAACAGGCGGCCACAACCGGCGGCGAACAGGGTGTCGCCACAGAACAGCAGCGGCGTTTCCGGCTGGTCACAGTAATAGGCAATGTGTCCCAGAGTATGTCCGGGCACGGCAATGATCTGGAAATCCAGGCCCAGAACGCGCACGCTGGCATTGTCGTCCAGAGCGACGTCGCGACCGGGAATGCGCTCCTGCGCCGGGCCGTATACACGGGCACCGGTGGCCGCCTTGAGCTGTTCGACGCCGCCGACATGGTCGTGATGGTGGTGGGTGACCAGGATGTCGCTCAGTTGCCAGCCCGGGTGGCGCTCAAGCCAGGCCAGCACCGGTGCCGCGTCCCCCGGGTCGACCACAGCACAGCGCTGGTTGGCAGTGTCTTGTAACAACCAGATGTAGTTATCGGTGAAAGCGGGCAGGGCATCGATCTGTATCATGGTGCGATTCGCCAAACGTTGGACATGGGTGCATCTTAGTAGCTATGTCCGCTGTCGAGAACCTTCTAGGGAGACCGCAATGACCGATCAAGCCTTCGCCCAGGCCGATCCGCAGTGGCTGGAGCTGATCAGCCTGGCCCGCGACTGGTTCGCTGGCCCCCTGGGGCAGTTGATGCTTCACGAAGAGCAGCGCCTGCTCGAAGAAGAGCTGGGCCGCTACTTTGGTGGTTACCTTGTGCACTACGGCCCTTGTGCCGAGGCGCCTCCCAAGGCCCCGCAGGTACAGCGCAACGTGCGTCTGGGGGCGCCCCTGCCGGGGGTTGAAATCGTCTGTGAAGAGCAGGCCTGGCCGCTCAGCGAGCACGCCGCCGATGTGGTCGTGTTGCAGCATGGCCTGGACTTCAGCCTGTCGCCCCATGGCCTGCTTCGTGAGGCTGCCAGCAGCGTGCGCCCGGGTGGGCACCTGTTGATCATCGGCATCAATCCCTGGAGCAGTTGGGGGGTGCGGCGGGTGTTTGCCCATGACGCCCTGCGCAAGGCTCGGTGCTTTTCGCCTTCTCGCGTGGCCGACTGGCTCAACCTGCTGGGTTTCGCGCTGGAGAAACGCCGCTTCGGGTGCTATCGCCCGCCGCTCGCGCCCCCCGCCTGGCAACAGCGCCTGGCCGGTTGGGAGCGAGTCGCCGGTGGCTGGCAAGGTGCCGGTGGTGGCGTTTATCTGCTCGTGGCGCGCAAGATGGTGGTCGGCCTGCGGCCGCTGCGTCTGGAGCGTCGCGAGCCGATGGGCAAGCTGCTGCCGTTGCCGATGGCCAAGGTCAACCGGCGCCATTCCGAACCCTGAACCCGGGCCCTTTGGGCGCGGGTTTTTACTGTGTTTAAAGGTTGTGCATGAGCGATAGCGTCGAGATCTACACCGATGGTGCCTGCAAAGGTAACCCTGGCCTGGGTGGCTGGGGTGTGTTGATGGTATGCAAGGGTGTGGAAAAGGAGTTGTGGGGCGGTGAGCACAACACCACCAACAACCGCATGGAACTGATGGCGGCGATCAAGGGCCTCGAAGCCCTCAAGCGCGAGTGCGAGGTGCTGCTGGTTACCGACTCCCAGTATGTAATGAAAGGCATCACCGAGTGGATGGTGAACTGGAAAAAGCGCGGCTGGAAGACGGCCGCCAAGGAGCCGGTGAAGAACGCCGACCTCTGGCAGTTGCTCGATGAGCAGGTCAATCGCCACAAGGTCACCTGGAAATGGGTGCGTGGTCATGTCGGCCATGAAGGCAACGAACGCGCCGATCAGCTGGCGAACCGTGGCGTTGATGAACTGCGCGGCCGCTGACCTTCACGCAGGCCGCCACAGGCGAGCGCTCTGAGGTAGAATGGTCGGCTTTCACCAGACAAGCAGTTCGCGACAGGAGGCCACCGGCGTGGATATTCAGAGCAACAGGTCGGTCGTCCTCGACACCGAAACCACGGGTATGCCCGTCACCGACGGCCACCGCATCATCGAGATCGGTTGCGTCGAACTGATGGGGCGACGCCTGACCGGGCGGCACTTCCACGTCTACCTGCAACCGGACCGCGAAAGTGATGAGGGCGCTATTGGCGTTCACGGCATCACCGACGCCTTCCTGGTCGACAAACCGCGCTTTGCCGAAGTTGCGGAAGAGTTCTTCGAGTTCATTCAGGGCGCCCAGCTGATCATCCACAACGCGGCGTTCGACGTTGGTTTCATCAACAACGAATTCGCTTTGCTCGGCCAGCACGAACGCGCCGACATCTCGCAGCACTGCACCATCCTTGACACCCTGATGTTGGCACGTTCCCGTCACCCGGGGCAGCGCAACAGCCTCGACGCGTTGTGCAAACGCTACGGTGTCGACAACTCCGGTCGTGACCTGCACGGCGCCTTGCTCGACTCCGAGCTGCTGGCTGATGTCTATCTGAACATGACCGGCGGCCAGACCAGCCTGTCTCTGGCCGGACAGGGCGCTGATGGCGAGGAAAGCGACGGCGACAGCCGCGGTAGCGAAATTCGCCGCCTGACCGGGCGCCAGCCCGGGCGTATCATCCAGGCCACCGAGCAGGAACTGGAAGCGCATATTGCACGCCTGGAAGCCATTGCCAAATCGGCGGGTGGCCCGGCGTTGTGGCAGCAGTTGTCCGCAGGCAACTAAGGCGGTTTACCGCGCAAGGGGGCTGGCGAGCTTCTACCCTGAAATGACCGACCCGTCATTCGCAGTAGGCGCCCCCTTATGTACAAGGACCTCAAGTTCCCTGTTCTGATCGTTCACCGCGAGAGCAAGTCCGATACGGTAGCTGGTGAGCGGGTACGGGGTATCGCCCAGGAACTGGCCCAGGACGGCTTCACCATCTTGTCGGCCACGGACTATGCCGAAGGCCGCCTGGTTGCCTCCAGCCATCACGGGCTGGCCTGTTTGTTGATCGCAGCAGAAGGCACCGGCGAGAACACGCACTTGTTGCAGCACATGGTCGAGCTGATTCGACTGGCCCGTTTGCGTGCGCCGCACCTGCCGATTTTCGTACTGGGCGAACAAGTGACGCTGGAAAATGCGCCGGCCGATGTCATGAGTGAGCTCAACCAGCTTCGCGGCATTCTTTACCTGTTTGAAGACACGGTGCCATTTCTTGCCCGCCAGGTGGCGCGAGCGGCGCACAACTACCTGGACGGTTTGCTGCCACCGTTTTTCAAGGCGTTGGTGCAGCACACGGCCCAGTCCAACTATTCCTGGCACACACCGGGCCACGGCGGCGGGGTGGCGTATCGCAAGAGCCCGGTGGGGTTGGCCTTTCATCAGTTCTTCGGTGAGAACACCCTGCGTTCGGACCTGTCGGTGTCCGTACCGGAACTGGGTTCGCTGCTCGACCACACCGGGCCGCTGGCGGCGGCCGAGGCCAGGGCGGCAAAGAACTTCGGCGCCGATCACACCTTCTTCGTCATCAACGGTACGTCCACGGCCAACAAGATTGTCTGGCATTCGATGGTCGGGCGCGACGATCTGGTACTGGTGGACCGCAACTGTCACAAGTCGGTGGTGCACGCCATCATCATGACCGGGGCGATCCCCTTGTACCTGTGCCCAGAACGCAATGAGCTGGGCATCATCGGGCCGATTCCGTTGAGCGAATTCAGTCCGCAGGCGATCGAGGCCAAGATCCAGGCTAATCCGTTGTGCCGGGGGCGGGCGGCCACGGTGAAGATGGCGGTGGTGACCAACTCCACCTATGACGGGCTGTGCTACAACGCCGAGATGATCAAGCACGTGCTGGGCACCAGCGTCGAGGTGCTGCATTTCGATGAAGCCTGGTACGCCTATGCCGCCTTTCACCCCTTTTTCGCCGGGCGCTTTGCCATGGGAACGTCAGTGGGTGCCGACAGCCCGTTGGTGTTCAGTACTCACTCGACCCACAAACTCTTGGCCGCCTTCAGTCAGGCTTCGATGATCCATGTGCAGGATGGCGGGGCCAGGCAGCTGGATCGTGACCGCTTCAACGAAGCCTTCATGATGCATATCTCCACGTCGCCGCAGTACAGCATCCTGGCTTCACTGGATGTGTCATCGGCGATGATGGAAGGGCCTGCGGGGCGCTCACTTTTGCAGGAGATGTTCGACGAAGCCCTGAGCTTTCGGCGGGCCATGGCCAATCTTCGCCAGCACATTGCAGCTGATGACTGGTGGTTCAGCATTTGGCAGCCGCCACAGGTCGAAGGGGCGCGTGAGGTAAGCACCGGCGACTGGTTGTTGGCACCGCAAGCGGACTGGCATGGCTTTGGTGACGTGAGCGATGACTATGTGTTGCTCGACCCGATCAAGGTCACCCTGGTCATGCCGGGGCTGAACGCTGGCGGTGCGCTGAGCGATCACGGGATTCCGGCAGCGGTGGTCAGCAAGTTCCTCTGGGAGCGCGGCCTGGTGGTGGAGAAGACCGGGCTTTACACCTTCCTGGTGTTGTTCTCGATGGGCATCACCAAGGGCAAGTGGAATACCTTGCTGACTGAACTGCTGGAGTTCAAGCGCAACTACGACGCCAACACCGGCCTGCTCGAAAGCCTGCCATGCGTAGCCCAGCTCGATCCACAACGTTACCAGGGGTTGGGGCTGCGCGACCTGTGTGACCAGTTGCACGCCTGCTACCTCAGCAATGCCACTGCCAAGCAGCTCAAACGCTTGTTCACCGTATTGCCCGAGGTGGTCATGAAGCCTGCCGATGCCTATGACCGGATGGTGCGCGGAGAGGTGGAAGCGGTGCCGATCGACCGGTTGCTCGGGCGCATCGCGGCGGTGATGCTGGTGCCCTATCCACCGGGGATTCCGTTGATCATGCCGGGTGAGCGCTTTACCGAAGCTACCCGTTCAATCATCGATTACCTGGTGTTTGCCGCTGCGTTCGACAGCGGCTTTCCCGGCTTTGTCGCCGACGTGCATGGCTTGCAGCATGAAGCCGGTATGCACGGGCGGCTCTACACCGTCGACTGCATCAAGGAATGCGGATGATTTCGACGCCGCTGCGCGCCAGCTCGAAACGGTCGTCACCCAGGTGGTTGACCTTGTCGCCGATCGCCAGCTTGTAGGTTGTGATGGGCAGGGATGCGGCACTACCGTCGGCCTCGAGCGTTGCTTCCTGGAACTCATGGACGGGGTAGATGCGGCCTTCTGCGTCCCGTGCATGAAACTGTCCGACCAGTACTGCTGTCATTTACCGTGCAACCTCTGAAAATTTTCTGTCAGACATAGACCACAGTTTTGGGGGGTAAGTTTTGTTCGGGCGGAAAAAAACTTCAGATGCCGGGCAGATCATCTATACCTACAAGTTCCTTTGTCCTACATGTCAGGAAATTGCCATGAGCCAAGAGTATTCGGTAGCGGTCGTCGTCGGCAGCTTGCGCAAGGCCTCGTTCAATCGCAAAGTCGCCCTTGCACTGGCGGAACTTGCCCCCTCGAACTTCAAATTGAACATAGTCGAGATTGGCGATCTGGCACTTTATAACGAAGACATCGATGTCGAGCCACCTGCCGCGTACAAAACCTTCCGCGAACAGATCCGCAACAGCGATGCGGTGTTGTTTGTCACCCCGGAATACAACCGTTCGGTGCCGGGCGTGTTGAAGAATGCCATCGATGTTGGCTCAAGGCCTTATGGGCAAAGTGCCTGGAGCGGCAAACCGGGGGCGGTGATCAGTGTGTCGCCAGGGGCGGTGGGCGGCTTTGGCGCCAACCATCACCTGCGCCAGTCACTGGTGTTTCTCGATGTGCCGTGCATGCAGCAGCCGGAAGCATACATTGGTGGCGCTGCTACGTTGTTCGACGACAATGGCAAGCTGTCCGAAAAAGTCCGCCCGTTCCTGCAGACCTTCATTGACAAGTATGCCGAGTGGGTTGCACGGCACCAGAAATAATCAGAAGGCCCTATAACCGGTATTGCCGGTGATAGGGCCTGAAGGTTTTACACCGCTTGAGGCATCTCACCCCGCGCCAGGCGCTTGTTGATGTCGGCGATGACTTCCGGCAGCTCGTTGATCGTGTCGATCAGGTAATGCGGGCGGGAGCCCTCGAACAGTGCGTGAATACGCTTGCGTTCGCTGTCCAGGGTATCTGAGGCCAGGGCACGATAGCCTTCATAGGTCAGGCCCAGGGCATTGCCGGAGCAGACCAGTGCCACGGTCCACATGCCTGCACGACGACCTTCAAGGATGCCAGGTACGGTATCGTCGACCTTGACGCAGGCGGCCACGTCGTCAATGCCCAGGGCGATCACATTGGCCAGCGCCTGTGCAGGCCATGGGCGGCCGTTGGGCGTTTCGTCGGTAGCGACTACGTGATCGGCGACGTAGCCGTTCTGCGCGGCCAGTTCGACCACCTTGTCCATCACCACTTTCGGGTAACCGGAGCAGGAACCGATCTTCAGCCCTTCCTTGCGCAGGCCGGTCAGGGTGTCCAGGGCGCCGGGGATCAACGCGGAGTGCACGGCGATCTTTTCGATCTGCAGGGGCATGAAGCGCTCGTAGATGGCGGTCACGTCATCGTCAGTCGGGGTGCGGCCGAACACTTTGCGATAGCGCTCGGCAATCTGCGGCTGATCGCACAACGTGCGGATGTGATCCCACTTGCCCATGCCCATCGGGCCACGTGCCTCTTCGATTGAGACTTCAACGTCGAATTCGGCAAAGGCTTCGACAAAAATCTGGGTCGGCGCGAAGGAGCCAAAGTCGACCACGGTGCCGGCCCAGTCAAGGATGGCGGCTTGCAGTTGCGTCGGATTGCTGTAGTTCATGTGCGAGTTCCTTGAAAGAGGTTTAGCGATTCAGATGTCCAGTACTTCCATTTCCCGCAGCACCTGGGCCACAGCGTTCACGGCGGCTTGCATGCCGTCCGGTCCGACGACGCCGATGCAACCGACGCGGAAAGTCTCGACCTGAGTCAGCTTGCCCGGGTAGAGGATGAAACCTTTGGCCTTGACCCGCTCGTAGAAGTCTTTGAACTGATAGCGCGGGTCGTTGGGGGCGTGGAAGGTGACAATGATCGGTGCCTGGATCTCGGCCGGCAGGAAGCTGCGCAGCCCAATCGCGGCCATGCCGTCGAGCAGGGTCTTGCAGTTGTCGGCATAGCGTTGGTGGCGCGCCGGCAGGCCGCCTTCCTCGTTGTATTGCAGCAGTGCCTCATGCAGCGCCGCCACCACATGGGTGGGCGGGGTGAAGCGCCATTGACCGGTCTTGGCCATGTAGGCGTGCTGATCCTGCAGGTCCATGGCCAGGGACGGCGAGTTGCCCTCGGCGGCGGCCAATGCGGCCTTGTTGGCGAATACGAAGCCCATGCCGGGCACACCTTCCAGGCACTTGCCTGAGGCCGCGATCAGGGCATCGAACGGCACTTCGCTGGCGTCGATCGGCAGTGCGCCGAAGGAGCTCATGGCGTCGATGATCAGGCGCTTGCCATGCCGCGCCACGACCTGGGCGATTTCCGGCAGCGGGTTGAGGATGCCGGTGCTGGTTTCGCAGTGAATCAGCGCCACATGGGTAATGGCGGTGTCGGCCGCCAGCAGGCGATCGACATCTGCCGCCGTGGTGGGCTGGTCTTCAGCAGTTTCAAAGGTGCTGTAGGCACGGCCCAGCACCTTGCAGATCTTGGCCAGGCGTTGGCCGTAGGCGCCGTTGATCAGCACCAGGACTTTGCCATCGCGCGGTACCAAGGTGCCGATGGCAGCCTCGACGGCGAATGTGCCGCTACCTTGCAGAGGGACGCAATGATGGCTGTCGGCGCCGTTGACGATGGCCAGCAGTTGTTCGCAGAGGCTGGCGGTCAACTGGTTGAAGTCACGGTCCCAGGACCCCCAGTCCACCATCATCGCTTGGCGCGTGCGGGACGAAGTGGTCAGGGGGCCGGGGGTCAGCAGGATAGGGGCGTTACTCATTCCGGTGGTCCTCACAAGCGGTGGGCTGAATCTACGGGACCTAAGTTGCAATTCTGCGCGTCATCAATCAAATTGTTTGTTGTTATGCCAGCTATAAGTCAGGCCGATAGAAATGAACTTGTTCCAGCTTCGAGCGTTTGATGCCGTGGCCCGTGAGGGCAGTTTTACCCGTGCAGCGGCACGGCTGTTCATCAGCCAGCCAGCCGTCACCGGACATATCAAGGCCCTGGAAGAGCACTACCAGATCACCTTGTTGCGGCGGACCGCTCGGCGCGTGGAGCTGACGGAGGAGGGCACGCGGCTCGCGGCCATCACCCGCGCGATGTTCGGTTTGGCCGAAGAGGCGCAGGCCATGCTTGAGGCCAACCGGCAGTTGCTGACCGGACGTCTGGAAGTGGCGGCGGACGGACCGCACCGGGTCATGCCGATGCTTGCCCAACTGCGCGCGCGGTACCCGGGAATCACCGTCAACCTGCGCCTGGGCAACGCTCAGGAGACCCTCGCCGCGCTGCTCAGCGAGCATGCTGATGTGGCGGTGTTGACCGAGGTAGAGCCGCGCAAGGGGCTGTACCTGCAAAGCCTGGGTGAGTCGCGCATCTGTGCGCTGCTGCCGGCCAGTCACCCCTGGGCGGTGGACGCGCAGGCATTGTCGATCGCCGAACTGGACCGGCAAATCATGGTGCTGCGCGAGCCCAGTTCGATCACCCGGCGGACCTTCGACCAGGCCTGCGCTCAGGCCAGCATTCATCCCCGGGTGTTGCTGGAACTGGACAGCCGTGAGGCGGTCACCGAGGCAGTGGCTGCCAACCTGGGTATCGGTATCGTTTCGTCAGTGGAGGTCAGCCATGATCCCCGCGTCGTGGCGCGCCCGATTGCCGGTGCAGGCCTGGTCAATCAGCACATGATCGGTTGTCTGGAACGCCGCCGTGAACTGCGCCTGATTCAGGCGTTCCTGAGCCTGGCACCGACGGCGTGAAGCACCACTGGCATTTTTTGCCGGTGCCCCTAAGATGGCCGGTAAACCGGACGGGCAAGGCGAAATACAGTTGATGGCGGGCAAAGACACCATCTCGATGCAACTGGTGCGCGAGGCACTGCTGCAGAGTTGCGCGCCAGGCGCACCGACTCAGGCGCTGCTCGGTCGTGTCGGTATTGAACCCGCGCTGCTCGAACAACTGGATGCACGGGTGCCGGCCAGTGCTTACGCACAGCTGTGGCGGCTATTGGCACAGCGGTGCAATGACGAGTTCTTTGGCATGGACCCGCGCGGTCTGCGCACGGGTAGTCTGGCGTTCCTCTGTCGTGCGTCGATGACCCAGCCGACGCTGGGGGCCGCCCTGGACACAGCCCTGAACTTTTTGTCGTTGATGCTCGAAGACCTGCAACCCGCGCTGGTGCGCCAGCAGAGCCTTGCCGAGATTGTCATTGGCGAGCCACGCGAGCAGCCGCGTCGCGCCTTTACCTATTTCACCTTCTGGATGATCGTACACGGCGTCGCCTGCTGGCTGGCCGGGCGGCGCATTCCGATCCTGGCAATCGAACTGCGCTGCGACGAGCCGCCTTTTTGTGACGACTACCGGGTGATGTTCTCCGAGAACCTGCAGTTCAATCGCCCCCGTTCACGGATGATCATCGCTGCCGACTGCCTTGATCTGCCGCTCAAGCGCAGTGAAGAAGAACTGCAGCGCTTTCTCGCCGAAGCGCCTGGAAACATTCTGGTCAAGTACCGCGACCCGGCCAGCCTGGCACGGCGTATCCGTAACGACCTGCGCCAGATGGACCCCGGACAGTGGCCCGATGCCGATCGCCTGGCGCGCCATATGTGCCTGTCAGCCTCCACCCTGCGCCGTCGCCTGGCTGAGGAGGGGCAAACCTACCAAGGGCTCAAGGACAGCGTACGTCGGGAACTGGCGATCACCTGGCTGGCCGAGGTGGACCTGGGGTTTGCAGACATCGCCGAACGCTTGGGCTTTGCTGACAGCAGCTCGTTCTACAAGGCGTTTCGCAAGTGGTTCGGGTGTAATCCGGGGCACTATCGCACAGTGATCCTGCAAGGGCAGCCTGCCGGTTGATCACGAGAACTTTCCTTCTGCACTAAGCGACGGGGGCGGTGGAAGCTTGATGGCCCTGACCATCAAGTGGATGACCGCCATGAAACAACCCCAGCCTCGTCTTGATCCGACCGCTATTGCAGCCAAAGTCGCCAGCGCAACGGATGACTTCCTCAAGGAGCGCCTGCCCGGCTGGTTGGCCGCTGCCTCGCCCGAGCAAGTCAATGCAGTACGTGATTGCTGGCGGGCGCATGCCACCAGTCAGGCCGACCTGCATGCGTTGAGCGCCAGGATCGATTCTCCGGACACCTATACGGTCAACAGGCTTGAGCATTTTCTGCAGACGCTGGGCGTGGCGGACAAGCTTGGCGACCTCTACTGGCGAGAGCTGCGACGTTCATTTCGTGTTCCGGTCGGAGGGGCGCTGCCAGACGACACGTTGTATTTTTTCCATCAGCCGGCCTTGCAGCGGCTGATGCAGAACTTCGAGCCCGGTGCGAGCTTTTACCTGGGATCTGGACTGGCTACATCAGACAAGGGTCCTGTGCCGGTAGACAGCCAGGCTGACCTGGTCTGCTCCGAGCCAGACGTGATTGCGCTGTTCTGTCACGAAGAAGATATAGGCGCGGATTACCAGGCCCATCTTGACCTGGTTTTCGATGAGAAAGCTCACACAACTTTGGCAAAGGACAAGCGCAAAGGTCTGGCGCTCGCTGCCGAGATCGCGGCGGTGAAGGGGGAGATTAGCCAGGCTGACCTGGAGGTGTTGCGCAAAATGGTTGCTGATGCTGTGCAACCTCCTGCGCCTGTCCCGGGTTTGCGTGTGTTGTTGTTCAAATTGTTGAATTGCACAGTCGATGGCGCACTGGCATTTGAGCAGTGCGACGCTGACGGGCAGGTATTGCGCGTGTTGCTATACCTGCCCGATGCGCCGAGGCGCTGCCTGTATGGCTTCAACACTTGGTCGCAGCTGAACGACGCATTGACCAAGGAAGTGAAAAAGGCGGGGGTGGATGCGTACTTGCGCCAAAGAATTGCGCTCAAGCAATTGCCTGGTTTCCTCACCACCTTGAGCAAACGGCTCAAGGATCCTTCACCTGACCTGGAGCCGAAAGGCACGGCGCCGGCCATCGATGTGTTCGTCAGCCTGGCGGCCGGGCAGGTAAGTCGTCTAAAGGAAGATGCAAGCCTGATGCTGGTTCCGACGGAAGCTGCCGACCACGCCGCCTCTGAAAAACGTGTGGAGCAAATGAAGGATGCCGGCTTGCTGTTGCTCAATGTCGCCGGCTTGTTCGTTCCGGTGGTGGGATCGCTGCTGCTGGCGCAGACGGTTGTACAGGTTCTATCGGAAACCTTCGAAGGTGTGCGCGACTGGTCACGTGGTCATCGGCACGAAGCGATGGAGCATTTGCTAGGTGTGGCCGAAACCGTGGCGGTCGGCGCCGCTGTCACTGCCGGGGCCGGGGTTGTCGCCCGGGGCTTCACACGCAGTACGTTCGTTGACGGTCTGGTACCCGTCAACAGTGAAGGCGCAAGCAAGCGTTTGTGGTCTGAAGACCTTGGCCCCTATGCCGCGCAGAATGTGCCCGAGCAGACACAGACGCTGGACAACGGCCTGCACAGTGACGGCCAGCGCCATTGGTGGCAGCACGGCGGCACCTTTTATGAGGTTGGTCAGCTCAAGGGGCGCTGGCGGTTGTTGCATCCACAGCGAGAAGACGCGTATGCCCCCTTGTTGATGTTCAATGGTGAGCGCAGCTGGCGCTTACGCTTCGAGCGCCCGCTTGAGTGGCAAGGCAGTGCATTGCTGCTGAGCCGGCTGTGGCCGCAGGCGGCCAACCTCGACGTGCAGCAAATCGAGCATATCCTGCAGGTGGCAGGCATTGACGAGGAAGCACTGCGTGGGTTGCTGGTGGAAAACCGCCCTATGCCGGTGAGCTTGCGCGACACGCTGGAGCGCTTCGACGTCGATGCGCAGATCAACAGTTTTTTTACCCAGCTGGAGGAATCTTCAACGGATCCAGGTGATACGCCTTACTACGCATGGTGCCTTGAGCAGATTGATGTGGACGGCCTTGGTGCCACAGAGCAACGTACCGAAGTATTGGCCCAGGCGGATCGTTTACGTGGACCGCTATTTGAGCATTTCGCCAGCCGCTACGTGTCGGCTGAAGACGGGCAGTCAGTGCTCCAGCGAGACTTTCCCGGGCTACCGGATGCTTACGCTGCGCACCTGTTGCAACAGGCGGATGATGTGCAACGACTACGCCTGGTCAACGAGCAACGCTTACCGTTGGCACTGGCGGAGCAAGCGCGATCTCTGCTGCGTCTGGCCAGGCTGACCCGGATGTGCGAAGGCCTGTTTCTCACCAATAGTTATCAGGCCGATACGATTGAACTGGCGTTCAACCTGCTGCGTAAAAACGCGAAATGGCCTGGCAGCATTAATCTGGAACTGCGTGAAGGTTCTGAAAGCGGTCGTCGGCTCACCGTACTTGACCCACGGCATGCAGTTACACATGTCCTGGTGTGGCGCGAAGGGGGCTTTCGGCTGTACGGCCCTCAAGGTTATGAGTCAGACCTTGAAATTGCTGAGCCGGTGCATTTGCCGGAGGTACTCCTGGCATTGCTGCCGGCATCTGATCGCGCGCGCCTGAAGTGGGAGGGGCCCGAAGCAGCTCAGCAGGTGCGCCGCGACTTGCTACGCTGGATGCCTGCGGATCGGCAGCAGCTTGAGCGAATGATGGGTTGGCGCGAGATCAAACCGTGGTTCAATCCGGGCGTGCGCCTTGCCGATGGCCGGGTTGGTTATCCACTGAGTGGGCGGGGGCAATCGCGTAGCATTGCGGAAAACACGCTGCGTGCACGTATTCGTGCCCTGTATGTCGGCTTCAGTGAAAACGAAGTGGAGAATTACCTCAATCTCCTGCTGCAAGCCAACGGCTCGGCGTTCGACAACTTGTTGAACCAGGAACATGAATACCTGCAACTGGACGTTGCCCTGAGCAACTGGGAAATTGACGCTACCCAGCAATCCAGATTACGCGCGCGTCGGGCCGTTGCAGAGGAGCTTCGGCGTTGTTGGCGCTTGCAGGGCGAGGCCGTGGTGGATGCCCACGGCCTGCCTCAAGGCATGCGCCTTAGCCTGATCGGCGCTGCGATTCATGAATTGCCGGAACTGCCTGCTCACGTTGATTTCAACCATGTCACTGACCTTGCGCTGGTCAACCTGCAGTTGCAGCAGCTTCCGGTGAGTTTCCTGCAGCATTTTGGCGGGGTTCGCTGGCTGAACCTGAGCAGTAACGCGTTTACCACACTGCCTGCGGGGCTAGAACAGCTTCGCGATTTGCAGGCGTTGCGGCTGAACAACAATCGCATTCAAATGACCGGGCTCAGTGCCACCCAGCTCGTCAGCTTGCCACGCCTTCGTACGTTGAACCTGAACGACAATCCACTGGGACTGATCAGCCTGCATTTTCACAGCATTTCGCAATTGAGTGAGCTTTACATGCGCAATTGCAGTCTGCAGACCGTGCCATCGGGGCTTATCTGGTGCGCGATGCTTGAGCATGCCGACCTGCGCGGTAATCAGATCGCCACCGTCCCCGAGGAGATCCTGCAAGCGCCGCGCAGGTTGCGCCGAACACTGCTGTTAGAGGGCAATGCGCTGCCAGTTGCCATCCTGGAGCGCTTGCGTGCACCCGACCCGGTGTCAGCACGCCCCTACGTGTCTGACTTGCGGGTGGGCCGGGAGGTATGGGTTCAGCACCCGGATGCCGGGGTACAGCAACAACGACGTGTGTCTTGGGATCGCATTCGGGCTGAACCCGGTAGTGAGGATTTCTTCCAGCTGATCGGCGAACTGACGGGCACCAGTGATTTTCGTCAGGCCCGGGAAGACCTGGAACGTCGTGTCTGGGAGGTGCTCGACGCCGCGGTGGACAACACAGCGTTACGTCAGGAGCTGTTCAACCTTGCGGCGGTCCCGCGTACCTGTGTCGACAGTGTCGCCTCCTCTTTCAGCGCGCTGGAAGTGCGGGTCTTCGTCGCGCGTGCGATACAGCGCAGCGCAGCGGGTCAGGCGCAGGCTGCTCGTCTGGACCTGGCCCGGCAACTGTTTCGACTGAGCCGGGTCGAGCAGATCGCGCGTGACGATATCAACGCGCGCATGGCGGCGGGGCGAGGAGTCGATGAAGTCGAGGTCAGCCTGGCCTATCGCAGCGGCTTGGCGCGTGAACTGAGGTTGCCGGGCCAGCCCGTTACGATGCAATTTCAGGCCATTGCCGGGGTAGGTGATGAACAGTTGGTGGAGGCTGCACAGGCCGTCCGTGATGCCGAAAACACGGATGCCCTGGCCGCATACATCAGCCAGCTGGACTTTTGGCTGGAATACCTGCGCAGCGAATATGGCGCACGCTTTGACGAAGTCGAACAACCGTTCTGGAATCGGCTGGAGGCGCTGGCAACCGGGGAGGATGCCGAGGTCCAGGCACACGCCAGGCAACTGGTCAGCGAGCGCGAGTCGGCGGTGGAGACGCTGGTGCTGGATTTGACGCGTGAGGCCCTGGAAACCCATCAGGGAGATACAGGAGGGCGCTGAAGCCAGTTAAGGGTTTCGGCCAAACCAGTCATCCAGTTTGACAGCTTTGGCCATTGTCCCAAGGCCTCTGCGGCGCGACTATCGTCAGATTCATGGTGCTACTCCAACAATAACAAACCAGGAGTCTGACAATGCGTGATTACTCCGTGGCCGCCAGCGGCTTCGACTATTCCCGGGTGGCCGGTGCTTCTCTGCACGGTGATCTCGATGCGCTCAACGCCTGCGTCGAGTGCTGCGACCGCCATGTCGGCCACGCCAGGGTTGCGTTGAACTGGGAAAGCCGCGACGGCGAGCATGCCCAGTACACATTTGAACAGTTACAGCAACTGGCCGCGCGGTTCGCCAATGTGCTCCGCGCTCAGGGCGTAGGGCCAGGTGACCGGGTCGCCGGCCTGTTGCCACGCACTCCCGAGTTGCTGGTCACGGTGTTGGCCAGCTGGCGGCTGGGCGCGGTCTACCAACCGCTGTTCACTGCGTTTGGTCCAAAGGCGATTGAACATCGTCTGCATCAATCCGAGGCGCGGGTGGTGATCACCGACCGTGGCAACCGGGCCAAGCTCGACGATGTTGTCGATTGTCCGTCGATCATTTGCGTCGGGGCCCAGAACGACAGCGCCGACCTGGACTTCCATCCTGCACTGAATGCTGCCAGCGATCAGTGCGACCCGGTACTGCTCAATGGCGATGCCCCTTTCCTGATGATGTTCACTTCCGGTACGACCGGGCCGGCTAAACCCTTGCTGGTGCCGCTGCGCGCCATCGTCGCGTTCCAGGGCTACATGCGCGATGCCGTCGACCTGCGTGATGAAGACAACTTCTGGAACCTCGCCGATCCGGGCTGGGCCTATGGCTTGTATTACGCCGTGACCGGACCCTTGGCGTTGGGGCATGCCACGACCTTTTACGATGGGCCGTTCAGTGTCGAAAGCACCTGCCGGGTGATCGACAAGTACGCGATCAGCAACCTGGCCGGCTCGCCCACTGCTTACCGCCTGCTGATTGCTGCGGGCGATGCGTTCTCCAGCCCGATCAAAGGACGCCTGCGGGTGGTCAGCAGTGCCGGGGAGCCGCTCAACCCGGAGGTCATCCGCTGGTTTGCCGACGAACTCGGCGTAACCATTCACGACCACTACGGCCAGACCGAGCTGGGCATGGTGTTGTGCAACCACCACGGTTTGCAACACCCCGTGCACCTGGGGTCGGCAGGCTTTGCCATTCCCGGCCACCGCATCGTGGTACTCGATGAGCACAACCAGGAACTGCCTGCCGGGCAACCCGGGATTCTTGCCGTTGATCGCGAACAGTCCCCGCTGTGCTGGTTTGGCGGCTATCACGGAGTGCCAACCAAATCCATGGTCGGCAAGTACTACTTGAGCGGCGATACGGTGGAGCTGAACACCGATGGCAGCATCAGTTTCGTCGGTCGTAGCGATGATGTGATCACTACCTCAGGTTATCGGGTGGGGCCTTTCGATGTTGAAAGTGCGTTGATCGAGCATCCGGCGGTGATCGAGGCTGCTGTGGTCGGCAAACCGGACCCGGAGCGCACCGAACTGATCAAGGCCTTTGTGGTGCTGGCCAGCGGTGTGCTGCCCGGCGAGGAGCTAGCCGAAGCGCTGAAACAGCATGTCCGCCAGCGCCTGTATGCCCACGCCTACCCACGGGAAATCGAATTTGTCAGCGAGCTGCCCAAGACGCCAAGCGGCAAGCTGCAGCGTTTCATCCTGCGCAACCAGGAAATTGCCAAACAACAAGCTGCGTCGGCTGCAACTGCCAGCGCCTGAGGAACAACCATCATGCAGATTGCCAACAAGAACTTCATCGTCAGCGGCGCCGCCTCGGGGCTGGGTGCTGCCACCGCACACATGCTCATCGAGGCTGGTGCCCAGGTCATGCTGGTCGACCTCAATGCCGAAGCCGTCGCCGCCAAGGCTCAGGAACTGGGGAGCAAGGCGCGATTTGCGGTCGCTGACATCAGCCAGGAAGCCGCCGCCAAAGCCGCGGTGGATGCTGCCATAGGCGCTTTCGGCAGCCTCCATGGGCTGATCAACTGCGCCGGTATTGTCGGCGCCGAAAAAGTCCTCGGCAAAAATGGCCCGCATGGCCTGGAAAGCTTCAGCCGGGTGATCAACGTCAACCTGATCGGCAGTTTCAACCTGCTGCGCCTGGCCGCTGCGGCCATGGCCGAAGGTGAAGCGAGCGCCGATGGTGAGCGCGGGGTGATCATCAATACCGCCTCGATTGCCGCCTATGACGGCCAGATTGGTCAGGCCGCTTATGCTGCTTCTAAAGGCGCGATTGCCAGCCTGACCCTGCCAGCCGCCCGCGAACTGGCGCGCTTCGGTATCCGTGTGATGACTATCGCCCCCGGCATTTTCGAAACCCCGATGATGGCTGGCATGACCCAGGAGGTCCGTGATTCGCTGGCGGCCGGCGTACCGTTCCCGCCACGCCTGGGCCGTCCGCAGGAATATGCCGCGCTGGCCCGCCACATCATTGAAAACAGCATGCTCAACGGTGAGGTAATCCGTCTCGACGGCGCCTTGCGCATGGCCGCCAAGTAATTGCAGGAGTACCTATCATGACCCTCGCCAATGATCCGATTGTAATCGTCAGCGCCGTACGCACCCCGATGGGCGGCCTGCAGGGCGACCTGAAAAGCCTCACCGCGCCACAGCTGGGCGCGGCTGCCATTCGCGCAGCGGTCGAGCGTGCCGGCGTTGCCCCGGACAGCATCGAGCAGGTGCTGTTCGGCTGCGTGCTGCCTGCGGGGTTGGGCCAGGCGCCAGCGCGTCAGGCGGCGTTGGGCGCCGGCCTGAGCAAGAGCGCTACCTGTACCACCTTGAACAAAATGTGCGGTTCGGGCATGCAGGCGGCCATCATGGCCCACGACCTGCTGCTGGCCGGCAGCGCCGATGTAGTGGTGGCCGGTGGCATGGAAAGCATGTCCAATGCCCCGTACTTGCTGGACAAGGCGCGCAGTGGATACCGCATGGGCCACGGCAGGATCATCGACCACATGTTCTTCGATGGTCTTGAGGATGCCTACGACAAAGGCCGGTTGATGGGCACCTTTGCCGAAGACTGCGCCGAGAACAACGGCTTTACCCGCCAGCAGCAGGACGATTTTGCCATTGCCTCGCTGACCCGCGCCCAGCAGGCGATCAAGGACGGCAGTTTTGCCAGTGAGATCGTTCCGGTTGAGGTGACCGAGGGCAAGACCCAGCGCTTGATCAGTGACGACGAGCAGCCACCCAAGGCGCGTCTGGACAAGATTCCCCAGCTCAAGCCGGCATTTCGCGACGGTGGTACGGTAACGGCGGCGAACTCCAGCTCGATTTCCGATGGCGCCGCAGCGCTGGTGCTGATGCGTCGTTCCCAGGCTGAAAAACAAGGGCTCAAGCCACTGGCTGTCATCCATGGCCATGCAGCGTTTGCTGACACCCCGGCACTGTTTCCGACAGCCCCGATCGGCGCCATCGACAAACTGATCAAGCGTACCGGCTGGAACCTGGCCGAGGTCGACCTGTTTGAAATCAACGAAGCCTTTGCCGTGGTCACCCTGGCGGCCATGAAACATCTGGACCTGCCCCACGACAAGGTCAACGTTCACGGCGGTGCTTGCGCGTTGGGCCATCCGATTGGCGCTTCAGGGGCGCGTATCCTGGTCACCTTGCTGGCTGCGTTGCGCCAGAAGGGTCTGCGCCGTGGTATCGCAGCAATTTGCATCGGCGGCGGCGAAGCCACAGCCATGGCCGTCGAGTGTCTGTACTGAGGTGCACCATGCTAGTCAATGAAGAGCAACAGCAAATCAGCGAGGCGGTCCGTCAGTTCGCACAAGAGCGCCTGCGTCCGTTTGCCGAGCAATGGGACCGCGAGCATCGCTTTCCCAAGGAAGCCATCGAGGAGATGGCCGGTCTGGGCCTGTTTGGCATGCTGGTGCCCGAGCAGTGGGGCGGCAGCGACACAGGTTACGTCGCCTACGCCATGGCGCTGGAAGAAATTGCCGCAGGCGATGGCGCCTGCTCAACCATCATGAGTGTGCACAACTCGGTGGGGTGTGTGCCGATCCTCAAGTTTGGCAGTGATGCACAGAAGCAGCAGTTCCTCACGCCGCTGGCCAGCGGCGCCATGCTCGGTGCCTTCGCGCTGACCGAGCCACAGGCCGGCTCAGACGCCAGCAGCCTGAAGACCCGCGCCCGTCGCGATGGCGATCACTATGTGCTCAATGGCTGCAAGCAGTTCATTACTTCCGGGCAAAACGCCGGGGTGGTGATTGTCTTTGCCGTGACCGACCCTGCTGCCGGCAAACGCGGCATCAGCGCGTTTATCGTCCCGACGGACTCGCCGGGTTACCAGGTCGCTCGGGTCGAGGACAAACTCGGTCAGCATGCATCCGATACCTGCCAGATCGTATTCGACGATGTACGTATTCCGCTCGCCAACCGCCTGGGCGAAGAGGGCGAAGGTTACAAGATTGCGCTGGCCAACCTTGAAGGCGGGCGTATCGGTATCGCTTCACAGTCGGTGGGCATGGCCCGCGCCGCGTTTGAGGTGGCCCGTGACTACGCCCGTGAGCGCCAGAGTTTCGGCAAACCCCTGATCGAGCATCAGGCCGTGGCCTTTCGCCTGGCCGATATGGCTACCCGGATAGCGGTGGCCAGGCAAATGGTTCTGCACGCCGCTGCGCTGCGTGATGCCGGGCGTCCAGCGCTGGTCGAAGCCTCGATGGCCAAGCTTTTTGCTTCGGAAATGGCCGAAAAGGTCTGCTCGGAGGCCTTGCAGACCCTCGGCGGTTATGGCTATCTGAGCGACTTCCCGCTGGAGCGGATCTACCGCGATGTGCGGGTCTGCCAGATCTACGAAGGCACCAGCGACATTCAGCGCATGGTCATTGCGCGCAATCTTTGAAGGAGCAGTCTGCATGGCATTCGAAACCATCCTGTTGGACATCCATGGCAAGGTCGGCCTGATCACCCTGAACCGGCCGCAGGCGTTGAACGCGCTGAATGCGCAGATCGTCGGTGAAATCAACCAGGCGCTGGACCAGCTTGAAGCCAACCCGAACATTGGCTGCGTGGTGCTCACAGGCTCTGCCAAGGCCTTTGCCGCAGGTGCCGATATCAAGGAAATGGCGGACCTGCGCTACCCGCAGATCTACGTCGACGACCTGTTCAGCGATGCCGACCGTATTGCCAACCGGCGCAAGCCGATCATTGCCGCAGTGTCCGGCTTTGCCTTGGGCGGTGGCTGTGAGCTGGCGATGATGTGCGATTTCATTCTCGCCGCCGACAACGCCAAGTTCGGCCAGCCGGAAATCAACCTGGGCGTTTTGCCCGGCATGGGCGGCACCCAGCGCCTGACCCGCGCTGTCGGCAAGGCCAAGGCGATGGAACTGTGCCTGAGCGGTCGCTTGATGGGCGCCGAGGAAGCCGAGCGTGCAGGGCTGGTGGCACGGGTAGTGCCACAAGCCGAACTGCTTGAAGAAACCTTGAAAGTGGCGGCCACCATCGCCAGCAAGTCGATCCCTGTGACCATGATGGTCAAGGAAAGTGTAAACCGTGCCTTCGAAGTTACCCTGAGTGAAGGCGTGCGCTTTGAGCGCCGTGTGTTCCACGCGGCGTTCGCCACTGAGGATCAGAAGGAAGGCATGGCAGCATTCGTTGCCAAGCGCGAAGCTCAGTTCAAAGACCGCTGATAAACGCTGAAACAGCGCTCACTGCGATTTTGCGTAGTGGGCGCTGGCCGAGCCTGCAATGGTTTGCGCAGCGTCCTCTCTGTGACAATGCTCGTGGCTGCCGATGCTTGGGCCTTACACGTAAAAACGTGTGGGTAGATCTTGGCTGAGCATGAATTGTTACTACATGTAATGCACTTTTCGCTTCAGTACCGGCCAAACTGGCATCCCTTGGTAGCATGATGGACCTTGCCATGCTACTGATTGGCGGATTCCAGACCGTTTCGGACCGTTGTACTGTCATTTTTGTTGCCCAGCAGGACGTGGCGCCTTAGACTGCCGCCCCTCGTAAATAGAGTGCCGAAGGGTGCTTGAAGAATTCCGCTGTCGGCGAACTGTCGGTGATGGCAATCCAATCGCTTAAATGCACGTTATTTTCATAGAGAAATCGATGACCAAGGAAAAGTTGCTGGCCATGCCGGCCGATGACTACATGAACGCCGAGCAACTGGCGTTCTTCACCGAGTTGCTGAAGTCGATGAAAGTCGAGACCCAGGAGCGCATCGAACAGAGCCGCATAACCATCGAGAGCCTGGACAGCCCTGCAGATCCGGCTGACGCTGCCTCTGTAGAGGAAGAGCGCCATTGGCTGGTTAACGCCATCGAACGCGACCAGCGCCTGTTGCCGCAGCTGGAAATGGCGCTTGGCCGTATCAACGACGACAGCTTTGGCTGGTGTGATGACAGCGGCGAGCCGATTGGCCTCAAACGCTTGCTGATCAGCCCGACCACCAAGTACTGCATCGAAGCTCAAGAGCGCCACGAGCAGATTGACAAGCACCAGCGTCAACTCTGACCGGCACTATCGCCAAGGCCCCGTAGAGCAATCTTCGGGGCCTTGGCGTTTCTATCCGGCGTGAAACGCAGGGTTGCAGTCGGGGATGAGCGTCGGAATTTGTTGCTTGTGATGCAACACAGCTATACCGGCAATAGCTTTTACCGCAGCTAAATCGGGCGTATGATGGCAATATCGTTAGGTTGCTAACTAAATTCCGGAGGGAATTATGAATAGCCGAGTCGATGTCGCCGTGATGATCGGGAGCGGAGTACCTGCTTCCTTGCAAGCGGTCGGCAAGCGGGTATGTTGGGTCGTGCTGGTCAACGGTGAGCGGCGGGGCACGGCATTCGCTACGCGTGCCGAGGCCGTTGAGTGCCAGGTTGCCTGGCAGGAGCAGTTGCGTGCCAATAAACGACCTGGGGCAGCGCGCCAGGCCGTTTGCAGCTGATTTCAGCATTCCAGGGCGCGGGCCAGTTCGCAGGCGTCGCTGTGTCGGCAACGAAAGCCTTTCACCTGACCGGTCGCGTGCTCGGTGATGTGAAAAAAGTTGATCCCTGCAGGGATCACAACATAGCGAGCACTGTCTATGCCCAGGCTTGCTTTTCGGTAGTTGATGTAAGAAATGTTGCTAGCCTCTCGACGGATTTCGGTGTTTTCGTGCATATTCCTTCCCTGTGAAATGTAGAAGAGATCCGAAGCCCCGTTCTGCCGAGGGGCCTGGATGTATCTATCGCATTTTCCTGACAGTTTTGATGTCAGAAAGTACGTTTCCATTGACGGAAATTCGCAGGGTGCCTGTTGTGTCGCTTTGGCTGACGTGCAGGAGTGACAGTTCCTGCGCGCTGAGGCGCCCGCCCGCACAGACGCTTCATGCTTTTACCTATTAGTCTTTCAGACTTCGACATTGAAGTGACGTTGCCTTCGTGGAGCCATGCCGTTCCCGTGGTAGCGTCGTGTAATCGGTTTGAGGAATTTTTCATTGGCAGTCAGTAATCTGGATACACATGCCCTGTTTGTGCTGGGCGATCTTCGGGCCAAACTGGTCAAACAGTTCCAATCGCGTTTTGTTTATGTCACCGAGCAAAACGCGGAAGGCTTGTACATGGCCGAAATCGACACTGAAACAGCCCTTGTTGTCGACGACAAACAGCGACTGGAACTCAAGGTAGGCGATCACTTTCGAGCCGCCGTATTACCCAGTCGCGAAGGTGGCAAGCTGGAAGTCCGTTTTCGTGAAATCAAACTGACAGTTTACGGCCTGGGCGACTACGCATTCGTCTCGGTACCGGAAGGCGAAGGTATTGTGCTGCGCGAAGGCCAGGGCGTGGTGATGATCTTTGCTGCCCACGAGCAGTTGCAGGAAGGCTTGGGCAAGATCCTCAAGGCAGCAACTGGTAAAGCGGCCAAGTGGCGCAAGGGTGAGCTGACGACGTTCAAGGCCAGCGAGTGAGCGAGTCGTTCCAGCCCGTGTCGAGTCGTGCCGATTTTCATGCCCGGTATCAACGGCCGGCCCGTGAACAGGCGGCATTTTGGTTTGCGCAACGCGCGCGCCTGCAGGGTGCTTGGTTGAATTGGGTTGCCACTGAGTTGTATCAGTTGAGCCCGCCGGAGTACGCCTCGATGGTCCGTCGTGAGTTGCAGGCGCTCACCGGGCAGTGATCAATGGCCTCTGTCTCGCCCACTGCTGATTTCTTCGGGCACATCATCGCCAGCCATGCGCTTGCGAAACAGTGCGGCGCGCGCCAGGAGCAAGGTGGTCACAGGGACGGTGATTGCCATCAGGATAGGAATCAGCCAGGCGTGCAGCACGGGTGAGTGCTTGAGCGCCGAGAAGTACAGGATTGAGGCCAATGCGACGCACCAGGTGCCCAGTGTCGATGCCAGGGCCGGCGGGTGCATGCGCTGAAAAAAGCTCTTGAGGCGGATCAGGCCCAGCGCACCGCTCAGGGCGAAAAGACTGCTCAGCAGCAGTAGCGCGGCGACCAGTACTTCAATCCATAGGGGTAGTTCGTTCAGGTTGTTCATTCGATCACCTCGCCGCGCAGCAGGAACTTGGCCAGCGCAAAAGAGCCGACAAAGCCGAACAGCGCAATTAGCAGGGCACCTTCAAAGTAGGTGTCGCTGGCATAGCGTATGCCCAGTACCAGCATCATCAGCATCGCCAGAATGTACAGGTAGTCCAGTGCCAGGACCCGGTCCTGTGCCGATGGGCCGCGAAACAGCCGGACCAGTGTCAGGGCCATGGCCAGGGCAAAAATGAACAGGCTGGCGAGGATGGCGTTGGCGAGCAGTCCTGTCATTCGAAAATCTCCATCAAAGGGCGCTCGTAGGTCTGTTTGAAGTGTTCGATAAAGCGTGCTTCATCGTCCAGGTCGAACACGTGTAACAGCAGGACGCTACGATCCAGTGCCAGTTCCGACCAGATGGTGCCAGGCACGACGGTGGTGATCATCGACAGGGCCGCCAAGCCGTGAGCATCACGCAGTTCGAGCGGAATGTGCACGAACTTCGAGCGCGGTGGGCGACGGTTGAGTGTCCACACACTGCGCGCCACTTGCAGGTTGGAAATCAGCACATCGATACCGACACGCACGATCAGGCGCACAACGGTCCACGGGTGGCGGATGTGTGCCGACACGGGCCGCAGTGGCGCCATGAGCAAGGGTGCAAGCATGCCAAGCAGCACTGCCAGCAACAGGTTGCCGGGGCTCACCGAGAGGTTCAGCAGCAACCACAGCAGGCACAGGGACAACGACAGCAGCGGTGCGGGGAACAGGCGCTTCATGGTTGCACCTGCGCGCTGGCTGCCTGGCTGGTAGGGCCGGGGATGGGGCGGGTACCGAGAACTGCGTTCACGTACTGCTCAGGGTCCTGCAGGCTGGCGGCGGTGTCCTGGGTATAACGCAGCAGCGGCTCGGCGCGCACGCTCAAGGCAATGCACAGCCCGAGCAGGAGCACGATGGGGATGCATTCATAGCGGCGCAGCGCGGGTGAAGGGCGCTCCTGGGGTGTCCAGAAACGCTGGATGCCGACGCGGGTCAGGGCAATCATCGTGGCCATACCCGACAGAACCAGCAGTGCTACAAGGGCCCAGCCTTGAGCAGAGAGCGGTTGCTCGGGGGCAACGCCCAGGCCCTGAGGGTTGAACAGTGCGGCAATCAGGCTGATCTTGCCAATGAAGCCCGAGAGCGGCGGCATGCCGATGATCAGCAGGGCGCAGGCGATGAAGCTCAGGCCGAGGAAGGCCATGGTCCAGGGGATCACTTGCCCGATAACGGCTTTCTGCTCGTCATCGAGGTTGATGCCCTTCGGCGGGTGTAGCGATTCAAGCAGTGGGGGTTGGCATTCATCATCTTCAAGCGGTTGTTCGTTGGCCGAGCGAGAGCGCTCGATCAGCTCGGCCAGCAGGAACAGGGCGCACAGCGCCAGGGTCGAGCTGACTAGATAAAACAGTGCACCGGCCGTCAGCGCCGCCTGACCAAAGCCGATGGCCGCCATAAGTGTGCCGGCCGATGCGAGGATGCTCCAGCTGGCCATGCGCTCCAGGCGTTGGGCGGCGAGGATCGACACGGCAGCGCAGCCCAGGGTTGCCAGACCGCCATAGACCAGCCATTCACCACCAAAGAACGCGGAAGCACCGGCCTGACCAGAGAACAATAAGGTCCACAGGCGCAGCACGGTATAGATGCCGACTTTGGTCATGATCGCGAACAGCGCGGCCACCGGGGCGCTGGCTGCGGAGTAGGCCGGTACCAGCCAGAAGTTAAGCGGCCAGATTCCCGCTTTGGCCAGGAATGCCGTGGCCAGGATCGCCGCGCCGGCATGTAGCAGGCCGCGGTCGGCCTCTGGTACCAGCGGGATTTTCAGGGCCAGGTCAGCCATGTTCAGGGTGCCGGTCACGCCATAAAGCATGGCCGCACCGACGAGAAACAGCGACGAGGCAAACAGGTTGATCGCGATGTAGTGCAGGCCGGCCTTGACTCGTGCCCGTCCGGAACCGTGCAACAGCAAACCGTAGGACGCTGCCAGCAGTACCTCGAAAAACACGAACAGGTTGAACAGGTCGGCGGTCAGGAAGGCACCATACAGGCCCATCAGCTGGATCTGGAACAACGCATGGAAGCTCGCCCCGGCGCCGTCCCAGCGGGCCATGGCGAAGATCAGGGCGCTGACGCCGATGATCCCGGTGAGCACCAGCATCAGCGCCGACAGGCGATCAACCACCAGGGCAATACCAAACGGCGCTTGCCAGTTGCCCGGCAGGTAAACGCCGATCGAACTGGCCTGGCCCTGAGCCTGTACCCACACCAGCAAGGTAACCGAGATCGCCAGTCCAAGGAGGCTGGAAAGCAGGTTGAGGCGGGCCTTGAGCGGCCTGCGCTTTTCGCCCAGCAGCAACATCAGTGCGGCCGTCAGCAAGGGCAGCAGGATCGGAGCAACAATCAGTTGGTTCATGAAACTCATTCGTTGGGCTCCCGGCCGTCCACATGGTCGGTGCCGGTCAACCCGCGCGATGCCAGCAGCACCACCAGAAACAGGGCAGTCATGGCGAAGCTGATGACAATGGCGGTCAGTACCAGGGCCTGCGGCAGGGGGTCGGTGTAGTTGAGCAGGTCTTGCGGCACGCCATCCTTGATGATCGGCTCCTTGCCGATGAACAGGCTGCCCATGCTGAAGATGAACAGGTTGACGCCATAGGACAGCAGGCACAAACCCATCACCACTTGAAACGTCCGCGGTCGCAGAATCAACCAGACGCCGGAGGCGGCGAGCACACCAATGGCAATTGCGATGACTTCTTCCATCAGGCGGCTCCTGTCGGGGTGGCTTTGGGTTGGCTGGCCGGACGGTGTCCGCGCACCGACTGGTGAGCCAGGGCGGTGAGGATCAACAGTGTTGAGCCGACCACGACCGTGAAGATGCCGATATCAAAGAACAGTGCGCTGGCGATATGGATGTCGCCCAGCAATGGCAGGTGCAGGTGCGCGGTGTGCGTGGTCAGGAAGGGGTAGCCGAGCAGCATTGCGCCGCCGCCGGTGAGGGTGGCACACAGCAAGCCGGTACCCATCCACCGCAGTGGTCGCAAGCTCATCTGTGCTTCGACCCACTGTGTGCCGGCGACCATGTACTGCAGAATGAACGCCACCGACATCACCAGGCCTGCGACAAAGCCGCCACCCGGCTGGTTGTGCCCACGCATGAACAGGTACATCGAAACCACCAGGGCTATGGGCAGCAGGAGGCGTACCAGCACCGCCGGGACCATCATGAAGCCAAGGGCCGTGTCGGCCGCCTGGCGCGGGTTGACCAGGTCAGTGACGACGTCTGGTGCCAGAAGGCGCTGCTGGGCAGGTAACTGCATGCTCTCGCGGGGCGGCCGGAAGCGTCGCAGCAACGCGAACACCGCTAGCGCCACGGCCACCAGCACAGTGACTTCACCGAGGGTGTCAAAGCCACGGAAGTCGACGAGCATGACATTGACGACGTTGCTGCCGCCACCTTCGGGCAGGGCCCTGCTCAGGTAGAAGGAGGAGATGTCGTTGGGGGTCGGACGGGTCAGCATCGCATAGGACAGCAGTGCCATGCCGCCGCCCACCAGGACGGCCAGAATCAGGTCGCGCAAGCGCCGCAGGCGTGCCTGCTCCCGGCTGCCAGGCAGCGGCGAGACTCCCTCGATCCGGCGTGGCAACCAGCGCAGGCCGAGCAGGATCAATACGGTGGTGACCACTTCGACCGCCAGCTGGGTCAGGGCCAGGTCCGGTGCGGAGAACCAGACGAAGGTGATGCAGGTCATCAGGCCGCAGACACTGACCATGGTCAGTGCCGCCAGCCGGTGGTACTTGGCTTGCCAGGCGGCGCCCAGGGCGCAGGCAATCGCGATCAACCAAAGTGTTACGAATACCCCGGAACCCGGAATCTTTGGCCGGTCGCCCCAGCTCAGGCCGCTGTGCAGCATCGGCAGCAGGCCGGCCAGAAAGGCCACCAGTACCAGCATGAACAGTTGCTTTTGCAGGCGTCGGGTGGTCATTACCCGCTCGAAGCGGCGGGCTGCGCGCATCAATAGCACCTGCCCATGTTCGAACAGGCGTTTGCCGTTGAAGCGCTCGATCAGTGGTGGATAAGGGAAGCGGCCCAGTTTGAGCTGGTTGCGCAGCAGCAGGTAGAGCACGACGCCGCCGCACATGGCGATCAGGCTCATGATCAGCGGGGCGTTCCAGCCATGCCAGACGGCCAGGCTGTACTCGGGCAGCGTACCGCCCACCACTGGCAAGGCAGCAGCGGCCAGCAACGGCCCGACCGATTGGGCGGGGAACATACCGACCACCAGGCAGGTCAGCACCAGCAGTTCGACCGGCGCGCGCATCCAGCGGGGTGGTTCATGTGGGGTGTGCGGCAAGTCGGTGGCGGGTGGGCCAAAGAACACATCGACGGTAAAGCGCAAGGCGTAGGCCACGCTGAAGGTGGCCGCCAGGGTGGCAATGACCGGCAGTGAGGCTTCGATCCAGGCGCTGGAGCTGATGAACACGGTTTCGGCGAAGAACATTTCCTTGGACAGGAAGCCGTTCATCAGGGGTACGCCGGCCATGGCGGCGCTGGCGACCATGGCCAGTGTTGCGGTAAACGGGATCAACCGGAACAGGCCGCTGAGACGGCGGATATCACGCGTGCCGCTTTCGTGGTCAATGATGCCGGCGGCCATGAACAACGAGGCCTTGAACGTGGCATGGTTGAGGATGTGGAACACGGCGGCAACCGCTGCCAGCGGGCTGTTCAGACCAAGCAGCAAAGTGATCAGGCCGAGGTGGCTGATGGTCGAGTAGGCCAGCAGGCCCTTGAGGTCGTTCTGGAACATGGCGGCGAATGCGCCCAGCAGCAGGGTGCAGGCACCGGCCCCGCCGACGATCCAGAACCATTCTTCGCTGCCGGAGAGCACCGGCCACAAACGCGCCAGGAGAAACACCCCGGCTTTGACCATGGTTGCCGAGTGCAGGTAGGCCGAGACGGGGGTGGGCGCCGCCATGGCGTGGGGCAGCCAGAAGTGAAACGGGAATTGTGCGCTTTTGCTCAATGCGCCGATGAGGATCAACGGCAACAGGACGGGATACAGGGCATGATTGCGAATCAGCTCGCCGGCAGCGAGGACCTTGTCGAGGTCATAGCTGCCGACCACATGGCCAAGCAGCAGCACCCCCGCCAACAGGCACAATCCCCCCGCACCGGTGACCATCAGGGCCATGTAGGCGCCGCGGCGGGCGTCGGCGCGATGGTGCCAGTAACCGATCAGCAGGAAGGAGAAAACGCTGGTCAGTTCCCAGAAGAACACGATCTGTATCAGGTTGCCGGAGATCACCAGGCCGAGCATTGCGCCCATGAATGCCAGGAAAAATGCGAAGAACCGTGGTACCGGATCTTGCGGGGACATGTAGTAGCGTGCATACAACGACACCAGCGTGCCGATACCCAGGACCAGCAGCGAGAAAAGCCAGGCAAAACCGTCCATGCGCAGGACCAGGTTCAGGCCCAGGCTTGGTAGCCACAGGAATTCTTCGCGGATCACGCCGCCGTCGGCGATCTGCGGGTACATCAAAGCGACCTGGACGGTGCCCGCCAGGGCGACAAGCCCGGCAAGCAGCGACTCGCTGTTGCGTGCGTTGTGCGGCAAGACAGCCGCCAGGCAGCTGCCGATGAACGGCAGAAGCAGTAGCACTATCAAGGACATAGATTTCTAATCTGCAGGAGTTTGTAAGGGATCATACGTGGCGTACGGTCGATCACCAACAGAGAAGCTGTGGCAGAATCCTACAAACACGGCGTATCAAACATTTTTTTTATAACAGTTTTTTTCAAAGAATAGACGGATATTGCCCACTGGGCTCAGGCTTCTCGTCCTTGCTCCTGAACGTCCAGTGTCGTGGCCGGTTGCTCGCGGCGTTTGATTTTCAGCTCGCTGATCACCACCGCGATCACGATCAACAGCCCACCCAGCAGGGCGACGCCGGGTAGACGCTCACCGGCAATACGCCCTACGACGCCTGCCCACACGGGTTCACCGGCATAGATCAGGGTGGCCCGGGTTGGCGATACCGACTTCTGCGCCCAGTTCATGGCCACTTGAATGGCGGCGCTCATGGCGCCCAGGCCCAGGGCGCTGAGCAACAGCAGCCAGGAAAAGTCAGGCAATGGTTCCTGGGTTGGCACTACCATCATGAACGACAGCACCGAAGCCGTCGCCAGTTGCACCACCGTTACCCGGCGTACGTCGACCTTGCCCGCATAGCGACTGATCAGGATGATTTCTGCAGCAATCGCCACTGCGCTGACCAGGGTGGCGATTTCGCCTGCGCTGAACTGCAGTGAGCCCCCCTCGGGGCCGGCCAGCAGCATGAGCCCGACAAACGCCAGGCCGATGCCCAGGCTTGGCATCAGGCCCGGGCGGCGTCCCAGTACGAACCATTGCAACAACGGCACGAAGGGCACATACAGCGCTGTGATGAAGGCCGACTGGCTACTGCTGATGGTTTGCAGGCCGTAGGTCTGCAAGCCGTAGCCGAGCATGATCGAGACCCCAATCAAAACCCCTGCCTTGAACTCGGTGGCGGTGAGCCCCGACAACACACGCGCCGACACCAGGCCAACGAACAGGGTCGCGGCGGCAAAGCGCAGGCCGACGAAGAACATCGGGCCGCTGACGGTCATGACGTTGTGCACCAGCAGGAAGGTACCGCCCCAGAGCATGGTGATAAACACCAGGACCAGTTCAGCCTTGCTCAGCCGGAAGGAAACGGAAGGGCGCTCAGGTGGAGTGATTGGAGGCATGGACTTGCACACAAATGAGAGGGAACGCACAATTGCGAAGAAGTGAGCAGTATACTGCGCAAACCCTGACAGTGAGCAATATAGTGCACAAAGATTTCAATCAACGGGCGTCCGTGTTGCAGCATGTCAGCCAGAACGTTCGTCGTCTGCGTCATGCTGCTGACCTCAGTCAGATTGCCCTGGCGGAAAAATCAGGCGTCAGCCGACGCATGCTGGTGGCGATCGAGGCCGGTGAGAAGAACGTCAGCCTGACCACGCTCGATCGCCTTGCCGAAGCGCTGGGTGCTGCCTTTACCGACCTGATCCAGGCTCCAGACAATCGCGACCCGAGCCGGATAAACGAGCTGGCCTGGACCGGCGTTCAGCCGGGAAGCAAAGCCGTGTTGCTGGCCAGTTCTGCAGCTACGCGCGAGGTCGAGCTGTGGGAATGGCGCCTGGAACCAGGGGAGACCTACGTTTCTGAGGCGGATGCCGATGGCTGGAGTGAGCAGGTCTACGTGTTTGAAGGGTGCCTGACGCTGATCATCGAAGACCAGCAACAGCACCTGCAGTCAGGGGACTTTTTCAGCTTTGCCAGCAACCGCATGCACGCTTACCGCAACGACGGCGAAGTGGCTACACGCTTTGTGCGCAATGTGGTGATCTAGTGCAGGGCTGGCTGCCAGGCCAGCCCTTTGCGGCATGCTTCAATTCTTCAGGTAGTCCTCGGTCGAAATGACCTGGGCGTAGGCGAAGGCCAAGGAAGCCATGTAGGCAGCATGCACCTGCGCCGCTGGCACCGTTTGCCCGTTGAACTCCAGGTCGCGGCTGGCACAGGCATCATGGATCACCGTAACGCCATACCCCAGGTCGGCGGCAGCACGGGTGAAGCCATCAATGCACATATGGCTCATGCTGCCGAGTACGGTTACGGCATTGATGTTGTGTTCATCCAGCACCGCCTTGAGGTTGGTGTTCAGGAACGAATTGACCTTGTGTTTCAGCACTACGGGCTCGTTGCCTTGCGGCGCGACCTTGGGGTGGATCTGTGCACCCTCTGAGCCCGGGGCGAAAAACGGTGCATCGCTGGACTCGAACTCGTGGCGTACATGAACCACCAGGTCACCTTTGTTGCGGCTCGCGGCAATGATGCGGGCGGCATTGTCGGCGGCGCGGTCCGCGCCCTCCAGGGTCCATTTGCCGCCGGGGAAGTAGTCGTTCTGGATATCGATGACAATCAGTGCGTGCTTGCTCATGTCGGAGGCCTCTCGGAGGGCGTCGTTGTGGTGTGGGTAAAGTTATAGGCGTTAACCGTACGCTTGTGGGGTGGCGCGAACGACAAATCAGGCCCGGTGCCTTTCGCAACAATGGGGCTACGGCGTAGCGTCGGCACCGGGCTCAAGCAGTTGCGGACCAGGACCGTGCTCGGCCAGTTCGTCATTGCAGTTTCGTAGCGGGCAGCTCTGCAGTGACATGCAGCCGCAACCGATGCAACCGTCCAGCTGATCACGCAGCGCCAGCAACTTGTCGATGCGCTGGTTCAGGTCCTGGCGCCACTGGGCTGACAGCCGTTGCCAGTCGCTGACGCTGGGGGCGCGGTCAACGGGTAGCGTCTGCAGCGCAGCGTGAATGGTTGCCAGGGGAATGCCCAGGCGTTGAGCCATCTTTATCACTGCTACCCGGCGCAGGGTTTCACGCGGGTAACGCCGCTGATTTCCGCTACTGCGGGTACTGTGGATCAACCCCTTGCTTTCATAAAAGTGCAGGGCCGTCACCGCCACTCCGCTACGGATTGCCAGTTGGCCGACGGTCAGGACCTTTTCGGCGGTGCAGGGCGTAATCATGACAAAAATCCGCTTGACCTTGAGTTAACTAGAGGTTTTACCCTGCCTGCCGTTGCATCACAAGTTCACTGACAGGGAGAACGTGCCGATGAGGGCTCCAGAGCGCAGCCTGTGTTTTACCCAGATGATCGAATTCGAGGTCGTACCCGCGCATCAGCTTGCCTTGGCCCAGGCTCTGGCTGAACGCAGCGAACTGTTGGCTTTACAGCATGTCGGCCTGATTGGCGCAAGTGTTCAGGCCAGCGATGACGGCAGCCGCGTACTGCAGTACCTGCAGTGGCAATCACGCAATGCCTGGGAAAAGGCGGCCAGCAGTTTTGCCCAGGAGCCCTTTTTGCAGTTGATCCGGCAGCATCAGGCCAAAGGCGTCAATTTCGCCGCCTTTCAAACCCTGAGCAGCCTGGCGCGCAGTGCCACCGATGGATTGCATTGCCAATTGCCGTAGGCTCAGGAATACCAGGGTGAATGGTGAGGGTAGCGATCAAGGCGCGCGCCGATGACCATTTCGCTGACCCAGGCGCTGAGAATCGAGCTGTAGGCTTTCTGGCTGCGGTCGCTGGACAGTGCATGGTCCGCACCATCGACGATCCGATGGGTCAGTGAGTGGGCGCTGACGAATGCCGAGCGGTAGCTCATCAGTGTGCTGTGCGGCACATAATCGTCCTGTTCCGACTCAACCAGCAGCACGTCGCCGGCAAACTCGGCGCAGGCGCCTAACGCTCGGTTGTCGGCGGGCCCCAACGGGCGACGGCGATAGTCGTTCAGCTTCTGCCGGTCGAGGCCTTGTTTGGGGGTGGTCCACTCATCGTCCCAATATAGCGCCGGGACCCTCAAGGCCAGCCATTTAACTGGCCGCAAGGCGGTCAATAGGGTCGCCAGATAGCCGCCGTAGCTGCTGCCGATCACGGCAATCGCGCTGGTGTCGACTGCCGGGTGGCTGACCAGTCGATCATAGGCGGCCACAAGGTCGGCCAGATTCTGTTCGCGGGTCACGCTCAGGCGCTGGTGTTCGGTTTTTTCATGGCCACGCAGGTCGAACGTCATGCACACACAGCCAAGGCCGGTGATCTGTTTTGCCCGCGCCAGGTCGCGCTGCTGGCTGCCGCCCCAACCATGCACGAATAAAATGCCGGGCACCTTGTCGCCGGGGCTGACGATGGTCGCGGCGATGTGTTCGTCGTCGACCTGAATTTCGATGGACTCGCTATGGATGGTCATAGTCGCGCAGGCGTGCATACTTGCAGATTCGTCCGAGTTCACTGTCGTCCCCCTGATAGAAAATGGTCGAATCCCCAGGCAGATCCGGCTCCTCGAAAACTTCATGGGTGGAGGCGCGCACCCGATTGAGCGCCGGATCGGCTGCGAATGCCTGCAGGGCCAGAATCTCGGCACTGCTGGCGCCACCTATTCGCCATGATTGTTCCAGCACGCCGCTGCGTGGCTTGTCGCGACTGTTCAGGCCGCGGGCGACGTCATAGTTTCGGCGTGAAGCGATGAAGCCCGGAAAACTCTGCAGGGCTGCCTGCTCGTAGGTCCTGGCCTGGGTAACGGCCAGGCGCAGCGGGTCGTCGAGCTCCAGTTGCAGCAAGGCGTCATAGTCACCGCGGACCAGCACCAGGTCCGAGCCACCGTAGATCTCTTCGCCGGTATGGTCGCGGGTCAATTGCTGGGTACCGTAATAGCTGCACAGAATGCCGGCGACCAAGGCCTGGCCAACACTGAAGGTTTGAACCTCGGTCAGGTTTTCTTCAAGCGTCAGGCCCCAGATCGCCAGCTCCCGTTCGTCCAGGCCTGCCAGCGCCTGCTCGACGTCGGTGGTCGAGGTGATCACCGTTTGTCCTCGCCCGGCCGTGGCCCGCACCGGCTTTATCCGCAGCGGCCCGTCGCGCAACAACAGTGCCGAAGCGCGGTGGGCATCCTCAAGGCTGAATACGGTATAGCCACTGAGTAACGCATCACTTGCGCGGCGAGCAAATTCGTCGGTCCAGCCCAGGGGATAGCGACCGTTGGCCGGCAGTGGGTGGGAAATGGCCTTGGTGGCCATGTAAGGCGCTTTCACCATTCCGCCGAACAGATCCTGGGCCGACGTAATGCCCATATCCCGATAGCGATTCGGATCGATCAGGGTTTCGGTGGGCAGGAAATAGAAGTTGTCGCTGTGCGTAGCTGGGTACACGGGTTCAGTGACCTGCGTACCGAGCAATTGGGCCAGGCGTTCGGCAAGCTTGAGGTGCACACTGTGTTCGTGTTCCGGGGTGTGGTCGCGCGTATCGAGCAGCACGACACCCTGTTTATGGTCGGTGGCGCGGCGCATGGTATTTCCTCGGCGGGCTGTATTGTTGTGAAGGCCGCATCGCCCGGAAGTTCAGTGAGTACGAATTATTTCGCTTAAAGTTATATGTATATGGAAATATATAATTAATAGTTCTATTGGCGGTGAGGCACTATGGGTTATTCGTGCCTGCGCTTATGCAGGCAGCGTCTTCTCTATATAGGCATGGACAACCAGAGGCCTGCAGCAATGAATACTCTCCCGTTGTATTTCGATTACGCCGCCACGACACCGGTCGACGAGCGAGTCATACAGGTGATGGTCGAGTGCCTGGGTGCCTCGGGTAACTTTGGCAATCCGGCATCCACTTCGCACCGCTACGGTCAGCTGGCACGCACGGCCGTCGAGCGGGCGCGCGCCCAGGTTGCTGCCCTGGTGGGGGCCGAGGCCGGGCAGATCGTCTGGACGTCGGGTGCTACTGAGTCCAACAACCTGGCGCTGAAGGGGGTGGCTCAGGGGCATCAGCGTGGCCATATCATTACCAGCCAGATTGAACACAAGGCGGTGCTTGATACGGTCTTTCAGCTGGAGCAGGCCGGGTTCTCGGTGACGCGCCTGGTCCCCGATGGCCAAGGTGTCATCAGCCCGGAGGGGGTGGCCGCAGCATTGCGCGATGACACCGTGCTGGTCTCGTTGATGCTGGTCAACAATGAACTGGGTACCGTCAACGATGTTGCCGCCATTGGCGAAGTGGTACATCAGCACGGGGCGTTGCTGCATGTGGACGCTGCTCAAGGCGTTGGCAAACTGCGCATCGACCTCAAGCAATGGCCTGTGGACCTGATGTCGTTCTCTGCCCACAAGGTCTATGGTCCCAAGGGCATTGGTGCCTTGTATGTCGGTGAGCGTGCCAGGCCTTTGCTCTGTGCACAGATTCATGGCGGTGGCCATGAAGGTGGCTTGCGCTCTGGAACGCTAGCCACTCACCAGATTGTTGGTCTGGGAACAGCTTTCGAACTCGCAGGCCAATTACTCGAAGGCGAAGTCCTGCGTATAGGCCAGTTGCGCCAACACTTGCTGGACCTGCTTGGCGATATTCCCGGGCTGGTCGTCAACGGCAGCCCCCATCAACGCATTGAGCACACCCTTAGCCTGACCTTTACTGGTGATGCGCCGGATCTTGCAGCCCTTGCCGAACGTCTGGCGTTTTCCTCGACGTCGGCGTGCAACTCCTCCAGTAGCCAGCCCTCGCATGTGCTGCTTGCATTGGGACTTACACCGCAGGCTGCACGGCAGAGCATTCGTCTGAGCCTGGGCCGTTACACCCGGATAGAGGATGTTGATCAGGCGGTGCAGGCAATCAAGGCCTCGTTGCAGCCGCAGCCGTTCTGGGCAGTTGCCGGAGGCTGACACCTGTTCCATTATCTGCGCCTAATCGATGGATGCCGTGGTAGCAGGAGTCAGCATGAACACTCAGTCTTCAACGCAGGGAGCGGTGAAAGAACGCCTGGCGGCAGTTCGTCAGGTGATGGAGCAAGAAGGGGTTAGCGCCTTGCTGGTGCCTTCGGCCGATCCTCACCTTTCCGAATACTTGCCTGGCTATTGGCAAGGGCGCGAATGGCTGTCCGGCTTCCATGGGTCGGTCGGCACCTTGATCGTGACACCAGATTTCGCCGGACTGTGGGTCGATAGCCGTTATTGGGAGCAGGCCGAGAAGGAGCTTGCCGGCAGCAGCATCGAACTGATGAAGCTGCAACCCGGAAAACCGGGGCCGCTGGACTGGCTGGCCGAGCAGACGCCAGAGGCAGGCGTGGTGGCCGTTGATGGTGAGGTAATGGCACTGGCATCAGCACGTCAACTGGAGGAGCGCCTTCAGGCCCGCAATGCACGATTGCTCACCACTCGGGACCTGCTTGGCCAGGTGTGGCAGGACCGTCCGTCCTTGCCGCAGAGTCCGGTCTATCAGCACCTGCCTCCCGAAGCGACCGTGAGTCGTGCTGATAAACTCGAACAGTTACGCGCGGCCATGTGCGAACGGTGCGCCGACTGGCACTTCATTGCCACCCTTGACGACATTGCCTGGTTGTTCAACTTGCGTGGTAGCGACGTTTCCTACAATCCGGTGTTTGTCTCGTTCGCCCTGATCGGTCAGGCGCAGGCAACGCTCTACGTTGCCCCTGGCAAACTCGATGCAGCGCTGCGTCAGGTGCTTGAAGCCGATGGCATTGCGGTGCGCGATTATGCGGATATACACACGGGCTTGTCCGAGGTGTCGGCGGGCAGCAGCCTGCTGCTGGATCCTGCGCGAGTAACCCGGGGGTTGATCGACAGTTTGCCGAGCGACGTTCGATTGGTTGAAGGGCTTAACCCCACGACACTGGCCAAGTCGAAAAAGAGCACAGAAGATCTGCTGCATATCCGCAGGGCGATGGAGCAGGATGGTGCCGCGTTGTGTGAGTTTTTCGCCTGGCTGGAGGCGGCGCAAGGGCGGGAAACGATCACCGAGTTGACCATCGATGAGCAGCTAAGTGCTGCCCGGGCCCGTCGTCCAGGTTTCGTTTCATTGAGTTTTTCCACCATAGCGGCGTTCAATGCCAACGGTGCGATGCCGCATTATCGTGCGACCGAAGCGTCCCATTCACGTATCGAAGGCGATGGTCTGTTGCTGATTGACTCGGGCGGTCAGTACTTGGGCGGTACCACAGACATCACGCGCATGGTGCCAGTGGGCACCCCTAGCCTGGAGCAGAAGCAGGACTGTACCCGGGTGCTCAAAGGGGTGATTGCATTGTCGGCGGCCCGTTTCCCGCGCGGCATTCTTTCGCCGATGCTCGATGCTATCGCCCGGGCACCAATCTGGGCTGAGCACGTGGATTATGGTCATGGCACCGGGCACGGTGTCGGCTACTTCATGAATGTGCATGAAGGCCCGCAGGTGATTGCCTATCAGGCGCTGGCTGCGCCTCAGACGGCAATGCAGGCCGGGATGATCACGTCAATCGAGCCGGGGACCTACCGACCTGGCCGTTGGGGCGTTCGTATTGAAAACCTGGTCTTCAACCGTGAGGCGGGGCGCAGCGAATTTGGCGACTTCCTGGCGTTCGAGACCCTGACATTGTGTCCGATCGATACCCGTTGCCTGTTGCCAGAGCTGTTGAATGCACAGGAGCTGGGCTGGCTCAACGGCTACCACCAGCAGGTGCGCGAACGACTATCGCCATTGCTCAGTGGGGCTGCATTGCAATGGTTGCATGAGCGAACTGCAGCACTTTCGATCTGAAGGCGGTAGCCAGTGCACAAAGGGCAGCCTGCTGGCTGCCCTTTGAGTGGGGAGTTCGTTACTTGCAGATCACGATCATGCTGCGGCTGGTGTAGCCGGCGGGATTGAGGCCAAACAGGAAGTCACCGGCTTCTTCATCGTCGTTACCAGAGCGGGCGATCACTTTGTAGCCTTTGGCGCCGCAGGCAGTCGTCGCCTTTTCGTTGCATTTTTCCCAGGATGACGAGAGGCCGGAGCAGCTGATGTGCAGGCCTTTCTTGCCGCGCTTGACTTCGGTTTTGGCAGTCGCCGCGCATCCAGCAATGGCCAATATGGCCAGGATGAGCAAAATTCGTTTCATTCCCGTCCTTACATTCGTGCCGGATCTGTCATCCGGGTCCGATAGCTGTGGCGTCGTCCTGATGCTCCCTTGCGTCCCTGTCTCGTCCTATTAGATAACATCAAGGTTGTCGTTGCATGACAGCTTAAAGACCGAAGATGCCCGGCACAATGATAATTCTCGGTTTAAATGGAAATAATTCTCAAGTCAGTCGGCAGCGACCAGCGCGGGACTTTCTTTGCGCATGGTCAGGGTAGCACCCACTGAAGCGATGATAATGGCGGCGATGGCCAACCATTGAGCGGTGGACAGTACTTCTCCGAGAAACAGCAGCCCGGACAGTGCGCCAAAGGCTGGCTCGATACTCATCAGGGTGCCGAAAGTCCGGGCAGGCATGCGTGTCAGCGCCACCATCTCCAGGCTGTAGGGCAGGGCGGTGGACAAGATCGCGACACCCAGGGCTATTGGTATCAGGGACGGTGTGAGCAATGCACTGCCAGCATGCACGATTCCGATCGGGGCAACGAAGAGCGCAGCGATCATTACTCCCAGGGCAGCAGTTTGAATGCCGTTTTCGGCACCGGCCTTCTGCCCATAGAGAATGTAGAGCGCCCAGCACACACCGGCTCCCAGCGCATAACCGGCGCCGACAAGGTCGATACCGCTGTTGGTCTGGCCTACAGGGATCAGCAGCAGCAAACCGACGATGGCCAGGCCGATCCAGAGAAAGTCCACTGCACGGCGTGAGGCATAGATGGCGACGGCCAGGGGGCCGGTGAACTCCAGGGCTACGGCGATACCCAGCGGTACGGTACGCAGCGACATATAGAAGAGGAAGTTCATGCCGCCCAGGGCCATGCCGTAAATCACTACCGTGCGCAGCGTACTGGCAGTGAGGCGGGCACGCCAGGGGCGTAGCAGCAACAGCATGATGACGCTGGCAAATACCAGCCGCAGCGTCGTTGTGCCTTGCGCACCTACGATCGGGAACATGCTCTTGGCCAGCGAGGCGCCTGATTGAATGGAGGCCATGGCAATCATCAGCAAGCCAATGGGAAACAACGTGGCAGCCAGGCTACGGGGTTGGGCGTTCATTACGGTCGAGTGTTCCTTATATATAGACGAGGCGGTGCGCACGTTCAGCGTAGGCGGGGTATGATGCGCGAATATCAGGAAAGTGAGCAATATAGTGCGCAGTTTTCTTTTCTTTGATGGTTTCCTTAATTAACCCTTGACGCCCCTGTGGATCTGTCTATAATTCGCCCCACTTCCGGCGCAGTCGGAACGGAAAACTCCTTGAGATTCAACGAGTTAGATGTTCCAGGTAGTACCGGAGGGGCTTCGATCGAAAGATCGGCAGCGGTGAAAAAGGTGGTTGACAGCGGATTGAAACGCTGTAGAATTCGCCTCCCGCTGACGAGAGATCGCAGCGAGT
>NZ_JADUCM010000005.1 GCF_016009175.1 Pseudomonas alkylphenolica
ACTCGCTGCGATCTCTCGCCAGCGGGAGGCGAATTCTACAGCGTTTCAATCCGCTGTCAACCACCTTTTTCACCGCTGCCGATCTTTCGATCGAAGCCCCTCCGGTACTACCTGGAACATCTAACTCGTTGAATCTCAAGGAGTTTTCCGTTCCGACTACGCCGGAAGTGGGGCGAATTATAGAGAGATAAAACGGTGCGTCAAGGCTTAATTGCAATAAATCTGTCGCAGAGGTCAAAAACCCTAAAAACAACGGGGGAGGCCTGTCGGCCTCCCCCTTTATCTACCTTGCCTTAAAGGCTAGGGAACGCGAATTGCGACGCCTCATGGCTGGCACGTTGCGGCCAACGCTGGGTGATCGCCTTGCGACGGGTGTAGAAACGCACACCGTCCGGACCGTAAGCATGCAGGTCGCCAAACAGCGAACGCTTCCAGCCGCCGAAGCTGTGGTAAGCCACGGGCACCGGCAGCGGTACGTTGACGCCGACCATGCCGACTTCGATCTCGTCACAGAACAGGCGCGCAGCTTCACCGTCGCGGGTGAAGATGCAGGTGCCGTTGCCGTATTCGTGTTCGTTGATCAGGCGCATTGCCTCTTCCAGGCTGTTGACGCGAACCACGCACAGTACCGGCCCGAAGATTTCTTCTTTATAGATACGCATCTCCGGGGTCACGCGGTCGAACAGCGTGCCACCTACAAAGTAGCCATCTTCGTTACCGGCAACACGGAACCCCCGGCCATCCACAACCAGCTGCGCACCTGCGGCAACGCCGTCGTCGATGTAGCCAACCACTTTGTCACGCGCGGCTGCAGTAACCAGCGGGCCCATGTCCAGGCCGCAGGACGTGCCGGCACCGATTTTCAGTGCCTTGATCTGTGGTTCGAGCTTGGCGATCAGTGCATCGGCTACCTGGTCACCGACGCAAACTGCGACGGAGATGGCCATGCAACGCTCACCGCAAGAACCGTAGGCAGCGCCCATCAGGGCACTGACCGCGTTGTCCAGATCGGCATCCGGCATCAGCACGGCGTGGTTCTTCGCGCCGCCCAGGGCCTGGACGCGCTTGCCGCGCTTGGTGCCTTCGCTATAGATGTACTCGGCAATCGGGGTCGAACCCACAAACGACAGGGCCTTGACCTCTGGCGCCTCGATCAGTGCATCGACCGCCTCTTTGTCGCCGTGCACCACGTTCAGCACGCCGTTAGGCAGACCGGCTTCGTGCAGCAGCTGGGCAATCAGCAACGTCGAGCTTGGGTCACGCTCCGACGGTTTGAGAATGAAGCAGTTACCGCAGGCAATGGCCAGCGGGTACATCCACAGCGGCACCATCGCCGGGAAGTTGAACGGGGTGATACCGGCAACCACACCCAGCGGCTGGAAGTCAGACCAGGCATCGATGTTCGGGCCGACGTTGCGGCTGTACTCGCCCTTGAGCACTTCCGGGGCCGCGCAGGCGAATTCGACGTTCTCGATGCCGCGCTTGAGCTCGCCTGCGGCGTCTTCAAGGGTCTTGCCGTGTTCTTCGCTGATCAGTTGCGAGATACGCGCTTCGTTCTGCTCCAGCAGTTGCTTGAAGCGGAACATCACCTGGGCGCGCTTGGCCGGCGGCGTATTGCGCCAGGCCGGGAACGCAGACTTGGCCGAGTCGATCGCCTGCTGTACGGTTTGCTTGCTGGCCAGGGCGACCTTGTGGATAGCCTGGCCAGTCGACGGGTTGAAGACATCCGCGGTGCGCTCATCAGCAGCAACCAGCTCGCCATGGATCAAATGTTGAACAGTGCTCATGCAGAACTCCAGAAAGAGGCTGTAGCTGGACGCGAGCGAACCCGCGTCCTCTTCTTATATAGAAAGGGATAAGGATCAGGAGACCTGGTTGATCGCTTCGCCGACGGCGTCGAACAGACGATCCAGTTCCTGCGGCTGGCTGTTGAAAGTCGGGCCAAACTGCAGGGTGTCGCCACCAAAGCGCACATAGAAGCCGGCTTGCCACAGTTTCATGGCGATCTCGTACGGACGCACGATGGCGTCACCGTCACGGGCGGCAATCTGGATGGCGCCTGCCAGGCCATAGTTACGGATGTCGATGACGTTCTTCGCCCCCTTGACACCGTGCAGCACTTTCTCGAAGTGCGGCGCCAGTTCGGCGGCGGCCTGAACCAGGTTTTCCTTTTCCAGCAGTTCCAGCGCGGCGAGACCTGCGGCGCAGGCAACCGGGTGGGCCGAGTAGGTGTAACCGTGAGGGAATTCCACGGCGTATTCCGGCGTAGGCTGGTTCATGAAGGTCTGGTAGATCTCGCTGCTGGCAATCACTGCGCCCATCGGGATCGCGCCGTTGGTGACTTGCTTGGCGATGCACATCAGGTCCGGGGTCACACCGAAGGCTTCAGCACCGGTCATTGCCCCCATACGGCCGAAGCCAGTGATCACTTCGTCAAAGATCAACAAGATGTTGTGCTGGTCGCAGATTTCGCGCAGACGCTTCAGATAGCCCTTGGGCGGCGGCAGTACTCCGGCCGAACCGGCCAGTGGCTCGACGATCAGCGCAGCGATGTTCGAGGCATCGTGCAGCTCGATGACTTTGAGCATTTCGTCAGCCAGGGCAATACCGCCCTCTTCCGGCATGCCTTTGGTGAATGCGTTGCTGGCCAGCAGGGTATGCGGGATATGGTCAACATCGAGCAACTGGCCGAACAGTTTACGGTTACCGTTAACGCCACCGAGGCTGGTGCCGGCAATGTTCACGCCGTGGTAGCCACGGGCACGGCCGATCATCTTGGTCTTGGTGGCCTGGCCTTTCAGGCGCCAGTACGCGCGAACCATCTTCAGCGCGGTGTCACAGCACTCGGAACCGGAGTTGGTATAGAAGACGTGATTGAGATTGCCCGGGGTCAGGTCGGTGATCTTCTCGGCCAGCTGGAACGACAGCGGGTGACCGAACTGAAACGCCGGCGAGTAGTCGAGCACGCCCAGCTGACGCGATACCGCTTCCTGAATCTGCTTGCGGGTGTGGCCGGCACCGCAGGTCCACAGGCCCGACAGCGAGTCAAATACCTTGCGGCCTTTGTCGTCGGTCAGGTAGCTGCCTTCGGCGGCGACGATCAAGCGTGGATCGCGCTGAAAATTGCGGTTGGCGGTGTAGGGCATCCAGTGGGCGTCCAGCTTCAGCTGGCTGGCCAGACCGACAGGAGCGTTTTCAGGCAGATTCATCGGGCAAGTCCTCGCAAGGCAATTGAGCAGCGAAAGTGTTGTTGCGACTAAGTTGTCACGCGGATAAAGTCTGGAAAAGCCAACTTTTCTAATCTTCAGGTTGATGATCACTAAACTATGAGCCGCCGCCCCGATCCACTCGCTCAAGTCAGCGATTTCGATATTCGCCTGCTCAAGATCTACCGCAGCGTGGTGGAGTGCGGCGGCTTTTCCGCAGCAGAGAACGTGCTGGGTATCGGCCGCTCTGCCATCAGCCAGCAGATGAGCGACCTGGAGCAACGCCTGGGGTTGCGCCTGTGCCAACGCGGACGCGCTGGCTTTTCACTGACCGAGGAAGGCCGCGAGGTGTATCAGTCGGCCCTGCAACTGCTCAGTGCCCTGGAGAGTTTTCGCACCGAGGTCAACGGCCTGCACCAGCACTTGCGCGGCGAACTCAACATCGGCCTGACCGACAACCTGGTGACCTTGCCGCACATGCGGATCACCCACGCCCTGGCCCAGCTCAAAGACCGCGGCCCGGATGTGCGCATTCAGATTCGCATGATTGCCCCCAGCCAGGTTGAACAAGGGGTACTCGACGGTAGCCTGCATGTCGGCGTGGTACCGCAAACCAGCCCGCTGTCGGGCCTGGAATATCAGCCGCTGTACAGCGAACGCTCGCTGCTCTACTGCGCCGTGGGCCACCCGCTGTTTTATGCCGATGACCGCCAGCTGGACGACGACCGGCTCAATACGCAGGACGCCATTGCCCCGACATTCCGGCTGCCAGCCGATATCCAGGCGCACTACCAGGCACTCAACTGCACCGCCAGCGCCTCGGACCGTGAAGGCATGGCCTTTCTGATTCTCACCGGGCGCTACATCGGTTATCTGCCGGATCACTACGCCAGCTTCTGGGTGCAACAAGGGCGGCTGCGCGCACTCAAGCCCACCCAACGTTTCTACGACCTGAGCCTGTGCTGGGTAACGCGCAAAGGCCGACGTCCGCACCTGGTGCTGGAAAGCTTTCTGGAAAGCCTGGCGGCTACTCGCTGAGTGCTAATGCTGGTAGGTTAGCCCTTTGGAAGTGATACCCATTGCCTTGACTGGAACCGCCCATGTCCTTTGAAGTCCCTGCGCATCGTGTCACCGCCCCAGGCAAGCCCGCCGGGCGCATTCGTCAGAAGAACGAACAAGCCATCATCCAGGCAGCCGAAGACGAGTTCGCCCGGCACGGTTTCAAGGGCACCAGCATGAACACCATCGCCCTCAAGGCCGGCTTGCCCAAGGCCAACCTGCACTACTACTTCACCAACAAGCTCAGCCTGTATGTGGCGGTGCTGAGCAACATCCTCGAACTGTGGGACAGCACCTTCAACACCTTGAGCGTCGAAGACGACCCGGCAACCGCGCTAAGCACCTACATCCGCACCAAAATGGAATTCTCCCGGCGCAACCCTCAGGCCTCGCGAATCTTCGCCATGGAGATCATCAGCGGTGGTCAATGCCTGAGCGACTACTTCAGCCAGGATTACCGCGACTGGTTCAAGGGCCGGGCGGCGGTGTTTCAAGCCTGGATCGATGCCGGAAAAATGGACCCGGTCGACCCGGTCCACCTGATTTTCCTGCTCTGGGGCAGTACTCAGCACTATGCCGACTTTGCCACCCAGATCTGCCAGGTCACCGGCCGCAGCCGCCTGACCAAGCAGGACATGGAAGATGCCAGCAACAATCTTATCCACATTATTCTCAAAGGCTGTGGCCTGAAACCCTGAGACCGAATCTGCGTTTATGCCTTTTACCCTGCTCGACACCTGCGAGTTTCGCGAAGATATTCGCAAGAGCCGCTTCATCACCCTGGCGGCGCCGATCAACAGCGCCGCCGAGGCCATGAGCTTCATTGAACAGCACAGCGACCTGGCTGCCACCCACAACTGCTGGGCCTGGAAGCTGGGGGCGCAGTATCGCAGCAGTGACGATGGCGAACCCGGCGGCACGGCCGGACGGCCTATCCTCGCCGCCATCGAAGCCCAGGACTGTGATCAGGTCGTGGTCCTGGTGATCCGTTGGTATGGCGGCATTCAGTTAGGCACCGGCGGCCTGGCCCGGGCCTACGGTGGCGGCGCCAACAAATGCTTGCAGCAAGCCGAGAAGCGCTTGCTGGTAACCCGCAGCGAAGTCAGTTGCAGTTGCAGCTTCAGCGAACTGGCCCTGCTCAAACTACGCGTGAGCGAGGCCAATGGCCTGGTCCTGAACGAAACATTCACCGCCAATGGCGTCGACCTGCTGCTCGCGCTCGGTGAAGAGCAGATCGAGCCGTTGCAGCGTCACCTGGCCGACCTCAGCCGCGGGCGGATCCTGCTTGAACGCCACTGAACAATTGCCCACTTTTACTGTGGGCCCGGCTGTGGATAAGCTCTGAGCATTCCCTTGGGGCCCTTGATTTACGTGGCCTGCACGCAAACGATCATATTTTGATCAAGATTTGATGACAGCCTACCAACCGCCGAAAAATCAGTCAGTTATCTCCATTTATTGCCGGTGGGAAGAAGCCGACAGGCACTTATATCCACATGCTGTGATTGCTCACAGATACTGTGGAGCAAGCTGTGGATAAGCCGTGTAACCCTTCTTCAATGGCCTGTTCGGCCACGGTTTGACTAGACTGGTTATTCTTTGATCAACGACTCATTCATTGAAAGGAGTTCCTTCATGCCTTCGAACAAAACCGCCCTGATCATCGGTGCGTCACGCGGCCTCGGGCTCGGCCTGGTACAGCGCCTCAAGGAAGACGGGTGGGAGGTCGACGCCACGGTCCGCAACCCAGAGAACGCCCCCGCATTGTCGGCAATTCCTGGCGTCCGGGTACACACCCTGGAAATGAACAGCACCGAGCAACTCAATGCACTGCAAGCAAAGCTGCAAGGTCAGACTTTCGACCTGCTGTTCGTGAACGCCGGGATCATGGGGCCAGGCGACCAGAATGCCGAACGCGCAAAACTGGCCGATGTCGGCGACTTGTTCATGACCAATGCCGTATCGCCCATCCGCGTCGCCCAGCGCTTCAACCCGCAACTGCGCAACGATGGCGTGCTGGCCTTCATGAGTTCGATCCTGGGCAGCATTGCCATTCCCGACGGTAGCGAGATCTGCCTGTACAAAGCCAGCAAGGCGGCGCTGAACTCGATGATCAACAGCTTTGTGACCCTGAATCAGCCCACGCAAACCGTACTGGCCATGCACCCGGGCTGGGTCAAGACCGACATGGGCGGCGAAAATGCCGAGATCGATGTGCTGACCAGCACCCGTGGCATGGTTGAGCAGATCAACGCCAAAGCCGGCAAAGGCGGCCTGCACTTCATCAACTACAAAGGCGACAGCCTGATCTGGTGAAATGAGCAGTCAGAGCCCAAGCGTGGCCAGCAGGATAAAGGTGGCGAACAGCACAAAGTGAGTCATGCCCTCGATGGCGTTGGTTTCGCCATCGTTGAGGTTGATTGCACTGACAATCAGGGTGATGGAAATCATCACGGTCTGCACCGGCGTCATGGCCATCTGAAACGGCTGGCCAGTGTAGAGCGCCATCGCCTCCATCAGCGGAACCGTCAATATCACCGTGGACAGCGATGCGCCCATGGCGATATTGACCACCGACTGCATACGGTTGGCCAACGCTGCTCGCAAGGCGGTGAGAATCTCCGGCGCTGCCGAGATGGTAGCCACCACAATAGCCATCAACACCGGCGGTGCACCGCTGCCCTCCAGGCCATACTCCAGCGGATGAGACATGGTCTCCGCCAGCACGCCGATGATCACCACGCCGGCCACCAGGATCACCATCGAACGGGTCTTGCTGGTCGGTATCGGCGAAATGTTCCTGCGCTTTTTCTGTGGATAGCTGTAGCTGAAAAAGTAACTGTGCGGGCCGACCTGCATGCGCAGGAACAACGCGTAGAGCAACAGCATGGCGGCAATGGTGAAGGCCGAATACAGCTTCCAGTCACCCCGGGGAATGAACTCGGGCACCACCATCGAGACGCCCATCGCGGTCATGATCATCACGCTGTAGGTGCGTGCCGAATCATCGTTGTACGACTGCTCCCCATGCTTGAGCCCGCCCATAAGTGCCGCAAGGCCCAGGATGCCATTGATGTCGAGCATCACCGCCGAGTAGATGGTGTCGCGCACGAGGGTTGGCGATGACTGGTTGCTCATCATGATCGCCAGCACCAACACTTCGACCATCACCGCAGACAAGGTCAGAATCATCGTGCCGTAAGGATCGCCAACTTTCTCGGCCAGTACTTCCGCGTGCTGGGCAACACGCATCGACGCACAAATGATCGCCACCACCAGCACCAGCCCAGCCAGTAGCGCGACCGTGTGGCCATGCCCCAACAGCTGCCCTTGCAGCGGCCAGGCCAGCACCGCCAGCAGCACGGCCAGCAACAACGGCTTTTCCTGATTCAGAAGGGTGAGCATCGGCGACAGGGCTCAAGTGACGGCAGGCACCATGACTGTAGCCACTGTAGCAAGATTACGACATGTAACGCCCGGTCAGCTTTCTCCTCCAGCAGGGGACAACCCCTGTAGAATGCCGCCAACCGCACCTGATGAGAAACCGAGTTTATGTACGACTGGCTTAACGCGCTGCCCAAGGCAGAATTGCACCTGCACCTGGAAGGATCGCTGGAGCCCGAGCTGCTGTTCGCCCTGGCTGAACGCAACAAGATTGCCCTGCCGTGGAACGATGTCGAAGCCTTGCGCTCGGCCTACGCCTTCAACAACCTGCAGGAATTTCTCGACCTCTATTACCAGGGCGCAGACGTGTTGCGCACCGAGCAGGACTTCTACGACCTGACCTGGGCCTACCTGCTGCGCTGCAAAGCGCAGAACGTGATTCACACCGAACCGTTCTTCGATCCGCAGACCCACACTGATCGGGGCATTGCCTTTGAGGTGGTGCTCAACGGCATCAGCCGTGCACTGAAAGATGGCCAGCAGCAACTGGGCATCAGCAGCGGCCTGATCCTCAGTTTCCTGCGTCATCTGAGCGAAGAAGAAGCACACAAGACCCTCGATCAGGCCATGCCATTTCGCGATGCCTTCATCGCCGTCGGCCTGGACAGCTCGGAAATGGGTCACCCGCCAAGCAAATTCCAGCGTGTTTTCGACCGTGCCCGCAGTGAAGGTTTCCTGACTGTTGCTCACGCCGGCGAAGAGGGCCCTCCCGAGTACATCTGGGAAGCCATCGACCTGCTCAAGATCCAGCGAATCGACCACGGCGTGCGCGCCATCGAAGACGAGCGCCTGATGCAACGCATCATCGATGAGCAGATCCCGCTGACCGTCTGCCCGTTGTCCAACACCAAACTCTGCGTGTTTGACCACATGCGCCAGCACAACATCCTCGACATGCTCGAGCGTGGCGTGAAGGTGACGGTTAACTCGGATGACCCAGCGTATTTCGGTGGTTATGTGACCGAAAACTTCCATGCGCTGCACACCCACCTGGGGATGACCCAGGACCAGGCCCGACGCCTGGCGCAAAACAGCCTGGATGCACGTCTGGTAAAGCCGTAACGGCCTAAAGCCACACCGCGGGACCTGCTGCACAAGCAAGCCGGCCCCGCACTACCCGGCAAATGGCGCCTAGCTCACCGATTGCAACGCCCTGGGTTGCGCCATCTGGTTGATCTGCCGGATGCCGGTCGCACTGATCTGCAGCAGGCGGGATGTCTCGTTTTCGCGAATCCACCCGGACTGCATGAACAGTTTCAGCAAACTGCTACGCAAGGCGCCGCCCAGGTGCGGACGATGATCGTTCCATTCGCTGCAGCACCGGCAACTACTCAAGCCTTTGCATTGATAACGGGCAAACGCATCGATAAAGATGCCGTGGCGGGCAAACTGTCGCCGCCCTTCGGGAGTCACTTCGGCCTGCTGTTCCACACCCTCCAGCCAACCGGCATCATACAGGCGCTGATAGAGGTCGGCGGCCAGTTCGCCGCCCAGGTGATCACCACACAACCGTGCACGGCGCATCGACAAGGGCACATCGACACGCGCCTGGGCCGTTCCCTGGTCCCGGCCACTAACCTGAACACTGGCCAGCGCCTCCACGGCTGCGCCGACTTCAGGCCCGGCCAGTCTGAAGTAACGCTTTCGCCCTCGGGGCTCAAGTTTGAGCAAACCACTGGCGGACAGCTTTGCCAGATGCGCACTGGCCGACGACGGCGTCAGGCCGGCCAGGTGCGCCAGTTCATCCGAGGGCCGCGCCATGCCATCGATCAACGCCCAGAGCATCGCGCTACGTTTTGGATCGGCAAGCAAACTGGCAATCTGGCTGATACTTGTTACAGGTTTCATATCTCAACTCCCTGCGAGATCACATCTGATATCGATTGAATAACCATGTCAGCAGCATTTACTGCGAGGTTCCCGATGCCAGTGCGACTGGAAGTTGTAATGTCGGCTCACCTGTAGCCCGTACTGAAAAAATAAAAGTCAGAGTGAGAGCAATACGTGCCGGCCGTTGGCATGGAAGTTCCTCTCGCTGGAAACGACTGCTGGATCCATTATAAGCCGCTATGAGGATACAGTTTCCGCTGCCACTGGCAGGCACAAGGCAAATCAATCCTGCTCCTGCCAACCAGGAGAGGTCCTCACGCCAGATAATTATTGATAACTTTCGAAATGATTGTTGTAAAACCGCAGCCCACACCTATTTATTAAAGTTATTAAATAGCTGGCCATAAAAAAAATTGAAATGGAACCTACAAACACTGCACATAAAGACTACAAATCATTAAGTAAATTCTGCGGCATTGGATGGCCCTCTACAGACTGAAGGCCTTCAGTTGATCAAACAGTACCTGGCAACGCGCCCTGAGCAGGTTGCGCAGCAACTGCACCGGTTTGCCCAGTTGTGCCCGATGTGTGCAGATCAGGTTCAACGGCGCGGGTTCCCCCGGCAGCCCCCCCAACAGCACCCTCAAACGCCCTGAGCGCACATCATCAGCCACATCCAGCCAGGATTTATAGGCGATCCCGTGACCGGCCAGTGCCCAGCGACGAACCACATCGGCATCATCACAAAAGCGGTCACCGCTCACACTGATACCTGCAGCACTCGGTCCCTGGCCGAACTGCCAATAATCGTGAGCACGATTGCCCAATTGATAGAGCAGGCAATTGTGCTGCGCCAGGTGTGCCAACGCCGCAGGTTCACCGTAGCGTTCCACATAGGCCGGCGACGCGCACAATACCCGCCGATTGTCCGCGCACAGGGGTAACGCCACCAGGCTTGAGTCCTCCGGCGTGCCATAGCGCAAGGCTATGTCTGCAGCCTGACGAAACAGGTCGGCATTGCGGTCACCCAACAGCAGGCGCACGGACAGCTTCGGGTGGTCGCGTTGCAGTTCATCCAGCCAGGGCAACAGCACATTGCGACCGAAGTCAGAGGGTGCAGACAGCTGCAGGACACCGCTGACCTCATCCTGCCCCCGTACCAACTGGCGCCGCCCTTCCTCCAGACTGGCCAATGCACTGCGTGCATGCTGCAAAAAGCCTTCCCCCTCAGCCGTCAGGCGCAGGTTGCGGGTAGAACGGGCCAGCAAGCGCGTGCCAAGTTGCTGTTCAAGGCGTTTAAGCGCAGCACTGGCCACCGCTGGCGAAAGGTCAAGCAGGCGCGCTGCTGCAGACAGGCTACCCAGCTCTGCGGTGCGCACAAACAATTGCAGGTCATCGAATCGCACAGGGCTTCGCCATTATCAAAAAAATATTGAAAGTCTCTCTTGTTCTAGCGGCTTTTAACCAAAAGTAAAAGCGCCAATCATGACGCCCTCACTCTTGTTCGAAGAACGACGCCCATGAAAGCCATTGCCTACTACCACTCGCTGCCCATCACCGATCCGGCCTCACTGCAGGACATTGACCTGCCGACCCCGGTACCCGGCCCACGCGACCTGCTGGTAGAGGTGCGCGCGATTTCGGTAAACCCGGTCGACACCAAAGTACGCAACAACGTGCAGCCCGAAGCCGGTGCGGCCAAAGTGCTGGGTTGGGATGTGGCGGGCGTGGTCAAAGCGGTAGGCAATGAAGTCAGCCTGTTCCAGCCCGGCGACAAGGTCTACTACGCAGGTTCCATTGCCCGCGCCGGGGCCAACAGCGAGCTGCATGTCGTCGACGAGCGCATTGTTGGCCACATGCCAAAAACCCTGGGCTTTGCCGAGGCGGCAGCGTTGCCGTTGACCGCCATCACCGCCTGGGAACTTCTGTTTGAACGCCTGCAGGTACCTGAAGGCCAGGATGACCTGGGCCAACGCCTGTTGATCGTCGGCGCGGCGGGCGGTGTCGGCTCGATCCTGACCCAGTTGGCCCGTCAGTTGACCGGCCTCACCGTCATCGGTACCGCTTCGCGTCCACAGACCCGTGAATGGGTCGAACAGTTGGGTGCCCACCTGGTGGTCGATCACAGCCAGCCACTGGCCGAAGCGCTAAAGGCACAAGGCATTGATCACGTAACGCACGTGGCCAGCCTGACCCAGACCGACCAGCACCTGGCTCAACTGGTCGAAGCGCTGACGCCGCAAGGCAAGCTGGCACTGATCGATGACCCCAAGCAACTGGATGTTGGCTTGCTCAAGCGCAAGAGCCTGTCACTGCATTGGGAGTTCATGTACACCCGCTCGCTGTTCGAGACTGCTGACATGATCGAGCAGCATCACCTGCTCAACCGGGTCGCCGGACTGGTCGATGCCGGCACACTCAAGACCACCCTCGGCGAGCATTACGGCACCATCAATGCGACCAACCTGCGCCGCGCTCACGCCTTTCTGGAACGCGGTGCAGCCAAAGGCAAGATCGTCCTCGAAGGCTTCTGAAACCTTATGTAACAAAACGCCCACCTCGATTTCGGGGTGGGCGCGACCGTCAGTCTGACAACTGATGCAGATCATTTTCCAGCCAGCAGGCAGCGCTACAATTCTTCAGCCAACGCTAACCGCAGGTGTGCAACGATGATCATTCAAGTCAGTGCATCAAGCCAGAAACCCGGCTGCCCGTGGCAAGTTCGACTGGACCAGCACGTGGTGAGTTTTCGCAGCGAGGCCGAAGCCCGCACCTTCGTCAATACCTTGCAGACCCGTCTGCAGGCGCCCCATCCGCTCAAACAGGCCGGCTGAACTGCAAGCGCCGGGTGGCCATTGCAATCGCCACTGCCACCAGGCCACACACGCTGATGACCAAGGCCATCGGCACCGCCGTTCCATCGTGCAGCAGACTGACCATTGCCGCAGCCCCTGCGGCGACGCTGAACTGCACGCTGCCTAGCAATGCCGAGGCACTCCCGGCCCGTGCACCCTGCCCGTTCATCGCGCAGGCCGACGCGTTGGGAATGATGCAGCCCAGGCTGGCAATACACACAAACAGCGGAATCAGCAGTGGCCAGAGCCGGTCCGGTTGCAGTGCACTGACCGCCAGCAACGCCAACCCCGCCAACAGGTACACCCACACGGTGCGCGACAGCAAAAAAGCCGGCCCGCGCTTGGCCAACAGCCGGGCGTTAACCTGAGCGACCAGGATGAACCCCGCCGCGTTGCTGCCGAACAACCAGCCGTAATGCTCGGCAGGCACGCCATAGAGTTTGATGAAGACAAATGGCGAGCCCGCGATGTAGGCGAACATGCCCGCCAAGGCGATGCCGCCAGTCAACGCATGACCAAGAAAAATGCGGTCCTTGAGCAAACTGCCGTATTGGCGCAGCGCACCCGAGAGCGGTTGACGCGGCTGATTGGCCGGCAGGCTTTCGGGCAACCCGAGCGTAACAGCCAGGCTGCACAAGGCGCTGAACAGGGTCAGGGCGATGAAGATCGACTGCCAGCCAAAGGCATTGACCAGCACGCCGCCCAGCATCGGTGCCAGGATAGGCGCCAGGCCCATCACCAGCATCAGCTGGGAAAACACTTTGGCCGACGCCACCGCATCGCATTTGTCACTGACAATCGCCCGCGACAGCACCATGCCGGCACACCCGCCCAGCGCCTGGACAAAGCGCGCCAGGATCAGTGCGTCCAGGGTGGGGGCAAACGCGCAGGCCAGCGATGCCAGGGTAAACAGGCTGACGCCGATCAGTAGCGGAACCCGGCGACCAAAGCGATCAGCCATCGGGCCATAAACGAGTTGACCGATGGACAAACCGAGGAAGTAAACCGCCAGGGTGGTCTGAATGTGTTTTTCGTCGGTAGCGAATGCCAGCGCCATGGCCGGGAAACCTGGCAGGTAGAAGTCAATCGCCAGGGGGCCGAACGCACTCAAGGCGCCCAGAATCAAAATGGTTCGCAGGTTCATCGGAAATCCATAGCAGGCTAAGCAAGTCCGCTAGTCTAACCGCCCTGCCGGGGTTTGGCTGTGAAGAGTTGTGCCCGCGCCGCGAATCTTTTCGTGCTCGACGCGGGCAAATGGCCTCAGACCGCTTCGGCCTGGTAGCCCTCTTCACGGATCAGCTGAAGAATTTCCGGGGTCGGCAACGCGCTCTGCACCTTGACCTGCTTCTGGCCCAGGTCAACTTCGACAATGGCGTCAGCATCCTGAGCCTGGACGGCCCGAGTCACGGCCTTGACGCAATGGCCGCAGGTCATTCCTTGAACGTTGAACACTTGCATGGGGACTGCCTCCTGTGGGTTTGAGCAGAGTTTCAAGCTTGCCACCGGGGCAAGGTCAAGATCCTCGACAACCTGCCGGGCTGGAAATCGCGGCCCGGGTCGGCCAAGCTGCGAACCTGACGATTGACGATGCAGGAGTTTCAATTCATGCGCAGGGCAGCTTTCGGCCTTTACGGCCTGCTGGGTATTCTCGGTCTGTTTACTCAGGCCAACGCCGCCGGGCCAAGCGACTACAGCATTCTGATCATCTCCCGCGAACGCCTGGAAGTGGCCACTACGTGCGAGATTGGTGTGTACATCAACGACCAGTTGGCCGGCCGTGTGTTCCAGGAGCAATCGACCTCGTTCAACCTGCCGCCGGGCAGACTGGATGTGCGCCTGCGTTACCTGCCGGGTCATGTACCCGGCTGCCAGCCGGGCATCGAGAATCAACGCAGCACGCCACTGACGTTGCAGGCGGGCCAGATCAATAAATACCGGATCGCCGTCGATCAAGATGGACTCAAACTGATCAAGGCCGGCCTGGGCTATTGACCTTCCCCGCATGGCAAGGTTGATGCTGGTGGCCTGTCCAAGGAGGAGTGCCCATGTCTGCATCTACCACTTTCGATCTGCCCATTGCCGGTATGACCTGCGCCAGTTGCGCTGGCCGGGTCGAGCGCGCGCTGCGCAAAGTCAGCGGCGCCGAACAGGTCAGCGTCAACCTCGCCACCGAACAGGCGCGGATTCAAGCACCCGCCGATAGCTTGCCGGCGCTGGTCGAGGCCGTCGAACAAGCCGGCTACCATGTTCCCAGCCAGACCCTGGAGCTGCAGATCCAGGGCATGACCTGCGCCTCCTGTGCCGGCCGGGTCGAACGCGCACTCAGCAAGGTTGCCGGGGTACAACAGGTCAGCATCAACCTGGCCAACGAACGTGCCCACGTGCAAGTGCTCGGCCACCTCGACAGCAGCGTGCTGATCGATGCGGTCTCCCGTGCGGGCTATTCAGCCAGTTTGCCTCAAAGTGCCCAGACCAATCAGGTCGATGCCGAGCAACGCCTGCGTAAAGAGCGCTGGTCGGTGGCGCTTGCCGTTTTACTGGCGTTGCCGCTGGTGCTGCCGATGCTCCTGCAACCGTTCGGCGTGCACTGGATGCTGCCGGCCTGGGCTCAATTCGTTCTGGCCACACCGGTGCAGTTCATACTCGGCGCACGCTTTTATGTCGCAGCCTGGAAAGCAGTCCGCGCCGGTGCCGGCAACATGGACCTGCTGGTCGCCATCGGCACCAGTGCCGGCTACGGCCTGAGTCTGTATGAATGGGCCCAGGCAAGCCCCGGGGTGATGCCGCACCTGTACTTCGAAGCCTCCGCCGTCGTGATCGCGCTGGTGTTGCTCGGCAAGTACCTGGAAAGTCGCGCCAAACGCCAGACCGCCAGCGCCATCCGTGCCCTTGAAGCCCTGCGCCCGGAACGCGCCCTTTTGCTGATCGATGGCCAGGAGCGCGATGTGGCGATCAGCGAACTGCGCCTGCACGACCTGGTCGTGGTGAAACCCGGCGAACGCTTCGCCGTAGACGGTGAAGTGGTCGAAGGCCAGAGCCACGCCGATGAAGCGCTGATCAGCGGCGAAAGCCTGCCGGTGCCAAAACAGCCCGGCGACAAGGTCACCGGTGGTGCGATCAACGGCGAAGGACGCCTGATTGTCCGTACCCTGGCGCTGGGGACGGAAACCGTACTGGCGCGAATCATCCGCCTGGTCGAGGACGCACAGGCAGCCAAGGCGCCGATCCAGAAGCTGGTCGACCGGGTCAGCCAGGTGTTCGTGCCCGCCGTGCTGGTGCTGGCACTGATTACCCTGGTTGGCTGGTGGCTCACCGGCGCACCGATCGAAACCGCGGTGATCAATGCCGTGGCCGTGCTGGTAATCGCCTGCCCTTGTGCACTGGGCCTGGCAACGCCAACGGCGATCATGGCCGGTACCGGGGTCGCAGCCCGTCACGGCATTCTGATCAAGGATGCTGAAGCCCTGGAACGTGCCCATGAGGTCAACCGGGTGGTGTTCGACAAGACCGGCACCCTGACCTCCGGCAGTCCACGCATTGTCCACAGCCAGGCTGTCGTTGGTGAGGCCGCACAGTTGCTGCAACTGGCCGGCGCGCTGCAACGTGGCAGCGAACACCCGCTGGCCAAGGCCGTGCTCGATGCCTGTGCAGAACAAGGTCTGGCTGTGGCCGATATCAGCAACAGCCAGTCGCTGACCGGCCGTGGTATCGCCGGCAGCCTCGATGGCCGGGAACTGGCTCTGGGCAACCGGCGCCTGCTTGAAGAATGCGGCCTGCAACCCGGAGCGCTGGCAGCCAGCGCCCAGGCCTGGGAAGCCGAAGGCCGGACCCTGTCGTGGTTGATCGAGCGCAGTCCGCACGCACAGGTACTGGGCCTGCTGGCGTTCGGCGACAGCCTCAAGCCCGGTGCCGGGCAAGCCATTCGACAACTGGCCGACAAGGGCATCAGCAGCCACTTGCTGACTGGCGACAACCGCGGCAGTGCCAAGGTCGTCGCCCAGGCGTTGGGGATCGACGATGTGCACGCCGAGGTGCTGCCGGCCGACAAGGCGGCTACCGTGACGGCACTCAAGCAATCGGGCGTGGTGGCGATGGTCGGCGACGGCATCAACGATGCGCCGGCCCTGGCGGCTGCCGACATCGGTATCGCCATGGGCGGTGGCACCGACGTGGCCATGCAGGCCGCCGGCATCACCTTGATGCGCGGTGACCCGCGCCTGGTGCCAGCGGCGCTGGAGATCAGCCGCAAGACCTACGCGAAGATACGCCAGAACCTGTTCTGGGCCTTTATCTACAACCTGATCGGCATTCCTCTGGCCGCCTTCGGTATGCTCAACCCGGTACTGGCCGGGGCAGCGATGGCGCTGTCGAGTGTCAGCGTGGTCAGCAATGCGCTGTTGCTCAAGACCTGGAAGCCCGAAACTCCGCCGCAGGACGACGCCTCATGAATATCGGTCAAGCCGCCCGGCGCTCCGGATTGAGCGCCAAGATGATTCGCTACTACGAGTCCATCGGCCTGCTCAAGCCGGCCCTGCGCAGCGACAGTGGCTATCGCCTGTACCAGCAGGACGACCTGCACCGCCTGGCGTTTATCAAGCGTTCGCGGGACCTTGGGTTTTCTCTTGAAGAAGTCGCGCGCCTGCTGACCCTGTGGCAGGACCGCCAGCGCGCCAGCGCCGACGTCAAAGCCTTGGCCAGCCAGCATATCGACGACCTCAACCGGCGCATCGAGGAACTGGTCAGCCTGCGCGACACCTTGAGTGAACTGGTCGCCCACTGCCAGGGCGATGACCGCCCGGACTGCCCGATCCTCAAGGACCTCGCAGCCGGCGGCAGTTGCTGTCACTGACGGTTTATTGCAGCCACGGCGGCGCGGGCTCTTCATCCTTGCTCGCGCCGTGTTCGGCAGCCTCCCTGACAGCCCGACGACGGGCTTCATCGAGGCGTGCAGCGTCGATTTCGCGCATTACCCCGGCAACGTCGGCGCTGTGCAGCTCTTCTTTGAACTGCCCCGTCAGTTCGCTATCGGGCAGCAGTTCGCCGGCCTGATACAGGGCCCACATTTCTCGGGCATAGCGGGTCTGTTTAAGCTCCGGGGCAAATCGTCCGAAATAGGCCGCCATGTTGCCGACATCACGCTCGAGCATACTGAACGCGTGGTTGTTACCCGCGGCATCCACCGCCTGCGGCAAGTCGATGATCACCGGCCCTTCGGGGCCGAGCAGGACGTTGAACTCCGACAGGTCGCCATGCACCAGGCCGGCACACAGCATCAGCACGATCTGACGCACCACGAAGGTGTGGTACTCACGCGCCTGCTCCGGTTCCAGGTGCACGTCATTGAGGCGCGGCGCCGCATCACCGAATTCGTCCGCGACCAGTTCCATCAGCAGCACGCCGTCGAGAAAGTCGTACGGCCGTGGCACCCGCACCCCGGCATTGGCCAGACGGAACAGGGCCGCCACCTCGGCGTTCTGCCACGCGTCTTCGGCCTCCTTGCGCCCGTACTTGGAGCCCTTGGCCATGGCCCGGGCCTGGCGGCTATTACGGACCTTGCGTCCCTCCTGGTACTCGGCAGCCTGACGAAAGCTGCGTTTGTTGGCTTCCTTGTAGACTTTGGCGCAACGCAGTTCGCGGCCGCAGCGCACCACGTACACAGCAGCTTCTTTGCCACTCATCAGCGGTCGTAATACTTCATCGACCAGTCCGTCTTCAACCAGGGGTTCAATGCGTTTTGGAGTCTTCATCGGCTTTTGTCGGGGGTCCTGTTCTGCCAGACACGAGATTTTTTGTTGATCACCAGTACGGCACCGGCTTGTCGCTGTAGCAAGACCGCACTGCGTTGTAACGGCAAACCGGCCGACTTGCCATAGTTTTTGTAACTCTGTCGGCACAATCGTTCACAAAAACCGTTAGCCCCCTTTTCCAGCTACAGGCGCAGCTCGCCCGGGGTGGAGCCGAACAAGCCCTTGAAGGCCGCAATATAGGCCGATGTGGAGTCATATCCACAGCCCAATGCCGCTTCCGTCACGCTTTGCCCGGCCTCAAGCGCGGTCAGCGAAGACAGCAGGCGCATGCGCTGGCGCCAACCGCGAAAACTCAAGCCTGTTTCACGCTGGAACAGGCGCATCAGGGTTTTTTCCGAGGTATTCAAACGCTGCGCCCACTGTCCCAGGGTTTGCCCCTGCTCCGGGTTGGCGAGCAATTCGTTGCACAGTTCCAGCAAACGCGGGTGCTGCGGCAACGGCAGCGAAAACGCCACTTCCGGCAAGGCCTGCAACTGATCGAGCAGGACGCCCGCCAGCCGCGCTTCGGGGCTGTCACCTTCGGGATAATCCACCGGCATCAGGCAGAACTGCTTGATCAACTCTCGGGCCAGCGGCGTGACCTCCAGCACCCGGCACTGCCCCGGCGCCCAACCGGCTTCCTCACGGCGCACATAAAGGCTGCGCATCTCGGCCTGCATCGACGTCACCACTTCGTGCTCCACCCCGGCCGGTATCCATACCCCCCACTGCGGTGGTGCAAAGTAACTCCCTTCGGCGGTGTAGACACCGAGCACGCCACTGATTGCGTAGGAAAACTGCACCCAATCATGCTGATGACGCGGCGTCCAGGAGCCGGCCCCAAGGCTTTCCGCCCGTGCGTACAGCGGCCGTGGCAAACGTTCCAGCACGGGAATCGAACGAGGGGACGGCTGTTGTCCGTTAGTCGGCATCAGTTGGCCTTATGTCGCAAGACGGTATCCATGGACCGAGCGTAGCCTGTGCCGTCAATGAACACAAAATGATTCGAAGGTCCGCCTATGCACGTGCTCAAACACCTCAAACGCGTGGTAACCGACTGGTTCCTCTGCGGTATGTTCCTTGCCACGTTTCTGGCCTGGCTGTTTCCCGGCTTTGGCCGCAGCGGCGGCGCCATGCATGCCGAATACGTGATCAACATCGGCGTGTTTCTGGTGTTCTTCCTGCACGGCATCAACCTCTCCGGCGAGCAGATTCGCCATGGCCTGCGCAACGGCCGCCTGCACCTGATGGTGCAGGGCTTTACCTTCGTGGTCTTCCCGCTGCTCTGGTGGCTGGCCGACACACTCCTGGGCAGCCAGGTACCGGCACTGCTGATGCTGGGTTTTTTCTACCTGTGCGCCCTGCCCTCGACCATTTCGTCTTCGGTAGCCCTGACCGGCAGCGCCGGTGGCAACGTGCCTGCAGCGATTCTCAATGCCAGCCTGTCCAGTGTCCTGGGGATATTCCTGACGCCCTGGCTGGTCAGCCTGGTGGTGGGTACCGGCAGCAACGGCATCGATCTGGGCGCAACCTTGCTCGACCTGTGCACCTTGCTGTTGCTGCCGTTGGTGCTGGGCCAGGCGATGCGCCCATGGCTGGGACGCTTCTTTGCCCGCTACAAACGTTACACCAGCGTCGCCGACAAGCTGGTGATTTTGCTGCTGGTCTACGCCGCGTTCTGCAACTCGATGGTTTCGGGCATGTGGCAGGAACAAGGTAGCTCGGTGTTGCTCACCGCCCTGCTGGGCAGCGCGACGTTGTTGGCATTGATCCTTTGGCTGACCACCCGTACTGCCCGCGCCCTGCGCTTCAGCCCGGCCGATGAGGTGGCGGCGGTGTTTTGTGCGAGCAAGAAATCCCTGGCCGCCGGTGCGCCGATGGCGGCACTGATTTTCGGCGCACACCCTGGCCTGGGCCTGATCCTGCTGCCGATCATGATCTACCACCCGCTGCAACTGATCGTTTGCTCGATCATGGCCGAGCACTACGCCAATCGCCCGGCACCGACGACCGACGCGGCGTTGCTCAGCGCTCGATAATCGCCGTCACGCCCTGGCCCCCGGCCGCACAAATCGAGATCAGGCCACGGCCCTTGCCGGCCGTGGCCAGCAGCTTGGCCATGTGGGCCAGGATACGACCGCCGGTGGCCGCAAACGGATGCCCTGCCGCCAACGAACTGCCCTTGACGTTGAGCTTGCTGCGGTCGATAGCGCCTAGCGGTGCACTCAAACCCAATCGCGTCTGACAATACGCGGGGTCTTCCCAGGCCTTGAGGGTACAGAGCACCTGGGCCGCAAAGGCTTCATGGATTTCGTAATAGTCAAAATCCTGCAGGCTCAGGCCATTGCGCGCCAGCAACCGTGGTACAGCATAAGCCGGCGCCATCAGCAGCCCTTCCTGGCCTTTGACGAAGTCCACGGCGGCGGTTTCGCCATCGACCAGGTAGGCCAATACCTCCAGGTTGTGCTCTCGGGCCCAGTCTTCACTGCCCAGCAATACCACCGAAGCACCATCAGTCAGGGGCGTTGAGTTGCCGGCAGTCAGAGTGCCCTTGTCGCTACGCTCAAATACCGGCTTCAGGCTGGCGAGCGTCTCCAGAGTCAGGTCGGCGCGCAGGTTGTTATCGCGGGTCAGTCCCTGAAACGGCGTGAGCAGGTCATCGTGCCAGCCCTCGGCGAAGGAAGTCGCCAGGTGCTGGTGGCTGAGCAGGGCCAATTCATCCTGGGCCTCGCGGGGAATGCCCCAGGTCTGCGCCATCAGTTCACAGTGCTGGCCCATGGAAAGGCCGGTACGGGGTTCGCCATTACGAGGCAGCTCCGGTTTCAGGTGGTGCGGGCGCAATGCAAGAAAGGCCTTGAGCTTGTCGGCCAGGGTTTTGCCGCGGTTGGCCTGCAGCAAAATGCGCCGCAAGCCTTCGCTGACGGCTATCGGCGCATCGGAGGTGGTATCGACACCGCCGGCAATCGCGCTGTCGATTTGCCCAAGGGCGATCTTGTTGGCCACCAGCAACGCCGTTTCGAGCCCGGTACCGCAGGCCTGCTGCACATCGTAAGCCGGCGTTTGTGCCGACAGCCTTGAGCCGAGCACGCACTCGCGGGTCAGGTTCATGTCCCAGGAATGCTTGAGTACCGCACCGGCTGCCACTTCCCCCAGGCGCAAGCCATGCAGGCCAAAGCGCTCGATCAACCCTTCGAGGGCTGCCGTGAGCATCACCTGATTGCTGGCCGTGGCATAGGCACCGTTGGAGCGGGCGAAAGGAATTCGGTTGCCGCCAATGATTGCGACCCGGCGCAAAGAGCCCATGGGTAATGTCCTTTTTCTACGAAACAGTGCGCTACAGCGTAGGTGTTTTTTCTGCATTCGAACGACCAACGGCCAAAGATGGTCCACACTTTGAGGCTAATTTCCGGGAGAGCCGCACATGAGCGATCGCTATATCAACTTCGCCAACTCCGACCTCGGCCGCCGCCTGGTGGGCGCCGTCGGCCTGCCCAGCCCGGCACGTCTGGAGCGCTGGGAGGCCGGTCGCATGCGCCCTGTGGAAGGTGCCCTGCTGCTCGGTGGCGGGCCGCTGGCGAACAAGGTCGAAGCCTTCGCCAAGCGCCTTACCGACGATGTCTACAGTTTTGCCAGCCCCGACTTGAGCGCGACCGAATGGGTAGCGGGCCTTGGCCCCAAACTCAAGGCGGTGGTCTTCGACGCCAGCGAACTGGACGACAGCGATCAGCTCAAGCAACTGCGTGAATTCTTCCAGCCCTTGCTGCGCAGCCTGGCGACCTGCGCCCACGTGGCCATTCTCGGGCGCGCCCCGGAGCAACTCGATGACCCGCTGGCTCAAGTCGCCCAACGCGCTTTGGAAGGGTTCAGCCGTTCACTGGCCAAGGAGCTGCGTGCCGGCGGCACCCTGCAGTTGCTGTATGTCAGCGACGATGCCGAAGACCAGCTTGAAGGCGCCCTGCGCTTTTTCCTTTCGCCCAAGAGCGCGTTTGTTTCTGGCCAGGTCCTGCGCCTGACGGCCTGCGCTGGCCAGGTCCAGGACTGGACCCGCCCCCTGGCCGGGCGCAAGGCGCTGGTTACCGGGGCAGCCCGCGGCATCGGTGCGGCCATTGCCGAAACCCTGGCCCGTGACGGTGCCGAGGTGGTGCTGCTGGATGTACCGCAAGCCCGGAGCGACCTCGAAGCCTTGGCCGCACGCCTCGGTGGGCGTAGCCTGGCCCTGGACATCTGCGCTGCCGACGCCCCCGCGCAATTGATCGAAGGCCTGCCGGACGGTATCGATATCGTTGTGCACAACGCCGGTATTACCCGCGACAAAACCCTGGCCAACATGACACCGGAATATTGGGATTCGGTGCTCGCCGTCAACCTCAAGGCGCCGCAGTTACTGACCCAGGCCCTGTTCGACAGCGGTGCCCTGCACGACAACGCGCGTATCGTGCTGCTGGCCTCGATCAGCGGCATAGCCGGCAACCGTGGGCAGTCCAACTATGCCGCGAGCAAGGCCGGTCTGATTGGCCTGGCCCAGGCCTGGGCACCAAAACTGGCCGCCCGTGGTGGCAGCATCAACGCGGTGGCACCCGGATTCATCGAGACCCGCATGACGGCGGCCATTCCCTTCGCCCTGCGTGAAGCCGGGCGACGCATGAGCTCCCTGGGCCAGGGCGGGCTGCCGCAGGATGTCGCCGAAGCCATCGCCTGGCTGGCGCAGCCGGGCAGCGGTGCAGTCAATGGCCAGGTGCTGCGCGTGTGCGGCCAGGCCGTGATGGGGGCCTGAGCATGACTCGACAGTGGCATGACCTGAGCACTACCGATGCGCTGGCTGGCCTCTACGCACGCGCCGCACGCAAGCGCAAAATCAGCGGCGACACATTGCCCGACATCGGGTTGCGCTGTGATCTGGAGGTCCAGCCCGCGCAATTGGAGCAGTATCGCAAGCTTTGCCATTTCAGTGACGACGGGCGCCTGCCGCCGACGTTTCCTCATGTCATGGCGTTCGCGCTGCAGCTGCAACTGCTGACCGACAAGGCCTTCCCGTTTCCCCTGCTCGGCCTGGTTCACCTGGAGAACCGCATCCGCGTGCTGCGACCGCTTGGCGGTATCAGCCGGCTGCGCTTCAGCGTGCAGGTGGATAACCTGCAGCCCCACGAAAAAGGCGCCACCTTTGACCTGATCACCGACGCCAAAGACGGCCTGGGCCTGCTCTGGTCCGAGACCAGCCGCATGCTTTGTCGCGGCCTCAAACTCGATGGTGAGCCTACCGTCGCGCCAATACCTGAGCCCGTCGCGCTAAATGAACTGACCCGCTGGTATGCCGACAGCGACATCGGCCGGCGTTATGCAAAGATTTGCGGCGACTACAACCCGATTCACCTCAGTGCTGCCAGCGCCAGACTGTTCGGCTTCCCCGCCGCCATCGCCCACGGCATGTGGAGCAAGGCCATGACCCTCGCAGCGCTGCGAAACCATTTGCCGGTCAGTGGCTACGAAATCGATGTCAGCTTTCTCAAACCCGTACGCCTGCCCAGCGAAGTGATCCTCAATGCCAGCCCTGGCGCCGACACCGGCCAGTTGCAGCTGGATGGCCACGGCGAGCTGGTGCACATGCGCGGCGCCTGGCGGCCACTGGGCTGAAACCGCCACTTGCGTTGCAACGGCCCGCGCCTGAAGCTATGCAGCTTGAGGAGAGCCTTGATGAACCTGCACGAACTGACCCAACGCCTGCACCGCATCCGTGACACCAATGACTGGCGCGGCTTTCACAGCCCGAAGAACCTGGCAATGGCCGCCAGTGTGGAAATGGCCGAACTGGTCGAGATCTTCCAGTGGCTCAGCGAAGACCAGTCGCGCCAGTTGCCTGCCGATCAACTGGAACACGCCGGCCAGGAAGTCGGCGACGTCGTGCTGTACCTGTTGCTGTTGTGCAGCGAGCTGGGCCTGGACATGGAGCAAGTGGTGCGCGCCAAACTGGCCGACAGTGAAAGGCGCTTTGCCCGATGAAAGACCGTCATTTCGATGCGCTGGCCACCCGCTTTGCCGAAAAAATCTACGGCGGTGCCAAAGGCGCGATCCGCCTCGCGGTCCTTCAGGCCGACCTCGCAGAAACCCTGCCCGACCGGCCATTGCGCGTGCTGGATATTGGCGCTGGCCTGGGCCACATGGCCCTGTGGCTGGCCGAGCGCGGCCATCAGGTGACCCTCGCCGAACCGGCAGCGCCGATGCTCGAAGGGGCCCGCGAACGCTTCGCCGAGGCCGGGCAACCAGCCACGTTCATCCAGGCGCCCTGGCAAGACTTGCTGGGGCAACTGACCGAACCCTACGACCTGGTGGTGTGCCACGCCGTGCTGGAATGGCTGGCAGAGCCGGAAACCATCCTGCCGGTGCTGCACCAGTTGACCCGTCGCGACGGCCTGCTGTCACTGGCCTTCTACAACCGTGACGCACTGGTCTACCGCAACCTGCTCAAGGGCCATTTCCGCAAATTGCGCCGCGACGACATGGCCGGCGAAAAGCAGAGCCTGACCCCGCAAAAACCGCTTGATCCGCGCACACTCAAGGTGCAACTTGAAGACCTGTGGCAGGTCGAAATAGAAAGCGGCGTACGGGTTTTCCACGACTACATGCCCAGTGAATTCCAGGCCAGGGCCGAGTTGATCGACCTGCTGGAAATGGAGCTGGCCCACCGACGTCACCCCGCCTTTGCCGGCCTGGGGCGCTACCTGCACTGGATCTGTCGACCACGCTGAATCACACCGGGAGGGTGACATGCCGTACCGTTTGAGCGCAGGCCTGCTGTGCGTGGCACTGGCGGGCTGCCAAGGCAGCAATCCCTACGTCGCCAGCTCCCGTCCCCTGCCGCCGGCACCGCCCGGGGCAGCCACCACCTTTGATGCCAGCGCCTACCCGCCAGCACCGCGCGACTATGGACGCTACCGCAGCTGGACCTGGCGCGACGGGCAACTTCCGACCGGTGCTGCATTGACCGAGCCTGCACAACTGGCCGATGCCGTCAGCAATGCCCTCGACCAGCGCGGCTTGCGCCCGGCGCGCAATGGCCAGGGCGATCTGCTGGTCAGTGCCAACATGAGCCTGGAGCGTCGCCTGCGCCAGGTGCGTGAAGACTATTACCCCTACGATGCCTATCCCTACGGTGGATACGGCTACGGCGGCTACGGCAGCGTGGGACGCTACCACAATGGCTACGGTGTCTACGGCAGTGTGCCATTGGTGCGCACCTATGAAGTGGAAGTGATGGTGGTGCACCTGGAGCTGTATGACGCCCGCGACGGTCAGGCGGTGTGGAGCACCAGTGCCGAGACTGCCAGCCAGGGTTCCCAGGGCGAGCGCGAGGACGCCCTGCGTGAATCCGTCAAAAAAGCCCTCAGCGGCTATCCTCCTAGCTAAATGCAATTGGAGATCCATCATGTTGCGCCGTCTCGCTTTACTCCCATTGGTGATGTTGCTGGGTGCTTGCCAGAGCGGCAACGTCAGTCAGGACTACGATGCCAGCCGCGATTTTGCCGCTTACCGCAGCTGGGTCTGGCAAGAGCCCGCGTTGCAGTATCGCCCCGATGATCCACGTATCAAGAGCGACCTGACCGAGCAGCGCATTCGCCAGGCCGTCACCGGCCAGCTGGACCAGCGCGGCCTGCGTCCGGCCCAAAGCGGTGCCCACGGGGACCTTAAAGTGCAGACCTACCTCATAGTCGAAGACCGTCAGCAGCAGATCACCACCAACTACGGCGGTGCATGGGGCGGCTACTGGGGTAACTATTGGGGCGGGCCGATGTACAACGAAACCCGCAGCGTCGACTACAAGGTGGCGACCATCCAGGTCGACATGTTCGACGGCAAGGACGGCAAACTGGTCTGGCGCGGCAGTGCAGAACAGATCATGAACAACTACCCGCCCAGCCCGGAAGAACGTGCCAACGCGATTCAGAAAACCGTGACCAACGCCCTCTCCAACTACCCACCGCATTGATTGTCAGCGGGCCGGTCGCCATGCAGGCGACTGGCCATCTCCTTGACTACACTCCTCACACAGTTGTTGCCCCGCGCGGCCAAGGGCCGGCAAAGGAGTGCTCGTGTCTTGTCGCTTTCCCGCACGGCAGCGCGGCGCTATTGGCCTGATGGCCGCCCTGACCCTGGCGATGGGGCTGGTCTTCATGCTGATGGTGATCGACAGCAGCCGGCTGTATCTGGAGCAACGGCGCCTGCAGCGGGTGGTCGACATGGCTGCACTGGAAGCTGCAGGACAATACGCCGTCTGCAGCGGCAGCGGGCCGCAAGCTGATGCCGTGGCGCGCGCCAGCGCTTTGCGCAACGGCTATCAAGCAGCGGCTGACAACACACTGAGCACCGCCTGCGGCACGCTGAAGACCGAAACCAACAGCTTGCGCCACTTCAGCGTCGATGCCTTGCACAATGACGCCATTCGCGTAACCGCCACGCAGGCGGTGGCCACCAGTGTCGCTGCCGGGGTAATGGCCCTGGCCAGTGGCAATGCGCTGCCCACCACTACCCTGTTGAGCGCACGCGCAATTGCCGCAACACCGAAACCGCCGCAGGCCATGCTGCGTATTCGCAGCACACTGGCCACGGTCAATACGCAGCAATCGGTACTGCTCAATGCCATACTCGGTGCACTGGGCGGTAATGTGCAACTCGACCTGCTGGGCTGGCAGGGCATCGCCAATACTCAGATCAACCTGCTCAGTTACCTCGATCAACTGGCCATCATTGCCAACGTCAGCGCAGGTGATTACCAGCAGTTGCTCAGTGTTGGCGCTACCGCGAGCCAGATGGTCCAGGCTGCGGTCAAAGTGCTGCAAAAAGGCGGCGCCACCGTCGAGGTGGTGACCAATCTGGGGAAAATCGCCGCAGGGTCGGACAACACCCGGCTGCTGCAACTGGGCAAGATTCTTGACCTGCAAAGTGGTACGACCCAGGCCGGGCTCGATGCCAGCGTACAAGTGCTGGACCTGGTGCAAAGCGTCATTTTGCTCTCGACCAAAGAAAGCGCAGCCACCGTCGAAATGCCGATCGATGTACTGGGGCTGGCCAAAGGTAAAGTCCGCCTGAAGGTGATTGAACCCCAGCAGATTTCGGCCATCGGCAACCCTAAAAGCGATTTGATCAAGGTGCACACCGCCCAGGTGCGCGCCTTGATCTCGCTTGATCTGCCAGTGCTGAATACGGTGATCGGTTTGGTCAATGCGGTGCTGGACCTGGCTGCACCGCTGACCAACGTGCTCAATAACCTGCTCCACCTCGATCTGCTGGGCACCGTACAGTCGCTGACCTGCGCGCTCGGCATACCCTGCAAGGTCAGCGACATCATCCTGCTGCCGGGCACCGTGCACATCGACATCGGGGTCCAGGTGGCGAAAGCCACCAGCGAGATCAGCGACTACAGTTGCGCCCCCGAAAAGACCCTGACCGCGCCCACCCAAAGCTCCGCTGTCGACCTGGCGATCGGCCAGTTCAAGGACCCCAACGACTTCTTCAGCAAAGGCACCACGGCCGTTACTCCGCTGCCGCTGATCGACATCGGCACCAACTACTGCAGTCGCCTGCTGATCCTGCCACCTTCGTGCGGCACACGTACGCCCTTTGTCGGCGGAGGCATCGGGGTGATGGTCAACGCCCCCCTGCTTGGCAGCAACTCCACCGACCCGGTCTACACCTTGAGGTTCGCCCCCGCAGACCACACGCCACCGGACATCAACCAGTCGCCGGCGTACATGAGCACCACCGCAAGCAACATCGTCGACAGCCTGAATACCACCATCGCCGGGATCAAAGTGCAGGCCTACAAACCCGTGCAGGGCAACATCCTCGGCGGGTTGCTGGACGTCACCGCCGGGATACTCGATGACGTGAAAGCCATCCTTCAGCCGTTGATCAAGGGCCTGCTCAGCCCACTGGTCAATCCGTTGGTCAACACGCTGCTGAAAACCCTGGGGATTGATCTGGTGAAAGTCGAAGTAGGCGCCAACCTGACCTGCTCCAGCACGCGCGCTCAGCTGGTGCTGTGAACCGGTAGCTCGATACGGAAACACGCACCCTCGGCGGCGTTCTCGGCGCTCAGGCAGCCGCCCATGGCATCGATGATCCCGTAGCTCACCGAAAGCCCCAGGCCGGTACCGACGCCCACGGGCTTGGTGGTGAAGAAGGGCTCGAAGATACGTTCAAGCAGGCGCGGCTCGATGCCCCCACCGTTATCCTCGACCAGCAATTGCACCTGACGCTCGCCGGCCTGCATGCGCACGGCGATCCAGGGGTTAAGCTCTCGCTGCTGTTCTCGCCGCGCCAGCAAGGCATCGCGGGCATTGACCATCAGGTTGATCAGCACCTGCTCCAGCTGGTCCTGGTGACCGCTGACCATCAGGGCCTGCGCCGGGGTTTCGACCCGCAGTTCCACGCCTTTTCCGCGCAAGCCCTCGGCAAGTAGCGACAACGCGCCTTCCACGGCCTGCCACGGTGCAAACAGCTGTTGCTCGACTTCCGAGCGACGCCCAAACACACGCATGTGATCCACCACCCGCGAAGCACGCTGGACCTGGGCGTCGATACGTTTGAGCTTGTCCTGCAGGTAATCCGCCTGCACATCACCGTTTTCAAGGCGCTTGAGCGCGTTGACCACCGCCATGCGCATCACGTTCAGCGGCTGGTTGATCTCATGGGCAAGCCCGGTGGCCATCTCGCCAAGCGTGGCCATTTTCGCGCTTTGCAACAGCTGTTGCTGGGTGCGCCGCACCTGGGTGTTGTCACGTCCCACCGCCTGGATTTCGAGCAGCCGCCCCTGCGCATCGAACAGGCCACGATCCGCCCAGACCCACCAGGCATGCTCGCGGCCGGGTAGCGTCAGGCAGATTTCCGCCGTACTCACCGGCTGCTCCACCGTCAACCCGGCCAGGCGTTCGACAAAGGCATCGCGTTGCGCCGCCGACATCCACTGTCCCAGGTTGATCCCGGGTAACTGCGCCGTGCTGCACTCCAGGTAATCGGCCAGGGGCTGGTTGCCAAACACCAGGTTCAGTTCCGGCGTGTAGCGACAGATCATCGCCGGCGAGTCCTCCACCAGCACGCGGTAGCGTTCTTCACTCACCCGCGTGCGTTCGGCCGCCTCGGTGGCCTCGGTGACGTCCAGCCAGATACCCACCACCTCCACCGGCAAGCCAAGGTCATCGCGCAGCAGGCGGGCCTCATCGAGCACCCAGTGATAACCGCCCAGGTGGTCCCGCAAGCGATAGCGGCTGCGCACCTGGCCTTCGCGCAACAGCGTGCGCGTACGTGCCAGCCAGATGGACTGATCTTCCGGGTGCACCCATTGAGCGGGTTGCAGCACCTCATCGCCGACCTGCGCCCAACCCAGCATCGGATGCAGGCTGGCACTGAAGAACTCAGCTTGCAGCGCACCTTCGGCGTAGCGCTGGATGTAGATCACCGCCGGTGAACTGGCAATCAGGTTTTCCAGGCGAGCCTGAGCCGCGCTGGCCTGAACCTGCTGAAACTTGATGTCGCTGATGTCGAGCATGAAGCCTTGCAGCCGGCGCTGCTGACCACTCCCGCGTACCTGCCCGCACAAGCGATACCAGCGTGGATTGGCCTGCACATTGTTGTCCAGCAGGCGTACGTTAAGGTGCAACGCACAGCCGTCACGCTGCAACTCGGCCAGCGCCAGTTGCGCCGCTTCGCGATCAGCCGGGTGCACGCGACTGAGGCATTGGCCGACGGTCAATCGCGCGGGAACACCCAAAGTTGCGGCCAACCCGGGATCAAGCTGCAGGCTGGTTTCACTCAAACGCCATTGCCACCAGCCGGCGCCCAGCTGCAGTTGCAGGCTGTCCATTCGTTCGCTTTGCTGTTGCAGGTCGAACGCGGCCAAACGGCTTACCAGGGGCTCCGCATAGGCCGCGCAGGCATTCAAGGCATCCGCAGCGACCATCGCCTCATGCGCCCCCACACAGATCAACCAGGCCTGCACACAGTGCCCCTGAGCATAAGGCAGCAAGTACGCCCCCGCCTGCGGCAACAACTCGCGTAACGCCGCATCGTCGGCACTTGAAATCATTTGCCCGGGAGCCAACCTGCCCAGCAACGGCCCGAGCACCTCATCGCTGGGCCAGGGCAGTGGGTCACTGCTGGTGGCGTAGGTCTGCCACCCTGCCTCGCCTTGAAGCAGTATTCGCCCGCCGCTGGCCCGCCAATGGTGGACCAGCCACTGCAACTGTTCCTGGGCAACCCGGCCAAGGCATTCGATGCTGCAATCGCGCAACGCTGCCGCCAGATGGCTGGTCAGGTGGCGCTGGCGCTCGGCACGCACGGATTGCTGGCGGTGTTGCAACAGGTCGCCAATATCGAAGAGCTGCAACAGCCAGCCGTCAGGCTGCGCCTGCAACCAGCCGCGAGTATGCAGGGTGCCGCCGCTGGCGGTCTTGAAATCAAGGTCCAGAGACTGTGCCTGCCAATCTGTCGGCTCACCTTCAAGCACCAGCAGGCTGTAGGGCTGCACGCAGTCCTGCAGGCGTGTGCTGCTGTGCGTAGGCAGAGCCAGGGCCGAACGCAACGGGCCGGCCAGGCGCTGGACAATGGCCTGGTCGTCAATCCATACCTGCAGGCCCACACCCGACACACTGGTCGACGGTTCCGTGGCGGCTGTTGCTACCTGCGCAAAGCGCCCACGCCAGCGCCCGAACAGGCGTTGCCCGCCACTCAAAGTTGCAGGCTCGCTGCGGCGGTCAGGTGCGTCGGTAATCGCGGGACTTCGCCAATGCCCGGCAGAATCAGTACCGGCAGCACGGCAGACAGTTTCTCTTTGGCGTAATCGATCTTCACCGTCAACAGGTTGCCCGCTGTCAGGGTGACACTGGCATCACTGGCAAGCTGGAAGTTCAACGACTTGGGCATCCACGCCAACTGTTCGCCCAGTACCCCCTTGGCCAGGGTGTCGACATCGTTGCGGTAGGTTTTGCTCGACGGGTCCAGGGCCACGCAGCGGCGTACGGCTTCACTGCTGGCCTGGTTGAACGATTGCAGCATGAGCATGGGCAGTCCGTAGCTGACCACCCCGTAGAAGACTGCGAAAAAGATCACGAATACCGCCGCGAACTCTAGCGCGACTGCGCCTTTTTGTTGTTTGACCGAGCCTGCTTTCATGATCGCGTCTACCCTGACAGTGACACCTGAAAGACAGCATAGAATCATTCAACACAAAGGGATGCATTTCGCCAATGCAAAGCATTGTTCTGCTGCTGTGGCTTGCCTTGTGCGTTGAACAAGACGTGCGTGAGCGCCAGATTGCCAACACCTTGACGCTCGGTGCCGCAACCTGCGCACTGGGTTACCTGTTCATCACCGGACACACCTGGATTGGTGCCGATGCCAGCGAAGGCGGCTGGGCACTGGCCATCGTCATGCTCCTGACCCTGCCTGGCTACATGCTCGGGCGTTTCGGCGCAGGCGACGTGAAACTGCTGGCAGCCCTGGCTCTGGCAACAGACCGCATGTATATCCTCGGCACCTTCATCGGCGCAGGCATTGCGGTGCTGATCTGGCTGTCCAGTCGCCGCTGGCTGTGGTCGCTGCTGAGTCAAAAGGTTAAGAACCGTATCAAGCAGCTGAGCGAACAAGCGTCAACGAAACAACCCTTTGCACCGTTCATATTGGCCGGCTTCATATTGGCCGGTGTCTGGATCCATTAGTCGCCTAACTACCTGATCAGCGTCTTCAGTTCTTGTGCATAGTCATAAGGAACGACTACTTTCTAGGGAGTCAGCCACCCGATGCGTAACCCCAGGCTCCGGGAGAGAGGGGCTTATAAACAGGGAGTAGCGTGTGAACAAGACCGTCAAAACCGTGAAGGTGCTGGTCGTCGATGACCAGCCCTTGATCGTCGAGGAACTGTGCGAGTTTCTCGAAAGCCATGATTACTGCTGTATCCCTTGCCACTCCAGCGCCCAGGCCATCGATAGCTTTGCCGCCGACCCCGCCATCAACCTGGTGCTGTGCGACCTGCACATGCCGCAGTACGATGGCGTCGAGCTGGTCAGGGCGCTCAAGGTCATCGCCGGGCATCAGCGGATGTTCGAAGCCATCATGCTCACCGGGCGCGCCGACAAGCAGGATGTGATCCGGGCCTTGCGCGAAGGCTTTGCCGACTACTACCAGAAGCCTGTGGACCTCAACGAACTGCTCGAAGGCGTACAACGTCAGGAAGCGGCGTTGCAGGAGCGCCAGCAAAGCTTCCAGCACCTGGGCGACCTGAACCAGAAACTGCAGTTTCTCGCCGACTCGATCGACGACCTTTACCAGGACCTGGACAAGGCCCGGGGCCTGGGGCCGCATCGCCGTGCCTCCGACGTCGAGAGCGAGCCCGACACCGAAAGCCTGCCGGCGCTTTTCGAACAGCTGTCACCACGGCAACTGGACGTGGCGCGCCTGGTCAGCAAAGGCAAGACCAATTACCAAATCGCCTGCGAACTGGGTATTACCGAAAACACCGTCAAACTCTATGTATCGCAGGTGCTGCGCCTGACCCACATGCACAACCGCACCCAGCTGGCGCTGGCACTGTCGCCCGGCAATTCGCCCCTGCATCTGCGGGTAACGGCGCACTGAGGCGCCGCCACTCGCCCCTTATTTGCTGGACGTATTGCCTTGCTCCCAACGATAGAAGTCCGGGATTTCATAGCGGTAGCTGTCCAGCCAGCGCTGCATGCTCTGATCCCGCTCCCGGGGCGTTGCTGTCTGCGGAATCTTCGAGGCCTGCTCATTGCGGGCCTGCATCTGCAGCCAGTTCTCGGTGGCCTGTTGCTCTTTGGAGGAAGGCCCCGGTTCAATGGCAGAAGCAGCCCACGGCAGTGCACTCAACGACAACATCAGTAGCAATGTGGGTTTCATGGCGGCCTCACTGTTGCCTGGTGGGTGGAAAATTACTGCACTGCTGCGACCTGATCGCTGCGCACGGGTCGCGATGTACCCGGTTTCTTCAACTGCTCGGCACGCGACTTCGCCTCGCTGAACTGAGCGGAACTGAGGTTGAAACGTGACACCAGATCAGCCGCTTGCTGCCACTTGTCCTGGTACAGCAGCAAGCTGACCAGATTGACCGCGGCCAGGGTGTTGTTGTCTTTGAGCTCGATTGCCGTCAAAAACTCGAAACGTGCCTGTTCGCTGTTGCCCTGATTGAGGTAAACCACCCCCAGGTCGTTGCGCACTTTCTCGTCGGTGGGCGCCAGGCGCACCGCCCGCAACAGGTGCAACTGCGCCTGAACGTTGTCGCCACGCGCCGCAGACAATTGCCCCAGGCCATGCTCGGCCTCGGCCGCAAGGCACCCGCCAAGCAGGCTGCGATACAACGGCTCGGCCTCGCTGCGCCCCAGCAACCGCGATACCTTGGCCTTGCGCAGGCGCACCTGGGCCATATCGGCTGGCAGTGCCTCCAGGTGCGCCAGGCTGGCATGCGGACGGCCTTCGCTGAGCATCTCGTCGGCCATGCTCAACGCCAGTTCCTGGCTCGAATCAGGTTTCGAGCACCCGGAGTCGCCGCCATTCAATGCCAACCACGGCGCCTTGCCGTCGGCAGCACACCCCCCCAGCAACATCAGGCTCATGACTACAGTGACTGCTTTCATCCACACTTCTCCCTACGAGCCCATGGCCTTTGCCAATGCCGTGAAGCCGGGACCGGCCAGCACGATCAGCAAGGCAGGAAACAGAAACACCATCATCACCATCGACATCTTTCCGGACATCTTCGATACCCGTTCCTGCATCCGCGTCAGGCGCCGGTCATCGAGCAATTGCTTGAGTGCCAGCAGCGATTTCATCGCCGCCCCGCCCTGGGCAAGCAGCTGCTGAAGAATCACACAGGTGTCGCTGAACTCGTCCACTGCCAGCAACTGCGCGGTTTTTTCAAGTTCCGGGGCCAGCGCCAGGCCTGAATCGACCCGCGTCAGAATCGTGCGCAATTCCTGGCTGAGCACAGGCAGCAGTTGCCGCGCTTCCTGGCTGACCACACGCAAGCCCTGCTCCACCGCAAGTCCTGACTCGAACAGCACGCGCAGCAACGGAATGAAGGTCGACACCTCGCGCACGATCTGCTGCTGGCGCCGCGCTGCGGCGTAGGCCAGCAGACGCTTGGGTAACAGGTACCCCATCCCCATGGCACACAGCGGCATCACCAGCCAGGTGGTCGGACTGTCGCTCGTGGACGTCTGCTCGGCCACAATGCCAGCACCCAGGGCCAACAGCGGCGTGGCGAACTGGCAGGCGGCAAACAATGCCCGCTGACGCTGGCGACGCCAGCCAACGCGGTCGAGCAGCAGCCGCGATTCGCTGTCCAGGTTCAGCAAGCGCTGCGCCAGGTGGCTGCTGCCCAGCTGGTGCAGCCAGGTGTCCAGGCGCTTGTCGCGGGAAAGCTTGCCCTGCAGGCGCAGGGCAACCTGTTTTTGCCTGCGCTGCTGACGAACGAACTGGCTTAGCAGCAACCCGAATGCCGCAAAAAACAGCACCGCACTGAGCATCAAGGCCATCTCAGAGACTCCGCAACATGCGCCACAGCGCCAGACAACCCAGGGCCTGCATGGCAAATGCGCCCAACAGCAAAAGCTGGCCGTGGCTGTCGTGCCACATGCTCAGCAAGTACGTAGGGTTACTGAGCAAAAAGTAACCGGCTACGCCCACCGGCAACAACGCCAACACCATCGCCGTGACACGTGTTTCGCCAGTCATCGCGCGCAACTGGCGAGCACCCTGCTCGCGCTCGCGAATCAGCTTGATCAGGTTCTCCAGCAACTCACTGGCGTTACCGCCGTAGCGGTGATTGATGCGCAGCCCCAAGGCGAACAGGCGCAACTCGTCCTGATCGTAAAGCTCGGCCAGCTCCTGCATCGCATCGTCCAGGGCAATGCCCATCTGCACATTGCGCCGCACCCGTTGCATGGCGCCATGCAACGGCTCGCGCGAGGCGTCGATAGCCCCCAGTACGGCATCGCCCAAGGTTCGACCGGCCTTGAGACTGCGCACACTGTGATCAAGCAACACCGGCAATTGCTCGATCATGCGTTGCAGGCGCCGGTGGTAGCGCCAGCCCAGGTACACCCGGAACAACAGCGGCCCGGCCAGTAACAGGAGCGCCGCCAACCACCCGTGCAGCGCCAGCCCGACCAGCAACGACAACAGGGCCCAGAGCGCCATCCACAACACCAGGCGGTCATTGCGCCGTTCAAGGCCTGCGCGCTGAAACAGCCGGTCCAGCCTGTGGCGGCCGCCAGGCACGGGCGCCGAGAGTTCCTGCACCCGGCCGAGCCGCTCAAGAATGCGCTCCGTGCCGGACTTGCGCATGCCGCTGTAGAACAGCCGGACCGAGACACCCAGCAACCCCAGGCACATCAGCCCGAGCAACAGGGCGATCAAGGCCGTGGCTCGACGTAGTCGCGGCGCAGTTTTTCGCCGGCCGGGTTCATCGCCTCGCGCATGAAGCCTTCGCCACCGCGCCGGTCGAGGCGAAACAGGGTATTGGTGACATACACATCATCGCGTACACCCACCACCTCCAGCACTTCACTGACGCAGCGACGGCCATCGGCCAGGCGCGTCAGCTGGATCACCACATCCAGCGCGGCACAGATCATCTGGCGCAGGGTCTTTTCCGCCACCAGCCGCCCGGTCAGGCCCACCAGGGTTTCCAGTCGCAACAAGGCATCCTGGGCAGTGTTGGCGTGCACAGTGCTCATCGATCCGTCGTGCCCGGTGTTCATCGCCGTCAGCACATCGAGGACTTCCACGCCGCGAATTTCGCCGAGCAGGATACGGTCAGGGCGCATCCGCAGGGCGTTGCGAATCAGCTCGCTGGACTTGATTTCGCCATGCCCCTCGGCATTCGGCGGCCGGGTTTCCAGGCGCACCACATGCGGGTGGTCCAGCTGCAGTTCAGCCACATCCTCGATGGTCACCAACCGCTCTTGCGCGTTGATCAACTGGCTGAGGATGTTGAGCAGGGTGGTCTTGCCGGTACCGGTGCCCCCACTGACCAGAATATTGCAGCGACGCGCCACCGCCAGCTGCAGAAAGTCGAGGATGTTCTGATCGACCGTACGTGTGGCCAGCAGGTCGGCACTCTTGAGCATGTCCTTGCGAAACTTGCGGATCGACAGGCACGGCCCGTCCAGCGCAACCGGGGGAATGATTGCGTTGACCCGGCTGCCATCGGGCATGCGCGCATCAACCATGGGCGAAGACTCATCCAGGCGCCTGCCCAACGGAGCAAGAATGCGTTGCATCACCCGCTCGACATGGTGGGCGTCGATAAACCGCAGGTCGGTTTGCTGCAGTACGCCGGCACGTTCAACGAACACCCGGTGCGGGCCGTTGACCAGAATCTCGGTGACACTGGTGTCACGCAACAGCACTTCCAGCGGGCCGTAACCGGTCAGCTCATCGACCAGCTCTTCGGCCAGCCGCTCCATTTCGTAGCGCGACAACGCCAGGTGCAGGCGGGCGATATAGTCGCCCACCTGCTCCATGACGAACTGCGCCAGGGCCGGGCGAGCGCCTTCAAGCAGGTTGCGCCCGCTGTCTTCGATGGCATCGATGAGATAGCGGTGCAACGCCCGCTTGAGTACGTGAGGATCGTTGTCCTGATTGTGCCGAGGCCCGCCAAACAGTTCGTCGACGCTGCTCATTTATGCCCCCAGAGCCGGTTGAGCCAGTTGCCACCGGACGGTTTGCTGTGTTCCGAACGCCGGGCCAGCCGTTCACCCAAGGCTTTGAGCTGCTGCGTCAAATTTTCCCGTGGGGCGAGTTCAAACAGCGGCAGCCCCTGGTTCTTGCTGTTCAGGCGCACCTCCGGGCTGTACGGCAGCACCACCAGCAAGGGCAGTTCAAAGCGCTTGGCCAGGGCGTCGGAATCGGGCGCCACGCCCTTGAGGTAACGGTCGACCAGCAGGCTCGCATGCTCGAGTTTCATGCCCTTTTCCCGCCACAGGGTCAGCACATCCAGGTTGCGCCGACAGTCGAGCACGTTCTGGTCGGTGTACCAGATCAGCTTGTCGCAATGGCTGACGAAGGTACGTAGCGCCTCACAATCGGTCTGCCCCGTGAGGTTGACGACGATGTGCTGGAAATGCTGGCGCAGGGCACTGAGCAGCATGTACAGCTCGGCGGCGCTGGTGCGTTCCAGCGGTTCGTCACCGTCGGCATAGGCCAACAGGCGCAAGCCCGACTGTTCACGGGTGAACGCGCTGTCGATCAGGGTGTTGTCCAGGCGGCGCAAGTGACGCAGGGCATCGCCAAAATGAAAGGACGCTTCGAGCCCCAGCAAGGCCAGGCTGTCGCCGCGCGGCAACCCCAGGTCGAGCAGCAGGGTTTGCTGGCCGCTGACCTGTACTACTCGCGCCAGGTGCGTCGTCAGCAACGCACCATCGGCTGCGCACTGGGTACCATAAAGCACGGTCAGGCCGCCCAGGCTGGGGTTGCTGGCCACTTGTGGCAGGCGCTTGCTCAAGCGCCGCACCAGCCCCGCCACTTCACTGGAGCGTGAGCCGTAGGCGACAAAATCCCGCGCCCCGGCGCGCATGGCATTGAGCACCAGCTGGTTATCCATGCCGTCGCCCAGGGCTACGATCGCCAGCATCGGTTTGGCTTCCAGTACCCCTTCGATCAGCGCGCACTGGTTGACCACCTGATCACGGTCCAGGCCAACGAAGATCAGGTTGGCAAAGGTCACGTCGATCAACGCCAGCAGCTGGTCAAGGCTGCCGCTGCCGGCGCCGACCACCTGGCCCAGCGGCGCCAGCGCCCCTTGCAGCCATTGCAGGTCGGCCTCGTTGCGGGTGAGGGCAAGAAAGGTCTGGCTCAGGCTTTCGCTCATTGGGATAACCCGCTGCGACTCTCGAAGTCGCCGTTTTCCAGAAAGAACAACCGGCCCCAGCTCGGGTCGTAGTTGCGCAACTTTTCGCCCGGCAAGGATGGTAACTGTGCATTGGCGGCGATGGGCTGGACCAGGTGCGGGGTAACAATCATCAGCAGTTCGGTTTCATCGCGCTTGAGTTGCGACTGGCGGAAGAACGCCCCGAGGATCGGGATGTTGCCCAGCCCCGGAAACTTGTCCACCGCCGAGCGTGTGCTGCTGCTGATCAAGCCACTGATGACGAAGCTTTCGCCATCGGCCAGGGAGATGCTGGTATCGGTACGCCGCACCGTGAGCCCAGGCACCAGGGTTCCGGCGATGTTTACCGCGTTGGTGTAGTCGAGTTCACTGACTTCCGGGGCAACCTTGAGCGTGATGCGGTCGCGGCTGACCACCGTCGGCGACAGGGCCAGGCGAATACCGAACTCCTTGTACTCGATTGAAACGTTGTCGCTGCCGCTGCTGGGCACCGGGATCGGGATCTCGCCGCCGGCGAGGAAGCTCGCGGACAGGCCACTGAGCACCACCAGGCTCGGACGCGCCAGGGTGTAGGCAAAGCCACTGTTTTCCAGGGCATTGATCGCCGCCAGGAAGCGGCTGCTGCCACCGCCCCAGACAATGTTGAACACATCATTGTCGAGCGGAATGCCGCGCACCACATCCGGCACGCTGCCCGGGCTGACCGTGGTAATCGGCGTAGCCCCCGGCGAACCGATCAGGGTGTTGTTCGAGCCTTTGAAAAACAGCCGCGCACCGGCTTCCTTGTATTTGGTCCGGTTGACTTCGACAAAACGGATATCGGCCTGAACCTGACTGGGCAACGTCGCATCCTGCGAGGGCGCAAGCGCCGTCTCCGCCATCGCCGCCGTCGCCACACCCTTGACGAACAGCATGGTCTGCAACGGCGCCTTGGCACAGGCGGTCCAGACCATCAGGCTGGTCGCACCGGGGCTCAACGCCGTGAGCAACACGGCGTCATCGCCGCTGGCTTGCACATCGGCCACTTTCGAGTCGCCGACCGCTACCCGGGTGATGGCGACCGATGCCCGCACCTCCTGCTGCAAGCCTTGATCCATCTCGATCACCGCCGGCAGCTGGGACAGTGCCGAGCAACCGCCGCTGGCCTGGGCCTGGGGCACGAGCGGTGCGGTCCAGAATACAGCCCACAGCAAATGTTTGACGACGCGCAGGGAACGACTGCTCATTGAAGGGCATCCTAGCTGGATCAGGGAGTGGGCTGACCGGATTGATTACCGCGGATGATTTCCATGCCTTGGCGTGGTGCTGCCGAGGCCACAGCGTGGACAACCGGCGTCTGCGCCAGCTGACTGAAGCGATAGAGTTCGCGGTTGGCGTTGTCTGCTACCTGCGTGCGGTTCTGTGGGTCGGACCAGTACCGTGCCAGCAGTTTTTCTTCGGCACTGCGCACTGCCAGGCGCAAGCTACCCGCCTGGGCAGCCAGCAACAGGCGATTCACCAGGACCTCCGGCACCGCCAGCACCACCGTGCGGGCGGGTGTGCGCTGTTGTTCCAGGCGCGCCTTTTCATCCAGCGCCGGCTCTACCGGCTGGCCATCGCTGCCGAGCCCAAGCTGCCTGCCGACACTGAGCAGGCGCAGCGCCGGCAACACCACCTGGGCTGACGCTTGCGGGTTGTTGTTTTCTTCGCGCAGGTACAGCAACACGTCGACGTAGTCGCCCGGGCTCAACTGCCCGGCGACGCCCACCACCTCGTCAACGGCCAATGCCAGGGCGCGTTCGTCGGGGCGGATCATGCGCGCCAGCGGGCCGCCGGACTCGAAACTGCTCTCTTGCAGCCAGGTGCCGGCAGGCAGCGCCCGCCAGCTACTGCGGCCGAGCACTTGTTCCTGGGTCTGGAAGCTACCGGCGGGAGCGACCTGCAGGCGTTCTACCAGCAGGTCTTCCGCCGTCAGCGGGGTAAACGGCGCCACATCGCGGCGCAGCACTACCACCGGCTGACGTGTTTGATCCAGCGCCTTTTCAACGACAGGAGCCGCGACAGGCGTGGCGGCAGGGGGAGCAGGTGCGGCAACAGGCTCGGCGACCGGAGCGCTCAGCTTCAGGCCCCAGTAGCCCGCCACCAAGGCACCGAACAGAAAGAGGCCCGCAAGGATGATGGTAAAACGACTGCTCATGCCGGCGCTCCCTTCTGACTACCTTGTACGTCCATTGCACACGACGTGAACCGGCACACACCGTCGACACAGGAAGTAACTATTTCGCTATTTGAAGGTAGCGCAACTGAGCCAAAGTGCCATTACCCGTCAGAAAATTTTCCATCCCAAAGCCGACACCCCCCTAAAACAACAGCTTATTGGCGTCAGTCTTTCACTATAACTTTCGTATTAATGCCTTCTTACATTTGCTGGAATATCAGCCGTTGACGATGCTGTGGTGGCAAAGGGGAATCACCGAATAAGCCCCGCCATCTGCGCCTCGTGCGCCAGGAGAAGTGCCATGCGTCTTTCCAAAGTACTCAAGAGCTGCAAAGAGTTTTTCTACCGCAAGGATGGCGCGTCCGGCATTGAATACGCGATTGCCGCGGCGATGGTGGCGGCGGTGTTGACGACGTTCATGTCGCCTATTTCCGATGGGTTGAAGACTGTGTTTACTACCGTGCAAACGTCGTTGACCAGTACGGCAAATGCGGGCAAACCTGCAAATTAACGTCGCTTGAGTAGGCGCATAGCGCGTTATCGAACTGCCATCGTGATCATTTTTTAAACGGAAATTCTCCATGCTGACCTCTTCCCAGCGACAACAGATTCTCCTGGTGGATGATGAAGAGGACGCTTTGCTGGAACTTGCCGAGCTGCTTGAGGGCGAAGGTTTTTGCTGTTACACCGCCACGTCGGTGAAACTTGCCCTGCAACAGCTCACCCGCCACCCGGACGTGGCGCTGGTGATCACCGACCTGCGCATGCCGGAGGAAAGCGGCATTTCACTGATCAGGCGCCTGCGCGAGCACACTGCCCGCCAGCACTTGCCGGTGATTGTCACCTCCGGGCATGCCGACATGGACGACATCAGTGACTTGCTACGTCTGCAAGTGCTGGACCTGTTCCGCAAGCCGATCTATCACACCCGCCTGCTGGAAACCCTGGACAACCTCTTTCCCTTACCTCGCCTGCACCTTGTGAACTGAGTGCAGCAGCTACAACGAGTACCTGAAGCTCAAGGTATAGCGCGGCCGCCGATCGAAACTGTCCAGGGCAATGTCCGACATCGGTTTGGCCGCTTCCAGTGAAAGACTGTAATTGCGCGCATCCCCCAGACGCACCCCAAGCGCAACGGACGACAAGCGTGAGTCGCGCACGTCGAGCTGGTTGAACCAGCTACGCGCCGCATCCACCACGCCATAAGGCTGTACGAGTTTCAACAGCTCACCCGTGCCCTGGATGCTGTAGTTGAGCTCATAGGCGGCGCCCCAGCCTTTATCACCCGAGGCCTGGTCGCCGGGATAACCACGGCCGAAGTTCTGCCCGCCGAACACGGCGCGCTCACTGTCGGGCAAGCTGTCATTGCTCCAGTACAACGCCGCCGAGGCGACGCCTTGCCAATGGTCGAAAAACCCATCGCTCTGCACCCCGGCTACGCGCACGCGCAAAAAATCCAGATCGATTTCACTGTCGGTTTTCGCCCCCAGGTAATCCAGGCCCTGGTAGGCGCCGACGCTGAGGATGCGCAATTGCCGGGCAGTGCTCGTGCGCCAGTCACCCTCGAACCCCAGTGCGCGCAGGTCGGTACGACTGTTGTACCTGAGCGGCACATCAACGCCCTCGTAGTCGGTGTCGTCATTGACGGTGTAAAAGCGGCCGGCAACGCTGAGCCATTCGTGGGAAGACGCCGTCAGCGTCTGGCTCAGGCCAATCGAATAACGGTCAAGGTCGCGGTGCTGCCTGAGGTCGATACCATTATTCAGGCGCAGCCGCGCATTGGGGTCGCTTCGCAGCTGCGTGGCAGACAGGTTCAACTGGCTGCCTTCGCTGTCCAGGTACTGCGAATAATCCAGGCGGTAATAGTGTTCGTGTTCATTGCCTGGGGGAAACAGGGCGCTGAAGCTGACCTGCTCGGCCAGCGAGGTCTGGGCATTGCTGCTTGCGCCCAACAATGCCTGCAGGCTCTCGCGGTTGCTGTCAGCAAGGTCCAGTGTTGCGGCAAAAGGTTGGCGTGAAGCGTGAACGATCATGGTCGTCGCACCATCGCTTGTGCCGGCCGAGGTGACCTCAGCCTGAAGGCTCACACCGGGCACCCGGCTCATCAGCGTCGTGTAGCGCTCAAGGGTCTTGCGCATGACCGGGCGTTCCGCCTTGAGCTTGCTTGCCAACTGCTTGAGGTAGTTCGCTGCGGGGCCAACGTCGCCGTGCAGCTCAACGTCGCGAATGTAGCCCTCGACCAGCACCACCTGCACGCGCCCATCGGCAAAATCCTGGGGCGGCAGGTAGGCATAGGACAACACATAGTCGTCCTGCTGGTAGCGGCGGGTCAGGCGTTCGGTGGCTTCGGTCAGTTCCGCCAGGGTGACATCGCGGTCAATCAGCCCCTGATAGTTGTCGCGCAGATCACTCAGGGCATACAGGCTGCCACCTTCAAAACGTACCTTGCGCACCTTGATGCGGGTGTTCGCCGGCAACGCTTGCGACGGCACAGCAAGCGTCGGCAATTGCAGTACGGGTAGCAGCGGACGGTAGGCGTCGATCGGCAGGTTGGGAGCGGGCAGGCTGCGTTCTGTTTCATTGCTGTTGAGGTAACTCGGCAGGGGCTCGGCGCTTGGCACAGAGGCCCAGGAAAGCCCCAGAATGGCAACGGCCAACGATCGCATAGGACGCTCCGTGATCCTCAACGGTAAGCGGAAGCCAGGACTGCACAGTGGTCACTCAAGCGTAGGTGGTCGCAGCATCCCCGTCTAATGCGTCCTGCCTTCCCCCTTCAATCATTGACCTGGAACTCGACCCGCGCGGTCTGGCCGCTTTCGTCCAGCGCGCTCAACTCGACCCGCCCGGACTGCTCAAGGTTCACCGTCAGCCCCTGCTGCCCGTTCGACTCGCCCAGTGGTGAGCCATTGAGGAACCACCAGTGTCGGCCACTGCCGCCCAACGCCGAGACATCCAGGCGCAAGGGCTCGCGGCTGCTCGCGGGGCGACGCAACTGATCACCCTGGCGTACCCCGACAATCGACAACGGCGGTGCGCTGGGTGGCACCTGTGGCGGACAGTGCGGGTCCACCGCCGGCAAGCGCGCCTCACGGCGTTCCACGCGTGGCAACCAGGGCTCCAGCGGCGCCGGCCACAGGGCAACCTGCGTGGCCTTGGCCCCTGGGCAACTGGCGTCACCCCGCAGCCCTTGGCCGTTGACCCAGACGGTTTCGTCCAGGCCGACGCTCAAGGGCTGGTCAGACGCCTGCAAGGTCGGCGGCGTGGTGCCATCCAGGGTCCAGGCAAAACGCTGGCGCCGACAATTGGCATCCTGGCGCGCCAGCGGCTGGCCCAACGGCCAGCAGATCGCCGCCACGCCGACATTGGCCGGCACCCCCACGGCCGCCACGGCGATGCCCCGCTGGCTGTCACGATTGCTCAGCACATCGTGAACCTGCAGCATCAAGGGCGCGGCCGACGCCAGGCCAAACTGGCCGGGCACCGGTGTGCCATCGGGCCGGCCGATCCAGATACCGATCAGGTAGCGTGGCCCGACGCCGATGGACCAGGCATCGCGAAAGCCATAGCTGGTACCGGTCTTCCAGGCCAACAACGGGCGCTGCACCAGTTCGGCATGCGGGTCACGGTCCGGCCGCGCCTGGCCACTGAGAATGCGCCGGATGATCCAGGCGCTGCCCGGCGACAACAACCGGCGTTCGAGCAACGGTGCATCCGGCTGCAAGCGAATCGATGCACTCAGGCCAGCGCGCGACAAGGCGCCGTAGCCGGCCACCAGGTCCTCCAGCCGACTGCCGGCACCGCCCAGGATCAATGACAGGTTCGGTTCGGCCAGCGGCGGCAGCGTCAATGGCACGCCACCGTTGCGCATGTGCGCGGCGAAGCGTTTCGGGCCATACGCTTCGAGCAATTGCACCGCCGGCAGGTTCAGCGACAGCGCCAGGGCAGAACTGGCCGCCACCGGGCCGCTGAAACCCAGCGAGAAGTTCCCCGGCCGATAGTCGCCGTAGCGCCGTGGCACATCCTGCAGCAGGGACTCGGAGTGGATCAGGCCGTCATCCATGGCCATGCCATACAGAAACGGCTTGAGGGTTGAACCCGGAGAACGCAACGCGGTGATCATGTCGACATGGCCGAAGCGGCGCTCGTCATTCAGGTCGACCGAGCCCAGGTAAGCACGCACCGCCATGTTCTGCGCCTCGACAACCAGAATGGCCGCGGACGTGCGCTCGGGCAGGCGCGCGCGCCAGCCCAGCAGCAAGTCCTCCAGGCGCCGCTGCAACGAAGCATCCAGGGTAGTACGGATCAGCGGCGGGCTGTGCGGGCGGTTCAGGCGTCGCGCCAGCAACGGTGCCAGCGCGGGCTCCTGGCGTGGCGCCAGCAACAGCGGCTCTTCCATCGCCTCGACGACCCGCTGGGCCGGCCAGACGTCGTACTCGGCCAGGCGTTGCAGGACTTTGTCGCGCGCTTTCTGAGCCCGTGCCGGGTGCCGGTCCGGACGCAAGCGGCTCGGCGCCTGGGGCAGCACCGCCAGCAATGCCGCTTCGGCGGGCGTAAGGTGCAGGGGCGATTTCCCCAGGTACGCCCAACTGGCCGCCGCGACACCCTGCAAGGTGCCGCCAAACGGAGCACGGTTGAGGTACAGTTCGAGAATCTGCGCCTTGGACAGGTGCCACTCCAGCTGCGCCGTGCGCCACAGTTGGCGCAGCTTGCCCGGCAGCGTACGTGAGTGCGGGTCAAGCAGGCGCGCCACCTGCATCGTCAGGGTGCTGCCGCCCGACACCACGCGCCCGCCACGCAGGTTCTGCCAGGCAGCACGGCCCAAGGCCAGAGGGTTGACCCCGGGGTGCCGGTAAAACCAGCGATCCTCGTAATTGAGCAACGCCTGCAGGTAATAAGGCGAAACCTGCTCGACGCTGACCGGATACCGCCAGACCCCCTCGGCATCGGCGAAGCGCCACAAGGGTGTGCCGTCTTCAGCCAGCACCACCCGCGCCAGATCGTCGGTCGGCAACGGCAATGGCCACAGGCGGTCAGCCGCCCACAACAGGCAGCCCAGCAACAGCACCGCGCCCAGCACGACACCCAGGCATTTCGCCATCGGCCGCAAAGGGCGCGCTAAGATGTGCATCAGGCCCACCTGTTGCTGGCAACAGCCAGGGAACCGAGCAGGCCAGGGCATGGCCAAACACAGGGTAACGGCAGACTCGCCGGTTCGATCATCAGGAAGCAACTATGCATGTAGAAGGTTTTTTCGAGTGGCTAGGCCAGGCCTTGGGCGCACTGATCCGCTTTATCGTCGATGGCCTGAGCGGGCTGTTCAACCTGCTGGCCAACGCCGGTGGCAATTTCATCGATGGCCTGGCACGCACCTTGGGCATGGACACCTCGCTGGTCAGCATCGTTGCCCTGATCATCGGCCTGATGCTGCTGTACTCGGCTATCCGTGCGTTCATGCGCGCGTCGATCATCGTCGGCATCATCTGGTTGCTGCTGGGCCTGTGGGTGCTGAGCTGGATCATCCACTAGCCCTGCACCCACCGGCGTCTCAACGCCCCTTCACCACCAGTTCAGGCACCGATTCTCCCACTGCCTGCAGGTTTGGCCGGTACATCGACTCAACCTGCGGCGGCGGAACCCGATAGCTGCCCGGCGTCACTGCCCGCGCCAGGTACAACAGGTGGGTGGTGCCATAGCCTTCCAGATTCAACGCAGCCACGTAGCGGTCATCACGAAACTCCTGATGGACCACGTTGGCGTTCTGCATCGACTCACGCCACTCTTTGACCGCACTGCTGGCATTTTCAAGGCTGGCCGCACTCTGCGCCAGGTTCTGGTTCTCCAGCTCCAGGCCCGCCGGCAACAGGTCGACCACCAGCGCATCCGGCACCCGCGACGCGGACGTCAGCGCCAGGTGTACCAGCACCAGGTCACCGCTGTGCAGCGCGCGCACATCCAGGGCCTGGCCGTTCATGCCAAGGTACTCGCGGCGAATGCTCATGCCATTGCTGCTGGCCGCCGGCGCCTGGCGCGGGTAGCCGGAGAGGGTCAGTTGCTGGAACAGGGTGTCGCCCCCCTGGTTGTGCACCGTCAACGGTGTGGCCAGAAGCGGCCCTTCGAGCTTCAGGCCTGACTGCGCCGCATTCAGTTCACGCACTTCACCGGCACTGTCCAGACGCGCCGACCATTGCCCTTCCGGCCTGGTCAGCAAGCCGCGCCCGGCGAGGAACAAGGCGTTGCGTTCCTGGGTCGACAACCAGCGATTGGCAGCCAGTTGATCGGACAGTTCAAACAAGCGGGCATCGAGGCTGTCGCTGGCCAGGTTGTTCTCTTCGAGCAAGGCCAGGATCAGGGCTTGATCGCGCACCGGGCTACCATAGTCACCCAGCCAGTCGTCACTGCTGCGGCTGACCGCCAGGCCGGCCTGCAGGGCTTGCTGGGCTCGGGGTTTGTCGCCCATCTTGTCCAGGGCGATAGCCAGCTGCACCAGTGGCAAGCCGGAACGGGCGTCACTGCGACGCTCGAACAGGCTGCGCAATGCACCCAATGGCGCCTGCTGCGTGCGGGCAAGCACCTGGCCCGCATAAGCCTGTACGGCAAAGCGGCTGTGCTCGGCATTCTTGCTGTAGTTCACCTCGATCAGGTTGCGTTCCTGCAGATAACGCAGCAGTCGCTCGCTGGCCTTTTTCAGCGCATCGGCAGGCACTGCATAACCCTGCTCGCGAGCGCGCAACAAGAAGTCGGTGACGTACGCGGTCAGCCAGTACTCTTCCTCGCTATCGGCACTCCACAGGCCAAAACTGCCGTTGTAGCGCTGCATGCCCAGCAGGTGCTCGATGCCCATTTCGATCTTGCGCTTGCGCACCTCGGCCGGCTCACCGCTGATGCCCAGACGCTTGAGCGTTGCAGCGTCGGCATACAGCGAGGGGTACAGGCCGCTGGTGGTCTGTTCCAGGCAACCGTAGGGATAGGCTTCCAGGGCACGTATCTGTTCGGCCAGGTTCAGCGGCGGACGACTCGACAACGCCAGCGTCGCCTCAAGCCCCGCCGCTTCGAACTCGGCCAGGTCACCGGCCGGCAGGCTCCACGGCTGGTCCTTGAGGGCCACCCGGTAGTGCTTGAGCATGGCCGGGTAGGCCGGGCGAATGCCCAGCGTCCATTCACGGCTGAAGGCAGTAGCCGATTCGCCGGGCAGTTGCAGGCCGCTGACCTGCACCGTGACCTTGCCCTGGCCCAAGCCACCGCTCGCCTCGACCGGTACCAGCAAGGTCACGCGCTTGCCCTGGGCCAGGTCAAGGTGCTGCTCGGCAGCGCCGAGCAGGTTCAATTGACCTTCGGTACTCAGGTGTACGTCGAGCTTTTGTGCCAACCCGGAGAGGTTCGACACATCCAGCGCCAGGGTGGTGCGGTCACCGCCTGCAAGAAAGCGCGGCGCCGACAGTTCGGCAATCAACGGCGCTGCGACCACGGTCTTGCCCTCGGCCATGCCGTAGCGTTCGTCGGTCCAGGCCTGGGCCATCAGCCGCAGTTCACCATTGAAATCGGGGATGTCGACAGTGGCCTGGCCCTCACCGTTTTCATTCAGGGTCACCGGCATGCTTTGCTGGGCGACGATGGTTACGCTGGTACTCGGGCGTTTACCGCCCTTGGCCATGGCCGCGTCACCGCCGAAGGCCAGGCTGGCCAGACGGCCCTGCCCGGCTTCGATCAGTTGACCGTAGATATCCAGCTGGTCGGCGCCATAAGCCTTGCGCCCGAACATGCCGGTAAATGGATCCGGCGTCGGGTAGTCGGTGATGTTGAGGATGCCCACGTCCACCGCAGCCAGCAGCACGTGCACCTGTTTCGGCACACTGCCGTCGGCGTTGCGCGCCTGCACGTTTACCGTCAGCGGTTGCTTGGGCCGCATCTTTTCCGGGGCGTTGAGGCTTACCGCCAGTTTGCGCTCGGCGCGGTCCAGCGGCAGGTGCAAGACCCCGACCGCACGCTTGGGCGTGGCATTGACCTTGCGTTCTCCCGGGCGGATGACCAGGGCGCTGACATACAGGTCATGACGGGCCCACTTCGGATCGAGCTTGACCGCAAAGGTCTTGCCTTCGACAGGCACATCGATTTCCTGCCACCACAACGGGCCATCGCTGGATTCAACCATCAGGTAACCCGTACCGGCGGCCGGTGGCGTAACGGTGATGTTGGCCGTGGCGCCATCGGCGTAAGACGGTTTGTCCAGGGCGAGCTTGACCTGGTCCGGACGTACTGCACCGCCGTCGGCATTGTCCTGGGCGCGATAACCCGCCCAGAAACGCTCGCTGGACACCAGGCCGGTCTGCGGGTCTTCGACTTCGACGCGATAAGGCCCCCACTCAACCTGGAAGTTCAGGCGAGCGGTGGAACCCGCCTTGATGCTCAGCGTTTCCTCGCTCTGGGTCAGGAACTTCTCGTTGAAGTTGTAGCTCCAGCCATCGCTCTGCGAGTAGTTCCAGTAGTAGTCGCGACGCTCGCGGATCAGCCGTACCTTGAGGTTGTCGGCGGCCAGCTTGTTGCCATCACGGTCGGCGACCAGCACCTCGAATTCCACCGGGCCGTCGCTGTCGGTTTCTTCACCGTCGAACAGGCCGCGCAATCCGGGCAGGCGCTCGGCCGGCCAGATGGGTTGTTCCAGACGCCGGGTGATCGGCCGGCCACCCGACTCCTGCAGGCTCGCCTGCACAGTCAGCTGCAAGGGCGAGCGCGCTTCAGACCACTTGCTCTCGATACTCAGGGTGGCTTTGCCGTCGGCATCCAGGCTGACTTCATCCAGCTCCAGGTCCTGGCTCAACTCCGGCTCGGTGATCGAGCCGAACTGGTAACCCGGCAATGCCGGTACCGCCTCGCGCAACGGGCGCACGTAGGCCTGACCACTGAGGCGGTTGCCCGAAGCCGGGGCTCCGTAGAGGTAACGGCCATTCACATCGATTTCGGCGCTCTGCTCCGGACTCAGCGGGGTATCGCTGCCCTTGAGCTCCAGGGCCAGGCGCTCGGGCAGGAAGTCTTCGACGAGAAACTCGTAGAGCTGCTTCTTGCCGCCACCCAGGTCGAACAGCAACTGCCAGCGCCCGGTCGGCGCTTCGGTAGCCAGCTGCAACTGATACTGATAGAGCCCCGTCGTGCCTGGCTCCCAGACGAACTTGCGGCTGATCTGCTCGTCGGGGCGACGCACCTCCACCGTCACCGGTTGCGGGGTGACCGGGCGCCCGTCCTGATCACGCAGCAGGCCGTTGAGCAACACCGTCTCGCCGGGCCGGTACAGGTCGCGCGGGCCGAACACGAAGAACTGCAACGGGTTGGCCTGGGCACCGGTGATATCGAATTCAGCCAGGTCCAGCGCGGCGCTGTTCAGGCGCAGCATGGTGGTGTGCACGCCCTGATGGGCCAGCAAGGTTTCCGCCTTGGGTGGCATAGGCAATTGGGCATGACCGTCACTGCCAGTCGTACCCTGGGCCAGCACACGGCCTTCGCCATCGAGCAATTCGAGGTTGACGCTGTTCATGGCCTTGCCGCCTTCCAGCCCTTGGGCGAAGACGTCCAGGCGGTTCTGGTAGCGGTGAGCCGACAGGCCGATGTCACTGAGGGTAAACAGGGTGGCCGGCTGCGAATAGTCGTAGGTGCCTGAAGCGCGCATCACCGCCAGGTACACGCCTGGCTGCTGCAGCGGCTTGATCCCGGCAATCGGCAACAACAGGGTTTCGCGGGTGTTGCGCGCCGGGTTGAGGTCGAAGCGGCCGCTGTAGACCAGCTCGGCCATGTCCAGGGTTTCCTTGGACTGGTAGTAGTACAGGCTGCTGTTGCGTCCCCAGGCGCTGAGGAACGGCGAGAGCGATTCAGGTTTGATCCGGAAGAACTCGACATCGACCTTGTTGACGTTCAGGGCGATCACCGGCAGCCCTTCCGCCAGCCGCGTCGGCAGCAACGAACCGCGGCTGGCGAAGCCGATCGTGGCCTGCATGTCACGCGTTTCCAGGCGGCTCACCGATTCGGCGGCCAGGCGCTTGCCATTGACGGCCTGCAACCCTGCATCGACGGTCAGCACCAGCTTGCGCTGCGGCTCCAGATGGCGCAGGCGCAGCTCCATGCCGTTATCGGACAACTCCCAGGCACCGTCCACCTTGCCTTTGACGGTATCGACCAGGTGCACCCGCTCGGCGAAGTTCTGCTCGGCATCCAGTGGCACCGAAAACGTCAGGGACAGGGCACTGGCACCATCGACCTGCACTTCCGAGACATCCACCACGCTCAGCTCGCGACCGGCGTAGCGCTTGGCCAGGGTCGCGGCATCTTCCCGCGCAGGTTTTGCTGCGGATGCAGCCTGTTCGGCCTGGACCGGCGTTGAAGTCGTCGCCGGTTTATCCGGCGCAGACGAGTCGCAGGCACTGAGCAAAGCCAGCACGCAGGCCAGCAACAATCCTTTGTTGAGCATGGAAATAACTCTTTGGCAGCAGGTTCTAAGGGGTGAACTATATCCCAAGGTCAGCGCAGACGCTGGACACAGATCAGTACACAACTGCATCAAGCGCCGCTGCAGCGGCTACAATGCCCGGCCTGCCTGGAGCCGACATGTCCCGATTGCTGACCGACTGGCGCGACCGCCCTACCCACCGCAAGGTCTGGGCACTGGCGGCGCCGATGATTCTCTCCAACATTTCCGTGCCGCTGGTGGCGCTGGTCGACAGCGCCGTGATCGGCCACCTGCCCCATGCCCATCAACTGGGTGCCGTGGCGGTGGGCGCCAGCCTGTATACCTTCCTGGCCTTTCTGATGGGCTTTTTGCGTATGGGCTCCACCGGCTTTGCCGCCCAGGCAGCCGGGCGTGCCGACGGCGCAGCGTTGCGTCAGGTACTGGTGCAGGGTTTGCTGCTGGCGCTACTGTTCGCCCTGCTGCTGGGGCTGCTAGCCCTGCCCTTCAGTCAGTTGGCCCTGCAGTTGATGCAGCCGTCGGCAGCGCTGGAGCAGTCCACCCGGGAGTTTTTCCACACCCGCTTGCTGGGCCTGCCCGCGGCGCTGGCGAGTTTTGCCCTGGTCGGCTGGTTTCTCGGCACCCAGAACGCCCGGGCACCGCTGGCGATTCTGCTGACCACCAACCTGCTCAACATTGTCTTGAATCTCTGGTTCGTGCTCGGACTGCACTGGGGTGTGCTGGGGTCGGCGCGGGCGTCGGTGATCGCCGAATGGAGTGCCGCCCTGCTCGGCCTGGCGCTGACCCGACCGGCCTTGCGGGCCTACCCGGGCCAGATCGCCTGGGCGCTGCTGGCCCGCTGGCAAAGCTGGCGCCCCTTGCTGGCCGTCAACCGCGACATCTTCATTCGCAGCCTGGCCCTGCAGGGGGTGTTCTTCCTGATCACCGTACAAGGCGCACGCCTGGGTGAAGATACTGTGGCCGCCAACGCGCTGCTGCTCAATGGCCTGCTGCTCACTGCCTATGCCCTCGACGGCCTGGCCCACGCGGTCGAGGCCCTGTGCGGCCACGCCATCGGTGCCGGCGACCGACCGGCCCTGCGCCGATCGTTGACGGTAGCCTGTGGCTGGTCATTGCTGGCCAGTGCCGGCTTTGCCGTGCTGTTTCTGTTCGGCGGGCACCTGTTCATCAACCTGCAAACCGACATTGCCAGTGTGCGCGACACGGCCTACCAGTACCTGCCCTACCTGGCGTTACTGCCGCTGGTGGCGGTGTGGAGTTACTTGCTCGATGGGTTGTTCATTGGCGCAACGCGCGCACGCGAGATGCGCAACGGCATGTTGATCAGCGTCGTCGTGGCCTTGCCGATTGCCTTTGCCGCAACAGGTCTGGGCAACCACGGGCTGTGGCTGGCGTTTCTGCTGTTCATGGCGCTGCGCGGGGTGACACTGGGGGTGATGGGCTGGCGGTTGCAGAGGCGGGATGGGTGGTTTGGCCGGTAATATTGCCGCTCAATCGCAGGCTATCGCCAGCTCCCACAGGATCGATGGAATTCCTCAAGAACTACACCAACCCTGTGGGAGCGGGTTTACCCGCGAAGGGATCAGCTCGACAGGTAGGACGAGCGCGTCAGCCCCAAACGCAAGGCGTCGAGGAACTGAGTCTTTTCACGTGCGGTGATCTTGGCGCTGGCGCACTTGTCACGGTAGTGAGTCATCAGCTCCTCCGGCGACAGGTGCACATAACGCAGCATGTCCTCGATGGTGTCATGGGTCTCGATACCGGCGTGATACACGCTGCCATTGGGGTTCTGGTAGATGTTCACCGAGTCGGTGTCACCGAACAGGTTGTGCATGTCGCCAAGAATTTCCTGATAGGCACCGACCAGGAATACGCCGAGCAGATAGTCCTCGCCCTCTTTGACCGAATGCACCGGCATGCTGGTCTCGATGCTCTGCTCGTCGACGTACTGGTTGATCTTGCCGTCGGAGTCGCAGGTCAAGTCCTGCAGCACCGCACGACGCATGGGTTCTTCGTCCAGGCGGTGCAGCGGGATGATCGGCAGCACCTGACCGATGGCCCAGGTGTCCGGCAAGCTCTGGAACACCGAGAAGTTGCAGATGTACTTGTCGGCCAGCTTGTCATTGAGCTCGTCCAGTACCTGCCGGTGTGAGCGCTGGCGGGCCTTGAGCGAGTTGTGCAGGCGACGGCAGACAGCGAAGTAGCACTGCTCGGCCAGGGCCTTTTCGGCCAGGCTGATCTTGCCATCGGCATACTGCGCGGCCACGTCACCCATGTAGTGGGTAGCGCGCCAGTAGGTCTCGGTGACCATTTCGATATCGGTCGGGCCCAGCAGGTCGGCCAGCCACTGCACGGTCTCGGGCAGGCTTTCCTTGTTCTCGATCAGCGGTACTTCATCGTTGTGGCTCTCGACGTCGGTCACCTGGATCACCAGCATGGCGTGGTGCGCGGTGAGCGAGCGGCCGCTTTCGGAGAAGATGTGCGGGTGCGGCAGGCCCTGCGCGTCGCAGAACTCTTTCAGCATCCCGACGACGACACCGGCGTAGTCGTCCATGTCGTAGTTGATCGAGCTGGCGTTACGCGAGTGGGTGCCGTCGTAGTCGACACCCAGGCCACCGCCGACGTCGATATGGTCGACCGGCAGGCCCAGCGCACGCAGTTCGCCGTAGTAACGAATGGCTTCCTTGAAGCCGTGCTGGTAGTCCGCCAGGTTGGCAATCTGCGAGCCCATGTGGAAGTGCAACAGGCGGATGCCCTGGTCCAGGCCGGCATCGCGAAAGCGCTGCACGACCGAGATCAGTTGCGCGGCCGACAGGCCGAACTTGGACTTCTCGCCACCGGTGTCGGCCCACTTGCTCGACGCCAGCGACGACAGACGTACCCGCAGGCCGACCTGTGGCTTGACCTTGAGCTCGGCTGCTTCTTCGATCACCAGGGCCACTTCCGACTCTTTCTCGATGACGATGAAGACGTTGTGGCCAAGCTTCTGGCCCATCAGCGCCAGGCGAATGAATTCACGGTCCTTGTAGCCGTTGCAGACGATGGTGCCGCCCTTCGGCGCCAGCGCCAGCACAGCCAGCAGCTCGGGCTTGGAGCCGGCTTCGAGGCCGATGGAGACGTTCTGGGTGGCGATGATGTTCTCGACCACCGCTTCCTGCTGGTTGACCTTGATCGGGTACAGCGCGGTGTACTGGCTCTGGTATTCCAGGCGCGCGATGTTGGCATCGAAGGCACCGGTCAGCTGACGCACGCGGTCTTGCAGGATGTCCGGGAAGCGGACCAGCAGTGGCAGCGACAGGCCGCTCTTGCGCAGCTCATCGACTTGTTCGTACAGGTCGATCGGTGCGCTGCCAGGCCCGTTCGGGCGAACTTCGACGCGCCCGGCCTCGTTGATTGCGAAGTAACCGGCCCCCCAATGGCGAATCCCGTAAACACTGCGGCTGTCCGCAACTGTCCATTGGCTGCCATCGTCTTTGCGTGTGCGTCGTACGGACATTGAAGTCCCCTATATAAAAAGTCGAATAACACCGCCCCGCAGGTGGCGGGCTCAGTGTAAAGCCTGGAAATGACGATTTTCCGTGTTCAGGGATAGACCCTTCCTACGGGAACGAGTTTAGAAAGCGAACGGCAAAAAATCGCGATGCGGTCTTCAGCCGCCGGACTTTTTCGCTTTGAAGCCTTGCTTGATCAGCTCTGCCAACAACAGCTCGACGTGATCGCCCTGGATTTCGATGACCCCGTCTTTCAACGCGCCGCCGGTTCCGCAGCGGCGCTTGAGCGTGCTGGCCAGATCCTTGAGCTGTTCCAGGGGCAGCGGTACACCGCTGATGGTCGTCACCGTCTTGCCGCCACGGCCTTTGCTTTCGCGGCGCACGCGAGCAATGCCATCGCCTTCGGGGATGAGCGTCTGTTTGCAGATGCAGGCATCTATGGGTTTGCTGCAGTCCGGACAATGCCGACCTGCATCAGTGGAGAACACCAGGCCACCCAGGGCGGCGAATGATGCGGCTTTCTTGGCCACTTTTGATCCTCGTAACGTGAGGACAAAAACTGGTCGGCGCCCCGGGCAGGGTACCGACCGCGAAGCCCCACTCTGGCAGGGGCAGCGCAACTGCCGACACAGGGTACGGCAGCCTTAAAAGGCCGCGCAGTGTAACGATAAATGCCGCCGCTGCTAAGTACAAAACTGCGCCATTTTGCATGTGATTCGCGACGTCAGGCCCGTCGGTCGATGTAGCGTTGCAAGGCGGCCAGCGAATCGGGGCAGTAAGGCTGCTGCCGACTGTCGGCCAGGGCCTGTTCGAGCGGCAGGAAGCGGGCCTCGCTGACCTCCTCGGGCTGCAGGCGCAATGGCCCGTCCCAGACGGCCGAGAACACCGCACACCAGAGGCGGTTGCCAGGCTGATCGAAGAAAAAGCGCTCGTGTGCCGTCAGCGCTACACCGGCCACCCCCAGCTCTTCTTCCAGTTCACGCGCGGCCGACTCGGCGAAACTCTCATCCGCCTGGACCATACCGCCAGCAGCCACGTCCCAGTAGCCGGGATAGATGGCCTTGCTCTCGGTACGCCGGTGTACGCACAGCTCACCGGCCGAGTTGAACAGCAGAATGTAGGTGCCCCGCCCGATCAGGCCCTTCTCGCGCAATTCGGCGCGAGGCAAGGCCCCCAGCGGTTGATCGTTTTCGTCGACCCAGGCAATCAGTTCGGCGTCGGAGGCTGCGCGATGCGCCGCCTCCTGCTTGGAAATGCTCACCGCTTAACCTTGCGACAGCAGTTGGCGCAGGTCGATCACGGCCGCGTTGGCGCGGGAAATGTAGTTGGCCATGACCAGCGAGTGGTTGGCCCACATGCCAAAGCCGCTACCGTTCAGCACCATCGGGCTCCACAGCGGCTCCTGGGAGGCTTCCAGCTCACGGATGATCTGGCGCACGCTGACGGTGGCGTTCTTCTTCGCCAGCACATCGGCAAAGTCCACTTCGATGGCGCGCAGCAGGTGCGACAAGGCCCACGCCTGACCACGGGCTTCATAGAAGACGTTGTCGATCTGCAGCCACGGCGTCTCGACCACTTCTTCATCCAGTTGCGGCGCCTGGCCGGCGACCACGCTTTCGGTCTTCAGGGTGCTGTTGAGCTTGACCCGGCCGACGCTGGCCGACAGCCGCTGGGACAGCGAGCCCAGGCGGGTGGCAACGTCGCCCAGCCAGTTGTTGAGGTTGTCGGCGCGGGTGTAGAACAGCGCGCCGGGCTGATCCGGTGCCGACAGACGCTTCTGGTAGCGGCTCAGGGAGTTGATGCCTTCCTGGAACTCCGACTCGCTCGACGGCAGGATCCAGCTCTTGTTGTCGAAGTTGAAGCGCGGTTCGGCCTTGGCCAGGTCGGCGTCTTCAGTGGACTGCGACTGCGAACGTGCGAAGTCTTTACGCAGCGCCCGGCTCAGGTCGCGCACCTGGACCAGCACGCCGTATTCCCAGCTGGGCATGTTGTCCATCCACAGGCCCGGTGGAAAACGGTCGTTGGAAATGTAACCGCCCGGCTTGTTCAGCAAGGTACCGGCAACGGTCTTGAGGGTTTCTACCGTGGTGTAGCCGACCACCATCTGATGGCCGTTTTTCTCGGCCGCCGCCTGGGCATTCTGCTGCACCGGGAACAGGTCTGGCTCAGCGCTCCAATACCAGCCAAGGCCAATGCACACCAAGAGGTACAGGCCGATCAGCGTGCCCAGTGCACGGCTGAAAAACAACCCGCCAAAGTAACTGCGGGTGGCGGCACCGCGCGGTTCGACGCGCTCGCGCGCCTCGGCTTTGCCTGTACGGTTTTTCCAGTCCAGCATGGCGTTGTCCTTTCTGTCACGTCGGTTCAAGGGGTTCGACCGCAACCCCCGGGCTTCGTGCCAGCGCAGTGCGGTTTTTCCCGCCGCGCCGCTTGCCGGGGTCAGCAAGTATCGCAGCACTATAAATCAAGCACGCCCGTTCGCATAAGTGACTATAGAGTCAGTTAATGAATGGGAGGAGTTGTACAGTAAATTGATACAAGACACTCGATTGTCCAGAAAGTGGTGCTAGCATAGAGCCATTACTCGAACTGCCTCACCCTTAATAAGTAGTCAGGACATGACCGAGCCAGAAGACCCCAATCGTGAGCGCCTCAAGCAACACTTTGCCCAGCGGGTCATTCACCAGGCTCGGCAGATACTCGAGATCTGGCAGCGCTTGCAACGCAGCGAATGGTCCACCGGCGACCTTGGGGAACTGCGCGAAGCCACCCTGCGCCTGCAACGCTATGCAGAACGCTTCGAACAGCCTGAACACAGCGAACTGGCTGAAGCTATCGGTCAGACGCTGGGCGCCATCGAGGCCAACAGCGCGCGCCTGAGCAGCCCGCTGATCAGCGAGCTCAACCGCCTCATGCAGCGCCTGTCGCGCACTGGCTTGCGCCAGGGCGACCAGCTTGAACATGTACCGTTACCGCCATTGCGCAAACCGGTCTACATCATGCTCCAGGACCACGACCGGGCCGAGCGTCTGGCACAGCAGCTGGAGTTCTTCGGCCTGGGTGTACAAGCCTTGTACAGTGCCGAGGCGTTTCGCGCGTCGATGAGCGAACGGCTGCCCTCGGCCATCGTCATGGATGTCGACTTCACCGGCGCAGGCGTCGGCCTGCAGCTGGCCGCCCAAGCCCAGCAAGGTCTTGAGCAACCCGTCCCCCTGCTGTTCTTCAGCCTGCATGAAACCGACACGCCCACACGCCTGGCTGCGGTTCGCGCCGGTGGCCTGGAGTTCCTCACCGGTACGCTGGAAGCATCAAGCCTGCTGGAGAAAGTCGAACTGCTGACCAGCGTTACCCAGTACGAGCCCTTCAAGGTGCTGATCATCGACGACTCCCGGGCCCAGGCAATGCACACCGAGCGTCTGCTCAACAGTGCCGGCATCGTCACCCGTGCCCTCACCGACCCGATCCGCACCATGGCCGAGCTGGCCGATTTCCAGCCCGACCTGATCATCCTCGACATGTACATGCCCGACTGCACGGGCGTAGAGCTGGCCAAAGTGATTCGCCACAACGACCGTTACGTCAGCGTGCCGATCATCTACCTGTCGGCCGAAGATGACCTCGACAAGCAACTGGATGCCATGAGCGAAGGCGGCGATGACTTCCTGACCAAGCCGATCCGCTCGCGCCACCTGATCACTACGGTGCGCAACCGCGCAGCCCGCGCGCGCAACCTCAAGGCGCGGATGGTGCGCGACAGCCTGACCGGCCTGTACAACCACACCCACATCCTGCAACTGCTCGAAGACTGCAGCTTTCGCGCCCGCCGCGAAGACAAGCCGTTGAGCTTCGCCATGCTCGACATCGACCATTTCAAGAAGGTCAACGACAGCCATGGCCACCCCATGGGCGACCGTGTGATCAAGAGCCTGGCGCTGTTTCTCAAGCAGCGGCTGCGCAAGACCGATTTCATCGGCCGCTATGGCGGTGAAGAGTTCGCCATTGTCATGCCCAGCACCGACCTTGCCGCCGCCCACAAAGTGCTGGATGAAATTCGCTGCCGCTTCGCCGAGATCCATTACCCGGCCCAGCCCCGGGACCTGTCCTGCACGTTCAGTGCCGGCGTGGTGCAACTGAGCGACGGGCTGGATGCCCTGAGCATGGCCACCCATGCCGACGAGGCGCTGTATCGGGCCAAGGGCGCCGGGCGCAACCGGGTGCAGTGCGTCGACTGATCAAGGCAAAATGCCACTTTTTTGGCCAGATGCTCGACGTCGTCATAACCCGGTCATAAAAACGCAATAACTTCAGGGGCTTACCATTCGGCCGTTGGTAGATCCCGGACATGCGCCTGAAGCTGCTCACCAATTTCAACACCCTGTTGCTGGTCACCGTGTGTATCGCCCTGGGCGCCACTTTGTGGTGGTCGCAGCGTGCCCTGGAGCGCCCCTACCAGATCATGGAGCGTTACCTGTCGCTGTCGCAGCAATTCCAGAACCAGGCGGCGCGCAACATCGAGGACTACCTGAGCAGCGGCGACGCCCTGCGCCACGCCACGGCCGTGCAGGCAACCGCGGCACTGCAGGAATCGCTCAAACAACTGCCCGATACGCTGTCGGCCACCCTGACTCCGAGCCTGGACAGCCTGCAGCGCTTCACCGCCAATGAACTGTTGGCGGCGGGCAAACTGGCCGGTGACCCGCAAGCGCTGCTGCTGCAGGCCGAACGCGAACTGGGGGCAAACCTCGAGCAGCTGGCCAGCTACACCCAAGGCAGCAACAGCGCCGAGGCAGCAGGCTATACGCCGCTGCTGCTACGCGCCACATTGCACTTGTCGCGCCTGTCGCTGGCCCGCGACAAACTGGTCAGCAGCGGCCGCAGCGAGCTGGCCGCTGAAGTGGAGCGAGAGCTGGCACAGATCAGTGCCCAGGCCGAGGCCCTTGAAGCACTGCCTTTGCTCGGCGTTACCGCCGCCCGCGAATCCGGCGCCGACGACTTTGCCACGTTGATGGGGCTGGAGTCGCAAGGAAGCAGCGAGGCCGAAGACACCGGCATCGCCCTCAAGCGTGAATTGAACAGCCTGCTCAAACGCTACCCGGGCGAACTGCAACGCACCCGCGAGCAAATCCAGCGCCGCAGCGAACTGGCCACCAGCACCCATCAACAGATTGCCGCGGTACAACAGGCCATTGCCGCCCTGGAACCTCTGGTACGCAGCCAGCACGCCACCATCCAGAATGAAGTACGGGTGATCCAGGGCTTGATGATCGGCCTGATTCTGTTGATCGCCCTGCTTATCGATACTTTGCAGCGGCGCCTGGCCAGGGTCCTGACCAACCTTGCCCCGGCCTTGTCACGCTGGACCGAGGGCGACTTCAGCCAGCCGATTGCGCTGGGCAAGAGTAATCGCGAGATTCACGATATTCAGGATTCCCTGAACCGCCTGCGTCTTTACCTGGTGGAGCTCGTCGGCACCATCCGCAGCAACGCCGAACAGGTGGCGGGCAGTAGCCACGCCCTGGCCGGCATGAGCAGCGCCCTGCACGAAGGCGCCGAGCGCCAGGCCGGTGACACCGCGCAGATACGCGACGCTCTGGGTGAACTGGAAGCGACCATCGTCCAGGTAGCTGGCGACGCCAGCCAGGCTGCCGATGCCAGCCGCGACGCCGGTCGCGCCGTGGAACAAGGCCAGGCAGTGATCGGCCAGAGCCTTGCCGGGCTACGCGCGCTGGTGGATGAAGTGCAGGGAAATGCGCAGATGATCGAGCAACTGGCAGAAGAGTCGGGCACCATCGGCGGCGTGCTCACGGTGATTCGCTCGATTGCCGAGCAAACCAACCTGCTGGCCCTGAACGCCGCGATCGAGGCTGCACGTGCCGGAGAAATGGGCCGCGGCTTTGCCGTGGTCGCCGAAGAGGTGCGCTCTCTGGCCCAGCGCACCACAGGTGCCACTGGCGAGATTCAGACCTTGATCGGTCGCCTCCAGCAGGCTGCCCGCGAATCGGTCGAGGGCATGCGCGCCCAGCTTGAGCACGCCGAGGCGACTGCCAACCAGGCGCAGGCGGCCGACGGAGCGCTGGATGAAATCGTCGCGGCGATCCAGACCATTGCCGATACAGCCGTACGCATTGCTGACGTTACCGCCCAGCAAAGTGGTGCCGTGAGCGAGATACGCGATCACAGCGAGCGCATCCATGACCTGGGCGAAGACAACCTGCAGCGTATCGGCGAAGGCCGGGAGCAGGGCGAACAGCTGCTCAGGCTGGGCGGCGAGCTGAACACCGCAGTACGTACCTTTCGGGTCTGATCCAACCCCGAATGCTGTGGGCGCTGGCGAAGCCTGCGATCGAGCGCGCAGCGGTCGCCGTCGTTTACAGACACATCAGGTTGCGGCGGGGCGTGGCGCAGTCCGTTATCATGCAGGCACTTTTGTACTGCGAGACCGCCATGCGCCGCCTGCTTTTACTCCTGACTCTGCTCCTGGCCTTGCCCGCCGTCGGCGCCGGCCTGCTCGACAACCGCCCCAGCGCCACCCTGGGCGCCTCATCGCTGAACAACAGCGCCGACTTCCTGCCGGTACACGAAGCCTTCAAGCTCAGCCTGGTACAAAGCGATGCCCAAAGCATCAAGCTGCGCTTCGTCGCAACCGAAGGCTATTACCTGTATCGCCATCGCTTCCAGTTCCACACCGAACCCGCCGATATCGCCTTGGGCAAGGCGCAGATCCCCCCGGGCGAAGCCAAGCATGACGAGTTCTTCGGCAACGTCGAGGTCTACCACGGCATCGTCGATATCGACATCCCTCGCCCTGCCGGTGACAGCCGCGCCTTTACCCTGCTGGTTGGCTACCAGGGCTGCGCCGACAAGGGCCTGTGCTACCCGCCGGAAACCGCACGCCTGAACATCGACGGCAGCGGCGCCGCGCAGCCGGCCAGCGCCGGTGCCGGTGCCGGTGCCGGTGCCAGCACCAGCGTCAAGGCGTGGACCTGGAAAGAACTGCTGCTGTTCTTCCTCGCCGGTGTCGGCCTGACCTTCACGCCGTGCGTCCTGCCGATGCTGCCGATCCTGTCTGGCGTGGTACTGCGCGGCCAGGTCGGAGGCCTGCGCGGTTTCAGCCTGTCGCTGGCCTATGTGTTGCCGATGGCCGCCTGCTTTGCCTTGCTCGGCGCCCTGATGGGCTTGTTCGGCGCCAGCATGAACCTGCAGGCGCGCCTGCAATCGGCCTGGGTACTGGTGCCGTTCTCGCTGTTCTTTGTGCTGTTTGCGCTGGCCATGTTCGGCCTGTTTGAACTGAAGCTGCCCCATGCCATCAGCCATCGCCTGGAGCGTCTGGTTGGCCAGACCAAAGGCGGGTCGCTGCTCGGTGCCGCCATTCTCGGGGTGTTTTCCAGCCTGCTGGTGTCGCCTTGCGTATCCGCGCCCCTGGCCGGTGCGCTGCTGTATATCAGTGCCAGCGGTGATGCGCTGGGCGGCGCCCTGAAACTGTTTGCCCTCGGGCTGGGCATGGGCGCCCCGCTGCTGTTGGTGGCCACCGGCGGTGCCGCCTGGTTGCCGAAAAGCGGGCCTTGGCTGGTCACGGTAAAAAATGCCATTGCCGTACTGTTACTGGGCCTGGCCATCGCCCTGCTGAGCCGGGTATTGCCCGGTCAGATCACTTTGCTGCTGGTGGGCCTGTTGAGTGCCGGTGTCGCCCTGTTCCTCGGCACCCTGGAGTTCACGACGAAAACCACCCTGCAACGCCTGGCGCAATTGCTCGGCCTGGTGCTGCTGGCCTATGCCCTGGCCTGCTGGTACGGCGCCCTGAGTGGCCGGACCGATCCGCTGCGCCCGTTGCCCCAAGCCACCGCAATGCGCAGTGAAAGCAACGCGCCGGTGGCGACGCAGGCCGACTGGCAGACCATCACCACCCCTGCCGCCCTCGACAGTGCCCTGGCCCAGGCCAAGGCTGACGGAAAACCGGTGGTGCTGGACTGGTACGCCGACTGGTGCATCAGCTGCAAGGTCATCGAGCATGAGGTACTGACCGCACCGGCGGTCAAACAGCAGCTCCAGGGCTACACGCTGTTGCGCTTCGACATCACCGAAAGCAACGCCGAACAGCGCGCCCTGCTCGACCGCTACCAGCTGTTCGGGCCGCCAGCGCTGTTGTTCTTTGCTGCGAACGGCAGCGAAAAAAACGCTGATCGGGTAGTAGGTGAGACAAACGCCGTCGAATTTGCCGAGCATCTGACGCGCATTCGCAGCGATCTGGGTCTATAACTTCCTCTGGCCGTGCAAACGCCACCATCGATGACCGAAATTAATAAGCTAGTCACATATTTGCCGTGAATCTCGGTCATCGTGCTGGCTATTGCCGGCAACTGGACACTGCCCGGCGGTTTACGGCATAGTCGCCGCGCAACGTTTGTGCCTAACGACAAAAGGAAACACAGATGGCAACGCTACTGGTGCTGCACGGCCCCAACCTGAACCTGCTCGGTACCCGTGAACCGGGTGTCTACGGCGCCGTTACCCTGGCCCAGATCAACCAGGACCTGGAGCAGCGCGCCCGCGCCGCCGGCCATCACCTGCAGTACCTGCAAAGCAATGCCGAGTACGAACTGATCGACCGCATCCATGCTGCGCGCAGCGAAGGCGTCGACTTTATCCTGATCAATCCGGCGGCTTTCACACATACAAGTGTCGCATTACGTGACGCGTTGCTGGCGGTGAGCATCCCATTCATCGAAGTGCATCTGTCCAACGTGCACAAACGCGAACCTTTTCGCCATCACTCCTACTTTTCTGATGTCGCCGTAGGAGTGATTTGCGGCCTGGGCGCCAGCGGTTACCGGCTGGCCCTGGAGTCTGCCCTGGAACACCTGGCTGCTAACGCAAAGCCCTGATGACGAGAACCTGGCCACCAGGCTAGGGCTCACAAGAAACGTTTACTTACACGTTTTTGTATTTACGCCCCTGACCGAACCTTGGGAGTTGATGATTAATGGATATCCGTAAAGTCAAGAAACTGATCGAACTGCTGGAAGAGTCTGGCATCGACGAGCTGGAGATCAAGGAAGGCGAGGAATCCGTACGGATCAGCCGTCACAGCAAGACCCCGGCCCAACAGTACTACGCACCTGCGCCAGTTGCTGCTGCCCCGGTTGCCGCGCCTGCCGCCGCCGCACCAGCCGCCGCCGAAGCCCCGGCCACACCAAAACTGAACGGCACCGTTGCCCGTTCGCCAATGGTCGGTACTTTCTACCGCAAAGCTTCGCCTACCTCGCCAGCCTTCGTTGAAGTCGGCCAGACCGTGAAGAAAGGCGACACCCTGTGCATCGTCGAAGCCATGAAGATGATGAACCACATCGAAGCTGAAACCAGCGGTGTGATCGAATCCATCCTGGTAGAAGACGGTCAGCCGGTTGAGTTCGACCAGCCGCTGTTCACCATCGTTTGAACCGCGGAGAGCCAACGATGTCTGCGAAGCTGGAAAAAGTCCTGATTGCCAACCGCGGGGAAATTGCCCTGCGGATCCTGCGTGCCTGTAAAGAGCTGGGCATCAAGACCGTCGCCGTACACTCCACGGCTGACCGTGAACTGATGCACCTGGGCCTGGCCGACGAGTCGGTGTGCATTGGCCCCGCCTCCTCCAAGGACTCCTACCTGCACATTCCGGCGATCATCGCCGCCGCAGAAGTGACCGGTGCCACCGCTATCCACCCGGGCTACGGCTTCCTCGCCGAAAACGCCGACTTCGCCGAACAGGTGGAGAACTCCGGCTTCGCCTTCATCGGCCCGAAAGCCGACACCATTCGCCTGATGGGCGACAAGGTTTCGGCCAAGGACGCGATGATCAAGACCGGCGTTCCGACCGTTCCGGGTTCCGACGGCCCGCTGCCGGAAGACGAAGAAACCGCGCTGGCGATTGCCCGCGAGGTTGGCTACCCGGTGATCATCAAGGCCGCCGGTGGCGGTGGTGGTCGCGGCATGCGCGTCGTGCACAAGGAAGAGGACCTGATCTCCTCGGCCAAGCTGACCCGTACCGAAGCCGGTGCAGCGTTCGGCAACCCGATGGTGTACCTGGAGAAATTCCTGACCAACCCACGCCACGTGGAAGTGCAGGTACTCTCCGACGGTCAAGGCAACGCCGTGCACCTGGGTGACCGCGACTGCTCGCTGCAGCGCCGCCACCAGAAGGTTCTGGAAGAAGCGCCGGCACCGGGCATCGACGAAAAGGCCCGCCAGGAAGTGTTCAAGCGCTGTGTCGATGCCTGCATCGAGATCGGCTACCGTGGCGCCGGTACCTTCGAGTTCCTCTACGAGAACGGCCGTTTCTACTTCATCGAAATGAACACCCGTGTTCAGGTGGAGCACCCGGTTTCGGAGATGGTCACCGGTATCGACATCGTCAAGGAGATGCTCAGCATCGCCGCTGGCAACAAGCTGTCGTTCCGTCAGGAAGACGTGGTTATCCGTGGTCACTCGCTCGAGTGCCGGATCAACGCCGAAGACCCGCGCAAGTTCATCCCGAGCCCAGGCACGGTCAAGCACTTCCATGCCCCGGGCGGCAACGGCGTTCGCGTCGATTCGCACCTGTACAGCGGTTACTCGGTTCCGCCGAACTACGACTCGCTGATCGGCAAGCTGATCACCTACGGCAAAGACCGTGACGAAGCCATGGCACGCATGCGCAATGCCCTGGACGAAATCGTCGTCGACGGCATCAAGACCAACATCCCGCTGCACCGCGACCTGGTGCGCGATGAAGGTTTCTGCAAAGGTGGCGTCAACATTCACTATCTGGAACACAAACTGGCTAGCCAGGAGTGATCTTGACGTGATGTGAAAAAGACCCCGGCCCATTGGCCGGGGTCTTTTTTCATACGCGGGCCTTGTTGCCACCGCCGCTCATGCTCTTCATTACAAACCCTTCGCACTCAAGTAAACTGGCGGGCTTCTCGCAGCCTAGCGCTGCCCCTGTAGATTTTTCCAAAGGTGCCCGCCATGCCTTGGCTGCAAGTACGTCTGGCCATCAGCCCGGAACAAGCCGAAACCTATGAAGATGCCCTGCTCGAAGTAGGCGCGGTTTCGGTCACCTTCATGGACGCCGAAGACCAGCCCATCTTCGAACCGGACCTCAACACCACTCCGCTGTGGTCGCATACGCACCTGCTGGCCCTGTTCGAAGCCGATACCGATGCCAACGCAGTGTTCGCCCACCTGCAACTACTGACCGGCACTGAATTGCCGGAACACCAGGCCGAAGTGATCGAAGACCAGGACTGGGAGCGTAGCTGGATGGATAACTTCCAGCCCATGCGCTTCGGCCAGCGCCTGTGGATCGTGCCAAGCTGGCATGCCGCGCCAGAACCTGACGCCGTCAATCTGCTGCTCGATCCGGGCCTGGCGTTCGGTACCGGCACTCACCCGACCACCGCGCTGTGCCTGGAGTGGCTCGATGGCCAGGACCTGAACGGCACCCAGGTGCTCGACTTCGGTTGCGGTTCCGGGATTCTGGCCATCGCCGCCCTGCTGCTGGGTGCCCGTGAAGCCGTCGGCACCGACATCGACGTCCAGGCCCTGGAAGCCTCGCGCGACAATGCCGGGCGCAACGGTATCGCCGACGAGAAATTTGCCCTGTACCTGCCCGAGCACATGCCGGCAATGCAGGCCGATGTACTGGTCGCCAACATTCTCGCCGGTCCACTGGTTGCCCTCGCGCCGCAGCTCTCTGGCCTGGTACGCCCGGGCGGCCTGCTGGCCTTGTCCGGCATCCTTGCCGAGCAGGGCGACGAAGTGGCTGCTGCCTACGCCAAGGACTTCGATCTGGACCCGATCACCGTTCGCGACGGCTGGGTACGCATCAGTGGTCGCCGCCGCTAAGTGCGCCTAGAATAAACTTCTGCATAACCCGGACCGCCGCATGACCGACAGTTTCGTCACCCAGTGCCCGCATTGCCAGACCAGCTTTCGCGTCAGCCACAATCAGTTGAGTGTGGCCCGCGGCGTGGTGCGCTGCGGCGCCTGCATGCAGGTATTCAACGCGGCCAAGCAGCTGCTGGAGCAGAGCGCGGCGCAACAGCCCGCTGCCGACCCCGCCCCTGCCGAAGTGCAAGCCCCGCCGCCAGCACCTGCCCCGGAGCGGCACGACTGGAGCGCTGCCGAGCTTGATCTGGACCAGCTGGACCTGGATGAAGAACTGGCGCGCCTGGAGCAACGGGAAATCCAGCCGATTACCGAGCTCAAGGGCAACAGCCCTCGTGAAGAGAACCTCAGCGCCCATCGCGACGAGCCGGAAGGTGACGATCAGGTCTGGCCAGACAGCTTGTTCAGCACGCCCAACAATGAACGTGAAGAACCGCCAGAGGCACTCGATGAGCCGCAACCGCCGCTGATCGAACAGGAAACCCTCGATCTGGCACCCGCGCCAGGGGAGCGTACCGAACCCTCGCTGTCACTCGACCCGGATATCCTCAACGACGACCTCGAAACGGCGCCCAGGCACCCTCACGGGATCGCCGCCGAGCATCATGAGCCCGCGATCGAGCGCCTGTCGGCAAAAGAGCCGGATGACGACCTGGATTCACCTCAGGTCGATCCGCACGAGCGTCACGAACCCGGCCTGGGCCCAATCTCCAGCCGCCCTGCACGCAAGGAACCCCTGCTCGACCTGGTCGACGACCCGCTGCAGCTGGACTGGCAGAAGCCCAAGGCCCACTGGGGCAAGCGCCTGTTGTGGATCTTGCTGATTCTGGTGGCCGCTGCAGCCCTCGCCGGCCAGTACATCTGGTACCACTTCGACGAACTGGCCCGCCAGGACCAGTACCGCCCCTGGTTCCAGCAGATCTGCCCGCAGGTTGGTTGCCAGGTGCCTTCGCGAGTCGATATCGCCCGGATCAAAAGCAGCAACCTGGTGGTGCGTAGCCACCCGGACTTCAATGGCGCACTGATCGTCGATGCGATCATCTACAACCGCGCGCCCTTCACCCAGCCGTTTCCGCTGCTGGAGCTGCGTTTTGCCGACCTCAACGGCCAGTTGATCGCCAGCCGGCGCTTCAAACCCACCGAGTACCTCAGTGGCGAACTGGCCGGCAAAGGCGAAATGCCCAGCCAGGTGCCGATCCATATCGCCCTGGACATCCTCGACCCGGGCCCCAAGGCGGTCAATTACAGCCTGAGCTTCCGCTCACCGGAATAGGCGCAAAGCCGCAGGCAGCAAGGTTCAAGCCACAAGAATCAGCGGGCCGTGCGTCGGTCAGTTTTTACTTATGGCCTGAAGCTTGCCACTTGCAGCAGCACGCCAGTTGTTCAGATTTTATCCAAATCTATCTTTATCCGGTCACCGAGAGCGGGTATCATGCCAACCCTTTTTCGAACTCTAATGATCCGGCCCCACAACAGGGAACTCCTATGTCGGCGGTACGCATCGGCCCATACACACTGCAGAACAACCTGATTCTTGCCCCGATGGCCGGGGTCACGGACCAGCCATTCCGTCAGCTATGCCGACGAATGGGTGCAGGCCTGGTGGTGTCGGAGATGGTCAGCAGCGACATGAGCCTGTGGAACAGCCGCAAGTCGCGCCTGCGCATGATTCACGAAGGTGATCCCGAGCCACGCTCGGTACAGATCGCCGGTGGTGACGCGCAGATGCTCGCAGCCGCCGCCCTGGCCAACGTCGAGGCCGGCGCGCAGATCATCGACATCAACATGGGCTGTCCTGCAAAAAAAGTCTGCAACAAGGCTGCAGGCTCTGCTTTATTGAAAGATGAAGCCCTGGTCAGCGAGATCCTCCATGCGGTTGTTGCCGCCGTGGATGTACCGGTCACGCTGAAAATCCGCACGGGTTGGGACAGGGAGAACAAAAACGGGCTGACGGTAGCAAAAATTGCCGAGCAGGCCGGTATCCAGGCATTGGCGGTACACGGGCGAACCCGTGCCGACCTTTACACTGGCGACGCCGAGTACGACACCATCGCTGCGATCAAGCAGGCGGTGTCGATACCGGTGTTTGCCAACGGCGACATCACCTCGCCAGAAAAAGCCCAGGCCGTGCTACAGGCGACCGGGGCCGATGGTCTGCTGATCGGCAGGGCTGCCCAGGGGCGGCCATGGATCTTTCGCGAGATCGAGCATTACCTGCGCACCGGCGAGCAATTACCGGCGCCGCAGCTGGATGAAGTGGAACGTATTCTGCTGGAACACCTGGCCGCGCTACACGCCTTTTATGGCGATGTGATGGGCGTACGCATCGCCCGCAAGCATGTCGGCTGGTACCTGGCAACACTTCCGGGCGCCAAGGAGTTTCGCGCCCAGTTCAATCGTTTGGAAGATACGCAAGCGCAGTGCGCCGACGTTCGCGGTTTTTTCCGCGATCGTGAACAGAGCCTTGAGACAGAGGACGGACAAGGGGTGGCCGCATGACGATGATGACCGAGACTTTAGTGAGTGGAACAACGCCCGTGAGCGACAACGTCAACCTGAAACAGCACCTGAATACACCGAGCGAAGAAGGTCAGACCCTTCGCGGCAGTGTGGAAAAGGCGCTGCACAACTATTTCGCCCATCTCGAGGGCGCGGCCGTCACGGACGTGTACAACCTGGTGCTCTCGGAAGTCGAAGCGCCATTGCTCGAAAGCGTGATGAACTACGTCAAGGGCAACCAGACCAAAGCCAGCGAGCTGCTCGGGCTCAACCGCGGCACCTTGCGCAAAAAGCTCAAACAGTACGATTTGTTGTAAGCAAGCATCCAAACCAGAAAAGGCGGCTCCCATTCGATGAGGTCGCCTTTTTTGCTGACTCCACCGCGTTATGGAATCTGAAATGACCGACCAGACTACCCGCCTGCCGATCCGCCGCGCCTTGATCAGTGTTTCCGACAAGACCGGGATCCTTGAATTCGCCCGTGAGCTGCAACAGCTCGGCGTCGAGATCCTGTCCACCGGCGGCACCTTCAAGCTGCTCCAGGACAACGGCGTTGCCGCGGTGGAAGTTGCCGACTACACCGGTTTTGCCGAAATGATGGACGGCCGGGTCAAGACCCTGCACCCGAAAATCCACGGTGGCATCCTGGGCCGTCGCGGCACCGACGACGCCATCATGGCCGAGCACGGCATCAAGCCGATCGACCTGGTTGCCGTCAACCTCTACCCGTTCGAAGCCACCATCTCCAAGCCGGGTTGTGACCTGCCGACCGCGATCGAGAACATCGACATCGGCGGCCCGACCATGGTCCGCTCCGCGGCCAAGAACCACAAAGACGTCGCTATCGTGGTCAACGCCAGCGACTACGGTCAGGTTCTGGAAAGTCTCAAGGCTGGCGGTCTGACCTACGCCCAGCGCTTCGACCTGATGCTCAAGGCCTTTGAGCACACCGCCGCCTACGACGGCATGATCGCCAACTACATGGGCACTGTGAATCAGGCCGCCGAGACCCTGTCGACGTCCGGTCGCAGCGAGTTCCCGCGCACCTTCAACAGCCAATTCGTCAAAGCCCAGGAAATGCGTTACGGCGAGAACCCGCACCAGAGCGCGGCGTTCTATGTCGAAGCCAAGCCGACCGAAGCCGGTATCGCTACCGCAGTACAGCTGCAGGGCAAAGAGCTGTCGTACAACAACGTGGCTGACACCGACGCTGCCCTGGAGTGCGTGAAGAGCTTCGTCAAGCCAGCCTGCGTCATCGTCAAGCACGCCAACCCGTGCGGCGTGGCAGTCAGCCCGGACGCCGAAGGCGGCATCCGCCAGGCGTATGAGCTGGCCTATGCCACCGACACCGAGTCGGCATTCGGCGGCATCATCGCCTTCAACCGCGAACTGGACGCCGAAACGGCCAAGGCTATCGTCGAGCGCCAGTTCGTCGAAGTGATCATCGCCCCGAGCGTCAGCGAAGAAGCCCGCGCCGTGGTCGCAGCCAAAGCCAACGTTCGCCTGCTGGCCTGCGGCCAGTGGTCGGCTGAACGTGCTGCCGCCTGGGATTACAAGCGTGTAACCGGCGGCCTGCTGGTTCAGAGCCGTGACATCGGCATGATCACTGAAGGCGACCTGAAGGTTGTCACCAAACGTGCGCCGACCGAACAAGAAATCCACGACCTGATCTTTGCCTGGAAAGTGGCCAAGTACGTCAAGTCCAACGCTATCGTCTACGCCAAGAACCGTCAGACCATCGGTGTCGGCGCCGGCCAGATGAGCCGCGTCAACTCGGCACGTATTGCTGCAATCAAGGCTGAACACGCCGGCCTGCAGGTGCAGGGCGCGGTCATGGCCTCGGATGCGTTCTTCCCGTTCCGTGACGGCATCGATAACGCAGCTAAAGTGGGTATCACGGCAGTGATCCAGCCAGGTGGCTCGATGCGTGATGCCGAAGTGATTGCTGCCGCCGACGAAGCCGGCATTGCCATGGTCTTCACCGGCATGCGCCACTTCCGTCACTAATCGTCAAACGGCCGCACTGAAGCAGTCACCTGCTTCAGTGCGGCCTCGCAATGCATACACGGCAGAAGCGCAGAAAGCGTTGCTTTCTGATTGAAGAATTAGCGTCATCGAGGTTTTGACATGAATGTTTTGATTATCGGCAGCGGCGGTCGTGAACACGCCCTGGCCTGGAAAGTCGCTCAAGACCCACGGGTCGAGAAAGTCTTCGTTGCCCCGGGCAACGCCGGCACCGCCACCGAAGCCAAGTGCGAGAACGTCAACATCGACGTCACCGCCCTGGAACAGCTGGCCGACTTTGCCGAAAAGAACGTCGCCCTGACCATCGTCGGCCCCGAAGGCCCGCTGGTTGCCGGTGTTGTCGATCTGTTCCGCAGCCGCAACCTGGATTGCTTCGGCCCGACCGCCGGTGCGGCCCAGCTGGAAGGCTCCAAAGCCTTTACCAAGGACTTCCTGGCTCGCCACAAGATCCCGACTGCCGATTACCAGAACTTCACCGAGATCGAGCCGGCCCTGGCCTACCTGCGTGAAAAAGGCGCACCGATCGTGATCAAGGCCGACGGCCTGGCCGCCGGTAAAGGCGTGATCGTCGCCATGACCCTGGCCGAAGCCGAAGACGCCGTACGCGACATGCTCGCCGGCAACGCCTTCGGTGAAGCCGGTTCGCGCGTGGTGATCGAGGAGTTCCTTGATGGCGAGGAAGCCAGCTTCATCGTCATGGTCGATGGCAAGAATGTGCTGCCAATGGCCACCAGCCAGGACCACAAACGTGTCGGCGACGGCGATACCGGCCCGAACACCGGCGGCATGGGCGCTTACTCGCCAGCCCCGGTAGTAACTGCCGACGTCCACCAGCGCGTCATGGACCAGGTGATCTGGCCGACCGTGAACGGCATGGCCGAGGAAGGCAATGTCTACACCGGTTTCCTGTATGCCGGCCTGATGATCGACAAAGCCGGCAACCCGAAAGTCATCGAGTTCAACTGCCGCTTCGGCGACCCGGAAACCCAGCCAGTCATGCTGCGCCTGGAGTCGAGCCTGGTGCTGCTGATCGAAGCCGCCTTTGCCAAAGCCCTGGACAAGGTCGAGGCCCAATGGGACCCACGCCCGAGCCTGGGCGTGGTACTGGCCGCTGGCGGCTACCCGGGCGACTACGCCAAGGGTGCAGCCATCAACGGTCTGGACGCTGCCGCGAAAATCGAAGGCAAGGTGTTCCACGCCGGTACTGCACTCAAAGACGGCCAGGTTGTCTCGGCTGGCGGCCGCGTACTTTGCGCCACCGCCCTGGGCCACACGGTCGAGTCCGCTCAGCAGCAGGCCTACCGCCTGGCCGCCGAGATCAGCTGGGACGGCAGCTTCTACCGCAGCGACATTGGCTACCGTGCCATTGCCCGCGAACGCGGTGAGCATCAGGAGTAACGTAGCGCCCGCCAGCAGCGACGCCCCGGGCGTCCTGCTGACGGCTTGGCGGCGAGGCCCTCCCAGGGCCTTGCCTTCGCCTTGCTGCGCCGCGCATAGTTATCATCTGGCACGTTGCTAAAAAGGGATTTCATTGTGCGCTGGCTCAGGATCGCCATTCGCTTCACCGTCAGCTTGCTGACCCTGCTCTGCCTGATGCCGGCGTTTGCCGAGCAAGGCAGCGGGTGGTCCGTGCTGCTCGACGAACAGGCCAGCCTGCAGCTCAGCGACGTACGCTCCGAACGCTACCGCAATCAATTCAGCCCTATCCAGCTGAACCAGCTTGATGCCGCAACGCCCGACCAGGCGCTGTGGCTGCATTACCGCCTGGAACCCGGACAGCACGAACACTTGCTGCGGGTCTTTGCCCCCGATCTTTCTCGCCTTGATCTGTATGTGCTCGACGGCGACCAGTTGATCAAACAGCAACACAACGGCCAGCCAAGCGAAGAAGGCGAGCTGACCGTTCGCAGCAGCGATCACCAGCTGGCCCTGCCCAACAGCCCGCACACCCTGGATATCTACCTGCGGCTGGTCTCCGAGCATCAATTGCGCCCGACCATCAGCCTGGAACCGACCGCCCAGGTCGCTGCCGACCAGCGCCAGTCACTGCTGTTCGGCCTGCTGTTTGGCTGCCTGTTGATGCTGATGCTGCATAACCTGATCCGCTTTGCCTATTCGCGCTCCAGCACCAGCCTGAGCCTGGCCTTCTATCACGGGCTGATGCTTCTCAGCGCACTGATACTGCTCAACTACAGCGGCCCCTGGTGGAGCCTGTGGCATTCGGCACAAACCCCGGCGGCGTACCTGACCGGGCTGCTGGCCAGCCTCGCCGGCCTGACGTTCACCCTGCGTTTTTTCCGCCCGCAGGCCCGGCCTCCATTCAACCGGTTGCTGCAGGCCGAGATGATCCTGATCGGGCTGACGGGCCTGTTGCTGCTGTTCGTCGACACCCTGCCGCTGAACCTGATGACCTACGTGCTGTTTGCCCTGGGCAGCCTGAGCATGCTGCTGGTCGCCAGCTACCACTGGTACAAAGGCTATGCCCCTGCCCGCCTGTTCAGTGTGGCGATGCTGATTTTCAACATCGGCTGCCTGCTGGTGCTGCCGGCGTTGCTCGGTTTGACCCGCACCCCAACCCAATGGCTGCTGTTCATTCTTCTGGGCCTGGCCAGCGTCAGTGGCCTGCTGCTCAACCTGTCGGTCAGCGAACGCCTGCGCAGCATCAGTGAAGAGCGTTTCAGCGCCAGCCGCGCACTCGCCGCCAGCAACGCCGAAATCAACGCCAAGGCCGAATTCCTGGCGAAGATCAGCCACGAAATCCGCACCCCCATGAACGGTGTCCTGGGGATGACCGAACTGCTGCTGGGCACGCCGCTGTCGGTCAAGCAGCGCGACTACGTGCAAACCATCCACAGCGCCGGCAACGAACTGCTCACCTTGATCAACGAGATTCTCGACATTTCCAAACTTGAATCAGGGCAGATCGAGCTGGATGACGTGCAGTTCGACCTCAACGCCCTGATCGAAGACTGCCTGAGCATTTTTCGCGCCAAGGCCGAGCAACAGAACATCGAGTTGATCAGCTTCACCCAGCCACAAGTGCCACGGGTCATCAGCGGTGATCCGACGCGCCTGCGCCAGGCCTTGTTGAGCTTGCTGGAAAACGCCCTGAAAAAAACCGAGCAAGGCGAGATTCTCCTGGTAGTGGCCCTCGACCAACGCGGCGACACCCCGCGCCTGCGCATTGCCGTGCAGGACAGTGGCGAAGCCATGGCCCCGGGTGAGCGCGATGCGTTGTTGCAGGCCGAACTGCACAGCAAGCACTTCCTGTCCAGCAACAAGCTGGGCGGCCACCTTGGTCTGGTGATTGCCAAACAGCTGATCAACCTGATGCAGGGCGAATTTGGCATCAAGACCAGCCATGGCCTGGGCAATACCCTGTGGCTGACCTTGCCACTGGACCCTCAGCGCCTTGAGCAGCCGGCAGCCGACCTCGACGGCCCGTTGCGCGGCGCCCGCGTACTGGTGGTGGACGACAACGATACCTGCCGCAAGGTGCTGGTACAGCAGTGCAGCGCCTGGGGCATGAATGTCAGCGCGGTGCCTTCGGGCAAGGAAGCCCTGGCGTTGCTGCGCACCAAGGCGCACCTGCGTGATTATTTCGACGCGGTCCTGCTCGACCAGAACATGCCGGGCATGACCGGCATGCAACTGGCGGCCAAGATCAAGGAAGACCCGAGCCTGAACCACGACATTCTGCTGATCATGCTCACCGGGATCAGCAATGCCCCGAGCAAGGTCATTGCCCGCAATGCCGGGGTCAAACGGATCCTGGCCAAGCCGGTGGCAGGTTATACCCTCAAGACCACGCTCGCCGAAGAGCTGGCCCAGCGCAGCAAGGAACAGCCGGCTTTCAGCACCCCGGCCAACCTCGGTGCCCCGCTCAACCTGCCCAGCGATTTCCGCATCCTGGTTGCCGAAGACAACAGTATCTCGACCAAAGTGATTCGCGGCATGCTCGGCAAGCTCAGCCTCGAGCCCGATACCGCCAGCAACGGCGAAGAAGCCCTGCAGGCGATGAAAGCGCAGCACTACGACCTGGTACTGATGGACTGCGAAATGCCCGTTCTGGACGGTTTCTCGGCCACTCAGCAGCTGCGCATCTGGGAAGTCAGCAACCAGCGCAAGCGCACGCCGGTGGTTGCCCTGACCGCGCATATCCTCGCCGAACACAAAGAGCGCGCGCGCCTGGCCGGCATGGACGGTCACATGGCCAAGCCGGTCGAGCTGTCGCAACTGCGTGAATTGATTGAACACTGGGTGGCGCGCCGTGAAGCCGAACCCAACCAGGTATCCACCTCGTAAGCGCCGCAAGCGCTGATACACTTCTCTGACGCCTCCCTGCCGCGAGCTCCGATCATGCTCTATGCGTTGTTCAGCGTTTACCTGAAAATGCTCGTGCTCTACAGCCCGTTCTTCGTGCTCTCCTGCTTCATCAGCCTGACCCGCGGCCACTCCAGCAAAGAGCGCAAACAACTGGCCTGGCGCGTGGCCTTTGCCGCCTTCATCGCCAGCATCATCTTGTACCTGTTCGGCAAGCTGATTTTCGGTGTGTTCGGCATCACCGCCGACGCCTTTCGCATCGGCGCGGGCAGCGTGCTGTTCATCTCGGCGCTGAACATGGCCCAGGGCAAGTCGGCGGTGCAGACCGACAGCGTCCAGCAAGACGTGACCATCGTGCCGCTGACCATCCCCCTGACAGTCGGCCCGGGCACCATCGGCGCCCTGTTGGTCATGGGCGTCAGCCAGCCGGAGTGGGACGACAAACTGATGGTCATGGTCAGTATCGCGCTGGCCAGCTTCACCGTCGGCCTGGTGCTGTACCTGTCGCACCGGATTGAACGGATCCTCGGCGATCAGGGCCTGGAGATTGTCAGCCGGCTGATGGGCCTGTTCGTCTGCGCGCTGGCAGCACAGATTATCTTTACCGGGATCAAGGGTTACCTGACCTTGTAAGCGGAACATGGATGACATCGTTCTGGTGTTGCCGGCCCGTACTGATCAAGACTTTGCTGCGCCACTCCTGGCGGAACAGGCGAATATTGAAGCGCACCCGTTCCAGCGCCTGAGCCGCCACCTGCAGTTGGCTGTCACGCTGGGCGAACAGAAAGTGCGGGGCAAAGTGCCTGGCGTTGAGTTGCTGATGGTAGAGCACGATATCGATGTAGCTCCCTACCCTGTTGCAGAGCAACAACTGATAGATGGCGGTGTCCCGCTCCCGGCTCAACGCATGGGCGTCGAAGCATTCGAGGCCTTCATCATGTTCCGACAGCCCCTTCAGGGCCTGCTGACCCGCCAGGGTCATTTGCTGCGTCGCCAGCTGGGCAATATGCGCCACCGCCTCATCCGCCAATGGTCCGGGCCGCGGCCCAGGCACATAGCTGTCGGGAGCCGGCGTCGCATCCCAGCCCAAAAACTGCAGGCGTCGCTTGTAATTGGTCAACCAGTCCATGTTCAACCGGCTATCACGCTCGGCCCTGGCAATGCGCTGGGCAAACAGATTGGCCAGGATCACATCCTGCTGATCCTCCATGCTCATCGTCGGCAAAAATGCCGTCAAACTGCCAGACACCACCGATGCACCTGCAACCAACGGCTCGTTCATTGCGAATCCTCCCTGACATCCAAAGGCACGACATACATGGCTCGCAGAGCTTCAAGTCGTGTTTGAAGCAACGCCCTGACACCTGAAAACACCCCGGGAAACAACTCACCGGTAAAGCTTCTGGTCTCCTGGCGAATGACTGCCTCAATCGCCAACGGTTGCGTCAACCATTGCCGCTCAAGGCATTGCCGGGTTTCCAGAAAAATGCTGCTGGCCACTGCACGCAGGCCGGGTAGCACCACCCTGAGTTCAAACGCCAGACGGGTAACGGGCTTGACGTCTGGCGCCTTGACGCACTCCAGTGCCTCTGCGCTCAACAGTTGCAACGCCGGGTGCGTTTCCGGCAACGCTTGAAGCGCTCCCAGCGCCTCGTTCAGCGCCGGTAGCAGCGGCGCAGGTAACGTGCCCAATCCGTGCCAGACGCTTGCCAATGGCGTAAAGGGCACCGGCACCTGTTCGATCTTGATGGTTTCGCTGGAGGCACTGACAACCCACCCCAGCCCCGTGTGCCTGTCCCTGTAGGTGCCTTGCCATTGCTGGTGCTCACCCAGCAGCAAGAATTCGGACGACGCGTTGAGCCAGCAAAACAGTTGCGCATCGATCGCATCCTGCCGCTCGCCGTCATCAAGATCAGCGGACAAGAACAGCAGGCAGTTTCCGGACAGTACTAATGAAAAGCGCTTTGTTTGCACATCGAAGCTCCCTGTTCAAACCAGAAACACCGGCGGCCGTAGTCGCCGGTGCACGGGATCACGAACGCTTTTTTGGTTCGATGGACAGGGTGAGCACGTCCTTCTTGCTCTTGTCGCCAACGCGCTCGATCAAGGTGCTCTTGACCTGGTCATAAAGGCCACGATGGAAGGACAAGGCGGCAGAACCGGTATAGCTGTCGGAATGGCTGGAGCTCCACTCAAAGACCAGCAGGCTGGTTTTGCTCGGCGGGGATTCGGTGCTTTGCAGGCAGCCAACGCTGAGCATGACTTCACCGTTGGCGTGCTGGGTGCACACCGCCATACTCAGTGCCGTGCCCTCTTTATCGGCACTTACGCGGTCCAGGAGTGCGACAGCCTCCGGGCTTTGCGCCACGGTATCAACTGCGTCACTGGCGACGCTGACCAGCGAAGCGACCAGCGACGCACCGCCGGTGGCATACCCGAGACCCGCCTTGACCGCCTTGACCAGCAAGTTCTTGACCGACAGGTTCTGTGAGCTGGCAACTTCCTTCATGTACGAAAACTTGATCGGCAGCCAGCCACAGGTTTGCATGGTCTGCAGGTAAGCCTGGAACCATTGCTGGCCTTCAGTGGTGGCAAAGTACTGCGCCGAGGCGGCAAGCGAACTGAAAAGATGGCTGTACTTGAGTGCTTCGCTGTTTTCTTCAGACAGGCCGACAAACACCAGCAGGTCGCCGTTGTTCAACTGGACATTGTTTCCAGCGCTCTGAATTTCACTCATGGGTGCTCTTCCTTGATCATTGAGGGAGTGGCCTGTTACCAGGCCACGCCGCTACAGTGATCGGTCAGAGACACGATAGGCACCGTGAAAAAAAACCTCTCCAAATCAGGGTTTTTGACCGTACCAGCGCGGTGTATAGACCCATGGCTGCAGGCCTGGACGATCAAACGCCACCGTGGTCGAGGAGCCGATCAGCACCATGGTGCGCATGTCGACATCCTCCGGCGTCAGCGCCTGCAACTGAACAACGCGCAGTGTCTGCCCCGGCCGACCGATGTCGCGCCCGAGCACCACCGGCGTCGTACCGATACGATGCTGCCGGACAATTTCCAGCGCCCGCCCCAGTTGCCACGGACGTGATCGCGAAATCGGGTTGTAGAACGCCAGCGCCAGGTCGGCCTGGCATGCCAGTTCCAGGCGCGTCTCGATGATCGACCAGGGTTTGAGGTTGTCCGACAGCGACAACACGCAGAAGTCATGCCCCAGGGGTGCGCCCGCCTGAGCGGCTGTCGCCAGAGAGGCCGAAACGCCTGGCAGAATTTCAAGGTCGACGGCATGCCAGCACGGGTCGCTCGATTCGTGCAGGGCCTCAAGCACTGCTGCAGCCATGGCAAACACGCCCGGGTCACCGGAAGACACAACCACCACCGAACGGCCTTGCGCCGCCAGCTCGAAGGCATGCCGGGCACGCTGCATTTCTTCGCGGTTGTCGGTGCAATGCAGGACCTGGTCGGGGCGAAACGGGCCCGCCATCCGCACATAGGTTTCATATCCCAGCACATCATTGGCCCGCGCCAACTCGGCCTTGACCGCAGGCACCATCAGGTCGGCAGCGCCCGGCCCCAGGCCAATCACCGCCAGGCGGCCACGCGCCCGACCAATACCCTGCGGATCGATGGGCTGGTTCGACACCACCAGCGCCAGGCCGTCGGCCAGTGGCTGTGCCGGCAACAATTGCGGTAGCACCGAGGCAGCCAACGCACTGGCATCTTCAGCACCAGGGGCGAATCGCAAGGCAACGTTCAGCTCGTCCGCCGCCGCGCGCAAGGCCGGGTCGACCATGAGTTCGTCGGCTGCCACCAGGCAGGCCAGTGCCGGCTCGGCAATGCCAGCGCTGCGCAGCCCATCGCGGATAACCTGTGCCAACTGCGGCAGCACCTGGCTGACCGCAACCATGACGCAGCGTGGATAGATCACCAACTCGTTGGCCGACACCTCGCGGGCATCGCAGCCCACATGAATGGCCCGTTGCGCCTGTTCGCTCTGTGGCAGCTGCGCCTGTTCCAGCCAGGGTGCAGTGCCATTGATGCGTACACGTTCACCGGCCAGCAGATCGGAGACGAAGCGCTTGCCCAGTTCAAGATCCGCCAGGGCATAGCCGCTGGGTGGATTGAGCAGGCAGGTACCAAAGCGCAACTCGCCGCTGGTGGTGATGGCGGGCGCCACACCCAGCCCCGCGGCGATTTCACGGGCCATGACGTTGACCCCGCCCAGACCGCCAAGCAGCGGCACGACGGCGCTACCGTCCTCGGCCACGGCCAGCACTGGCGGCTCGGCGCCCTTCTCCAGCAGCTCGCTGGCCAGGGTGCGGATGACGATGCCGGCGGCGCACAGGGCAATGATCGGCGTGTCGTGCTGGTAAAGCTGGCGCAGGGTACTGCCAAACGACTGGTACAGGCTGTCGACGTCCTCGACCCGGCCCTCCAGGCCGTGGATCAAGGCATCCGGGTACAGCTGCTGGATCTTGCGGGCAGTGGCCAGGCTGCCTTTACCGAGAACGACGATGGCCGGTGCCTTGCGCATCATCAACCCTGCCACCTTTCACCCGGAACGATGATCAACGAGAAATACGGCGACGATTGAGGATCAACATCATCGAGGGCAACGATCTTCTGGTTGGCCATGGTTGCCCGCTCCACGTACAGGGCACGTTCAGCCAGGCCAAGCTCGGCCAGAACCTCGCGAACCTTGGGGAAGTTACGCCCCAGTTTCATGATCACCGCCGCATCGGCATCGGCCAGGCGCCGCTTGAGTTCGTCGTGCGGCAACACGCCGGAAAGCACCGACAGGCTCTGGTTGCGATAGACCAGCGGGGCGCCCAGTACCGACGCCCCCCCCAGCATCGAGCAGACACCCGGAATCACCTGGGCTTCGTAGCGATCGGCCAGGCGGTCATGCAGGTACATATAGGAGCCGTAGAAGAACGGATCGCCTTCGCAGATCACCGCCACATCGCGCCCGGCGTCCAGATGGGCGGCGACTTCCAGCGCGGCCTCATCGTAAAAGTCGCTGATCACCTGCTCGTACGACAGTGGTGCGGGCAGTGCCTCGGTGGTCACCGGATACACCAGCGGCAATAGCGTCTGGGCTTCCTGCAGGTGACCTTCGATGATGCCGAAGGCGTTGCCGCGCTTGCCCTTGGCAACGAAGTAAGCCACCACGGGCGACTCGCGCAGCAGGCGCAGGGCCTTGACGGTAATCAGTTCCGGATCGCCGGGGCCCACGCCCAGGCCAAGCAAACGTCCACGAGCCTGCATCATTCGACCTCCGTGGCCAGGGCATTGACCGCCGCAGCCGCCATGGCGCTACCGCCCAAGCGGCCCTGCATGATGACAAAAGGCACACCGCGACTGTCTGCAGCAAGCATCGCCTTGGATTCGGCGGCGCCGACAAAGCCCACCGGAAAACCGAGGATCAACGCGGGTTTCGGCGCGCCGGCATCAAGCATTTCCAGCAGGTAGAACAAGGCGGTCGGCGCATTGCCGATCACCACCACGCTGCCTTCCAGGTGCGGACGCCATAGCTCCAGGGCCACCGCCGAACGGGTGTTGCCCAGTTCACGGGCCAGCTCAGGCACTTGCTCGTCACGCAGCGTGCAGATCACCGGGTTGTTCGCCGGCAGGCGGGCACGGGTGATGCCCTCGGAGACCATGCGCGCATCGCAAAGGATCGGCGCACCTGCAGCCAAGGCATCGCGCCCGGCCTTGCCGGCGCCCGGCGAGAACTGCAGGCCATCAATGGCATCGACCATGCCGCAGGCATGGATCACCCGAACCGCGAGTTTTTCCAGATCGGCAGGAATACGATCGAGCCGCGCTTCCTCTCGAATGATCGCGAAGGAATTGCGATAGATCTCCTGACCATCGCGGATGTAATCAATCATCAAGGGTGCTCCGTGAGCGGGCGTCTAGCAGTGCGCCGGCTTCTTTCAGTGTGAGGTTGCGTGCGCGCAGGTTGCCCAAACCCGGTCGGGCTGCGTCACGCAGATACAAGTCATAGTGGCCCGGGCTTTGCGCCAGCAGGGTTGCCGGGGCGACGTGGGCCATGGCGCACGAGCGCGGGCAGCCGCTCAGGTGCACGCTTGCCGGAGCGCCGCAGGTGAGCAATGTGGCCAGCACCCGGGCGTCGCCCTTGGTCTCGGCCAGGGACTTGGCGCAACCGGCCGAGCCTGTGCAGGCCACCAGGCGGGTCAGCGCTTCATCGGCCGAACACAGCAAGCCCAGTTGCGTCAGACCGCTACTCACGGCCGACACATCGTGCCGGGCAATATTCGGCAATAGCAGGCCCTGCCACGGGGTCAGGCGCAGGCTGCCATCACCCAGTTCGCGGACCAGCCGCGCAGCGCCCCGCAACATCGAAGGGGTCAGGCGTCCTAACGGCGCCGCGGCACCGACAGCGCTCAAGCCCGGTTGCAGCTGTGGATAAGTCCCCAGGTAGCCGCTCCCTGCCGTTACCTGGCGACGCCATTGCTGTACGGTGCTGTCGCAACGGATCGACAGGCCCAACCCGGCGATGAAATCTTCCGGCGAACACTCCGCCAGCAACTGACGCATGCGCGTTTGCTCAGGCCGGGCCAGATCAAGAAAGCGATTGAGCACCGCCAGTACCAGCGCGTGTCCTTGCGCCAAGGGCACGGCGCCCAGCGGCGCATCGTGGGCCGGGCAACCTGCCAGGCCAAAAGCCAGCCACCGTTCACCGTCCAGCTGCAAGGCACTGAGCCACAGGTCGTGGGGGTGCTCGAGCATCGCCAGCCCTTCGCCGCCATCCACTTGCACGGCGAACTTGGCCGAGAGCTGATGCAAGCGTGGTGTGGTCTCCAGCGTCTTGAGCAGCTGCTCCGCCAGGGGGCGGGTATCGAACAGCATCTGTGGATCAACACCTGCCGTCGGGCTGAGCATCAGGTTGCGGACATCGTCACCTGCAGCATCGCGCGGGCCCAGCCCTGCGGCCAGCAACTGCTCGATCAACCCGGCCTGCTCGCTGCCAATGCCGCGGATCTGCAAGTTGCCCCGGTTGGTGGCCTCGATCTCGCCGCCGGCAAAACGCTCGGCGGCGGTGGCGACGGCGTCAGCCTGGTCAGCCGTGAGCGCACCACCGGCCAGCTTGATCCGGCAGATACCGCCGTCTTTGGCCTGGACAATACGCAGCAACCCCGGGCAAGCCGAGGGGCGTAGCGAAACCTGGGGCTGGCGGGCCGAAAGAGGCTCGTTCAAAAGGTCACCCGACAATCGTGAAAAGGCACTTCAGTGTAGAAGGCGCGGTATTATGCCTGCTTTGTCCGAAGGCATGAAAAGCCTGCCGGTCGGATTACCGGGTATTGAGGAAAACGCATGTCGCCGTGGCTGACGGTAGTAGGTATCGGTGAAGACGGTTTTAGTGGCCTGGGCAAGCAGGCCCGGCGCGCACTGCTGGGCGCATCGAAGGTGTTTGGCAGCCAGCGCCAGCTGGATCTGCTGCCGCATTGCATGCGGGGCGAACGCCTGTTGTGGCCCAGCCCGTTCTCCCTCGCGCCCGTGCTGGCCCTGCGTGGTGAACCCGTGTGCGTACTGGCCAGCGGTGATCCGATGTTCTTTGGCGTGGGTGCCAGCCTTGCCCGTCAGCTCGACACCGATGAGATGAACGTGTTGCCGATGCCGTCCTCCTGCACGCTGGCCGCCGCTCGCCTGGGCTGGCCGCTGCAGGAGGTGACGATTGTGTCGGTGGTGGCCCGCCCCCTCGCCGCGCTCAACGCCCATCTGTACAGCGGCGTACGCTTGCTGGTACTGAGTAACGATGGCAGCAGCCCTGCCGCCATTGCCGCCCTGTTGCGTGAGCGCGGCTTTGGCCCGAGCCGGGTGCAGGTCTTCGAGCGTCTTGGCGCAGCGGCCGAACGCTGCCTTGATGGCACGGCCGAGCACTGGCCGCACGAACACGTTGCCGACTTGAACCTGGTGGCCGTCGAGTGCCTGGCAGCCCCCGATGCGCCGCGCCTGTCGCCGCTGGCAGGCTTGCCGGACACCGCCTTCCGGCACGACGGCCAGCTGACCAAACGTGACGTTCGCGCCATCACCCTCGCCCGCCTCGCACCACAGCCGGGTGAGCTGCTTTGGGATGTCGGCGCCGGCAGCGGCTCGATCGGCAGCGAGTGGATGCGCGCACACCCCAGTTGCCGGGCACTGGCCATCGAGTCCGATGAAGGTCGCCAACAGCTGATCGAACACAACCGTGACGCCCTTGGCGTCCCCGGCCTGCAACTGGTCCGCGGCCGTGCACCGCAAGCGCTGGCTGGCCTGGAGCGCCCCGATGCAGTGTTCATCGGCGGTGGCGTCACCCGTGAAGGTGTACTGCATCACTGCTGGCAGCAACTGCGCCCGGGCGGGCGCCTGGTGGCCAATGCCGTGACCCTGCAGAGCGAGCTGGCGCTGGTCAGCTGGCGCGAGCAACATGGCGGCGAGCTGACCCGTATCCACATCGCCCACGCCCAACCACTGGGCGAGTTCGACACATGGCGTCAGGCCTTGCCGATCACCCTGTTAGAAGCGATCAAGCCCCTTGATGCGTGACGAGACCCAGGAACAACCGGCGCCGCGGCGCCGCGGCCTGACCACCGGCAGCTGTGCCACGGCCACCAGCCTTGCTGCGGCACGCCTGCTGCTGAGTGGTGTTGCCCATGACGCCGTGCAGATCACCCTGCCCAAGGGTAAGCACGTGCAGATGCGCCTGGAATTCTGCCGCCTGCATGAAGCCGGCGCCGAAGCCGGCACACTCAAAGATGCGGGCGACGACCCGGATGTCACTCACGGCGCGCTTATCTACAGCCGCGTACGCCTGCTCCCCGAACCCGGCCTGCGCTTTGTCGCCGGCCACGGCGTGGGCACCGTTACGCGGCCCGGTCTGGTCCTCGCCGTCGGCGAACCGGCAATTAATCCGGTACCACGACGGATGATGAGCGAACACCTGCAACAGCTGGCCAATGAGTCCGGTTACAGCGGCGGGTTTGAAGTGACAGTAAACGTGCAGGATGGCGAACAGCTCGCCCTGAAAACCATGAACCCGCGCCTGGGCATTCTTGGTGGCCTGTCGATTCTCGGCACCAGTGGCATCGTCCGGCCGTTCTCCTGCTCGGCCTACATAGCCTCGATCCACCAAGGCATCGATGTTGCCAAAACCAACGGCTACCTGCACATTGCGGCGTGCACCGGCAACGCCAGCGAAGACACCATGCGCCGGGTCTACAACCTGCCGGAGATCGCCCTGATCGAAATGGGCGACTTTGTCGGCGCGGTGCTCAAGCACCTGCGCAAAGTGCCGGTGGACAAGCTCAGCCTGTGCGGGGGCTTCGGCAAGATCAGCAAGCTCGCGGCCGGACACATGGACCTGCACAGTCGACACTCCAGCATCGACCTGCCGCAACTGGCCGAATGGGCCGCGGCAATCGGTGCCGACAATGACTTGCAAAGTGCGATCCGTCAGGCCAACACCAGCCAGCAAGCCCTGGCCCTGGCCAGTGCGGCAGGCATCGCCCTGGGTGATGCGGTATGTGGCCATGCACTGACGTTTGCCCGCAGTGTGGTGCCGCCGCAAGTGCAGGTAGAAGTCTTCGCCATCGACCGTCAGGGCGGCATCGTGGGCCATGCGGGAGCCTTTGAATGAAGCGTATCTTGTTGCTCGGTGGGGTCACCGAGGCACTGGCCATTGCCCGTACCCTGGGCCCTGAGCATGTCTACAGCCTGGCGGGCATCGGCCGGGTACCGAGTGACCTGAGCTGCCAGGTGCGGGTCGGCGGTTTTGGTGGCGCCGAGGGGTTGGCGACTTATCTGCATACCGAAAAAATCGACTTGCTGATCGACGCCACCCACCCCTATGCCGCCCAGATCAGCGCCAATGCTGCCCGCGCGGCACAGCTCAGCGGCCGTCCCTGCTGGGCCCTGCGGCGTCCGGCCTGGCAGGCACAACCCGGTGACGACTGGCGTGAAGTGGCCGGCTGGGCCGAACTGATCGAAGCCCTGCGCCCGTTCCGGCGCCCGCTGTTCACCCTCGGCCGTGAACCCTTGCAACACCTGGATGAAATCCCGCCCGAGCAGTTCTGGACCCTGCGCGCCCTGGAGGCCTGCCCCGGCAATGAGCGCTGCGAAGTGATCGGCGCGCGCGGGCCGTTTCACCTCGAAGACGAACGCGCCCTGTTCGAGCGTCGGCAGATCGACGTGTTGATCAGCAAGAACAGTGGCAGCACGGCGACCGAGCCCAAGCTCGACGTTGCACGAGAGCGGGGGGTGCCGGTACTGGTGCTGAAACGGCCTGAGTTGTCAGGGGTGGACAGGGAGTTCTTTGCGGTTGATGAGCTGGTTTCGGCACTCAACCTGTAACTTCAGGCCGTGTTTCAGAATATTCTGATTAGCTCACCCGCCACCCCTTGTCATAGACTGCCCGCTCCTCCCCCTGGAAGAATTCGCCCATATGGACATGCAATGGTGGATCTGGCTGGTGTTCGGGTTCGGCCTGATTGTGCTCGAGCTCGTGCTGCCGACCTTCTTCATCCTCTGGTTCGGCATTGGCGCCGTGCTGGTGTCGCTCATCGCCTTCCTGGCCCCGAGCCTGCAGCTCGACATGCAGGTGCTGCTGTGGGTAGCGCTCTCGTCTGTCACCACGTTCCTGTGGTTCAAGGTGTTTCGCAAGAAGAAGCCGGACACCCGCTGGACCGCCGATAACGTCATCGGCGAAGTCGGTCTGTTGACCGCCCCGGTCTCCGAATTCCAGAAAGGCCGCGTGCGCTTTCAAAAGCCCATCCTCGGCAACGAGGAGTGGGTGTGTGTGGCCGACAGTGCAATACCCTCCGGCGAGCGCGTGCGCATCGCTGCCATCGAAGGCAATACCGCCCGGGTCACCCGGGCCTGATCAGCAAAGGAAGCACTGACCCATGACCAGCCTCATCGTCGCCGCCACGATCGCCGCATTTGTCATCATCACCCTGTCCAAAGGGGTGCGCATCGTGCCCCAGGGCGAGGAGTGGATCGTCGAGCGCCTTGGCCGTTATCACAACACCCTCAAGCCCGGCCTGAACATCGTCATTCCGTACATGGACGTGGTGTCCTACCGCCTGCCGACCAAGGACATCATCCTCGACGTGCAGCAACAGGAAATCATCACCCGCGACAACGCCGTCATCGTCGCCAACGCCCTGTGCTTTGCCAAGGTCGTCGACCCGCAGAAAGCCGCCTACGGCGTACAGGACTTCTCGTTTGCGGTGACCAGCCTGACCATGACTTCGCTGCGCGCCATCGTCGGCGCCATGGACCTCGACGAAGCGCTCTCCAGCCGCGAGCAGATCAAGGCCCGTCTGCGTGAAGCCATGTCCGAACAAACCGAAGACTGGGGCGTGACGGTGCGTTCGGTAGAGATCCAGGACATCAAACCTTCGGAAAACATGCAGCGCGCCATGGAACGCCAGGCGGCCGCCGAGCGTGAACGAAAAGCCGACGTCACCCGCGCCGAAGGCAACAAGCAGGCGGCGATTCTCGAAGCTGAAGCACGCCTGCAATCGGCCCGGCTCGATGCCGAGGCACAAATCAGCCTGGCCGAGGCCTCGGCGCGCTCGATCACCCTGGTACGCGACGCTGTGGGCAGTGAAATCACCCCGGCGATGTACCTGCTGGGCGAGCGCTACATCGGCGCCATGGAAAACCTCGCCGGCAGCGACAACGCCAAGGTCGTGGTGCTCCCGGCCGACCTGCAGGAAACCGTGCGCGGGTTGATGGGCCGCAACAAGGCGAGCTGAAGTCTGCCAGTCGGGGTGTGGCACTTCACCGCACCCCCGATAATTTGTCCTACACTCAGCGTTACAATAACCACCACTTGATGCCTGACCGGATCCTCCATGCCCTCACATCGGCCCGCCATTGCCTGGATTGCCTGCTTCGCAGTGCTGTTCAACCTGCTGGCAATGCCATTGGCATCTGCGGCGGGGAAAGGGCCGGCCGACCAACGCTTGTGGGGCGCCTTCTGTTCGAGTGTCGGCACCAAGGCAACCCCCGCAGTCATGGCGCTGGGCAAGATCGATCTTGGCCAGCAGGGTGACGACCACGCCAGCATGCAACACTGCTGGTGCTGTTCCGGTACGACGCCGTTGCTGGCACTGCCCGGGCACCTGCCGCAACTGCTCCCGGCCCTGGCGTGGATGAGCGCACAGGCGCCACCGCTCACGGCTTACCAGCCTACGCCGCGCCAGCAATGGCCGGCGCTCAACCCGCGCGCCTCCCCTCTGGTCTGAGTTCACTCCGCTTACCGCTGCGAACTCAATCGACTGGAGTACACCCATGTTCAAGAACGCCCTGCTGCTGGCCGCCCTGTTGCTGCCCGCGACCTTTGCCAACGCCCACGAGTACACCAAAGGCGACCTGCACATCGCCCACCCGTGGTCGCAGGAGCTGCCGCCCAACGCCCCTAACGTGGCGGCCTACTTCATCATCCACAACAACGGCAGCACCGACGACACACTGACAGGTGTCGACAGCCCGATCAGCGCCGAGGCCCAGTTGCATGAACATGTGCACAAGGACGGTTTGATGAAAATGCAGCAGGTGCAGCGCGTTGACGTACCTGCCGGCAAAGACCTGGTGTTCGCCCCCAGCGCCTACCATGTGATGTTGTTGAACCCCACTGATCGCAGCCTGCTGACGGACGGCAAGCGTTTCCCGCTGACCCTGCACTTCGCCAAAGCCGGTGATGTCACCGTCGAAGTACTGGTGCAGAAGCAGGCCCCGGAAAACAACGATCACACTGAACACAGCCACTGATCGCTGAGCGCTGCTCACCATGAGCCTCGTGCAGAGCCGCCTCACCCGCCCCGCCCGCCCTGATCTGAAACGGGTGCGCGGCAGCTGGTTGAGCCTGTTCGCCATGTTGATGATCTTTATCGGCCCGCTGGTTTCCCAGTCGATGCCGATGGATCACCGTGCCATGCCGGCAGGCATGGACATGAACATGAGCATGCCCATGGAAAGCGGCGCTGATTGCCACAGCGACGGCCACCACGGCAGCAGTCCTTCACTGCAGGTGATCTGGGAGAAGTGTGGCTATTGCAGCCTGTTCTTCCACTGCCCTGCACTGCCCCAGGCCCTGAGCCTGCTCAATACCGAAGCCGCGCCAGCCTCCACCACACTGGCGGTACAGCCCCGTCAGGGTCACGCCCGGCAGACGGTGTTCCCCGGTGCCCGCACCCGCGCACCACCCGCCCTCATCGTCGTCTGAATTCACCTGTCGCGTTTTCCGGTCCGGCCTGTTGCCGACGACCGTGTGCGCCTTCATGACTGATCGATGTTGGAATCACTATGTCCAGCTGTACTGCTGTCTATCGTCCTGCCCTGCGTGGGACCTTTGCCGCGATTTGCGGCACCTTGCTCAGCCCCTTGGCCCTGGCCGCCAGCCAGGCTGCCGATGAGCAATTGCACGAGCACGCCGAACTGACCCCGACGGTGATCACCGCCGTGGCGCCCAGCTCGCCATTGACCATCGTTACCAACCCCAAAGACCCGCGCCAACCGGTACCGGCCAGCGACGGTGCCGACTACCTGAAGACCATCCCCGGCTTTTCCGCGATCCGCGCCGGCGGCACCAACGGTGACCCGGTGCTGCGCGGCATGTTCGGCTCGCGCCTGAACATCCTCACCAACGGCGGCGTTATGCTCGGCGCCTGCCCGAACCGCATGGACGCCCCCACGTCCTACATTTCACCGGAAACCTACGACCGCCTGACCGTGATCAAAGGCCCGCAAAGCGTGATCTGGGGCCCCGGCGCGTCCGCCGGCACCATTCTGTTTGACCGTGAACCCGAGCAGTTCGGCGCGCTGGGCAGCCGGGTCAATGCCAGCCTGCTCGCCGGTTCCAACGGCCGCTTCGACAAGGTGCTCGACACGGCGGCAGGCAATCAGTCTGGCTATGCACGCTTTGTCGGCAACCAGTCGCATTCGGACGATTACGACGATGGCAACGGCGACACCGTGCCGTCGCGCTGGGACAAATGGAACGGGGATGTCGCCCTCGGCTGGACCCCAGATGCCGACACGCTGGTGGAGCTCACCGCGGGCAAGGGCGACGGCGAAGCCCGATATGCCGGGCGCGGCATGGACGGCTCGCAGTTCAAGCGCGAAAGCCTTGGGCTGCGCTTCGAAAAGTCCAACCTCGGCGAGGTCTGGGACAAGCTCGAAGCCCAGGTGTATTACAACTATGCCGACCATGTGATGGACAACTACAGCCTGCGCACGCCGTCCGGCATGGGCATGATGGGCATGCCCATGGTCAGCAATGTCGACCGCCGCACGCTGGGCGGCCGGGTCAAAGGCACCTGGCGCTGGAGCGAATTGCAACTGGTCGCCGGTGTCGACGCGCAAACCAATGAGCATCGCCAGCGTGGCGGCATGGGCATCGATGTACACAAGCACATGCCGTGGACCAAGGACGCCGACTTTCACAATTACGGTATGTTCGGCGAACTGACCTGGTATGCCGCCGACCAGGACCGCCTGATCACCGGCGCACGCCTGGACCGCGCGTCAGCCAAGGACTACCGGGACACCAGCGCCACCCGCGACGACACCCGCGCAGACACTCTACCCAGCGGCTTCGTGCGCTACGAACACGACCTGGTGGAAATCCCCGCCACCACCTACGTAGGCCTGGGTCATGCCGAGCGTTTCCCCGACTACTGGGAGCTGTTCTCGCCCAAGTCCGGCCCGGCCGGCTCAGTGAATGCTTTCGACAGCATCAAGCCGGAAAAAACCACCCAGCTTGATTTCGGCATCCAGTACCAGACCGATGACCTGCAGGCCTGGGCATCGGGTTATGTCGGGCAGATCCGCGATTACATTCTGTTCGACTACCGCACCAACATGATGGGCATGAGCAGCAGCCGCGCGCAGAACGTGGATGCACGGATCATGGGCGGCGAACTCGGCGCCGCGTACCGGCTGACCTCCAACTGGAAAGCCGACGCGACCCTGGCCTACGCCTGGGGCAAGAACAGCAGCGACGGCAAGGCACTGCCACAAATGCCACCACTGGAGAGCCGCCTGGGCCTGACCTACAGCCGTGACGACTGGAGCGCCGGTGCCCTGTGGCGCGTCGTCGCCGCACAAAATCGCATTGCCGAGAACTACGGCAACGTGGTCGGCAAGGACTACGAGAAAAGCGCAGGTTTCGGCGTGTTCTCGTTCAACGGCAGCTACCGGGTCAGTCAAAACCTCAAGCTCAGTGCCGGCGTCGACAACCTGTTCGACAAGGCCTACGCCGAGCACCTCAACCTGGCCGGCAATGCCGGCTTCGGTTACCCGGCCACTGATCCACAGGCAATCAACGAACCGGGGCGCACGCTCTGGACCAAGGTCGACCTGAGTTTCTGATTCACCACCAAGGGCGCGATCAATGATCGCGCTTACCCCAGGCAACATGGGAGCGCTTCACATGAGCAAACCGTCGATGTCGTTTTACAACCTGGCCTGGCGCTGGCATTTCTATGCCGGGCTGTTCGTTGCGCCGTTCATGATCCTGCTGGCGGTTACCGGGATCATCTACCTGTTCAAGCCGCAGCTTGATCCCTTGCTGTACCGCGACTTGATGGTGGTCGAGGCCGGCCACCACGCGCAAAGTGCCGATACCTTGCTGCAACGTGTGCACGATACCTATCCCAAGGGCCAGGTCAGCCAGTACCTGCCGGCCATAGCCAGCGACCGCAGTGCACAGTTTGTGGTGAAGGATGCCGGACGTGAACTGAATGTGTTCATCAACCCGTATGACGGCACGCTGCTCGGCGAGCAGGACGCCACAAGCAACCTCCAGGCCGTGGCCCGCGCGCTGCATGGCGAACTGATGATCGGCACCGTCGGTGACCGATTGATCGAACTGGCCGCCGGCTGGGGCGTCGTGCTGGTGGTGTCCGGCCTTTATCTCTGGTGGCCCCGGGGCAAGCGCAGTGCCGGCGTGCTGTGGCCACGCCTGAATGCGCGCGGGCGTATCCTCTGGCGCGACCTGCACGCCGTGACCGGGTTCTGGGGATCGGCGCTGTTGCTGCTGATGCTGCTCAGCGGCATGACCTGGACCGGCTTCTGGGGCGCGAAATACGCCGATGTCTGGAACCGCTTTCCGGCAGCGATGTGGAACGACGTGCCGAAGTCCGACCAACAGGCCCGCGACCTCAATACTGCCTCCCGCCAGACCGTGCCGTGGGCGGTGGAAAATACACCGATGCCGCAGTCCGGCGCTCACGCCGGGCATCAAGGCCACGACATGGGTGCCATGGCACCGGCCGCTCCCCAGGTAAGCTTGCAGTACGTTCAGGACCTGGCCACTGCGCAGGCGGTTGCTCCCGGCTACAGTATCACCCTGCCCACCTCGGCCCAGGGCGTGTACACCATTGCCGTGTTTGCCGATGACCCGCGCAACGACGCCACACTGCATATCGACCAGTACACCGGCAAGGTGCTGGTGGATGTACGCTGGCAACACTACAACGGCGTTGCCCGTGCCACCGAACTCGGGGTGATGCTGCATGAAGGCAAGATGTTCGGCCCGCTCAACCAGGTCATCATTCTGCTGGTGTGCCTGATGATCCTGCTGGGCTCGGTCAGCGGCCTGGTGATGTGGTGGAAGCGGCGCCCCGAAGGTGGCCTGGGCGTACCGCCGATTCGCCACGACCTGCCGCGCTGGAAAACCGCGACCGTGATCATGCTGCTGTTGGGCGCTGCCTTTCCGCTGGTGGGCGGCTCGATGTTGCTGGTGTGGCTGCTTGACCGCTATGCGCCGCCGCTGCTGCGCACAAATCCGCTAACATAAGCGCCCGTTTTCGACACAGACCTGCCAGCAATGGCCCTGGCAGGTCTGCAGGACCTTCATGACTACCCTGAGTATCAGCGACCTGCACTGGTCGCCCCTGGGCCACGGCCATTGTCATCATCAGTTCCGGCTGCGCGAGATCAACCTGCAGGTCAGGGCCGGTGAATTCGTCGGCCTGATCGGCCCCAACGGCAGCGGCAAGACCAGCCTGCTGCGCTGTGCCTACCGGTTCAACAAGCCCGAGCGTGGCGTGGTGCGCCTGGATGAACAGGACCTGTGGCGCCAGTCACCGCGCTGGTGTGCCCAGCGCATCGCCGTGGTCTTGCAGGAGTTTCCCGATGCCTTCGGCCTGAATGTCGAGGAAGTGGTGGCGATGGGCCGCTCGCCACACAAAGGCCTGTTCGAGGGTGATACCGACGAAGACCGTCAACGGGTTGCTGCGGCGCTGCAGACTGTCGGCCTTGCCGGCTTCGACGACCATGCGTTCGCCAGCCTCTCGGGCGGCGAGAAGCAACGGGTGATCCTGGCCAGGGCGCTGGTGCAGCAACCGCACCTGCTGATTCTCGATGAGCCGACCAACCACCTTGACCCGCGCTACCAGCTGGAGCTGTTGCATCAGGTACGCCGCCTTGGCGTTGGCACCCTGGCCAGCATTCATGACCTGAACCTGGCGGCGGCATTCTGTGATCGTCTGTACGTGCTGGATCACGGGTGCATCGTCGCCAGCGGCACACCCACCGAGGTCCTCACCACCGACCTGCTGCACGACGTCTTCGGCGTGCAGGCACTGGTCGACCGCCATCCACTCGCCGACCACCCACGCCTTACCTGGATAACCCCGCAATGATCCGAACCACCCTGTTTGTGCTGCTGGGCCTGCTCGCCAGCAGCACTGCGTTTGCCCAGGCAACCCAGTACCCGTTGAGCGTGCAGAGCTGCAATCGCCAGGTGACGTTCAACAAAGCGCCCGAGCACGCCCTGAGCCATGACATCAACATGACCCAGATGATGCTCGCCCTCGGCTTGCGCCAGCGCATGGTCGGCTACAGCGGTGTCAGCGGCTGGAAGGCCGTCACTCCGGCACTACGCAAGGAGCTGGACGGCCTGCCGGAGCTGGCGGCCAAGTACCCTTCGGTCGAGACCCTGCTCAACGCCAACGTCGACTTTTTCTTTGCCGGCTGGGATTACGGCATGCGCGTCGGAGGCGACCTCACCCCGCAGACCCTGGCCCCGCTGGGCATCGCGGTGTACGAGCTCACCGAGTCGTGCGCCTTCGTCATGAAGCGCCCGCCTGCCAGCCTCGACGACACCTACACCGACCTGCGCAACCTGGGCAGGATTTTCGATGTGCAGGACCGCGCCGCAGCGTTGATCGGCCAGATGCAACAGCGCGTAGCCGCGGTGCAGCAACAACTGCCGGCCAAACGCCCACGGGTGTTTCTCTATGACAGCGGTGAAGACCGGGCCATGACCTCTGGCCGCCTGGGCATGCCGCAGGCCCTGATCGAAGCCGCCGGTGGGCGTAATGTGCTTGACGACATCGAGGCGAGCTGGACCCGGGTGAACTGGGAGAGCGTGGTCGAGCGCAACCCCGAAGTCATTGTCATTGTCGACTACGGCGAAGTCAGCGCCGCGCAGAAGCAAGCGTTCCTCGAACAGCACCCGGCGCTGCAATCGGTACAGGCCATCCGCAAAAAACGCTTCGTGGTGATTCCCTATGTGGCCGCCACACCGAGCCTGGAAAACGTCGACGCCATCGAAACCATCGCCGCGAGCCTGCACGGCGTATGAGTCGCTATCGCCTGTTGTTGCTCGGTTTGATCGGCCTGCTGTTGGTGTCCTGCGTGGTGTCTCTGGGTTTTGGCGCTGCGCCGGTGCCCGTCGAGGTGGTCTGGCGCGTGCTGCTGTTCAAGGTCGCCGGCATTGCCCCCGCGACACCCGCCTGGAGCACAGGCCAGGAACACATCGTCTGGCTCATCCGGGTGCCGCGCATGCTGCTGGCAGCGCTGGTCGGAGGCGGCCTGGCAATGATCGGGGCGGTGCTGCAGGCCGTGACCCGCAACCCGTTGGCCGACCCGCATCTGCTCGGCGTCACTTCTGGCGCGACCCTCGGTGCCGTGCTGGTAGTGCTGCACATCGGTGAGTTGCTCGGGGTACTGACCCTGCCGCTGGCCGCCTTTATCGGCGCGTTGTGCAGCATGCTGCTGGTGCTGGCCATTGCCAGTCGCCATGGCCGCCTGGACAGCGATCGCCTGCTGCTGTGCGGGGTGGCGGTGGCCTTTGTGATGATGGCGATCGCCAACCTGTTGCTGTTTCTTGGCGACCACCGTGCCAGCTCGGCGGTGATGTTCTGGATGCTCGGCGGCCTGGGCCTGGCGCGCTGGGAGTTACTGCCGATTCCGGCCATCAGCGTCCTGCTCGGGCTCGCCCTGTTGCTGGGCATGGCCCGCGCGCTGAATGCGCTGATGGCCGGCGAGCAGACGGCAGTCACCCTCGGTTTGAATGTGCGCTCGGTGCGCCTGCTGGCATTTTTGCTGTGTTCGCTGCTGACCGGCGTACTGGTAGCCATCAGCGGTTCGATCGGCTTCGTCGGCCTGATGGTGCCGCACATCGCCCGGCGTCTGGTCGGCGCCGAACACACCCGGCTGCTGCCGGTTTGCCTGCTGCTGGGCAGCCTGTTTCTGATCTGGGTCGACGTTGCCGCGCGGACCCTGATCTCCCCCGAGGACTTACCCATCGGAATTGCCACCGCCGCCATCGGTGGCTTGTTTTTTATCGGCCTGATGCGCAAACGCTGATGATGATCACGCCAGCTTCGGGCTTGAGACGTATTGTCACGTCTGCGCCGGGAACGCGCGTGTTAGCCTAGCCGCGCACTTGCGAACAGCACTAAACGGAATGCCACTCACATGACCGCGAATTCATCCCCGCAACACCCTTCGACGGACGAACACGATCACCTGCAACGCAGCCTGTCCAACCGTCATATCCAGTTGATTGCCATTGGTGGCGCCATCGGCACCGGCCTGTTCATGGGCTCGGGCAAAACCATCAGCCTGGCTGGCCCTTCGATCATCTTCGTCTACATGATCATCGGCTTCATGCTGTTCTTCGTCATGCGTGCCATGGGCGAACTGCTGCTGTCGAACCTCAACTACAAGTCGTTCATCGATTTCTCTGCCGACTTGCTCGGCCCCTGGGCCGGCTACTTCACCGGCTGGACGTACTGGTTCTGCTGGGTGGTCACCGGTATTGCCGACGTCGTAGCCATCGCCGCCTACACACAGTTCTGGTTCCCCGACCTGCCGCAGTGGATACCCGCGCTGACCTGCGTCGGCGTGCTGCTGTCGCTGAACCTGATCACTGTGAAGATGTTTGGCGAAGTCGAGTTCTGGTTTGCCATGATCAAGATCGTCGCCATCCTTGGCCTGGTCGTCACCGGCTTGTACATGGTCATCACCGGCTTCCAGTCGCCGTCCGGGCGTACTGCGGACCTGGCCAACCTGTGGAACGACGGCGGCATGTTCCCCAACGGAGTGCTGGGTTTCTTTGCCGGTTTCCAGATAGCCGTGTTCGCCTTCGTCGGCATCGAGCTGGTGGGTACTACCGCCGCTGAAGCGAAGAACCCGGAGCGCACCCTGCCCCGGGCGATCAACTCGATCCCGATCCGCATCATCGTGTTCTATGTGCTCGCTCTGATCGCGATCATGGCCGTGACCCCGTGGCGCGACGTGGTACCGGGCAAGAGCCCGTTCGTCGAGCTGTTCGTGCTGGCCGGCCTGCCGGCGGCGGCGAGCATCATCAACTTCGTAGTCCTCACCTCGGCAGCCTCGTCGGCCAACAGCGGGGTGTTTTCCACCAGCCGCATGCTGTTCGGCCTGTCGCAGGAAGGCGACGCGCCCAAAGCGTTCGAGAAACTCTCGTCGCGCAGCGTGCCGGCCAACGGTCTGTACTTCTCCTGCGCCTGCCTGCTGCTGGGTGCCGTGCTGATCTACCTGATCCCCGACGTGGTCGAGGCGTTCACCCTGGTCACCACGGTCTCCGCGGTGCTGTTCATGTTCGTCTGGACGCTGATCCTGCTGTCGTACCTGAGCTACCGCAAACAACGCGCTGCGCTGCACCAGGCGTCGAACTACAAAATGCCCGGCGGGCGCTTCATGTGCTACGTGTGCCTGGTGTTCTTCGCCGGCATCCTGGTGCTGCTGAGCCTGGAAGACGACACCCGTGCGGCGCTGCTGGTGACGCCCATCTGGTTCGTACTGCTGGCGGTGACCTACCAGTTCGTGCGCAGCAAGCGCCATCCGCGTAATGCCATAAACAGCACACAGAACGACTGAAAGCGCTAATGAACAGACAGGGGCGCACCCTATGGGCTCGCCCCTGCCGTCAACTTAACTGCGCACCGCCAGGCTTACCAGAATTGGAAGCGACCAGTTCTTATCATCGATATTCCGGGCCTCCAGCTCTACGGTACCGTTGTACCATCCAGATGGCAGCTCGGGATTATCGGATTTCTCGTAGCTCAGCATGAATTGCGCACCGCCATTAACGGGATGACAAACGACATAGCTGTTCATGGTCGTGGCCTGCCCCGGACAACCCGGTACTTGCCGCTGAGCCCTCAGTTTGACCGGACGCTCCACACCGCGGCTATCCGTCAGTTTGACAGTCAGGGTAGTAATGCCCGCTCCGCCGTATGTCAGTGACGTAGGCCCCACATCGCTTGAACGTGCCACCACCCCCACCCGCAGGCGCGCCTGGGCAGGCGCAACGGTCAGGCGCGCTTGATCCTGACTGGACACATAAATCAATCGGGCGCCTTCGAATGCAGGGCTGTACGAACTGAGTCGATGTGCTTGTTCACGCCACAGCCTGGCCATGTTGGCCGTCTTGGCGTTGCCGATGACGCTGCCATTGACCGTGACATCAGGTGTCGAATAGTAGGGTCTGCTATTGCCGCACAGATTGGTTGTGAAGCCACCACCCCCGTTGTAACCATGCTTGTAGTTATCACCTGCGTTCGGATAACAATGTCCACCTCCAACATTGTGTCCCATTTCATGCTTGAAAGGCGAAGTGCCATGGATGGAGTTGACGCTTGAATTCCCTGGCCTGTAAGCCCATCCGCCAGCATCGCCCCCCACCGAGAAGCCGACATTGATGTCATGCCGATAATGTGGACGCTGGGCATTCAATTGCCGCTGCCAGTTTGCTAACCCTGCTGTAGTCACCGGGATGTCTTCGTCGGTGATACGAATACCCGCGAGGCGTAACTCGATGTTGGCGACTTTGGAGTTGCGTAGGCTGAGATTGACCCACTCCATCTGCCCCAGGGCAAATGCCATCGGATCTACTTCTCTGGCTGCCAGTGCCTTGGCGGTGAAGCCGACAAGCGCATCAATGTAGTTCATGTTGTCAGGCGCATATGCGTCGACAGAGTTGCTGTTCTGGACTGGCTGATCGATTTCGTGGTTCCGTGGGAAAACCTGATCCACATCCTGGCTGAAAGTTCGTTTGCCTTCAGTATCGACCTGCAGGATTCCACGCCCGTCCTCCCGCTCGATAAACGCGGTAACAGCACCATCGGGCGACCTGACCACGACCATGCCGCCTGCGACGCCATCTTTCCCCATCAAGTTTCCACTCTCGACCGTATAGCCATTCGAGGTGGTTTCAAGGTGGCTTCCGGTGAATTGCAGACCACCCAGTGCTGTGCGGTACGTACCTGAAGGCGTTGCCTGGGACGGCGAAGACACATCGGCATGGGCATTGCCAATTAGAAGCATTGCGAGCGTCAGCGGCAACAGCCTGGAGTAAGCGCGATTCATAAGCGATCCCTCATGAGTAATTGAAGTAAGCGTGCAATTTCATACTCGGGGAATTCGCAATCTGGCTGCTACTCACGGAGCTACGAGGTCCTTGGCACCTTGCCTCAAGCACCAACATGAGGCATGTGCCGCACTGATCACACCCGACTCAGTGCAGTGCGCCCCTGCAAAATGTCGAGACGGCACCGAAACCGGGCTTCTTCGCCTGTCGGCACGACCTTTGCTGAAGCACTCCAGCAAGTCGCAAACAACAACGCCGACACAACGGAGAGAGCACATGAAGCGTCGCAGTCTGATCAAGGCTTTTACCCTCAGCGCATCGATCGCCGCGATGGGCCTGAGCTGGAGCATCCAGGCCGCCGAGACCATCAAGGTCGGCATCCTGCATTCGCTGTCGGGCACCATGGCGATCTCCGAGACGTCGCTCAAGGACATGGCCTTGATGACCATCGAGCAAATCAATGCCAAGGGCGGCGTGAACGGGAAGCTGCTCGAGCCGGTGGTGGTCGACCCGGCATCGAACTGGCCGCTGTTCGCCGAGAAGGGTCGCCAGTTGCTGACCCAGGACAAGGTTGCCGTGGTCTTCGGCTGCTGGACCTCGGTGTCGCGCAAGTCGGTCCTACCGGTATTCGAAGAGCTCAACGGCTTGCTGTTCTACCCCGTGCAGTACGAAGGCGAAGAAATGTCGCCCAACGTCTTCTACACCGGCGCCGCCCCCAACCAGCAAGCGATCCCGGCGGTGGAATACCTGATGAGCGAAGAAGGCGGCGGCGCCAAGCGCTACTTCCTGCTCGGCACCGACTACGTCTACCCGCGCACCACCAACAAGATCCTGCGCGCGTTCCTGCACAGCAAAGGCGTCGCCGACAAGGACATCGAAGAGGTCTACACACCGTTCGGGCATGCCGACTACCAGACCATCGTCGCCAACATCAAGAAGTTCTCTGCCGGGGGCAAGACGGCGGTGATCTCCACCGTCAACGGCGACTCCAACGTGCCGTTCTACAAAGAGCTGGCCAACCAGGGCCTGAAGGCCACCGACGTGCCCGTAGTGGCCTTCTCGGTGGGTGAAGAAGAACTGCGCGGGATCGACACCAAACCCCTGGTCGGCCACCTGGCCGCGTGGAACTACTTCGAGTCGGTCCAGAACCCGGTAAACACCCAGTTCGTCAACGACTGGAAGGCCTATGCCAAGGCCAAAAACCTGCCGGGCGCCGACAAGGCCGTGACCAACGACCCGATGGAGGCCACCTACGTCGGTATCCACATGTGGGCCCAGGCAGTGGAAAAAGCCGGCACCACCGATGTCGACAAGGTCCGTGAAGCGCTGGCCGGGCAATCCTTCAAGGCACCGTCGGGTTACACCCTGACCATGGACAAGACCAACCACCACCTGCACAAGCCGGTGATGATCGGCGAGATCCAGGATGACGGCCAGTTCAACGTGGTCTGGGAAACCGAACAGCCGCTGCGGGCACAGCCGTGGAGCCCGTTCATTCCCGGGAATGACAAGCGCCCGGATTATGCGGTGAAGGGTAACTGAGCCATTGGGGCCGCTGTGCGGCCCATTCGCGGGTGAACCCGCTCCCACAGTGAACCACACCGAATCTGTGGGAGCGGGTTCACCCGCGAAGCATCCACCGCCGACTTCCAGGATTGCCCGCATGCTCAGACTCCTGCTCACCCTCCTCCTGCTATTGCCGCTGGCAACCCAGGCCAGCGAAGGCGAATATTTCATCACGGCCAAGCCCGCCGAACAGGTCAGCCTGCTCGAAGGCTGGGCCGCACAACCCGACGCCGCGCGCCTGCCGTTGCTCGACAACCTGCGCCAGGGCCGCATTGCCGAAGGCGACACGCGCAAACTACGTCTTAATAACCGCCTTCGCGGGTTGCTGGAAAACGCTCTGGCCAGCCATCAACTGCTCAGCGATGTGGCCAAGGTGCGCCTGGCCGCCGCTCAACAGCTGCAGAAAAGTGCGCAACCGGCCCAGGTCGCGTTTCTCGACCGGCGCTACGCGATCGAAGCTGATGCCGCCGTGCGCGCGGCGCTCGGCCTGGCCCTGGCCAACCTGCAGCTGGCCGCCCCTGAGTCATCAGTACGTCTGGCAGCGGTGCGCTTGTTAGGCGAAACCGGCGACCCCATGGCGCGTACGCGCCTGGAAACCCTGCTCGAACCGGGCGTCGAAACCGATGCCAACGTGCGTACCGCCGCCGAAACCAGCCTGGCGCAGGTCAAACGCAAACTGCTGTTCGGCGAGTTGCTCGGCCAGGCCTTCAGCGGCCTGTCACTCGGCTCGATCCTGCTGCTGGCAGCCCTCGGCCTGGCGATCACCTTCGGCTTGCTCGGGGTCATCAACATGGCCCACGGCGAGATGCTGATGCTCGGGGCATACGCGACCTATGTCGTGCAGGTGCTGATAGCGCGCTATGCGCCAGGCGCCATCGAGTTCTATCCACTCATCGCCCTGCCGGTGGCATTCGCCGTCAGCGCCGGGGTCGGCATGCTCCTGGAGCGTACGGTGATTCGTCACCTGTACGGGCGCCCGCTGGAAACCCTGCTGGCAACCTGGGGTATCAGCCTGATCCTGATCCAGGCGATCCGCCTGCTGTTCGGCGCCCAGAACGTTGAAGTGGCCAACCCGGCCTGGCTCTCTGGCGGCCTGCAGGTGCTGCCCAACCTGGTGCTGCCTTACAGTCGCCTGGTGATCATTGGCTTTGCCCTGTTTGTGGTGCTGCTGACCTGGCTGCTGTTGAACCGCACACGCCTGGGCCTGAACGTACGGGCGGTCACCCAGAATCGCAACATGGCCGCCTGCTGCGGCGTGCCTACCGGGCGAGTGGACATGCTTGCCTTCGGCCTCGGTTCCGGCATCGCCGGGCTCGGTGGCGTGGCCTTGAGCCAGATTGGCAACGTCGGCCCGGACCTGGGCCAGAGCTACATCATCGACTCCTTCCTGGTGGTGGTGCTTGGCGGCGTCGGCCAGCTCGCCGGCAGCCTCTGGGCCGCCTTCGGTCTGGGCATTGCCAACAAGTTGCTGGAGCCGCAAATCGGTGCGGTGCTCGGCAAGATCCTCATCCTTGCACTGATCATTCTGTTCATACAGAAACGCCCGCAAGGCCTCTTCGCACTCAAGGGACGGGTAATCGACTGATGAACCAGCCACTGCTTGTTACCGCCAGCCAGAAAGCCGGCCCGCGCTGGACCCTGGCCACCGGCGCGGTCGTCCTGCTGGTGCTGCTGGCCCTGCCGCTGCTGTCGTTGCTGCCTGAAGGCCACAGCCTGCACGTCTCGGCCTACACCCTGACACTGGTCGGCAAGATCCTCTGCTACGCCATCGTCGCCCTGGCTCTGGACCTGGTCTGGGGCTATGCCGGGCTGCTGTCGCTGGGCCATGGGCTGTTCTTTGCGCTGGGCGGCTATGCCATGGGCATGTACCTGATGCGTGAAGCCGCCGGTGATGGCCTGCCCGCGTTCATGACCTTCCTGTCGTGGAGCGAGCTGCCCTGGTACTGGGCCGGCACCCAGCATTTCGCCTGGGCCCTGTGCCTGGTGGTACTGGCGCCGGGCCTGCTGGCCCTGGTGTTCGGCTTCTTCGCCTTCCGCTCGCGGATCAAGGGCGTGTATTTCTCGATCATGACCCAGGCGCTGACCTTCGCCGGCATGCTGCTGTTCTTTCGCAACGAGACCGGCTTTGGCGGCAACAACGGCTTCACCAACTTTCGCAGCATCCTCGGTTATGAGATCACCGCGCAAAGCACCCGGGCCGTGCTGTTCCTGCTCACGGTCAGTTTGCTGGTCGCCAGCCTGTACCTGGGCTGGCGCCTGGCCCGGAGCAAGTTCGGGCGGGTGCTGACTGCGCTGCGCGATGCCGAAAACCGCCTGATGTTCTGCGGCTACGACCCGCGGGGCTTCAAGCTCTTCGTCTGGGTGCTGAGCGCGGTGCTGTGTGGCCTGGCCGGTGCGCTGTATGTGCCGCAGGTGGGCATCATCAACCCCAGCGAAATGTCGCCGACCAACTCGATCGAAGCCGCCGTGTGGGTCGCTTTGGGCGGGCGCGGCACGCTGATCGGCCCGCTGCTGGGCGCCGGCCTGGTCAACGGCATGAAGAGCTGGTTCACCGTCGCCTTTCCCGAATACTGGCTGTTCTGCCTGGGTGCGCTGTTCATCCTGGTGACCTTGTACCTGCCCAAGGGCGTGGTCGGACTGCTGAAGAAGAGGGGTGAACAATGAGAGCCATTCCACTGCCACCGGCCCACCCCGAATTCATGCTCGAGCCGATCCTTGGCGCCGGCAGCGGCCGCGATGCCATCGGCCTCGGCCAGGCCCGCAGCCAGGGCCTGGATGCACGCCACGGCACGGTACTGACTCTGGAGGATATCAGCGTCAGCTTCGACGGCTTCAAAGCGCTCAACGCCCTGAACCTGTACATCGGTGTCGGCGAGCTGCGTTGCATCATCGGCCCCAACGGCGCCGGCAAAACCACGCTGATGGATGTGATCACCGGCAAGACCCGTCCTACCACAGGCAAGGCCTGGTTTGGCGACACCCTGGACCTGACCCGCATGAGCGAGGTGCAGATCGCCCAGGCCGGTATCGGGCGCAAGTTCCAGAAGCCCACGGTGTTCGAGGCCTTGAGTGTGTTCGAGAACCTGGAGCTTGCGCAAAAGGCCGACAAGTCGGTGCTGGCCAGCCTGGTTGCACACCTGAGCGGCGAGCAGCGCGACCGCATTGACGAGGTGCTGCAGACCATTCGCCTGAGCGCCTCGGCCCAACGCCCGGCCGGGCTGCTGTCTCACGGCCAGAAGCAGTTCCTGGAGATCGGCATGCTATTGATGCAAGACCCGCAACTGCTGCTGCTCGATGAGCCGGTGGCGGGTATGACCGATGCTGAAACCGAGTTCACCGCCGAATTGTTCAAGGGCCTGGCCGGCAAGCATTCGCTGATGGTGGTCGAGCATGACATGGGCTTTGTCGGCAGCATTGCCGACCATGTGACGGTATTGCACCAGGGCAGTGTGCTGGCCGAAGGGTCGCTTGAGCAGGTGCAGGCCGACGATCGGGTGATCGAGGTTTACCTCGGGCGATAAGGCCGGAACAGACAAACGACGGGTATCAGACATGCTGAAAATCGATGCACTTCATCAGTACTACGGCGGCAGTCACATATTGCGCGGCCTGTCATTCGAGGCAAAGGTCGGCGAGGTGACCTGCTTGCTGGGCCGCAACGGGGTAGGCAAAACCACCTTGCTGCGCTGTTTGATGGGCCTGTTGTCCACCCGCGAAGGCAGCGTGCAATGGGAAGGCCAGACCATCACCGGGTTCAAGCCCCACCAGCGGGTGCAGGCGGGAATCGCCTACGTTCCCCAGGGCCGTGAAATCTTCCCACGTCTGACAGTCGAGGAAAACCTGCTGATGGGCCTGTCACGGTTCAGTGCCAGCCAGGCGAAAAGCGTGCCGCCGTTCATTTACGAACTATTTCCGGTCCTGTTGCAAATGAAGCACCGCCGTGGCGGCGACCTCTCCGGGGGGCAGCAACAGCAACTGGCCATCGGCCGCGCCCTGGCCAGCCAGCCGCGACTGCTGATCCTCGATGAGCCTACTGAAGGCATCCAGCCCTCGGTCATCAAGGAAATCGGCTCAGTGATCAGCAAGCTGGCTGCCCGCGGCGACATGGCAATCCTTCTGGTCGAGCAGTTCTACGACTTTGCCGCCGAACTGGCCGACCAGTACCTGGTGATGTCACGGGGCGAGATTGTTCAGGCCGGGCGCGGCGAAAACATGGAGGCCGAAGGTGTGCGCGGGCTGGTAACCATTTAATCTGGGCGACAGTTCGTACACCTTCGAGAAAACGTCATGACTTACCTGATTCGTGATGCCGTACCTGCCGATCTGCCGGGTATTCGCGACATCTACAACGACGCCGTGCTCAACACCACGGCGATCTGGAACGAGCAACCTGTTGATCTGGCCAACCGCCAGGCCTGGTTCGACGCCCGCCAGGCCCAGCGCTACCCGATTCTGGTGGCCGTGGCGACTACGGACCCGGCGCAGGTGCTCGGCTATGCTTCATTCGGCGACTGGCGCCCCTTCGAAGGCTTTCGCCACACCGTCGAACACTCGGTGTATATCCGCAGCGACCAGCGCGGCAACGGTCTGGGGCCACTGCTGATGCAGGCACTTATCGAGCGTGCCCGCACCCGTGACAAGCACGTCATGGTTGCCGCCATCGAAAGCGGCAACGCCGCCTCGATCCGCCTGCACGAACGCCTGGGCTTTACCCTCAACGGGCAAATGCCGCAGGTGGGGGTGAAGTTTGGCCGCTGGCTGGACCTGACTTTCATGCAGTTGATCCTCAACCCAGGCGCGGACCCAAGCGCCAAGGAGTGATGCCGAATGAATGCTGCGCACCTTCATCGTGTCACCCATGAAAGCCTTGCCCACTTTCGCGACGGCCTGGTGACATTGTTGCTGGATGCGGTTCGCCACGGTGCATCGGTCGGTTTTCTGGAGGACATCGATGCGCAGCAGGCCAACAGCTACTTCGATGAAGTGAAACAGCGCCTGAGCAGCGGCGAATTGCTGCTGTGGGTGGTCAGCAAGGATCAGGAAGTGATTGGCAGTGTGCAGTTGGGGCTGTGCCAGAAACCCAATGGTCTGAACCGTGCCGAAGTGCAGAAGCTGTTGGTGCACAGCCAGGCGCAGCGCCACGGCCTGGGCCAGCAGTTGATGCAGGTGCTGGAAGCGACAGCCCGGCAGAAGCAGCGCGGCATGCTGTACCTGGACACCGAGGCCGGGTCCGGGGCCGAGGCGTTTTACCGGGCGCTGGGGTACACCAAGGCCGGTGAGATCCCGCAATATGCCTGCAGCCCCGAAGGCACCTACCGGGCGACGGCGCTGTACTACAAGCTTTTGTAAGGCCTTAAGGCGCCTATCGCCAGCAAGCCGGCTCCTACGGACCGTGTAGGAGCCGGCTTGCTGGCGATGAATCCCACGCAATCAACCCTGCAGAAACCGCCCCAGGCGCTGCTTGAGCATGCTGTTCTCGCTGCGCAGTTGCTGAACTTCCTCCAGCAACTCCAGGGCCAGCGCCACCCCTTCCCACTCCAGTTCAAGTTCGCGCTGCAGCTTCGCCGCGCGCTTGGCCAGCACCGGGGCCTGATCGTCAAACAGCCACTCTTCCGGCGTTCGCCCGGAAGGTTCGACAATGCCGTGCTCGACGATTTCGATCACGTAGGCAGCCGGCAGATCGGCTTCCTGACAAAGGGTCTGCATGTCCAGTTGAACGACCAGGGTACTGCTCATGCTCAGTTACTCCATTGTGTCCTCGGATTGAACGCCGCTTTTTCTGCCAGCTTGCCCCACAGTTCGCGGGTTGCGTCATCGCTCTGGCTCGGCATCACCACTTTCAGTTGCGCATACAGATCACCGCGCTGGCCCTGCTTGTTGGCCAGCCCCATGCCCTTGACCCGCAGACGCTGCCCGCTCTGGCTGTCCGGACGAATGGTCAGGTTGATCTTGCCGGTGAGGGTCGGCACCGCCACCTTGGTTCCCAGCGCCGCTTCCCACGGGGCCAGCGGGACGGTAATGATCAGGTCATGACCTTCGACATCGAACAGCGGATGCGGTGCCATCCGAATGGTCAGGAACAGGTCGCCATTGGCACCACCGCCAATACCTGCCGCGCCCTGGCCCTTGAGGCGAATTTTCTCGCCATCGGTAACGCCGGCCGGGATCTTCACGTTCAGGGTCTTGGTGGTGAAGCCGGTACGCTGGCCCGCAGCATTGTGTTGCGGCACCTGGAAGCTGATCTGCTTCGATTCCGCAGACAGGGTTTCTTCGAGGAAAATCGCCAGTTCCATTTCCACGTCCTGCCCTCGCCGACCGGCGCTGCGTTGTTGTTGGCCACGGCCAAATGGGCTGCCGTTGCCACCGCGCGAGCCGAAGATCGAGCTGAAAAAGTCGGAGAAGTCGCCACCTTCAAACCCGCCGGTGTTGCGGCTTTCCCACCCCGGAGGCCCCTGGAACGGCCGACCATGCTGACCGTACTTGCGCAACTCGTCGTATTCAGCGCGCTTTTCGGCGCTGCTGAGGACATCGTGGGCCTCGTTCACCTCTTTGAATTTTTCCTCGGCGTCACGCTCTTTGCTGACGTCAGGGTGATACTTGCGCGCGAGCTTGCGGTAGGCGGTCTTGATCGCCTTCTCGTCCGCAGTCGGCTCAACGCCAAGAATCTTGTAATAGTCTTTGAAGTCCATCTAAGGAATCACCATAAAGTTGTTCAATGCTTCTGAAGATTGGGGTCAAGCATAGCCTTTCAAGGTCGCCTTGGGTTTGCTGTAAAGCAGATAATCGGTCTTGATTCTGCTGGCCACTGGCATAAACTGCGCGGCCGTTTTTCCCCGGAAGTACATCCCATGAGTGACGCATCCCCGGCCCGTGCCTGTGGCATCGACTTCGGCACCTCCAACTCCACCGTCGGCTGGCATCGCCCGGGCGTGGAGTCGTTGATCGCCCTGGAGGACGGCAAGATCACCTTGCCGTCGGTCGTGTTCTTCAATATCGAAGAACGCCGCCCGGTCTACGGCCGCCTGGCCCTGCACGAATACCTCGAAGGGTACGAAGGCCGGCTGATGCGCTCGCTCAAGAGCCTGCTGGGCTCCAAGCTGATCAAGCACGACACCAGCGTGCTGGGCACCGCCCTGCCGTTCAAGGACCTGCTGGGCATGTTCATCGGCGAGCTCAAGGGCCGCGCCGAAACCAATGCCGGGCGCGCGTTCGATGAAGTGGTGCTGGGCCGCCCGGTGCATTTTGTCGATGACGACCAGGCCGCCGATCAGGAAGCCCAGGACACCCTGGAAGAAGTCGCGAAGAAAATCGGCTTCAAGGAAGTCTCCTTCCAGTTCGAACCGATCGCTGCCGCCTTCGACTACGAGTCAAACATCCAGCACGAAGAGCTGGTGCTGATCGTCGACATCGGCGGGGGTACCTCGGACTTCTCCCTGGTGCGCCTGGCGCCCGAGCGCCACATGCTCGACGACCGCCATGAAGACATCCTCGCCACCGGCGGTGTGCACATTGGCGGAACCGACTTCGACAAGCAATTGAGCCTGCAGGGCGTCATGCCGCTGTTCGGTTACGGCAGCCGGATGAAAAGCGGCGCCTTCATGCCGACCAGCCACCACATGAACCTGGCGACCTGGCACACCATCAACTCGGTGTACTCGCAAAAATCCCAGCTGGCGCTGGGCAGCATGCGCTATGACATCGAAGACACCAACGGCATCGACCGCCTGTTCAAGCTGATCGAACAGCGTGCCGGTCACTGGCTGGCGATGGAAGTGGAAGAAACCAAGATCGAGCTGACCCACGCCGACAGCCGCCTGGTCGACCTCAAGCGCGTCGAGCCGGGGCTCAATGTCGAGCTGAGCCGGGCCCTGTTCGAAGAGTCCATCGACAACCTGCTCGAACGCGTGCGCGGCAGCGTCAGCGAGCTGCTGGCCAAGGCGGGCGTGGGTGTCGAACAGGTTGATACGGTGTTCTTTACCGGGGGTTCCAGCGGTATCCCGGCCTTGCGCCAGAGTGTCGCGGCCATGTTGCCCAAGGCGCGTCATGTCGAAGGCAACATTTTCGGCAGCATCGGCAGCGGCCTGGCGATCGAGGCGCGCAAGCGTTACGGCTGATGGCCAAGGGGGCGCCTCGCGCCCCTATCGCAGGCTTCGCCAGCTCCCACAAGAACACAGCAAATCCTGTGGGAGCTGGCGAAGCCTGTGATTGCTTCACACCAACTCGGCCTGACGCAACTCGCTCTTCAAGTAAGCGTAATAAATCGGCCCCGCCACCACCCCCGGCAATCCAAACGCCGCCTCGCACACCAGCATCGCCAGCAGCAGCTCCCAAGATTTGGCGCTGATCTGCCCACCGACAATCCGCGCGTTGAGGAAGTACTCGACCTTGTGGATAACAATCAGATAGCCCAGCGCCGCCATGGCCACCCAGATCGACAGCGACAGGCCGACGATGGTGATCAGGGTGTTGGACATCAGGTTGCCGATCACCGGCAGCAGGCCGAGCAGGAAGGTCAGTACGATCAGCGTCTTGGTCAGCGGCAGGTGCACCCCGAACAGGGGTAACACCACTGCCAGGAAGATCCCGGTGAAGAAGGTGTTGAGCAGCGAAATCTTGATCTGCGCAAACACGATGTTGCGAAACGCCTGAACCAGCAGCGCCAGGCGGTTGAACAGCGCCGCAGCCAGCGGTTTGCGCCGGGAAATGTCAGGAATGCGCTGCAAGGCGACAATGGCCCCGAGAATCATGCCGATCAACAGGGTGACAAACATGTGCGCCGCGCCTTTGCCCACCAGTTGCAGCTCGCCCAGGTGCGTCTTCAGCCATTCACCGATGGCCACCTTGAACTCTGCGGCACTGGCCGGCAGGTAGGCGTCGACAAAGGGTGGCAGTTGCCCACGCGCCTGATCCACCAGCAGCATGAACTTGTCCAGCGAGGCACCGGGGTTTTCGGCCTCGTGCAGGAGGAAACTGATGGCGCCGGCAAACAGCAGCGTCAGGGTGCTGACCACCAGGGTGCCAAGCAATGCCACCGCCAGCCAGCGCGCGCGCTGCCCGGCAATCAGGTGCTGCAGCTTCGGGGTCAGCATGTTGACCAGTTCGAACACCAGGAGGCCCGCCAGCAGGCTCGGCAACAGCTTGAGCGGCAACGCCAGCAACAGGCCGGCGAAGACAATGATCCAACTGGCCAGCTTGATCTGGCGCGGAGTAAAGGTCATACAACCTCAAAGGGGCAACTGCAGGAAAAGGCGCAGTCTGCCAGCCTTCGCCGGGCAGGCATAGGGGCTCGGCCGCTGCATCGACAGCGGCTGCGCCAGGTCAGGTTCGGCGGGTCATTTTTTCTTCAGGCAATTGCTCATGAACGCGTTGCGCTCATCGCCCTTGAGCGCCTTGGTCGCGGCGTCGGCACTGCAGGTTTTCATTTTTTCCTGCTGGGGTGTCAACGGCTTGGCCTTCAGGCAATTGCTCATGAACGCATTGCGCTCATCGCCCTTGAGGGCTTTGGCGCTGGCATCGGCGTTGCAGGTTCGCATTTTTTCCTGCTGCGGGGTGTCGGCAACGCTGTACGAACACATCAACAACCCCACCAGCAGCAGCGGCAAACGCAGGTGCGTCATGGTCTTCTCTCCTCGTCGCCGCACTCAGTGCGCGGCATCGACAAAAGTGTAGACAAGATTTTCTGCAGGCCCTCGGCCGGGGCAAGTCTCAAGTACGGTCCTGAAATGTGCCCGCGAAGCCGAATTATCGCCGTACGGTACAACCAACACGAAAAACCAAGGGATAATGGCCGGCTGTACCTTCAGAGCTTGTGTTTGATGAATTATGCGTTCCCCTTGCTGGCCATCCTGATCTGGGCTGGCAATACAGTGATCACCAAGATGTCGGCCGGTGCGATCTTTCCGGCCGAAATCGGCTTCTATCGCTGGCTGCTGGCCGGCGTGCTGTTCACGCCGTTCCTGCTACGCCCGATGCTGCGCCGCTGGAGCGATATCCGCCCCAACCTGGGCAAGATTTTCATCCTCGGCGTACTGGGCATGGCGGTGTACCAGAGCCTGGCCTACTTCGCCGCCGCCATCACCAGCGCCACCAACATGGGCATCATTCTGTCGCTGATGCCCTTGATGTCACTGGCCATGGCCATCATCAGCCTGGGGCTGCGCCTGACCTACGGCGCGCTGATCGGCGCGCTGGTGTCGTTCTGCGGTGTAATGGTGGTGGTCTCGGCCGGCGATCCGGCGATGTTGCTGCAACACGGCGTCAACGGTGGCGACGCCCTGATGCTGATTGCCACCCTCGCCTACGCGCTCTACAGCACCTTGCTGAAGAAATGGCAGCTGCGCCTGCCACCCCTGCTGCTGCTTTACCTGCAAGTGCTGGTGGCAATCATCGTGCTGTTCCCATTGTTCGTGTTTTCAGAGAAAACCGGCCTGGGTAGCGGCAATATCGGCCTGGTGCTGTATGCCTGCGTGCTGGCCTCGATGGTTGCGCCGCTGGTGTGGATGCAGGCGGTCAGCCGCTTGGGGCCAAGCCGCACCACGCTGTTCTTCAACCTGTTGCCGGCAGTCACCGCGGTTATTGCCGCACTGGTGCTCGACGAGCAACTGGCCCTGTACCACCTGGGTGGCGGCCTGCTGACCCTGGCCGGGGTGATTCTCGCCGAACGCTGGAAAACGCCGGTACGCCCTGCCAGTGCTACAGCCCCGCAGCCTTGAGGCGGGCGGCATGCTCGGTGAACAGGCGCACCGGCTCGGCCCCCTTGCCTACCGCACCCAGTGACTGATTGACGATGTCCAGGTGATCGAGCGGATAGTCATCGCCGATCACCTGGCCCAAATGCGAGCTGTAGCGCCCGACCATGCCGTCGCAATGACCGGCTTCATGGACGAAGGTTTTGGCAAACAATCGGCAAAAGCGGTTACTGCCGTCCAGACGGTTCAGGCCTTGGTCGGTCAACCCCGGCTGCAAGGTGCCGGACCACGAGTAGTAGCGCACACCGCCCACTTCGGCCGGTCCCTCGCCGCCCCAGGTGTTGGGCAGCCCCTGCGGGTACGCTTGGTTGAACAGCGCAACCCCGGCACGGGTCAGCGAATGGTGCGAGGCATGCACGTCAATCGGCAGCCTGGGCCCACGCCAACCGGTCTCCAGCCAGCCCAGCAGCACCCCCAGGCCATGTAACAGGGCCTTGAGCAGACGCCCCCGCGCAGAGTCGGCCGGGTATTTTTCGTGCAGGTAATCCGCCAGCTCCGAGCCATGGTTAGGCCCGGCAATCGAAGTGACCGAGGCCACCCACTCCGGCCGCTTGCCGGCCGCATAGCGCGCCGTCAGCGCGCCCTGGCTGTGGCCCAGCAGGTTGACCTTGTCGGCACCGGTCTGCTGGCGAATGTCAGCGATGATCTGCAGTAACTGCTCGCCACGTACTTCGGTGGAGTTGATCGGCGACACCTGAATGGCAAACACCCTGGCCCCACCCCGGCGCAATGCCGAAACAATGCCGAACCAGTAGGGGTAAAGCACCAGGCGGACGAAGCCAAGCATACCGGGCACCAGCACCAGTGGATAACGCGTGGCAAGTTCTTGAGCCATGGCTGCATTTCCCGTTCCGTGGACTGTCGGCCCCACCCTACAGGCAGTTTGATTGCAATCGCAATCGAACTCCCGGCGCTTGCTGCGGTTCCAACCCTGTAGACCCTCAGCAAGGAGCGGGACCATGTACAAGCAGACCCTGGCAATCCTCCTGACCACCACCGCCCTGGCGGCTTGCGGTAGCCGTCCGGAAAACCCGGTCGACTACGTCACCTACCGCGACCAACCGCTGGTCAAGCAGGTCGAGAACGGCATGACCATGCAGCGGGTGATCGCCATCGGCGGCAGCCCCTCCAGCGTGATCGACCTGCCGCATGGCGGTACCTGCAACAACTACATCCTCAATCAGGAAGGCCATCAGCAAGCCTACTACGTGCGCTTCGACGCCACCGGGCATGTGGATGCCAAGGGTTTCAAGACCTGTGAACAGCGCCAGACCGATGACCAAGCCGTAGAGAAAGCCAAAGCCGACATCTAGCCCCGGAGAACACCATGAGCACCGTTGAACTGACCGATGTGAAAACCCTGCGCAAACGTGCCCGCCAGCATGTCGAGCAAGGCGCCGTGACTGAAGGCTACAACGCCGACCGCGAGCAGATCCTGCGGCTGCTCAACGAGTCGCTGGCAACCGAATGGGTCTGCGCCCTGCGCTACAAACGCCACTACTTCATGGCCAGCGGCATCAAGGCCAGCGTGGCGGCCGAGGAGTTTCTCGAACATGCCACCCAGGAACTGGAGCATGCCGACAAACTGGCCGAGCGCATTGTGCAGCTCGGGGGCGAGCCGGACCTGAACCCGGATAACCTGAGCAAGCATTCCCATGCGCAATACGTGGAAGGCAAGAACCTTGAAGAAATGGTCCTTGAAGACCTGGTTGCCGAGCGTATCGCCATCGACAGTTACCGCGAGATCATCCAGTACATCGGTGAATCCGACCCCACCACACGGCGCATCTTCGAAGAGATCCTGGCCCAGGAAGAAGAGCATGCCGATGACATGGCCGACCTGCTCAAAGGCCTTTGAGAAACTTCGCGGCGGTCCAGCGTCCCGGACCGCCGCGAACAGCCGCACTTAACTTAACCGGCCTTCACCGTCCTCGGTGCCTTCCCCGACTTCATCTGCTCAAGCAACGGCGTGCACTGATTGGGCACATCGCCGCCCGGTGCCACCAGCGCCAGCAGGCCTGCCGCCGGACCGACCAGCACCCCCAGCGCAACCATTCCCGCACCGCGCAAGGCCAGCGGCACTGCCTGCACGCCGGCACTGGGCTTGGCAAACGGGCCGCGCACATACAACGGTGAGCGCAGCGAGAACAGACGTACGCCCTTGGACTCGGGATTGATCTTCAGGTCCAGCTGCTCGCTGGCGAAGTTGGCCGTGCCATTGATGTAGATGATCGCGTTCTCGGTGTCGAAGACAAACAGGCGCGTGGTCGCCAGGCCAATCTTGATACCGAAGTCGGCAGCCGCGCAGTTGATTTTCACCTCCTTGTCGCCAAACAACTGGCCGATGACGTAGTTACCCACATTCAGCCCGGCGATCTCCATAAGCCCACGGCTGATGGCACCATCGTTGATCAGCATCTTCAGGTTGCCATTGGCGGTGCCCAGCAGGGCGGCCACCGAATTTCCCCGGCCTTTCAGATCGGCATCGCCATTGAGTTCGCCAAAGCTGGTTTTCATCGGCTCGAAGGTGGGGAACAGCTGTTTGAGTTTGAAGCCCCGCGCACTCAGCTGAGCCTGTCCTTGCAACGGCACCGCGCGCCCGTCGAGGCGAATCTGTGCATCCAGTTTGCCGCCGGCAATGCCAAAGCGCAGCGGCTCAAGGCGCAACACCCCGTCGTCGAGGACAACGTGACTGGACAGGTCGGTGAACGGCAGCGACTCGCTGTGCACGATGCGCTTGCCACTGAAGGTCACGTCGGCATCCATCGCCCGCCAACGCTCGGTACGGAACTCCTCGACCGGCAGCACCTTGCCGGCCGGCTGCTTGCTGGCGCCACCACGAGCTTTCTGTTCAGCGTTGGAGTCGGCACCAATCAGCGGTGCCAGGTCCTTGAACAGCAGCTGGTTGGACACCAGGTTACCGCTGAGCTTGGGTCGCGGCTGGCTGGCGGCAAACGTCAGGTCGCCATGGATATCGCTGTTACCGATCTTGCCGTTGAAGCCTTCGTAGCGAAACAGCGCGCCTCCCGGCTCATGCAGCTTGGCCACCAGATGACCGTCGGTGGCGTACGGCGGGGAGTCCGGCAGCGTTACACCGGTCAAGGGATAGAGGTTGCCCAGGCTAGCACCCGACAGCCGCAGGCGCAGGTCGAGGGCACCCAGGTTACGCGGGTCGGTCAGGGTGCCGGCAAGGACAATGCGCGTATCGGCGATCTGCAGGTCAGCCTGCAACGGAAAGGGCTGACTCGCGTCCTGAAGTGCCAGCAAGCCGCCAATCTTGCCTTCGCCGGCAAGCGCCTGGCCCTTGTAACGCCCTTTGACCTTCAGGCCAAAGGCATAGTCCTGAGCCCCACCAGCCTTTGCTGCCGAAGCCTTGCCAACGATATCGCCGAACGGCACCGGTTTGCCCAGCGGGTCGATCAGCACGTCCAGACGGGTTTTCAGGGTCTGGTCATCCAGGCTTACCTGGCCTTTGTCGAAGCCAATGGCGCCGATGTCGAGCACCCAGGCCGAAGGCTCGGCGTGTTCATCCTTGGGGCCGAAGTCGAATGTCCAGTTGGCACGGCCGTCGGCCAGGCGCTTGAGGCTGGCAGTAGGCTGGTTCAGGTCGATACGCGGGATGACAATCTGTTGAAACAGCAACGGCAAGGGCGCAAGGCGGAACTCGACCTGCTTGAGGCTGACCATCTGCGGCTCTTTGAGCCAGTCAGGATTGCCCAGGGTCAGGTCCTGGGCGATAAAACGCGGCCAGGGTACCCACGCCCGCCAGCCCCCCTGCTCCGGCTCGCGCTGCCAGCGGACCTGCAGATCGCCGTTGATGGCGAAGGGACGGTGCAACGCCTCGGAGACTTTGGCGTTAAGCATCGGCTTGACCCGGTTCCAGTCAAAGGTGGCAATCACCACGACCAGTATCGTCAGCAGCAACAGCAGGCTGGCAAAGGTCCAGGTGAGGATTCTGGCGGGACGCGTCATTGCGGATTCTCCTTGCGATCACCGGGCCAAGGTGGGCGATTTGATAGCACGTATTCTTCGGACTGATGAAACGCCCAAGGGTTTAACCGACGTTGCATGATAGCGGCTGATAGCGCGGTTTTTTCTTGATTGTTCCTCGATACGACCTTGGTCTACACGCCCCCAAGACGGTTTTGAGACCGCCTGGAACACCCGGGCTAGAGCACCTGCGGCAAAACATCAATTCCGTTGATTGTTACCATTATCTTTATGAACTTTTATCTCCCGCCCCCCGGCGTAGCATTGGCTCCGTACCCACTTTCCAGCACCACCACGGAGCACCGAACAATGAAACGCCAATTACTCCTGAGCTTGTCCCTGTCGATCCTGGCCGCCAATGCCTTCGCCATTCCTGCCGCCGACCAAAGCCTGACGGCTGAATCGCGCTCCAGCTCGGCGGTGATCTCACAGCCATTGAACACCCTGGCCGAAGGCGGTTCTGATCGCCTGAAAGAGCGCAACGTCCGCGTTGCCGAAGGCGGTTCCGATCGTCTGCTGGAGCGCACCAATCGCGTCGCCGAAGGCGGTTCCGATCGCCTGCTGGAGCGTACCAATCGCGTCGCCGAAGGCGGTTCCGATCGCCTGTTGGAGCGTACCAATCGCGTCGCCGAAGGCGGTTCCGATCGCTTGCTGGAACGCACCAACCGCGTCGCCGAAGGTGGCTCCGATCGCTTGAACGCACGCTTTCAGGTTGCCGAAGGTGGCGCTGACCGCCTGATCGAACAGAACCACCGTGTGAGCTGACGCCTATGCCACACAATAAGAGATCCCAGCCTTGCAACGGTTCCCCTCCAAGCCCGGTCAATTGACCGGGCTTTGTTTTTCCCGGCGCAGGCTATTAGAGTGCAGGGCTGTTTGACTGCCAACCGATACTCGCCATGCTGCCGCGCGCCGAACAAAAACAACAGACCCGCCAAGCTTTGCTGGATGCCGCCCGCCACCTGATGGAAAGTGGCCGGGGCTTTGGCAGCATCAGCCTGCGCGAAGTGAGTAAATTCGCGGGTATTGTGCCCACCGGTTTTTACCGGCATTTCTCCGACATGGACCAGCTTGGCCTGGCCCTGGTCAATGAAGTCGGCGAAACCTTTCGCCAGACCATTCGCCTGGTTCGCCACAACGAGCTCGAACTCGGTGGCATTACCGACGCCTCGGTGCGCATCTTCCTCGACGTGGTTGCCGCCAATCGTCCACAGTTCCTGTTCCTCGCCCGCGAGCAATACGGTGGTTCGCAGCCGGTACGCCAGGCGATCGCCACCCTGCGCCAGGGCATCAGTTCGGACCTGGCGACCGACCTTGAGCGCATGCCGCGCTGGCAGCACCTGGACAGCGCCGCCCTCTCGGTAATCGCCGACCTGGTGGTCAAAACCGTGTTTGCCACCTTGCCGGAACTGATCGACGAACCTGACGACGATGGCGCAAACGCCCTGAGTGCGCAGGACAAGATCACCCAGCAATTGCGCTTCATCTTTGTCGGCGCCAAGCACTGGCAGGGCCTGAGCAGTCTCTAGGCATCGTCACAGCGCCGTTCCCGTGGGGTTTCCTGCTACCATGCGCGCAAACGCACCAACCGCGACGACTCTTCTCCATGCCCGACCTTCGTACTGCCCAGCCTGAATTGCCTGCCCTGCTCGAACAGGTCAAGACGCACTTTACCCAGCGCATCGTGCCGCTCTGGCAAGGTCCGGGCTGGAATGCGGAACTGGCCCTGCCTTTCGAAGCACTCGATCCGCAGCATCAGCCGCTGCCGGTACAGCGTTATCGGGCCATGGCCTGTGCCCGCCAGCTCTACCTGTTCAGCAGCCGCATCGACGAACCCGGTGCCCGCGAACGCGCGGCGGCGCTGTTTCGTTCGCTGCAGCGGCATTTCCACGATGCCGAGCACGGTGGCTGGTTCTACAGCATCGACGCCCAGGGCAAACCGCTGGACCGGCGCAAAGACCTCTACACCCACGCGTTCATCATTTTTGCCTGCGCCCATTACTGGGGCCAGGTGCGCGAGTCACTGGTCGAATCCACGCTCAACGCGGCCTTGAGCGTGGTGGCCGAGCGTTTCGCCCGCGATGACGGGTTGTATGAGGCGAGTCTCGATGAAGACTGGTCGGACGTGGGCAGCGGCCCCCTGCAAAACCCGTTGATGCACCTGGCCGAAGCGTTCCTCGCCACCCTCGCGGTGCGCGACGATGAAGCGGTGCAACAGGCCCTGTTGGCGTTGGCCGACGCCATGCAACAGCACTTCATCGATGCCGAACACGGGGTGATGCTGGAAAAACCGCGTGGTGCTGTGGATAACTGGTTCGAGCCTGGCCATCAGTTCGAATGGTTCTACCTGCTGGAGTCTTCACCGCTGCTGCGCGGCAGCGCGCTGCACGCCTCCCTCGACCGGGCGTTCGCCTATGCCGAGCAGTGCGGGGTGAAAGACACTGCGGCATTGGCCATGCTCAGCGCTGACGGCGAAGTGCGCGATGCCACCCAGCGCATCTGGGCCCAGGCTGAATACCTGCGTGCCCTGGCCTTGCGCCCGGACAGCGCCGCCAAGGTGCTCGTCCAGCTACAGGCGCTGCAGCAGCGCTTCCTGCATGCCGGTGGCTGGTACGAGTGCCGTGATGCCGAAGGCGCGGTCAGCCGCAGCGATATGCCGTCGACCACGCCCTATCACCTGGCAACCTGCCTGGAAGGGTTGCAGCGCCAGATCTGACGCAATCGCCGGCACGCCGGCGATCAGGCCTCAGGCCTTGCCGGAACGGTCGATCGAAAACCCTGCCCACGCCTGACTTACCGGCATCAGCTCAAGGCTGTTGATGTTGATGTGCGCCGGCTGGTTCATGATCCAGAAAATGGTCTCGGCAATGTCCTGCGGCTGGATCGCCTCGGCACCGGCGTAAGTGGCGTCATAGCGCGCCTGGTCGCCACCGAAACGCACCAGCGAAAACTCGCTTTCGCACAAGCCCGGTTCAATGTTGCTCACCCGCACGCCAGTGCCTTGCAGGTCGCAGCGCAGGCTCAGGGAGAACTGGCCGACGAAGGCTTTGGTGCCGCCATACACATGGCTGCCTGGATACGGATAGTTACCCGCCACCGAACCCACGTTGAGAATGGTCGCGCCACGACCATGGGCGATCAGCCGTGGCAACAGCAGGCGGGTGCTGTACATCAGGCCCTTGATGTTGGTGTCGACCATGGTTTCCCAGTCGTCCAGGTCGCACTTGGGCGCCGGGTCGGCCCCCAGCGCCAGGCCCGCGTTGTTGATCAGGCCGCGCAGTTTGGCGAACGACGGCGGCAGGCCGGCAACCGCCGCCTCCATAGCCTTGCGGTCACGCACATCGAGCACCAGGCCATGAACTTCAGTCTTTTTCGACAGTTCTTCACACAGCGCGTCCAGGCGCTCCTGACGGCGACCGGTCAGCACCAGGGACCAGCCGGCCTCGGCAAATCGACGGGCACAAGCTTCGCCGAAGCCTGAGGTCGCGCCAGTGATGAAAACAGTGGAAGTCATCGGGTACTCCTTGCAAGGTCGAAATCACAGATCAGCAGCATGCCCGCCAGCAACCGTGCCAGCAAGTACACATGCGCTGTACAAAAAACAATCAATCCCACCAACACCTTGATCCATAAGGGCTGGAGAAAGCTTTGCTCACCTTATCCACAGGCTATTGCACACAGTCTGGGGGCAACTTGAAACCCGCTGAACAACTGCTAAACCCCGGATTGGCAAGTATTTTTCTTGACTGCGGGACTGTCGGCTGACCTCAGCCTGCCCCGACCTTCCAGGGCGATGATTTCAGTGATGGCCCAAGGCCCGTCAGCACGGCACTTTCAGCGTTCTTTCCAATGCTTGCCCACAGACTTATCCACAGCCTTTGCACCTACTTTGATGCCCGGTTGCACTGGCCATAAAAGACTTGACAACAGCCGCTGAAATTCTTTTATGAACGCTTGATCAAAAAACAACCACAAAGCTGAAAGCCTTGTAAACAAAGGCTCTCAGCAAGGTGCCACCAAGTTACCCACAGCCGGTTCCACACCCATGGTGGACAACTTGAACACTCAGGAAATCATCGGCTTGCAGCGACTTTGTGTCGCGTCTGGAAGGAGGTGCGCGCAAGGTTGTCCACAAAAGGCTGGACAAAAAAACGCCCTGCTGTGCAGGGCGCTTTCACTCAGGCCGGATCAATGCCCGCCCAGGTAGGCGTTACGTACTTCATCGTTGACCAGCAGCTCCTGCCCGGTACCGGTCAGGCGGATCTGGCCGTTGACCATTACATAGGCGCGATCCGAGAGCTTGAGCGCATGGTTGGCGTTCTGTTCCACCAGAAAGATGGTCATGCCGGTCTGGGCCAGTTCACGCAAGGTGGCGAAGATCTGCTTGACCACAATCGGCGCCAGGCCCAGTGACGGCTCGTCGAGCAGCAACAGCTTGGGCCGGCTCATCAACGCCCGGGCAATCGCCAGCATCTGCTGCTCCCCCCCCGACATGGTCATGGCTCGCTGATTGCGCCGTTCCTTGAGCCGCGGGAACAGGTCAAACATGCGCTGCATGTCTTCGCTGGCAAACTTGTCGCCAATGGGGATGGTGCCCATCATCAGGTTCTCTTCCACCGACATGTCCGGGAACACCCGACGCCCTTCGGGCGACTGGGCGATGCCGTTGGAGGCGATGTAATGGGACGACTTGTGGGTAATGTCGGTACCGCGATAGACAATCTGCCCGCTGGCCGCCCGCGGCTGACCGAAGATCGACATCAGCAGGGTCGACTTGCCGGCGCCGTTGGAGCCGATCAGGCTCACCGTTTCACCTTCATCGATGTGCAGCGAGACCTTCTTCAACGCCTGGATCGGCCCGTAGAACACGTCGATCTCTTTCATTTCGAGGATGGGTGCACTCATACCAGCTCCTCTTCGTCAGCACCCAGGTAGGCGGCGATCACGGTCGGGTTGTGACGGATGTCCTGCGGGGCGCCTTCGGCGATCACGTTGCCGTGGTCGAGCACCACAATATGGTCGGAAATACTCATCACCATGCCCATGTCATGTTCGATCAGCACGACGGTAATGTCGTGCTCGTCGCGAAGTACCCGGATCATCTTGCTCAGGGCTTCGGTTTCCTGCGGGTTGAGGCCGGCTGCCGGCTCGTCCAGGCAAATGATTTTGGGCCGTGTGCACATGGCCCGGGCAATCTCCAGACGACGCTGCTGGCCGTAGGACAGCTCGCCGGCCAGGCGGTTGGCGCAGTCCACCAGATCGACCACTTCCAGCCAGTAGAAGGCATGGTCGAGGGCATCGCTTTCGGCCTTGCGGTAGGCCTTGGTGTTGAGCACGCCGGCCAGCAGATTGCGGTTGACCCACATGTGCTGGGCCACCAGCAGGTTCTCCACCACCGACATTTCCCTGAACAGGCGAATGTTCTGGAACGTGCGCGCCAGACCGGCACGGTTGACCAGGTGGGTACCGCCGAACATTTTGTAGTGCATACGGTTGATAAAGCGCTTGGGTGAAACGAAGTCGCCCAGGCGGAAACGCTCGCCCAGCAACTGGATCACGTTGGTACGGGTACCGCGCATGTTCAGTTCGATCTTGCCGCCACTGGCCTTGTAGAAGCCGGTCAGGCAGTTGAACACCGTGGTCTTGCCGGCGCCGTTGGGGCCGATCAGGGCGAAGATGGAATTGCGTTTGACCTTGAGGCTGACATCGCTGAGCGCCTTGATCCCGCCAAAATGCATCATCAGGTTATCGACTGAAAGAATCACGTCATCGCTCATGGCGCCACTCCTTTACGCGGAACTACACCGGTACGGCTGATGCGAATCAGGCCGCGCGGTCTCCAGATCATCATCAACACCATCAGCACGCCGAACAGCAGCACCCGGTATTCGGAGAAACTGCGCAGCAGCTCCGGGGCCACGGTCAGCACGAATGCGGCGATCACCACCCCGACGGTCGATCCCATCCCGCCCAGCACCACGATCGCAAGGATCAGCGCCGATTCGAAGAAGGTGAACGAGGACGGGTTGACGAACCCCTGGTAGCTGGCAAAAAACACCCCGGCAAGGCCCGCAGTAGACGCCCCGAGGGTGAACGCCGAGAGTTTCACCAGCACGTGGTTGAGGCCCATCGAGCGGCAGGCGATCTCGTCTTCACGCAGCGCTTCCCAGGCGCGGCCGACCGGCATGCGGGTCAGCCGGTGCTTGATGTAGAGCACCGCCAACACCACGAGGAACAGCACGATGTAGATGAACAGGAACTTCACGTTAGGGTTGTAATCGATGCCGAAGAACTCGTGGAACGGTACGCCCCCGTCTTTGGCCCGGCGCCCGAACTCCAGGCCCATGAAGGTCGGCGAAGGGACCGGCATGCCGTTCGGGCCGCCGGTGAACGACAGCCAGTTGTTGAGCACCAGGCGGATGATTTCACCAAAGCCCAGGGTCACGATCGCCAGGTAGTCACCGTGCATCCTCAGCACCGGAAAGCCCAGTATGCAACCGGCCAGTGCCGCGGCGATGGCCGCCAGCGGCAACACCGTCCAGAACCCCAGCCCCAGGTACTGGTAACCCAGCGCCAGGCCGTAGGCACCAATGGCATAGAACGCCACGTAGCCAAGGTCGAGCAAACCGGCCAGGCCCACCACGATGTTCAGGCCCAGGCCCAGCAACACGTAGATCAGGCCGAGGATGACCACGGTCAGCAGGTATTTGTTGGCGAAGAACGGAAAGACAATGGCGATGACGATCAGCGCCGGGATGATCCAGCGCAGCCGCGACTTGTAGTCTGGTGCCAGCACATGCACGCCGGAACCGCTGCCCTCGAAGCCCTGGAGGATCGACTGCCCCTTGGGTGTCTGCAGGAACAGGCTGAGTAAAAAGCGCCCGGCCATGACCCCGGCGACCAGCCAGGACACACGGGTCGGTTCCATGTTGAAGCTGTACCCGTCGAGCACCACGCCGACGATAGGCCCGAAGACAATCAGGGAAATCAGCCCGGCGAGAATCGTGTCGATCAGGCTGCGTTTGAGATCGAATGAAGTGGATTTGGCAGCAGACATACTTACACCTTCGCCACGAGTGGGCGACCCAGCAGGCCTTGGGGACGGAAGATCAGAATCAGCACCAGCAGGGAGAAACTGAACACGTCTTTGTAGTCGGAGTTGATCAACCCGGAGAACAGCGATTCGGAGATGCCGAGGATGATCCCGCCGAGCATGGCGCCCGGCAACGAGCCGATGCCACCCAATACCGCTGCGGTGAAGGCTTTGATGCCGATGATGAAACCGGCATAGAAGTCGAACGTACCGTAGTTCATGGTGATCAACACGCCCGCCAACGCCGCCATGACGGCACCGATAACGAACACATAGGAAATCACCCGGTCGGTGTTGATACCGAGGATCGAGGCCATCTTGCGATCCTGCTGGGTTGCACGGCACATGCGCCCCAGTTTGGTGAACTTGATGATGTAGGTCAGCGCGGCCATGCCGACGAACGCGGCGACCAGAATGAAGATTTTGGTGTAGGTCAGCTGGACGAAACCGCTACCTACTTCGACGCGCCAGGCGCCTTCAAGCAGGGTCGGAATGCCTTGCTGGCGTGCACCCTGGCTGATCTGCGCATAGTTCTGCAGGATCAGCGAGATACCGATGGCACTGATCAGCGGTGCCAGGCGGGTGGAGTTACGCAGGGGTTTGTAGGCGATACGTTCGATGGTCCAGCCATAAACGCCTGTCACCACAACCGTGAAGATCAGCGTCCCGAGCATCAGCAGCGGGAAGGATTCGATACCGAAGTAAGCCAGCAATGCCAGACTGATCGCCGCCAGGTAAGCGGAAATCATATACACCTCGCCGTGCGCGAAGTTGATCATGCCGATAATGCCATAGACCATTGTGTAGCCGATGGCGATCAGGCCATAGACAGACCCAAGGGTCAGCCCGTTGACCAGTTGCTGCAGAAAAATACCATCCATAACGCAATCTCACGTATTTGAGATTGCACAAGCGCCGACTACGGTGAGCCCGGATGAAGCGGCCCTCGCAGCGCAGGTTTGTGCAGATCTACGAGAAAAGACAGGTACGGCGCAAAACCGGGTAGCGACCCGGGCCAAGGCCCGGGTCGGTTACCGTTGTTATTTTTGTTTTTCCAGTTGGTGGTACTTGCCGTCCTTGTCCCACTGGTAGACCACGTAGTCGGAGACCGTCAGGTCGCCCTTGCTGTCCCACTTCTTCTCGCCCATCACGGTTTTCACCGGATTGGCCTTGAGCCACTTGGCAGCGTCTTCGCCCTTGTTCGACTTGGAGCCATTGAAGGCGGCAGCCAGGGCCTCGACCGATGCGTAGGCATACAAGGTGTAGCCTTCCGGTTCGGTGCCTGCTTTGCGGAATTCCTCTACCACCGCCTTGCTGTCGGGCAGCAGGCGCGGGTCGGCTCCGAAGGTCATGTACACGCCATCAACGTACTGCGCACCACCGGCGGTGGTGACCAGTTCGTCGGTGACAACGCCGTCATCGGACATGAACTTGACGTCTTTCAGGCCCGCCTCACGCAGCTGCCGGACCAGTGGACCGGCTTCCGGGTGCAGACCACCGAAGTAGACGACGTCGGCACCGGCACCGCGAATCTTGGTCACCACGGCGCTGAAGTCCTTCTCGCCACGGGTCAGGCCTTCGTACAGCACCGGGGTCACGCCGCGCTTGGCCAGTTGCGCTTTGGTGGCATCGGCCAGGCCTTGGCCATAGGTGTCCTTGTCGTGCAGCACAACCACTTTTTTGCCTTTGAGCACGTCGACGATGTAGTCGCCGGCAACGATGCCCTGCTGGTCGTCACGCCCGCACATACGGAACATGGCACTCAGGCCGCGCTCGGTAACCTGCGGGTTGGTCGAACCCGGGGTGATGGCAATGACGCCCGCCTCGTCATACACCTCTGAGGCCGGGATGGTGTTGGACGAGCAGAAATGCCCGACCACACCGGCGACCTTGTCCTGGTCAACCAGTCGGTTGGCCACGGCTACGGCCTGCTTGGGCTCGCAGGCGTCGTCACCTTTGACCAGCACGATCTTCTCGCCGTTGATCCCGCCTGCGGCGTTGATCTTGTCTGCCGCCGCCTGGGCACCTTTCATGTACTGCTCGCCAAACGCTGCGTTGGCACCGGTCATCGGGCCTGCTACACCGATCTTGATGTCGGCCTGAACATACGAAGAAACACCCAGCGCCGTAGCTACGGCAAGGGCCAGAAAGCCTTTCTTGTAAAACGTCTGCGACATGAGGTGGTGCTCCTTGGTGTTTTTTTGGTTGGCACTACAACTTTCAGCAATAGCTCTGAGCAAGGGGCGTGCCATTGGATTTTTATTCTTGAAAAACACCTGAAGAAGTTGCCAGGGCCCTGGCCGCGTCCTTTTTTTACTGGCTGTGCAACCGTCTGCCGCAAGGCAAGCGCCACCCAATCGAGAAAAAAGAGCAACCATAAAGTGCCATCATTGCAACCTCGCCAAGTGGTTACGTGCAACCCGCCTGTAACAGGATGCGTAACCGAACTGCACATCGTTGGTGCGCGACTGCTACAGCGAGCACCAATACAGGCTAGCCGCTGACCGACGAAAGCGCCGCCCCCGCACGCTGCTACGGATGTACCCGCAGCTCGCCCGCCCACCTGCGGGAAAAGGCTGGCACAATGGCAATGTCTGTGCGTCGTTGCTGGCAATTAATGGCGCGCGCCCCCTACGGAGCCCCTTATGAGCGAGAGCGCCTTCGCCGATCGCATCGTGCAAAACCTGCTCGACACTGACTTCTACAAGCTGAGCATGATGCAGGCGGTGCTGCACAACTACCCCAACGTCGATGTCGAATGGGAGTTTCGCTGCCGCAATGGCGAAGACCTGCGCCCCTATCTGGCGCAGATTCGCGAACAGATCGACAACCTCTGCGAACTGAGCCTGGCTAATGGCCAATTGGGCTTTCTGGAACAGATCAATTTCATCAAGCCAGACTTTCTGCGTTTTCTCGGCCTGTTCCGCTTCAACCTGCGCTACCTGCACCTGGGCATCGAAAACGATCAGCTGTACCTGCGCATACGCGGCCCCTGGCTGCACGTGATCCTCTTTGAAGTACCGCTGCTGGCGATCATCAGCGAAGTGCGCAACCGCCATCGCTATCCACAGGTCAAACTCAGCGAAGCCCGCGACCAGCTCTACCGCAAGTTCGACTGGCTCAAAGCCCATGCCAGCAGTGATGAACTGGCAGAGTTGCAGGTGGCCGACTTCGGCACACGCCGACGCTTTTCCTACAAAGTGCAGGAAGAAGTGGTGCGGGTGCTCAAAGACGATTTCCCGGCGCGTTTCGTCGGCACCAGCAACGTGCACCTGGCACGAAAACTGGATATCAAGCCTTTGGGCACCATGGCCCATGAATGGATCATGGCCCACCAGCAACTCGGCCCACGGCTGATCGACAGCCAGATTGCCGCGCTCGACTGCTGGGTCCGCGAGTACCGCGGGCTGCTCGGTATCGCCTTGACCGACTGCATCACCATGGATGCGTTTCTCGGCGACTTCGACCTGTTCTTCGCCAAGCTGTTTGATGGCTTGCGCCATGACTCGGGTGACCCGGTGCAGTGGGCAGAAAAGGCCATCGCTCATTACCGCAAGCTGGGAATCGACCCGATGACCAAGACGCTGGTGTTCTCCGATGGCCTGAACCTGACCAAGTCACTGGAGATCTTCCGTGCCTTGCGCGGGCGCATCAACGTCAGCTTCGGCATCGGTACCAACCTGACCTGCGACATACCCGGGGTGGCGCCGATGAGCATCGTGCTTAAAATGACCGACTGCAACGGCCAGCCTGTCGCCAAGATTTCCGACGAGGCGGCCAAGACCCAATGCCGTGACGAAAACTTCGTTGCGTACCTGCGCCACGTCTTCAAAGTGTCCAAGGAGTAATTCATGCAAGCCGCCCAGCGAGAAATTGCGCAAGCACTCAAGGTCCAGCCGCCGTTCGCCGACCGTGCCGCGCTCGATGCCGAAGTGAACCGGCGCGTGGCGTTCATCAAGCAGTGCCTGAACAACGCCCGGCTAAAAACCCTGGTGCTGGGCATCAGTGGTGGCGTCGACTCGTTGACCGCGGCGCTGATGGCGCAGCGGGCGATCAACGAGTTGCGCAGCGAAACCGGCGATCCGGCTTACTGCTTTATCGCCGTGCGCCTGCCCTACCAGGTTCAACAGGATGAGCACGACGCCCAGGCCTGCCTGGACGTGATCAAGGCTGACGAAGTCCATACGGTGGATATCGCCCCGGCCGTACGCGCCCTGGCCGCCGAGGTCAAGGCGCTGGAAGGCGGTTCACCGACGATGGTCGACTTCGTGGTGGGCAATACCAAGGCACGCATGCGCATGGTCGCGCAGTACACCATCGCCGGCGCCCGTCAGGGCCTGGTGATCGGTACTGACCATGCCGCCGAAGCAGTGATGGGGTTCTTTACCAAATTTGGTGACGGTTCCTGCGACCTGGCGCCCCTGAGCGGCCTGGTGAAAAACCAGGTACGCGCCATCGCGCGCAGCTTTGGCGCACCGGAGTCACTGGTAGAGAAAGTGCCGACCGCGGACCTGGAGGACCTGGCACCGGGCAAGCCTGACGAAGCATCCCATGGCGTGAGCTACGCGCAGATCGATGCCTTCCTGCACGGCGAGCCGGTCAGCGAGGAGGCGTTCGAGATCATCAAGCGGACTTACGAGAAGACCCAGCACAAACGCGAGATGCCGTTCGCGCCTTGAAGCCGAAATCGCCGGCAAGCCGGCTCCTACTGTAGGAGCCGGCTTGCTGGCGATGGCCAGCTACACCATTACTTCAGGGTAACAGTGCCTTTCATCATCGAGATGTGGCCTGGGAACGAGCAGAAGAAGCCGTATTTCTCGTTGGCATCCAGCTTGGAAACATCGAAAGTCACCGAAGCGGTTTCCTTGGCGCCGATCACTTTGGTGTGAGCAATCACGCGCGCGTCACCTTCCTTCAGGTAATCCTTCTCGATACCGGCGCTCAGGCCATCGGTCGCGATCGGCTGCATGTCCGCTTCCTTGCTGATCACCAGGTTGTGGCCCATGACGTTCTTCGGCAACGAACCGGAGTGGGTCAGCTCAACAGTGAACGTCTTGCAGCTCTTGTCGATTTCGATGGCCTTGGTGTTGAAGGACATCTGGTCGGTGGAATCGACGGTAACCTTACACTCGGCAGCAAATACCTGAGTGGTGGCGAGAGTCAGCAAGGATACTGCTACAACTTTGGCAAACATCGTGAATCTCCATGACAGGGTTTTTATCAGTTTGCAGACTGCCTGAAACCGTGAAGCACACCCATGATGTGGGTCAAACGCCGGATACGAGGCCAGGCAGTAAATTTGTTCTATGGATTGTATACACAAATCCTAAGTGAACATCATGCGCCATTGTTAGACGATGAGACAACCTCTCATTCAGGAGTCATTGATCATGTCCTTCGGTAGCTTGATGAACAGCTTGCTCGCCGCCTACGCCTGCGGTGCCAGCGGCGCGATTTGCGAATTCGCCCGACCAGAATAGTAGTGTTTACAAAACAGTGCCGTCTTGGAAGTGACTGGCCAGCACCTTACTCTGTGTACGTTTGTAACCGGAGAAAAGTGATGCCAGTACGTTCAGTGTGTGTATTTTGCGGCGCCAGCACCGGCGTCAACCCGGCCTACCGCGAGGCGGCCATCGCCCTCGGCCAGGCCATCGCCCAGCGCGGCCTGACCCTGGTCTATGGCGGCGGTGCAGTCGGCCTGATGGGCATCGTTGCCGACGCCGCCATGGCGGCCGGTGGTGAAGTGATCGGGATCATCCCCGAAGCGCTGAAAAATGCCGAAATCGGCCACACCGGCCTGACTCGCCTGGAAGTCGTCGACGGTATGCACGCACGCAAAGCACGCATGGCAGAGCTGAGCGACGCCTTCGTCGCCCTGCCTGGCGGCCTGGGTACCCTGGAAGAGCTGTTCGAGGTATGGACCTGGGGCCAGCTCGGCTACCACGCCAAGCCGTTGGGCCTGCTCGACGTGAACGGCTTCTACAGCAAACTCGGCGACTTCCTCGACCATGTGGTGGAAGAAGGCTTCGTGCGTCCGCAGCACCGCGCCATGCTGGCGCTGGCCACCACCCCCGACGAATTGCTCGACGCCATGGACAGCTTCGAAGCCCCGGTGCTGCCCAAGTGGGTCGACAAAAAGCCTGACTAAACCTGGCATTCATCCAGCGGCATCACCGTGACCTGCACCTCCGGGTCATGGCTGCCGCCACCGAGGATCACCCCGCGCAGCGGCGATACATCGGAGAAGTCCCGGCCCCAGGCCAAGGTGATGTGCTCCAGTGCCGGGCGCAGGTTGTTGGTGGGGTCGAAATCGACCCAGCCTTGGGTCGGGCAAAACACCGAGATCCAGGCATGCGAGGCATCAGCCCCCACCAACCGCGGCTGACCCGGTGGCGGCCGGGTCAGCAAATAGCCACTGACGTAGCGAGCTGCCAGCCCACGCGAGCGCAGGCAGGCGAGCATCAGGTGGGCAAAGTCCTGGCACACACCACGGCGGCGCTCCAGCACCTCCACCAAGGGCGTTGCAACCTGGGTCGCCGTGGCATCGAAAGTGAATTCCCTGAAGATCTTTTCCATCAGCGCCTGCACCCCGAGCAGCATCGGCTGCCCCGCTGCAAAGCACGACTCGCTGAAGGCCACGAAGCGCTGTTTCAGGTGCACATAGGGCGATTCGAATCGGTAGCGACAAGCCTGCAAAAGCTCACCGCTCAGGGGCTGGCTGGCATATGTCAGGGCATCGCGCACCTGCTCCCAGGGGGGAGAAGCGCTGAATTGCGGCTCGGCGCGGGGCAGCACTTCAATCTGCAAACGTGCCACCACCTGCAACTGCTCATGCTGGCGCTCGAAGGCAAGACGCGTCAGCGGGTTGCCGAACACATCCCACTCATCACGCCGTTGGGTAGGTGTCGGGCTGATCTGCAGGACCTGCTCACTGCAGCGCTGCCAGGCACAGGGCCGCGGCCACAGGTGCGCCAGTTGCTGGGCCAGCGACACCGGGCTGTCGTAGCGATAGTGGGTGTCGTGAATAACCTGGTAATGCGCGCTCATCACACGGACACCGTTTGTTGGCTGACATCGTCGACATGAGCGAAATGACGCAGCGCCAGACGCTCGGAAATCTCGCCGCTGGCCGTGGCAATGGACTGCAACAGATCCGCCAGCCCGGTCAGTACCGCGCGAACACTGGCGCTGCCGAACAGCGAGTCTTCCAGGCTGCGCAAGTCGAAGTGCTTGAGCCGATCGGCCAAGAGCGCCAGTGCAGGCTCCGGGCTGCTGGCAAATTCTTTGCTGAGGCGCCGGTAAGCACGCACCAGCAGATTGAGCTGGAATAGCACGGCATGCGGGTTTTGTTCGTCCAGCAGGAGCAAATCCAGCACCGGTATCAACTGCGCAACCGCCAGGTAGCGCGAGCGGTAGGTGATGCTGCTGTTACCCAGCTCCAGCAGCCATTCCAGCCCGGCCTGATCGGACACCGTTGGCCCCCTCAGGTAGACCGCGAGGCTGCTGCACAAGGACTGCAAGCGCTCGATACGGCGGCCGATCATCAAGAAGCGCCAGCCATCGTCGCGGGTCATGTCGTCCAGGGCAAAGCCGGACAGTGCGGCCATGGACATCACCAGGCGATTGAGCACATCGACCTGCTCGCCAAAGTCCGCCGTTTGATTTTCCAGGCTCCGCGACTCGTTCTGCAACTCCACCAGCGCCTGCCAGTTTTCTCGCGAAAGCTTGCCACGAACCTGTGATGCCGCCCATTGCAGACGCTGCAGGTTGGCCCGCAGGCTGAAGGCCCAGTCGCTGTCCGCCAGCGCCGCGCGCACGCGCTCGGGCAGCGTACCCTCCTCTGGCAGCAACGACAGTTCATCGGCCAGAGTCACTGCCGCCTGCAAGGCCAAGGGGTCATCACCATCGAGGTAACGGGTGAGGATGATCCGCAGCAAACGCGCGCTGGCATCACAGCGTTCGCAATAGCGCCCGAACCAGAACAGGTTTTCCACCACCCGCGACGGCAGGTAGGGGTCCTTGCGGATCAGGTCCGCCACCCCGAGCGTATGCTGGGTGCGCCATTGCTCACCACTGGGCGCCGTGTCGGCCAACACCCAGGTGTCTTTGCTGGCACCGCCGCGCTGCATCGACACCACCTCGGCGTCGGCGAGGGCGGCGACCCGTGTCAGGCCGCCCGGGAGCACCCGGTAGCCCGCGGCCGAGGCTACGGCATACACACGCATGCCAATGGCCCGCGATTGCAACTGACCCTGCTCCTGCTGCCATACCGGCGCCTGGGATAACTGCGCCAGCTCCTGCGCGACGTAGGCATACGGCCGTGCCTGAATCCGCTCCGCCAGAGCCTGGCGCCCGGCGCTGTCCAGATCGCGGCCGAACACCGCGCTGAAGCTCTGCGAAGGAAACGCCGGCTTGACCAGAAGCTGAGGCAATTGCGCCAGCGCCCGCGCCATGACCGCAGGCTCACCGCACCACCAGGTGGCGATCGACGGCAGACTCAGCTCTTCACCGAACAGGCGCTGGTTGATGGCCGGCAGAAAGCCCAGCAATCCAGGCGATTCCAGCACACCAGTGCCTAGCGCGTTGGCCACCAGCACCCGGCCCTGACGGACGGCATCCAGCAGGCCTGGCACTCCCAGGGCCGAATCGGTACGCAGCTCCAGCGGGTCGCAAAAATCGTCATCCAGACGCCGCATGATCGCGTGGACACGACGCAGACCACTGAGGGTCTTCAGGTACACCGTGGCATCACGCACTGTCAGGTCACAGCCCTCTACCAGCGGATAGCCCAGCTGGCGTGCCAGGTACAAGTGCTCAAAATAGCTCTCATTGAATCGCCCCGGGGTCAGCACTACCACCAGCGGCGAATCGCTTTCACCGGGTGCCAGGCGCACCAGCGTCTGCTGCAAGGTACGAAAAAAACCCGCCAGGTGCTGCACCTTCAGGTCGCGGTACAACTCGGGCAGCGCCCGCGAAGCGATGGTGCGGTTCTCCAGTGCATAGCCTGCGCCGGAAGGTGCCTGGGTACGATCTGCCGTCACCCACCAGCGCCCGTCTGGCGCACGCGCCAGGTCCACCGCATACACATGCAGAAAGGTGCCATCGGGCGGGCTGATGCCCTGGCACGGCCACAGGAAGTTGTTATGCCCATAGACCAGTTCGGCTGGCAGCAGCCCCTCGCTGATCAATTGTTGTGGCCCGTAGATGTCGGCCAGCACGGCATTGAGCAAGCGCGCCCGCTGGGCAATGCCAGCGGCGAGTTGCTGCCATTCGCAGGCAGGTAACAGGTGCGGCAGCAGGTCCAGTTCCCAGGGCCGGTCAGCCCCCTTGGGGTCGGCGTAGACGTTGTATGTCACACCGTTTTCCTGCAGTTGGCGGGTCAGCGACGCCTGTCGCTGGGCCAGTTGCGCCCGGCCGCTGCGTTGCAGGTATGCGTACACCTGCTGCCAATGCTCGCGTACCTGCCCCTGGCCCTCGAACATTTCATGATAGGTCCCCGGGCTCACCGGGCAGGCATCAAACAGATCGGGCATGGCAAGGCTCAAGGGCTGCAAGTAATTTCAGCGTAGCGTTCAATGGCGGCGCAGATCCAGGGTAAAGGGCATGTCCGGATTGATCTGCGGCGCAGGTACCGGCAGCGTGCCCGGGCTGTGTCCGAGGCGAAAGAACCGCGCCTGACGCCGGCTCTGCGCTTCGTTGGCGTTCACCGGCTGGGTCTCATAGTTGCGCCCCCCGGGATGCGCCACGTGATACTGGCAACCGCCAAGCGAACGCCCCATCCAGGTGTCGAGCACATCAAAGACCAGCGGCGCATGCACTGGAATCGTCGGTTGCAGGCAGTTGGCCGGCTGCCAGGCGCGATAGCGCACCGCAGCCACGAATTCGCCAACCCGTCCGGTAGCCTGCAGCGGCACCGCGACACCGTTGCAGGTCAGCCTGTAACGCTCGGCACTCATGCCACTGATCTTGACCTGCAACCTTTCAAGTGACGAATCCACATAACGGACATTGCCGCCGGCACTGCCCTCCTCGCCCAGCACATGCCAGGGCTCAAGGGCCTGACGCAGCTCCAGCTCGATACCGTTGACCGCGTAATCGCCGACCTTGGGAAAACGGAATTCCAGGTGCGCAGCAAACCATTCGGCACGTAACGGGTACCCCGCCGCGTTGAGCTCGACCAACACGTCGGCAAAGTCTTGCTCGATGAAATGCGGCAGCATGAAGCGGTCATGCAACTCGGTGCCCCAGCGCACCAGGCGGTCTGGGGCATAGGGCTCACGCCAGAAGCGCACCACCAGGGCACGCAATAACAACTGCTGAACCAGGCTCATGCGCGCATGGGGGGGCATTTCAAAGGCGCGCAGCTCGAGCAGGCCAAGGCGCCCGGCCGGGCCATCAGGTGAATAGAGTTTATCGATGCAGAATTCTGCGCGATGGGTATTGCCGGTGACATCGATCAACAGGTTGCGCAACAACCGGTCCACCAGCCACGGTGCGCAGGCCTCACCTGGTGCGGGCATCTGCGCAAAGGCAATTTCCAGCTCGTAGAGTGAATCGTTACGCGCTTCATCGACCCGCGGCGCCTGGGACGTCGGCCCGATAAACAGCCCGGAGAACAGGTAAGACAACGATGGGTGGTTGTGCCAGTAACTGATCAGGCTGCGCAACAGGTCCGGGCGGCGCAAGAACGGCGAGTCCGCAGGTGTCGCCCCACCGAGCACAAAGTGATTGCCGCCACCGGTACCGGTGTGGCGCCCGTCGATCATGAATTTTTCGCTGATCAGGCGCGTCTGGCGGGCCTGTTCGTAGAGAAATTCGGTACGTTCGACCAGCTCGTCCCAACTGCTCGACGGCTGCACATTGACCTCGATGACACCGGGGTCCGGCGTCACCTTGAAATTGACCAGCCGGGGATCGGCAGGCGGTTCATAGCCTTCGAGCACGACCGGGCAGTGCAGCTCTGCGGCTGTTGCTTCGATCACCGCGACCAGCTCAAGGTAGTCTTCCAGCCGTGATAGCGGCGGCATGAACAGGTACAGCCGTCCGTCTCGGGGCTCGGCGCACAGTGCCGTGCGGGTCAGCCAGTCGGCCGACACGTCCACCGCGGGTGCAGGTCGATCCTCCTGATCGTCCAGCGTATTGCCGATGCTGGCAGCTGCCAGGGCATCGAGACCGGGCAGGTCGCCCAGAGGCTGGTTGGGGTCGGTGGGATGGACATAGGGATACTCCGCCGCACTGACCCACGGCTGCGCCGCCAGCGGCAAGCGATACCCCAGCGGTGAGTCGCCCGGCACCAAACGGCAGTGCTGGTCGCGCAGGTACCAGCGCCCGCTTTGCCAGCGTTGTTCATCGGCGCTGCGGGCCAAGGGCAGCACCTGGCCAATGACCTGGTCCAGCCCGCGGGTGAATATCCGGCGTAAACGCGCACGCTCCATCTCGTCATCCAGCCGCGCCTCCTCGGCACGCACGTTCGCAGGCAGCCCGCCCTCCCGCCCCAGGTAGTACAGGGCATCCTCATAGGCCGGAAACACATAGCGTGGTGGCAACTTTAACCGCTCGGCAACACTGGCCAGAAAGCGCGCGCCCAGTTCGCTGTCGGCGCCGTAGTCGTGCTGCTCATCGGCAACCAGCGCCGGATTGCGCCATACAGGCTCACCGTCACGGCGCCAGAAGCAGTTCAGCGACCAACGTGGCAGCTGCTCGCCCGGGTACCACTTGCCCTGGCCGAAGTGCACCAGCCCCTTGGGTGCATAGTGCGTACGCAAGCGCTGGAACAGTTCGCCGGCCAGGCGGCGTTTGTTCGGGCCCAGAGCCGTGGTGTTCCATTCGGCACCATCAGGATCGTCAATTGCCACGAACGTCGGCTCACCGCCCATGGTCAGGCGTACATCGTCGGCCTTGAGGTCGCTATCGACCTGACGGCCCAAGGCGACAATCGCCTGCCATTGCTCATCGCTGTAAGGCAAGGTTACCCGTGGCGCCTCCCATAGCCGCTCGACACGCATCTCGTGCTCGAAGGTGCAGTCGCAAGGCTCGACCAGGCCACTGATCGGAGCTGCCGACGTAGGATCCGGGCTGCACGCCAGGGGAATGTGGCCTTCACCGGCAAACAGCCCGGAAGTGGCGTCCAGGCCGATCCAGCCGGCACCCGGCAAGTACACTTCACACCATGCATGCAGGTCGGTGAAATCCACCTCGGTGCCGCTCGGCCCGTCGAGCGCCTTGATGTCGGCGGTCAACTGAATCAGGTAGCCGGAAACGAAGCGTGCGGCCAAACCCAGGTGGCGCAGCAGCTGCACCAGCAGCCAGGCCGAGTCGCGGCACGAGCCAGAAGCCAGCTCCAGCGTCTGCTCCGGTGTTTGCACGCCCGGCTCCAGGCGAATCAGGTAGCTGATGTCCTGGCTCAGGCGCTGGTTCAGCGCGACGAGGAAATCGACACTGGGCCTGGGGCTGCGCTCGATGCCCTGCAGGTAAGCCGCGAATGCCGGTGTCAGGGGCAATTGCTCCAGGTACGGCATCAACTCATGGCGCTCATCCTTGGCATAGCTGAACGGAATCTGCTCGGCGTAGGGCTCAAGAAAGAAATCAAACGGGTTGAACACCGCCATCTCGGCAACCAGGTCTACTTCCACACGCAGGTGGTCGGTTTTGTCCGGGAACACCAGGCGCGCGAGGTAGTTGCCTTGAGGGTCCTGCTGCCAATTGATGAAATGCCCGTCCGGCTGCACTTTCAATGCATAGGAAAGAATCCGCGTGCGGCTGTGTGGCGCCGGGCGCAACCGCACGATCTGTGGCCCCAGTTCGACGGCACGGTCGTAGCGGTAGTCAGTGACATGGTGCAAGGCGACATGAATCGACACGGCGGGCCTCCTGCGAGCCTGGACGGTACTAGAACCGCGCAAGACTTGTGCCATGGGGCCAGAGCCGCGATTCCCTGCGCACAGCCACTACCCGCGCACCAAAAGCGCACCGGCACAAGGCTGCCGTGCAAGCCTTGCACAGATTTGAGGCTTTGCCAGGAAACCCGAGCGAGTCGTCTGAAAATAGGCAGGAACAAAAACGCCAGCCCGAAGGCTGGCGTTTGTCTTAGCGCGGCAGAACCGGCTGGCGGGCGGGCTTCTTCTTGCCCTTGCCGCCTTTGCTCGCTTCCTTGCGGTCTTTGGCGGCCTGCTGATTGCGGGCGAATGCTGCGGCCTTGGCCTGCTCGCGCTTGTCCCAGGGGTTGGAGCCATCGCTGCCCCGCGGCGGCAAACCGGTGTGCTGGGTGAGGATCTTCTGCTCCTTCGCCACCTTGTGGCTGCCCGCCGGCGTGGAGTTCTTGCGTCGGGCGCTCTGGTAGCTGTCCGTGGCCGGCTGGTGCAGCGGGATCAGCTGGTGCTTGCCCGGGCCGATCAGGTCGGCACGGCCCATGCGTTCAAGGGCCTCACGCAGCATCGGCCAGCCCTTCGGATCGTGGTAGCGCAGGAACGCCTTGTGCAGGCGGCGCTGCTGCTCGCTCTTGACGATGGTCACCGGGTCGCTCTTGTAGGTGACCTTGCGCAGCGGGTTCTTGCCCGAGTGGTACATGGCCGTTGCCGAGGCCATTGGCGACGGGTAGAACGCCTGCACCTGGTCGGCGCGAAAGCCGTTGCCCTTGAGCCACAGGGCCAGGTTCATCATGTCTTCATCGGTGGTGCCCGGGTGCGCGGCGATGAAGTACGGGATCAGGTACTGCTCCTTGCCCGCCTCTTTCGAGTACTTCTCGAACATGCGCTTGAAGCGGTCGTAGCTGCCGATACCCGGCTTCATCATCTGATTCAGCGGGCCTTCTTCGGTGTGCTCCGGGGCAATCTTCAGGTAGCCGCCAACGTGGTGCGTCACCAGTTCCTTGACGTACTCCGGCGATTCCACTGCCAGGTCATAGCGCAGACCCGAGGCGATCAGGATCTTCTTCACCCCCGGCAAGGCGCGGGCACTGCGGTACAGCTTGATCAGCGACGAGTGATCGGTATTCAGGTTCGGGCAAATGCCCGGGAACACGCAGGACGGCTTGCGGCACGCCGACTCGATCTCGGGGCTCTTGCAGGCAATCCGGTACATGTTCGCGGTCGGGCCGCCGAGGTCGGAGATGACGCCGGTAAAACCAGGAACCTTGTCGCGAATTTCTTCGATTTCGCGAATGATCGACTCGTGGGAACGGTTCTGGATGATGCGCCCTTCGTGCTCGGTGATCGAGCAGAAGGTGCAGCCGCCAAAACAGCCACGCATGATGTTCACCGAGAAACGGATCATGTCGTAGGCCGGGATTTTCTCCTTGCCATACGCCGGGTGCGGGATGCGCGCATAGGGCATGCCGAACACGTAGTCCATTTCTTCGGTGGTCATCGGGATGGGCGGCGGGTTGAACCACACGTCCACGTCAGCATGCTTTTGCACCAGCGCACGGGCGTTGCCCGGGTTGGTCTCCAGGTGCAGTACGCGGTTGGCGTGGGCGTAGAGGACCGGGTCGTTACGGACTTTCTCGAACGATGGCAAGCGGATGACCGTCTTGTCGCGGGTCATGCGCGGGCTGGCCAGGATCTGCACGACCTTGGCTTCGTTCGGGTCTTCCACCGGCCCCTTCTCCTGCTCGATGGCGCAGGCCTGGGTGTCCTGGGTATTCACGTACGGGTTGATGATCTTGTCGACCTTTCCCGGACGGTCGATACGCGTGGAGTCGACTTCGTACCAGCCTTGCGGCGTGTCGCGACGCACGAAGGCAGTACCACGGATGTCGGTGATGTTCTCGATCTTCTCACCAAACGCCAGGCGTTGGGCCACTTCGACGATGGCCCGCTCGGCGTTGCCGTACAGCAGGATATCGGCGCAGGCGTCGATCAGGATCGAATGACGGACTTTGTCCTGCCAGTAGTCGTAGTGCGCAATCCGGCGCAGCGACGCCTCGATGCCGCCGAGCACGATCGGCACATGCTTGTAGGCTTCCTTGCAGCGCTGGCTGTAGACCAGGCTGGCACGATCCGGGCGCTTGCCCGCCAGGCCGCCCGGAGTATAGGCGTCGTCGGAACGGATCTTCTTGTCGGCGGTGTAGCGGTTGATCATCGAGTCCATGTTGCCGGCCGCGACGCCGAAGAACAGGTTCGGCTCGCCAAGCTTCATGAAGTCGTCTTTGGACTGCCAGTTCGGCTGGGCAATGATGCCCACACGGAAGCCCTGGGCTTCCAGCAGACGGCCGATGATCGCCATGCCGAACGACGGATGGTCGACGTAGGCGTCACCGGTCACGATGATGATGTCGCAGGAATCCCAGCCGAGCTGATCCATCTCCTCCCTGCTCATTGGCAGGAAAGGCGCTGGTCCGAAGCATTCGGCCCAGTACTTGGGATAGTCGAAAAGTGGTTTGGCTGCTTGCATGTCAGTGACCGGTGGCTAATCGATGAAAAATCGCGGGCGCGGAATATAGCACAAAAATTGACCAATTCCGACGTTAAAGGTCGGAATAGGTTGAATTGGCGTTATTCGTCGTCGTCGAAGTTGTAACTACCCGGCGCAAGGTTCTCGAAGCGCGTGTACTTGCCGATGAAGGCCAGGCGGATAAAGCCGATCGGGCCGTTCCGCTGCTTGCCGATGATGATTTCGGCAATGCCTTTGTGCTCGGTCTCCGGGTGATACACCTCGTCCCGGTACACGAACATGATCACGTCGGCGTCCTGCTCGATTGCACCGGATTCACGCAAGTCGGAGTTCACCGGGCGCTTGTTCGGCCGCTGTTCGAGGGAGCGGTTGAGCTGCGACAAGGCGACCACTGGGCAGTTGAACTCTTTGGCCAGGGCTTTGAGCGAGCGGGAGATCTCGGAAATCTCGTTGGTACGGTTGTCACCGCTGGAGCCCGGGATCTGCATCAACTGCAGGTAGTCGATCATGATCAGGCCGATTTCGCCATGCTCACGCACCAGGCGGCGGGTTCGCGCGCGCATTTCCGACGGACTGATACCGGCCGTATCGTCAATGAACAGCTTGCGGTCGTTGAGCAGGTTGACCGCCGAGGTCAGGCGTGGCCAGTCGTCATCTTCCAGCTGACCGGACCGCACCTTGGTCTGGTCGATGCGGCCCAGCGACGACAACATACGCATGATCAACGATTCACCTGGCATCTCCAGGGAGTAGACCAATACCGCCTTGTCGCTACGCAACACGGCGTTCTCCACCAGGTTCATGGCGAAGGTGGTCTTACCCATGGACGGACGACCGGCGACGATGATCAGGTCGGCCGGCTGCAGGCCACTGGTCTTCTCGTCGAGGTCGGTGTAGCCGGTGGACAGGCCGGTGATCGCGCTGTCGGTGTTGAACAAGGTGTCGATGCGGTCGATGGCCTTGGTCAGCAGGTCGTTGACGCCCACCGGGCCGCCGGTTTTTGGCCGTGCTTCGGCGATCTGGAAGATCTGCCGTTCGGCCTCATCGAGAATCTCGGCGGCGTTGCGGCCCTGGGGGTTGAAAGCACTGTCGGCAATCTCGTTGCTGATGCTGATCAGCTGACGCAGCGTCGCCCGCTCGCGAATGATCGCGGCATAGGCCTTGATGTTGGCGACCGACGGGGTGTTCTTGGCCAGCTCACCCAGGTAACCCAGGCCGCCGACTTGCGAACTCAAGCCTTCCTTGTCCAGCTGCTCGTGCAGGGTCACCACGTCGAACGGGGCGTTCTGGTCAGCGAGCTTGTGGATGGCGCGGAAGATCAGGCGGTGGTCATGACGATAGAAGTCGCCATCGGAGACTTGATCGAGCACCCGCTCCCAGGCGTTGTTATCCAGCATCAAACCACCGAGCACGGCCTGTTCGGCCTCGATGGAATGCGGCGGCACCTTCAGGGCAGAGGTTTGCAGATCATATTGCTCGGGAGCGGTTATCTCGTTCATGGCCACGCAGGAATCAGGGTGTTGAAAAAGACAAAGGGCACGACCTGCAAAGCAGGATCGTGCCCGATGTTAACCGGCTGGCACCCAAGGTGCCAGTCGATTGGTACAGCTTAGGCTGCGACAACAACCACGCGAACGGTGGCTTCAACGTCGCTGTGCAGGTGCACGGCAACGTCGTATTCGCCGACGTTACGGATGGTGCCGTTTGGCAGACGAACTTCAGCTTTGGCCACTTCAACGCCGGAGGCGGTCAGGGCGTCAGCGATGTCGTGGGTGCCGATCGAACCGAACAGCTTGCCTTCGTCACCGGCGGTGGCAGTGATGGTCACTTCCAGCTCAGCCAGTTGGGCAGCGCGAGTTTCAGCCGAAGCTTTTTTCTCTGCAGCCAGTTTTTCCAGCTCAGCACGACGCTCTTCGAACGCAGCCAGGTTGGCAGCGGTAGCAGCGGTGGCTTTGCCGAATGGCAGCAGGTAGTTACGGCCGTAACCAGCCTTAACATTTACCTTATCGCCCAGGTTGCCCAGGTTGGCGATTTTTTCCAGCAGGATCAGTTCCATTTGGTAATAACCTCTTAACTTTTAACCTTCACCGTTCGCGGAATCGTTGTCGGCACCTTTTGGGGGCGCCTTGCGACCGCGAAAATCAATCAGGCTGTCGACAATGGCCAAAACCACGAGCAACGGATAAGTCAGCTGCATGAACAGCAGCAGTGTCACGTACATCCCGACCAACCAGAACTTGCCCAGTCGGCCTTGTGCCACCAGCCCATGCATCAGGGCGAGCCCTGCAAACATGAGTGGAACGCTGCACAGGGGCGTCAACATCGCCAGCTCAGGGCCGAAATTCGGCCCCACCAGCATGAGCACCACCAGCACCAGCGCCGGCACCAGAGGCAGCCTGACCGCTTGAAACTCACGGCCAAAACCACCCGGGTTATACAACACTGCCTGCCAGTAACGGCCCAACATCAGGGCCAGCACACTGACGGCTTGCAACAATGCCGCTATCAGGCCGTTGAGCACAGGTACGATCAGGCTCCCCAGGCGGGCCCGCTCCTCTACCGATAACTGTTGGTAGAGACCGTCGAGCATCTGCGGCAGGGCTTTTTCAAGCGCTCCAGCCAGAGCTTCGATCGGTTCGCGGAACACCGAACCCAGAATGACGCCATACACCAGGCCCATGGCGATGCTGAACAACAGCACCCGGCTCCAGGATTGTCCGGCGCGCAATAACGCAGCCAGACCCAGCGTCCCCAGCAACACCATCAAGGTGCGCGGCTCGCCGAAGAACCACCAGGCCAACGCCGGCAATAACGCCCAGGCGAGGACCCCGGAGGCATCCTTGAAACCGCGCCGCAGGAACACCAGGCTCCCGGCGGCGGCACTCAACCAGAACAACAGCGGCAACGCCGCACAACCCACCACCACGAGGGTGGCTTGCACACGACCACGCATGATGAAATCAGCCAAGGCGCGCATGCATTTTATCCTTTGCTACTTGTCGACGACCCGGTCTCAGCGGCCGTGGCTGTCGGTGTAGGGCAGCAGGGCCAGGAAGCGGGCGCGCTTGATAGCGGTAGCCAGCTGACGCTGATAACGAGCTTTGGTACCGGTGATACGGCTTGGAACGATCTTGCCGGTTTCGGATACGTAAGCTTTCAGGGTGTTGAGATCTTTGTAATCGATCTCTTTCACGTCTTCAGCAGTGAAGCGGCAGAATTTACGACGACGGAAGAAACGTGCCATGTAATAGGCTCCTCAAAAGGTCCGTGGATTACTCGTCAGCGTTATCGCTGTTGTCGCTGTCATTGCTGTCGTCGCCATCGGCGCTGTCAGCATGCTCAGGACGGTCGCGACGCTCACGGCGCTCACTGCGGTTTTCTTCAGCCTTGAGCATCTCGGACTGGCCGGTAACGGCTTCGTCGCGACGGATGACCAGGTTACGGATCACGGCATCGTTGTAGCGGAAGTTGTCTTCCAGCTCGGCCAGGGCCTTGCCGGTGCACTCAACGTTCAGCATCACGTAGTGAGCCTTGTGAACATTGTTGATTGCATAGGCCAGTTGACGACGGCCCCAGTCTTCCAGACGGTGGATTTTGCCGCCGTCTTCTTCGATCAGCTTGGTGTAACGCTCAACCATGCCGCCGACTTGCTCGCTCTGGTCAGGGTGGACCAGAAAGATGATTTCGTAATGACGCATGAATGCTCCTTACGGGTTGTAGTCTGCCACCAGAGTGGTCAGACAAGGAGTGAATGACACTTATAGGTCTTGCCCTGGGAAAAGGCGCGTGAGCGCCTGCCAACACGGCAAGGGGCGCAATTGTAGAGAAGCGCCGATGCACAAGCAAGGGAATTGGTGAATTATTGAACAGTGGCGCATTGAAGCCATCGCCGGCTTTGCCGGCTCCCAAAGGGCATGGCCTACCACCCGCCCGCGGGCGCCCGCCGCGCCGGCGATGGGCCGCACAGCGGCCCCAAAACGCATCAAGCCTTGGCTTTGAGCTGCCGCTGACGAACGGCTTCGAACAGGCAGATGCCTGTCGCCACCGACACGTTCAGGCTGCTGACGCTGCCTGCCATCGGCAGCTTGACCAGAAAATCACAGTGCTCGCGGGTCAGGCGGCGCATGCCCTTGCCTTCGGCGCCCATGATCAGGATCGTCGGCCCGGTCAGGTCTTGCTGATACAGTTCCTGCTCGGCCTCACCGGCAGTACCGACCACCCACAAGCCACGCTGCTGGAGTTTTTCCAGCGTACGCGCAAGGTTGGTCACGGCCACCAGCGGGATCACCTCGGCAGCACCACAGGCTACCTTGCGCACCGCCGGGGTCAGGGTCGCCGACTTGTCCTTGGGTACGACCACGGCCAGGGCGCCGGCCGCATCGGCAGTGCGCAGGCAGGCGCCTAGGTTGTGCGGGTCGGTCACACCGTCGAGCACCAGGATCAACGGTGCGCCTTCGGTACGATCAAGCAGCTCTTCGAGCATCGCTTCGCCCCAGACCTGGCTCGGGCTGACTTCCGCCACCACGCCCTGGTGCACACCTTCAACCCAGGCGTCCATCTCACGGCGCTCGGCCTGGCCGACCGCCACGCGATTTTGCGCGGCCAGTTCAAGCAGCGCTTGCAAGCGCGGCTCGCTACGCCCCTCGGACAACCAGATCTGCTTGACCCGCTTGGGGTGATGCCGCAACAGGGCTTCTACGGCGTGAACACCGTAGATCTTTTCCAACTGACTCATGACTTGGCCTTGGGTTTACGTGACGCAGAGCCGGCTTTGGGCGGCCCTTTACGATGCTTGCTGGGTTTTTCCGACTTGCCCGACTTCGATGCAGGCTTGCCACCGGCATGCTTGGCATCGGACATCAGCGCCTTTTTCATTTCCCGGCTCTTGCGCACCTCGGCGTTTTTCGCCGCGGCATGGGAAGGGAAATAAGCTTCGGCGGTTTCGTTCTTTTTGCTGCGGCGCGCAGGCTCAGCCTTGGTCACCTCAGCCTTGTCGAGCACCGGAACGGCCTTGCCGTCTTGCGGACGCACGCCTTCGGAACGCTGCTTGCGACCAATCGGCGCCTTCAGGGTGTTCTCGGCCATTTCGAAGTCGATCTTGCGCTGCTCGAGGTCGACGCGCATCACCCGCACTTCGACAGTGTCGCCCAGACGGAAGCTGCGCCCGGTGCGCTCGCCCGCCAGGCGGTGGTGCACAGGATCGAAGTGGTAGTAATCACCCGGCAAGGCACTGACATGCACCATGCCTTCGACATAGATGTCGGTCAGCTCGACGAACAGGCCAAAACCGGTCACCGCAGTGATCACACCCGGGAAGCTCTCGCCGACGCGGTCTTTCATGTACTCGCACTTGAGCCAGTTGACCACGTCGCGGGTGGCCTCGTCGGCACGCCGCTCGCTCATCGAACACTGCTCGCCCAACTGCTCCAGGGTCGCTTCGTCGTACGGGTAGATGCGCGCCTTGGGAATGCTCATGGCGCCAGCGCGTTTGACGTGCGGTGTTTCCTGGCGCGAACGGATCACGCTACGGATGGCCCGATGGGTCAGCAGGTCGGGGTAACGACGGATCGGCGAGGTAAAGTGCGTATACGCCTCGTAATTCAGACCGAAGTGGCCGTTGTTGTCGGCGCTGTACACCGCCTGGCTCAGCGAGCGCAGCATCACGGTCTGGATCAGGTGGAAATCCGGGCGGTCGGCGATACTCGCCAGCAACGCCTGGTAATCCTTGGGCGACGGACCGTCCTTGCCCTTGTGCAGCGACAGCCCCAGCTCGCCGAGGAAGGCGCGCAGCTTTTCCAGACGCTCCGGCGGCGGACCGTCGTGGACACGGTACAGTGCTGGAATTTCATGCTTCTTGAGGAACTCGGCGGTGGCAACGTTAGCCGCCAGCATGCACTCCTCGATCAGCTTGTGCGCATCGTTGCGCACGGTCGGGCGAATTTCCGCGATCTTGCGCTCGGAGCCGAAAATGATCCGGGTTTCCTGGGTTTCGAAATCGATAGCGCCCCGGGTATGACGTGCCGCCAACAGCACCTTGTACAGCGCGTAAAGCTGCTTGAGGTCCGGCAGCACTTCGCTGTACTGCTCGCGCAAGGCCTTGCCTTCACGCGTGCGGGCATGCTCGAGCATGCTGCTGACCTTGTTATAGGTCAGGCGCGCATGGGAGTGGATCACTGCTTCATAGAACTGGTAATCGACCATCTGCCCGGATTTGTTGATGGTCATCTCGCAGACCATCGCCAGCCGGTCGACGTGCGGGTTCAGCGAGCACAGACCGTTGGACAGCTCCTCTGGCAGCATCGGCACGACGCGCTCAGGGAAATACACCGAGTTGCCCCGTACCTGCGCTTCGGCATCCAGGGCAGAGCCCAGGCGCACATAGCTGGATACGTCGGCAATGGCGACATACAAACGCCAGCCGCCGGAGAACACGCGCAGTTTGCCCAGGCTCTCGCAGTACACCGCATCGTCGAAGTCGCGGGCGTCTTCGCCGTCAATGGTGACGAACGGCAGATGGCGCAGGTCAATGCGGTGCTCTTTGTCTTTCTCTTCGACTTCCGGCTTGAGCTTGCGCGCTTCCTTGATCACGGCCTCGGGCCAGACGTGAGGAATGTCGTAGCTGCGCAGGGCCACGTCGATTTCCATGCCCGGCGCCATGTAGTTACCGATCACTTCAGTAACATCGCCCTGGGGCTGGAAACGCGGGGTTGGCCAGTGAGTGATCTTCACCTCGACAAACTGACCGATCCGGGCACCACCATTGCGCCCCGGGGTTACCAGCACTTCTTGCTGGACCTTCGGGTTGTCCGGGGTAACGAAGCCGATGCCGCCTTCTTCGAAGTAGCGGCCGACGATGCTTTCGTGGGCACGGGAGATGACTTCGACAATCACCCCCTCGCGACGACCGCGGCGATCAAGGCCCGACACCCGCGCCAGGGCGCGGTCACCGTCGAATACCAGGCGCATTTGCGCCGGGCTCAGGAACAGGTCGTCGCTGCCGTCATCGGGAATCAGGAAGCCGAAGCCGTCGCGGTGGCCGGCGATACGGCCGAGGATCAGGTCCAGCTTGTCTACCGGGGCATAGGTGCCGCGCCGGGTATAGATCAACTGGCCGTCACGCTCCATCGCACGCAGGCGGCGGCGCAGGGCTTCGATCTGGTCTTCTGTGGTCAGGCCGAACTCTTCGACCAGCTGCTCGCGAGCAGCCGGCGAGCCGCGCTCGTCCAGACGCTGCAGGATCAGCTCACGACTAGGAATAGGGTTTTCGTATTTTTCCGCTTCACGAGCGGCCTCGGGATCGAGGGACTGCCAATCGGCCATTAGGAGGGGTTCACCTTGTCTATATAAGGGTTAGTTTGGCATAGGCGTATTGAAACCGGAAATTTCAGGCTTGGACAGCCCTCTCAAAGCCCCCTCGCGACCGCCAAAACCATCATAAGGAACAACAACTTGAAAATTTTAAGATTTTTTCTGAACGGGGCTTTACAGCTCTCAGAGGCATCCGTATAGTGCGCACCACAACGACGGACAGCGTCGTTTATAGTTGAGATGCCGCTTGATGTGAAGCATCATGTGACCTCAGCGAAATGCCCAGATGGTGAAATTGGTAGACACGCCAGCTTCAGGTGCTGGTGACCTTACGGTCGTGGAAGTTCGAGTCTTCTTCTGGGCACCAATTTCAAATCTTAGAACCGCCAGGCGATTCTGAGATTTACTGCAACACGCTACACTGTTTTCGTTACAAGCTACACCGCTTCATTTTGCCCAGATGGTGAAATTGGTAGACACGCCAGCTTCAGGTGCTGGTGACCTTACGGTCGTGGAAGTTCGAGTCTTCTTCTGGGCACCAATTCAGATCAAACCCGCGAAAGCGGGTTTTTTCGTTTCTACCCCCTCCTCCGCATCCCTCCTTGCCGCATCAGACTAACGGATAGCCTGCTCATGAAATTCCCCTCATGAGGCCATTTGAGAAGCTATATCGTTTATCATTGTTTCCAGATATGTAGCCGCAAGCGAGGAAGTACCCGCATGACGTTTCGCAATAACCCCCTGTTGCGCGCCCTGGCCGTTTCCCTGTTCACCATGGTCCTGGGTACTCCTGCCGTCATGGCCGCCGACCCTGTTTCGCTGACCCTGTACAACGGCCAGCACAAGGAAATCGGTGAAGCCATCGCCAAAGCCTACGAGGCCAAGACCGGCATTCACATCAATATCCGTAAAGGTAGCAGCAATCAGCTGGCCAGCCAGATCATTGAAGAGGGCGAGCGCTCGCCAGCCGACGTCATTTACACCGAAGAGTCGCCGCCGCTCAACAACCTGGGCGAACTGGGCCTGCTGGCCAAGATCGACGATGCGACCCTGCAAGTGCTGCCCAAGGAGTACGTGGCTGCCAACGGCACCTGGATGGGCGTGACAGCGCGCACCCGCGTTGTAGCGTTCAACCCCAAGGTGATCGACGAAAAGGACCTGCCTCCTTCGGTCATGGACTTTGCCGACCCCGAGTGGGAAGGCAAGATCGGTTTCGTCCCGACCAGCGGCGCGTTCCAGGAACAAGCCGTGGCGATCCTCAAGCTTCACGGCCGTGACGCCGCCGAAGAATGGCTGACCGGCCTGAAAGCATTCGGCAAAACCTACACCAACAACATGGTTGCACTCAAAGCCGTGGAAAACGGTGAAGTGGCTGCCGTGCTGGTCAACAACTACTACTGGTACGCCCTGAAGAAAGAGCGCGGCCAGCTGGACTCGAAACTTTACTACCTGGCCGATGGTGATGCCGGTGGCTTGGTGACGATTTCCAGTGCCGCCGCCGTCAAGGCCAGCAAACACCCCAAGGAAGCCCAGGCGCTGCTGGCCTGGATGGCCAGCGAGGAAGGCCAGCGCGTGATTACCCAGACCACCGCCGAGTACCCGCTGCACAAAGGCATGGTCTCGGATCAGGGCCTGAAGCCGTTCGAAGACTTGCGCCCACCGAAAATCACCCCTGCAGACCTGGGTAACGCCGAAGAAGCCCTGGAGCTCGAACGCGAAGTCGGCCTGCTCTGATGAGTGCAGCCGCCCCCGCTTTGGCCAGCCGATATGTACCACGGCGCAAACGCCCCTCTGTCTGGGTCGTGGTCCCAGTCCTGCTGCTGGTCGGCCTGAGCCTGCTGCCACTGCTGTACGTCGCCCTGAAAACCTGGGAGGCGGGCTGGCGAGAGGCACTGCACCTGTTGTGGCGCCCCTTTGTTTGGGGCCTGATGCGCAATACGCTGATGCTGATGGCCGGCGTCACCCTCGCCTGCATGGCCCTGGGGGTATCGCTGGCCTGGCTGCTGGAGCGCAGCGACCTGCCGGGGCGACGCCTGTGGGGGGTGATTTTGTGCCTGCCCTTTGCCGTGCCTGCATTCGTCAGCGGTTTTACCTGGGTATCCCTGAGCCCGCGCTTCGAAGGGCTGGGCGGCGCCATCCTGGTCATGACCCTGTCCAAGTACCCGCTGGTGTTTCTGCCAGTGGCCGCAACCCTGCGCAACCTCGACACCTCGCTTGAAGAGTCGGCACGCACCTTGGGGCAAACGCGCTGGGGGGTATTCTTCAGAATCACCCTGCCACTGCTCTGGCCCTCGATCCTGGGCGGCAGCCTGCTGATTGCCCTGCACATGCTGGTGGAGTTCGGCGCCCTGTCGATCCTCGGTCTGCAGACCTTCACCACGGCGATCTACCAACAGTTCGAACTGGAGTTCAGCAACGCCAACGCGGCGATGCTCTCTGCCGTGCTGCTGTTCATGTGCCTGCTGATGCTGTGGTTCGAGTTGCGCGTACGCGGCAAAGCCCGCCACGTGCGGATCGGCCAAGGGGTGGCACGGCGCGGCGCACCGATTCGCCTGCGCGCCTGGATGCCGCTGGGGCAACTGTACTGCCTGACCCTGGCACTGCTGGGTAGCGGCATTCCGCTGGGCATGCTCGGTTACTGGCTGAGCGTCGGCTCTTCTGCCGCCTTCCCGGTCGCCGATATCAGCCGCGCGTTGTTCTCATCGCTGTCGCTGTCGCTGGGCGGCGCCGGGTTGAGCTTGCTGCTGGCGCTGCCGGTCAGCTTCCTGGTGGTGCGCTACAAGGGACGCCTGGCAATCTGGGCCGAGCGCTTGCCGTATTTGCTGCATGCCCTGCCCGGCCTGGTCATTGCCCTGACACTGGTGTATTTCGCCCTGCACTATGTGCCGGTCATGTACCAGACCACCGGCCTTTTGCTGCTGGCCTATGCCCTGCTGTTCTTGCCGCTGGCCCAGGCGCCGGTACGCACCACCCTGAACAAGGCCGCTCCGCAACTGGAAGAGGCGGCACGGACACTGGGCGCAACCCAGTTCACCGCGTTCTGCCGGGTTACCCTGCCGATCATCTTCCCGGCCTTGGCCGCCGCCTTCGCCCTGGTATTCCTGGATGCCATGAAGGAGCTGACCGCCACTCTGCTGCTCAGCCCTACCGGCATGACCACATTGGCTACCGAGGTCTGGGCACACACCGCCAACGTCGAGTTTGCGGCGGCGGCACCGTATGCGGCGCTGCTGATTCTGGTTTCCGGTTTGCCGGTGTATCTGCTGACAACCCGGATGTACCTGAACCGCGCCTGAGCGGCGCACCCAATCGCTGGCAAGCCAGCTCCCACATGCGTAGGAGCCGGCTTGCTGGCGATGACAGTAGAAGATCAAGCCCGGAACTGCCCCAGACTGGCCTTGAGCTGGCCGGCCAGATCATCCAGCACCTTGCTGCTGGCGGTGGTCTGCAATACGACTTCAGCCGCACGCTCAGCCTGAGCGTGAATCGTCTGCACCCGTCCGCGTACTGCCTGGGCGCCTTGTGCCTGCTGTTCGGCCGCGCGCGTCGCCAGACCAATCGCCGCGTGCACCTGTTCTACCGAAGCCTGTACCGACTGCTGCAGACGGGCATTGTCACGCAGTACCAGCAGCCCCTCACTGGCCTGGCGCCCCGCCTGACTGATCGCAGCCACGGCTTCTTTTGCGCCCTGCTGCAACGCGCCGATATGCGCCTGGATATCACCCGTCGAACGCTGTGTCTTGCTCGCCAGCGCCCTGACCTCATCGGCAACCACCGCAAAGCCACGCCCGGTTTCGCCTGCGCGCGCCGCTTCAATGGCCGCGTTCAGCGCCAGCAGGTTGGTCTGCTCGGCTATGCCGTGAATGACCGTCAGCACCACTTCGATCTGCTCGCTCTGCTGAGCCAGGCGCTCGATGACTTTCGACCCCGTCTGCACCTGGCCGGCCAGGTCTTCGATCAACTTGGCCACCTGCGTTGAGGTGCGGCTGTTTTCATCCGTCGCCTGACGAATGTCCACCACTTGCTGAAGTGCCGACTGCATGGCCTGGCTTTCGGCCTGAGCCTCATCCGCCATCGTCGACAGGTCGCGCAGGCTCGCCGCCACCGCATCACGCTGCAGTTCGGCGGCGGCATCGGCACCGGCATTGCGCTGGGCCATCACGCCAATTTCCACCCCGGTACGCTGGGCCACCTCACCGGCCTCGCGGACAATGGGCTGCAGCTTGTCGACAAACTGATTGACCGCCGCCGCCATGTCACCGATCTCGTCGCGGCTGTCGATGGGCACCCGCCTGGTCAGATCACCCTCGCCCGCCGCCAGGTCATTGAGGGCAGCAATCAGCAGGCGCAACTTGTTGAGCACCCGCCGCCCCAGCACCACGGCGACCACCAGCAGTACACCAAGCCCTACAACGGCCAGGCCCACACCAATGTTCCAGCGCAGCGTCGCCGCAGCCTCCTGCACGCTTTGCGAGGTATTGGCCTGCATGGCTGAGGCGCTGCTTTGCGCAGTCTGCAAGCGTGCGCGCAAGGCCTTGTTGCTGTCTGCCGCAGCGCCCACCAGGCTTTCGCCCACCAACTGGTCACCGCTGGCAATCAACGCCGAGAAGCGCTGGTCGAGAGCCACCAGCTCATGATCCACCGCTGCCGTGGAAACACCCATCAGCACCTTGCCGATCTCGACACCGTTCGGGCTGATCGAGGCCTCGACGAAGTACACCGAAGGATCGTTGCGCGCAGCATCCAGCACCTTGTCCAGCGCCCGCTCGCCCCGGCCTTTTTCCAACAGGGCCTGGTTGATCGGGTTTTGCCGGTTCAGGTAGCGCGTCAGGTGCTGCCCCTGAGCGTCGTCATACACCACGAACAGCACGTTGGGGTTGCGCTGGGCGCGCCGGGAGAACTCGGACAATGCCGGTATGTCGTTGTCCCACATCGCCTTGGGCGCAACCGAGGCGAGCAGCTCGGCCATGTCGTTGGCCGAGTCCTTGAGGTTCTTCTCAAGCGTCGCTCGCAACTGCACCTGCTCGCCCTGCAGGCGTGACGACAGGCCGGCGGTCAGGCGCTGACGCGTACTCGCAGACAGGCTGTCGAGCCCGGCACTGACTTCCTGGCCGGCCTGTTCAAGCTCGGCAGACAACTTCTGGCTGTCAGCCCCCAATCGTTTGCCCAGATCCGCTTCAAGGGTGGTCACTGTGCTTCGGGTCAGCGCGAACGCCACCAGCATTTGCACCAAAAGAGCGATACCAAGCGCAACAAAAACAGGCCGCAGCAGGCGGCTTCGTAACAGTGAGAGAACGGCAGACACGTAAGAACCCTCTACAACTGGGGCCATTAAAGTGATGGCAACCCTGAAGCGATTCTTACAGCAAAGGTTGTGCCGAACAGCGGGCAGAAACGACAAAGGCCCCTATAAAGGGGCCTTTGCATTTACATCAATCGCGGATCAGGCGAACGGGTGACGCAGAACGATAGTCTCGTTGCGGTCCGGGCCGGTGGAGATGATGTCGATCGGCGCGCCGATCAGCGCTTCAATGCGCTTGATGTAATCACGAGCGTTAGCTGGCAGCTCTTCCAGGGTCTTGGCACCCACGGTCGATTCACTCCAACCTGGCACTTCTTCGTACACAGGCTGCAGACCCACGTAGCTGTCAGCGTCAGTCGGGGCAACGTCATTACCCTCTGCATCTTTGTAGCCGACGCAGATGTTGATGGTTTCCAGACCGTCGAGCACGTCCAGCTTGGTCAGGCAGATGCCCGAGATGCTGTTCACATCGATAGCACGACGCAGGATAACAGCATCAAACCAGCCGCAACGACGGGCACGGCCGGTAGTAGCACCAAACTCGTGACCCTGTTTGGCCAGGTGTGCGCCTACTTCGTCGAACAGCTCAGTCGGGAATGGACCCGAGCCTACGCGCGTGGTGTAAGCCTTGGTGATGCCCAGGATGTAGTCCAGGAACATAGGACCCACACCCGAACCGGTAGCGACGCCACCAGCGGTGGTGTTCGAACTGGTCACGTAGGGGTAGGTACCGTGGTCGATGTCCAGCAGCGAACCTTGGGCGCCTTCGAACATGATGTCTTTGCCAGCGCGACGCAGGTCATGCAGCTCGGCAGTAACATCCAGCATGAGCGGCTTGAGCAGCTCAGCGTATTCTTTGCACTCAGCCAGGGTTTTGTCGAAATCAATGGCTGGCTCTTTGTAATAACCAACCAGCATGAAGTTGTGGTAATCCACCAGCTCACGCAGCTTGTCTTCAAAGCGCGGCATGTTGAGCAGGTCGCCAACACGCAGGCCACGACGCGCAACCTTGTCTTCGTAGGCCGGGCCGATGCCGCGACCGGTAGTACCGATCTTCAGCTCGCCACGCGCCTTTTCACGGGCCTGGTCCAGTGCAACGTGGAAGGACAGAATCAGCGGGCAGGACGGGCTGATGCGCAGACGCTCACGCACCGGCACACCTTTCTCTTCCAGCTTGGTGATCTCACGCAGCAGCGCGTCCGGTGCAACCACCACGCCGTTGCCGATCAGGCACTGTACGCCTTCGCGCAGCACGCCAGACGGGATCAGGTGCAGCACGGTCTTTTCACCGTCGATCACCAGGGTGTGGCCCGCGTTGTGGCCACCTTGGTAGCGCACTACGGCGGCAGCATGTTCGGTCAGCAGATCAACGATCTTGCCTTTGCCCTCATCACCCCACTGGGTGCCCAGGACTACGACATTCTTACCCATAACACTTGTCCTCATTCGCGCAAACTTGGCGCCGGCTCGTACCGGCGGGGAATCTCAAATGGCCAGCGGCAGTACCTGCCAAAGCCCGTTTTGCTGAATCAATTGCCGATCGCAATCCGCCTCGACGGCGGCAGTCAGAGGCTGCCCAGGCAAGGCCTGAACCACCCGCTGACCGTCACTGCGCAATTGGCAGACCAACTGCCAGAGTGCTGCATCTCCGTTGTCGGGCATCCAGATCCCGCCAGACGGCAACACAACCTCGGCTCGCCCCAGTGTGACCAGGGTCTTCAAATCCGTGGAGAAACCTGTGGCAGGGCGCGCCCGGCCAAAGTCCGCTCCGATGTCGTCGTAACGACCGCCCTGGGCGATCGACTGACCGACGCCCGGGACAAACACGGCAAACACCACACCGGTGTGGTAGTGGTAGCCACGCAGTTCACCCAGATCGAAATACAGCGGCAGCTCCGGGTAACGCGCTGCCAACCGCTCGGCGATCGACATCAGGTCATCCAGCGCCGCCAGCACTGCAGCCGGTGCACGCCCCAGGCGCACACGCGCCTCGGCCAGTACTTCACGGCCACCGCACAGCTCGGTCAGCGAGCGCAGCATGCCGGCCAGGTCGGCAGGCAGATTGGCGGTCAGCTCGATGACTTCGTCGATGGCCTTGCGCTGCAGGGCATCGAACAATTGTTGTTCAACCGCACCAGACAGACCGGCCGCACGGGCCAGACCGCGGTAGATACCGACATGACCGAGGTCCATGTGCACGTCCGGCACCTCGGCCAGTTGCAGCATGGCCAGCATCAGGCTGATGACCTCTACGTCACTGACCGGGCTGGCGTCGCCGTACAGCTCGGCACCGAGCTGGATCGGGCTGCGCGAGGTCGACAGCGCACGCGGCAAGGCGTGCAGCACGCTACCGGCATAGCACAGGCGGCTCGGGCCTTCACGGCGCAGGGTGTGCGCATCGATGCGCGCGACCTGCGGCGTGATGTCGGCGCGAAAGCCCATCAGCCGGCCCGATTGCGGGTCGATGACCTTGAAGGTGCGCAGATCCAGGTCCTGACCGGCACCGGTGAGCAGCGATTCCAGGTACTCGATATGCGGGGTCACGACGAACTCGTAACCCCAGCTCTGGAACAGATCCAACACCTGACGACGCGCGATCTCGATACGCGTCGCCTCAGGTGGCAGTACTTCTTCGATGCCATCTGGCAGCAGCCAGCGGTCTACCGTTGCCATTACGCCATTTCCCCTTTGGTCCGGGCGGCCTGCCCGCGGGCTAGCCTTGAGTGAAGCAGGTACCGGCAAACACTTACGCGCAGCACTGATTCCAGCGCAACCGCCGTGCCGATACCCTCAAATACCTTGGGCTGCTCTGAAGACCGATGCCGGGTTAGGGCCGTTCGATCTCGCAGACGCAAAAAAGCCGGGAATTTCCCGGCTGCCGCATCATACACCCGTTTTCTCGCAGGATCACCCCGCCAGGCGTTTTAGCCGCCCGGCGGGGTGCAACCTGATTACTTCGCCTTGTCCATGAAGCGGAAGAACTCGTTGCTCGGATCGAGCACCAGTACATCGCTCTTGTTGGCGAAGCTCTCGCGGTAGGCCTTGAGGCTACGGTAGAACGCGTAGAAGTCCTGGTCCTGACCATAGGCCTTGGCGTAGATCGACGCCGCCTGGGCATCACCGTCACCGCGAGTCTCTTCAGACTCACGATAGGCTTCTGCGAGCAGAACACGGCGCTGACGGTCGGCGTCGGCGCGAATACCTTCGGCCAACTCGTTACCCTTGGCGCGGTGCTCGCGGGCTTCACGTTCACGCTCGGTGCTCATACGCTCGAACACGCTGCGGTTTACTTCCTTGGGCAGGTCGATGGCCTTGACGCGAACGTCGACCACTTCGATGCCCAGCTCCTTGCTGGCCATGCGGTTCAGCGACGCCGTGATGTCTGCCATCAGCGCATCGCGCTCACCGGAGACCACTTCGTGCAGGGTACGCTTACCAAACTGGTCACGCAGGCCGCTTTCCAGACGACGCGACAGACGTTCGTCGGCAATCTGCTTGAGGCCCGAGGTCGCCGTGTAGAAACGCTCGGCATCCTTGACCCGCCACTTGGCGTAGGCGTCAACCATCACCGCTTTCTTTTCCAGGGTCAGGAAGCGCTGGGTCGGGGCATCCAGGGTCATCAGGCGGGCGTCAAACTTGCGCACCTGGTTGACGTAAGGAACCTTCACATGCAGGCCAGGCTGAACATCGGCCTGAACCACACGACCAAATTGCAGCAGTACCGCACGCTCGGTCTGGGCCACGATGTAGAAGCTGTTCCAGGCCACGATCGCCAGCACGACGCCAACGATCAGGGCGATCAGCGATTTATTGCTCATCAGCGGCTCTCCCTAGAACGCAACTGTGATTGCTGCTGTTGCAGCTCCGCCGCCGCGCGATTGGCCGCGTCGTTGGCCGAGGCCGGGACGCTGACAGGAGCACTGCTGGTACGGCTGCCTTCAACCATCTTGTCCAACGGCAGGTACAGCAGGTTGCTCTGGCCATCCTTGCCGGAAACCAGGACCTTGCTGGTGTTGCTGTAGACTTCCTGCATGGTGTCCAGGTACAGACGTTGACGGGTAACCTCCGGCGCCTTGCGGTACTCGGCAACCAGCTTGGTAAAGCGGTCAGCCTCACCCTTGGCACGCGAGACGACTTCGTCGCGGTAACCGTTGGCGTCCTCGATGATCCGCTGGGCCTGACCGCGGGCTTCAGGTACCACGCCATTGGCGTAGGACTCGGCCTGGTTACGGGCACGCTGCTCGTCTTCACGGGCACGGATCACGTCGTCGAAGGCTTCCTGCACTTCACGCGGGGCTGCCGCGCTCTGTACGTTGACCTGGGTGACGGTGATACCGGTACGGTAGGTATCGAGGAAACGCTGCAGGCGCTCCTTGATATCAACGGCCATTTGCTCACGGCCTTCAGTCAGCACCTTGTCCATCGCGGTGGAACCCACCACATGGCGCAGCGCACTGTCGGTCGCATGCTGCAGGCTGACTTCTGGCTGATCCACGTTCAGCACGAAGTCCTGCAGGTTGCTGATCTTGTACTGCACGGTCAGTGGTACTTCGACGATGTTCTCGTCTTCAGTGAGCATCTGGCCCTGCTTGGTGTAGGCACGCTCACGCGTGACGTTCTCCATGTACTTGCGATCGATCGGCGGGAAGTAGATGTTCAGGCCCGGCCCTACGGTTTCGTAGTATTTACCGAAACGCAGCACGACTGCCTGCTCCTGCTCGTCGACCACATACACGGCGCTGTACAGCCAAATGGCCGCAAGCACGGCGAGACCGACACCGAGCAGGCCGAAACCACCGCCCTTGCTGATGCCGCTGTCACCGCCGCGTTTCTTGCCACTGCCAAACATGCCGTTCAGGCTGTCCTGCAGCTTGCGGAAGGCCTCGTCGAGATCCGGCGGTCCTTTTTTGTCGCCGCCACCGCGGCGCCCGCCCCAAGGATCCTGATTGTTCGAGTTGCCACCCGGCTCATTCCAAGCCATAGCGCTCTCCATCTGATAAAGCAAAGACGCACCCACGGCGCGCCGTCCAATGCTACAGAATGCCTGTCACGGCTGCCCGGCCGCGTCGCCGGGCTTTTATTGCAAAGTGTGTTGCTCAATGAACTCGGCGGGCTTCAAACCTTCACGACTGACCAGGCGATTGAACTCGACCCTGGACACTCGCACAGCCAAAAGACTGCTGCCTTCATCGTCGTGCTCTTCGCCCTGCACCGCACCCAACGCAAAGAATTGCGCGCGCAACCGGGCAAAACGCTGCCCAAGGCGCAAGGTTCCGATAAACAGGTCATCCCCCAGTAGCTCGGCGATTGCCTGCCCCACCAGTTCCAGGCCACGCCCATCACGCGCCGAGACCCAGACCCGCTGCGGCTTGCCATCGGCATCGCGCTGAATCTGCGGCTCGACAGCCTCAAGCAGGTCGAGTTTGTTATAGACCTCAAGGATCGGCAAGCCTTCTGCACCAATCTCCCCCAGCACCGCCATGACCTGCTCGATCTGTTCCATCCGATCGGGCTCGTGTGCATCGATCACATGCAGCAGCAAGTCAGAGTTGCTCGACTCTTCGAGCGTAGCTCGAAAAGCTTCGACCAGCTTGTGCGGCAGGTGACGAATGAAGCCCACGGTGTCTGCCAGCACGATCGGCCCGACGTCGTCGAGCTCAAGGCGGCGCAGGGTCGGGTCGAGGGTGGCGAACAACTGGTCTGCCGCGTAGACCTCGGACTGGGTCAGGGCATTGAACAGGGTGGACTTGCCGGCGTTGGTATAGCCGACCAGGGAAACGGACGGAATATCAGCCCGCTTGCGGCCACGGCGAGCCTGCTCACGCTGGCTGCGGACCTTTTCCAGGCGCGACTTGATCTGACGCAGGCGTACCCGCAACAGGCGCCGGTCGGTTTCCAGCTGGGTTTCACCCGGACCACGCAGGCCGATACCACCTTTTTGCCGCTCAAGGTGCGTCCAGCCGCGCACCAGCCGCGTACTCATGTATTCGAGCTGGGCCAGTTCGACCTGCAGCTTGCCTTCATGGGTTCGCGCCCGTTGGGCGAAGATGTCGAGAATCAAACCGGTGCGGTCAAGCACGCGACACTCGAAAACGCGCTCGAGGTTTCGTTCCTGACTGGGCGTGAGGGTGTGATTGAAAATCACCAAATCTACCTGTTCGGCTTTGACCAGGTCGCGTAATTCTTCGACCTTGCCGCTGCCAATCAGGTATTTGGCGGTGGGTTGATGTCGCGCCACATTGGCGAACGCGACAATATCGGCCCCAGCCGACAGTGCCAGCTCCCGAAACTCCTGCGGATCTTCGCGCGCCTCAGGGTTCTGACCTTCCAAGTGAACAAGGACCGCTCGTTCACCACCACCGTGGCGCTCAAAGAACAAAGCAGACTCCTATCAGGCGTTACCTGGCTCAGCGTCGCCATGCTCGGATTCGGATGCGCTTGGCAGGCGGATCGGACGCACAGGAACAACTGTCGAGATAGCGTGCTTGTAAACCATCTGGCTGACGGTGTTTTTCAGCAGAATCACGAATTGGTCGAAGGATTCGATCGTGCCCTGCAGCTTGATGCCGTTAACCAGATAGATCGAAACCCCAACTTTTTCTTTTCTCAAAGTATTCAAGTAAGGGTCTTGTAGCGAATGCCCTTTTGACATATGCCGCACTCCTGTAAGGATCAATAGTAAAAAAATCAAAAAAACTGATGGCTCAAGCCGCCCCACCCCCAAGGATAGACGGCAATTGCAAGGACTCAGCCCAATATGGAGACCGATCCCAGGTATTTCAAGGTGCGAGACAGATTGTCGCAGTCCAGGCTGTCCAGCCAGTGCAGGTCAGCCCAACTACGCAACCAGGTGAATTGCCGTTTCGCCAATTGGCGAGTGGCAATAATGCCGCGTTCCCGCATTTCAACCGATGTTAACTTGCCATCAAGATGATCCCAGACCTGGCGATAACCAACCGCCCGTATAGACGGCAGTCCCGCGTGCAAGTCACTTCTGGCTCGCAGCAATCGGACCTCGTCAACGAAGCCCTGTTCCAACATTTGCCCAAATCGTAGCGCAATCCGCTCGTGCAACAGCTGACGATCGTTCGGCGCAATGGCCAGGCTGGCGACAGTATAGGGCAAATGGCCCGCGCCCGAGGGGCCTGCCGCGCTACTTTCCGCGGATTGACGCAGACGGTGCGCTGTCATAGTCATGCCGCTGACGCGGTAGACTTCCAGCGCACGGATCAGCCGCTGGGGGTCATTGGGGTGAATTCTCGCCGCCGATTCCGGATCAACCGCCGCCAATTGCTGGTGCAACCCTTGCAATCCCAGGCGGGTGACCTCTTCTTCGAGCTCGGCACGCACCTGCGGGTCGGCCGCCGGCATGTCGGCCAGGCCCTCGAGCAACGCCTTGTAATACAACATGGTGCCGCCAACCAGCAGCGGAATCTTGCCGCGCGCGGTGATCTCGGCCATCGCCTGCAATGCATCACGACGAAAATCGGCCGCCGAGTAGCTTTCGGCAGGATCGAGGATGTCGATCAGGCGGTGCGGGTGTGCTGCCAGTATCTCTTTGGAGGGCTTGGCAGTGCCGATGTCCATGCCCCGATAAACCAGCGCCGAATCGACGCTGATCAGCTCGCAGGGCAGCACTTTGGTCAGTTCTATGGCCAGGTCGGTCTTGCCCGCCGCGGTCGGGCCCATGAGAAATATCGCGGGTGGTTTGCCACTCATTTTATCGACCGCGCAGGAACAGTTTGTCCAGATCGTCCAGACCCAGTTGGGTCCAGGTCGGTCGGCCATGGTTGCATTGACCGCTGCGCTCGGTATTTTCCATATCGCGCAGCAGGCCGTTCATTTCTGCCACCGCCAGGCGCCGGTTGGCACGGATCGCGCCATGGCAGGCCATGGTGCCGAGCAGTTCGTTCAAGTGCGCCTGGATGCGGTCACTGGTGCCGTATTCCATGAGGTCGGCCAGCACGTCCTGAACCAGGCGGTTGGCCTCGGCCTGCTTGAGCAGTGCCGGAATCTGCCGGATCGCCAGGCTTTCCGGCCCCAGGCGCTGAAGCTCAAAGCCCAGGCGCTGGAACCATTCGGCGTGCTCTTCGGCGCAATCGGCTTCACGCTGGCTCAGCGCCAGGGACTCAGGCACCAGCAGCGGCTGGCCGCTGAGCCCTTCACTGGCCATGGCGACTTTCAAGCGCTCGTACATGATGCGCTCATGGGCGGCGTGCATGTCCACCAGCACCAGACCCACGGCATTCTCGGCAAGGATATAAATGCCCTTGAGTTGCGCCAGGGCATAGCCCAGCGGCGGGATATCGCCCTGGGACTCGGGCAGCGTCGTCGGCGCAGCGTCGTTCAGCGGCGCAAAGAACTCACGGTAAACACTCTGGGCCTCGGCCGCAGGCACAGCCTGAGCCGGGCGCGGGGTGTACTGGTACTGGAATCCACCGCCAGCACCGCTACCGCTGCTGGCACCGGCGGGACGCATGCCGGGCTCGGCCATCGGCTGCTCAAGCAGGTTGGCTGCCAGGCGCATTTCGCCTTGAGGGCCAAACTCGCCTGCCTGGATGCCGCTGGGCCGGATGATCTCGCTGGTCGCAGCAGGAGCAGCCAGCTGATCTTCCGGGCGCACGTCGGCCAGGGCCCGGTGCAGCGTGCCATACAAAAAGTCGTGAACCATGCGGCCATCACGAAAACGTACTTCATGCTTGGTCGGATGCACGTTGACGTCGACACCCGTGGGATCGACCTCAAAGAACAGCACGAACGTCGGGTGCCGGCCATTGAACAGCACATCGCGATACGCCTGGCGCACCGCGTGGGCCACCAGCTTGTCGCGCACCGCACGACCGTTGACGAAGAAATACTGCAAGTCGGCCTGGCTGCGCGAGAACGTCGGCAAGCCGACCCACCCCCACAGGTGCAGGCCATTGCGTTCGATTTCAATCGGCAACGCCTGCTCAAGAAAGCCTGACCCGCAGATCGCTGCCACACGCCGGGCTCGCGCCGTATCGTCGTGGGCTTCGTGCAGGCTGAGAATGCTCTTGCCGTTGTGGCGCAGGTGAAAACCGACATCGAAGCGTGCCAGCGCCAGGCGCCGGATCACTTCCTGCAGGTGATCGAATTCGGTTTTTTCGGTCTTGAGGAACTTGCGACGTGCCGGCGTGTTGAAAAACAGGTCGCGCACTTCCACCGAGGTACCCACCGGGTGTGCCGCAGGCTGAACCCGCGGGGCCATGTCGCGGCCTTCGGTTTCCACTTGCCAGGCCTGCTCGGCATCACGCGTGCGCGAGGTCAGGGTCAACCGGGCAACAGAGCTGATCGAGGCCAGCGCTTCCCCGCGAAAGCCCAGGCTCATCACCCGTTCCAGGTCTTCGAGGTCGCGGATCTTGCTGGTAGCGTGGCGGGCCAGGGCCAAAGGCAGGTCGTCGGCGGCAATACCGCTGCCGTCATCACGCACCCGCAACAGCTTGACGCCACCCTGCTCGACTTCCACATCGATGCGCCGCGCACCGGAGTCCAGGCTGTTTTCCAGCAACTCCTTGATCACCGACGCCGGGCGCTCGACCACCTCGCCTGCGGCGATCTGGTTCGCCAGCCGCGGGCTGAGCAGTTCGATCCGTGCACTGTCGGTCATTGCTGGGACGCCAGGGCAGTGGTGGGAATGTTAAGGCTTTGCCCGACCTTCAGCTCATCGGTCTTGAGGCTGTTGGCACTGCGCAGGCTGGCCACGCTGACCTGGTAGCGCACGGCGATCATGGCCAGGGTTTCACCCGGGCGAACGCTGTGTTCCCGCGGTCCCTGGGCGATCTTTCCACTATCCCGCAGGAACGCGATGTAGGTACCGGGTGGCGGATTCTGCTGGAAGAACTGACGTACACCGCTATGGATCGAGCGGGCCAGCGACTGCTGATGGCTCGGCGTGGCCAGCTTGGCCGCCTCGTTGGCGTTGGAAATAAACCCGGTTTCGACGAGGATCGACGGGATGTCCGGCGACTTGAGCACCATGAAGCCGGCCTGCTCGACGCGACGCTTGTGCAGCGGCGTAACCCGGCCCATGTTGCCCAGCACTTTCTGCCCGACGTTCAGGCTCGAACTCAACGATGCGGTCATCGACAGGTCGAGCAGCACACCGGCAAGCATGCGGTCCTTGTCATCGAGGCTGACGTTACCGGCCCCACCGATCAGGTCGGAGCGGTTTTCACTGTCTGCCAGCCAGCGGGCAGTTTCCGAGGTCGCGCCGCGATCGGACAAGGCAAACACCGACGCACCGAATGCCGCTTTGGACGGTGCGGCGTCGGCGTGAATCGAGATAAACAGGTCGGCGCCCTTCTTGCGGGCGATTTCAGTGCGTTTGCGCAACGGAATGAAGTAGTCACCGGTACGCGTCAGTTCGGCACGAAAGCCCTTCTCGCTGTTGATCTGGCGCTGCAGCTCTTTGGCGATCGACAGTACGATATCTTTTTCATGCTGCCCTTTGGAACCCGATGCACCCGGGTCTTCACCACCATGACCGGCGTCGATGGCGATCACGATGTCGCGCTTGCCGTTCGGCACCGGGGTCAACTTGATTGCCGGCTGCGCAGGCGTCACCGGCACGGCTGGCGTGGTAGCGACCGGCGGTGTTGGCGGCGGGGCGACGGCATCGGACGCCTGGTCATAGAGGTCGACCACCAGGCGATTGCCGTATTGGGCGTTCGGCGCCAGGGTAAAGCTCTTGGGCGTGACGGACTTGCTCAGGTCGACGACGACACGCAGGTCGGTCGGCGTGCGCTGGGCCGAGCGTACACTGGTAATGGGGGTATTGGCGGTCGACACCGACAACGGCGCAGCCAGGGTTGCACCATTGATATCGATAACCAGGCGATCCGGGGCGGTCAGGGTAAACACGCTGTGCTGCACGGGCCCGGAAAGGTCGAACACCAGCCGTGTGTTATCCGGTGCTCGCCACAAACGCACACTCTTGACTTGCGTGACGGCCAGAGCGTCAACAGTTACCGCCGTAAGCAGCAATCCTACGACTGCAACCAGTGCGCGAAAGCGCATACCTATCCCCATTTTCTATTTGAATTCCAAGGCCAGAGCGGCACACCAGGCTTCGCCACGTGCCCCCTGCGGCGACAGGTTGAGCGAACGACCGCCCGCCTGGGGGCTTATGGTAATGGTCAGGTCGGGCTTTGGCAAAACACCCGCCCCCTTTTGGGGCCATTCGAACAAACACAGGGCGTCATCTTCGAAGTAGTCGCGGATGCCGAGGAACTCCAGCTCTTCCGGATCAACGAGGCGATAAAGGTCAAAGTGAAAGGCGCGGATGTCACCGATCTCGTAGGGCTCTACCACGGTAAATGTAGGACTCTTAACCGCACCAACATGCCCCAGGCCACGAATTATGCCGCGCGACAAGGTGGTTTTGCCTGCGCCCAGGTCGCCTTCAAGAAATATCACGCCGTGACCTTTGGTCACCTCGGCGATACGGTTGCCGAAACGGACCATGGCCTCTTCGTCGGCCAAAAACAGGGTTACACCTGACACGCTGAATGCTCCTCCAATAATTGACGAATCACCGGGACCAGGTCGCTGGCCGCCAGTCCCCGACCCTCGAGCCCCAGCCGCTCGCCGGCGCAGGCATGCAGCCACACCCCCAGGCAGGCGGCATCCCAGTTCGACATGCCTTGGGCCAGCAGTGCCCCGAGCACCCCACTGAGCACATCGCCCAGACCGGCACCAGCCATCGCCGGATGCCCACGCGTGCAGCGCGCCAGCTGCCCCGACGGGTCGGCCACCAGGGTTCCGGCGCCCTTGAGCACACATACGACCGCGTATTTGCGTGCCAGTTTGCGCGCAGCACCAGGGCGATCGGCCTGCACGGCTTCGGTGGAAATCCCCAGCAGCCGGGCAGCCTCGCCGGGGTGTGGGGTCAGAATACTGGTTGCCGGCAGTGCCAGCGGCTCACGCGCCAGCAGGTTCAACGCGTCGGCGTCCCATACCTGCGGCACCTTGGCACTGGCCACCGCCGATAGCAGGCTGCGCCCCCAGGCGGCCTGGCCCAGGCCCGGACCGACCACGATCACCGAGGCACGCTCGATCGGTGTCATCAACTGATTGGCCGAGTGCACGCCCAGGGTCATGACTTCCGGCAAGCGTGCAAGGCTAGCCGGAACATGCTCACTGCGGGTGGCCAACGACACCAGACCGGCGCCACAACGCAACGCCGCCTGCGCACTGAGCAGCACTGCGCCGCCAGTACCGTGGTCGCCACCGATCACCAGCACATGACCGAAATCACCTTTCTGGGCGGAAAATGCGCGGGGTGCCAGCGTTGCCAGGTTGATACTGGAGAGCGTAATCGCCGGGTTTAGCGGGTGTTTGGTCTGCGGCATGGGTCAAAGGCTCCGATGTCTGGCAGAATTATACGCACCTGAGTCTGTGTTGCCTTAATTCCCATGCCTGCCATTCCCGATCTTCCCGCACTGGCCCATTCCATCAAGGCGTGGGGCAATGAACTCGGCTTTGCCCATGTCGGCATCGCCGGTGTGGATCTGGCCGAGCATGAACAGCACCTCGAGCGCTGGCTGCAAGCCGGCTATCACGGTGAAATGGACTACATGGGGGCGCATGGCAGTAAACGTTCGCACCCCGACCAGCTGGTACCCGGCACCTTGCGTGTGGTGTCGCTGCGCATGGACTACCTGCCGGGCGACACGCGCATGGCCCAGCAACTGGCCCAGCCGGAAAAAGCCTATATCTCGCGCTATGCGCTGGGTCGTGACTATCACAAGCTGGTGCGCAAGCGCGTCCAGCACCTGGCCGAGCGCATCCAGAAAGAAATCGGTCCGTTTGGCTTTCGCGCCTTCGTCGACAGCGCACCGGTGCTTGAAAAAGCCATCGCCGAACAGGCAGGACTCGGCTGGATCGGCAAGAACACCCTGCTGCTCAACCGCAAAGCTGGCAGCTACTTCTTTCTAGCCGAGTTGTTCGTTGACCTGCCGCTGCCGGTCGACCCTCCCCAGGTCAGCGAGCATTGCGGTCGTTGCAGCGCCTGCCTGGACATTTGCCCGACCCAGGCCTTTGTCGGTCCTTATGTGCTCGACGCCCGGCGCTGCATTTCGTACCTGACGATCGAGCTTAAAAGCGCGATTCCCGAAGAACTGCGCGCCCTGATCGGCAACCGGGTGTTCGGCTGCGACGATTGCCAGATCGTCTGCCCGTGGAACCGGTTCGCCAAACCCACGGCCGAAAATGACTTCAAACCTCGCCATGCGCTGGACAGCGCGGGCCTGGCGGAGCTGTTCATGTGGGACGAGAAGACCTTTCTCGACCGTACCGAAGGCTCACCGCTGCGCCGTGCGGGGTATGAACGCTGGCTACGCAACCTGGCGGTCGGCCTGGGCAATGCGCCTTCGACCATCCCGGTGCTCGAGGCCCTCAAAGCGCGCGTGGACTATCCGTCGGAGCTGGTACGCGAGCACGTGGAATGGGCGCTGAAGCAGCATGCCCTGCGCAGTGGCCGCTGATTCTCGGCGCGCCCATCGCTGGCTAGCCAGTTCCTGCAACAAAGGTGCAACAGCCGGCCAGCAGTGGTGCTCAATCAATGCTCATCGTTGTAATGGAACTTCGGCATTTCCCAGTGAAACCGAATGGCCAGCAAACGCAGCAGAAAACCACCAAACAAGGTCAGCAGGATGGCCTGTTCACCCGGTACCTTGAAGTACACACACCCCAGATAGAACCAGGCGGCCGCAAAGGAAACGCTGGCATACAGCTCGCGACGGAAGATCAGCGGAATATCGTTACAGAAAATGTCCCGCAAGATGCCGCCAAACACACCGGTGATCACCCCGCTGATAGAGGCCACCAGCATACCCTGACCCATTTCCAGCGCGGTCATGCAGCCAATCAGGGTAAAGGCGACGAGACCCAATGCATCGAGCACCAGAAACAGTGAGCGCAGGTGGCGCATCAAGGGTGCAATGAAGATGGTCATCAGCGCGGCAAAGCTGGTCAACACCAGGTATTCCGGGTGTTTGACCCAGGTCAGCGGGTAGTGGCCTAGCAGCACGTCACGCACCGACCCGCCCCCCAGCGCGGTGATGCAGGCAATCAGCACCACGCCAAACCAGTCCATGCCGCGCCGGCCAGCCGACAGCGCGCCCGTCATGGCTTCAGCAGTGATTGCAATCAGGTAGAGCATCAACAACATGGCGCAGATCCGTGCAAAAGGGCGCGCAGTCTACCCAGTTGCCAAAGGCACCAAAAGGGGGCGCCGCACGGCGTGTTGCGCTTACCGTGCGGTGACGTCATCAGAACTTGATGAAATGCTCGCGGTAGTGACGCAACTCGTTGATCGATTCACGAATGTCGTCCAGCGCCAGGTGGGTACCGCCTTTCTTGAAACTGTCACGCACTTCAGGTGCCCAGCGTGCCGCCAGCTCTTTCAGGGTCGAGACATCCAGGTTGCGGTAGTGGAAGTAGTTTTCCAGGCCACGCATGTGACGGTAGAGGAACCGGCGATCCTGGCAGATGCTGTTGCCACAGATCGGCGACTTACCTTTGGGTACCCATTGCTCAAGGAAGGCGATGGTCTGGGCCTCGGCTTCAGCCATGCTGACCGTGCTGTCCTTGACCCGCTGGGTCAGGCCGGAGGCTCCGTGGGTGCGGGTATTCCACTCATCCATGCGCGCCAGCACCTCGTCACTGTGGTGGATAGCGATCACCGGGCCTTCGGCCAGGGTATTGAGGTCGCTGTCGGTGACAATGGTGGCCATTTCGATGATGACGTCGTGATCCGGATCCAGACCGGTCATTTCCAGGTCGATCCAGATCAGGTTTTGTGGGTTCTGCATGATTCTGCTCCTCGGTAGGTGCGCAGTTTAGCCTAGTGGAGCGTGCTAAACTCCTCGCCGTTTAATAATGCTTGCCGCACACGGAACTTTCATGGCCAAACGCCAGCTCAATCGCCGCCAAAACTGGCGGATCGAAAAAATCCAGGGTGAACGCGCTGCCCGCGCCGCCAAACGCGAACAACAGACCCTGAAGGAGCTCGAAGGCGGTGACCTGGGCCCGGAACAACTCGGCCTGGTGATCGCCCACTTTGGCGTGCAGGTCGAAGTCGAAGCCCAGGACGGCGATGTGGCCGGCCAAGTGTTCCGCTGCCACCTGCGTGCCAACCTGCCCGCACTGGTCACCGGTGACAAGGTCGTCTGGCGTGCCGGCAACCAGGGCATCGGCGTGATCGTTGCGCAAATGCCGCGCAGCACCGAGCTGTGCCGGCCGGACAGCCGCGGCCAGCTCAAGCCGGTGGCCGCCAACGTCGACCTGATCGTGATTGTCTTCGCGCCAGCTCCCGAGCCCCATGCCAACCTGATCGACCGCTACCTGGTCGCTGCCGAGCACGCCGGTATTCGTCCCCTGCTGCTGTTGAACAAGGCCGACCTGATCAACGAGCAGAACGCACCGGCGCTCAACGCCCTGCTGGCGGTATACCGGCAGCTGGGTTACCCGTTGCTGGAAGTCTCGGCGCACCATGGTGACGGCATGCAGCAACTGCAGGCACGCCTGGATGGCCATATCAGTGTGTTTGTCGGCCAGTCCGGTGTCGGTAAATCGTCGCTGGTCAACAGCCTGCTGCCCGAGGTCCAGACGCGGGTTGGCGACCTGTCCGAGTGGTCTGGCCAAGGCACTCACACCACCACGACCGCACGGCTGTATCACTTCCCCGGCGGCGGCGAGCTGATCGACTCCCCCGGTATTCGTGAATTCGGCCTCGGCCATGTCAGCCGTGCCGATGTCGAGGCGGGCTTCATCGAGTTCAGCGACCTGCTCGGCACCTGCCGCTTCCGTGACTGCAAGCATGACCGCGAACCGGGCTGCGCCCTGCTCAAGGCGCTGGAAGACGGTCGCGTCCAGCAGCAGCGGATGAACAGCTACCGCTCGATCATCGCCAGCTTGCCGCAGGACAGTTACTGAAGGTTGCCAGTGAGGCCCGCAACGGGCCTCACGCATTCGCTCTGTAGGACCTGTCTGCAGGAAACATTACCCTGCCATGCAGGGCGATTCCTTATTTCAAGTGGTCCCTTGTTACCCCTACAGGTTTAACGGATTGTCACCTTTCAGGTTCGCCACTACGGAAACGAACCACCTCAATGCCACGAGTATGAAAGGAATCAACAATGACAACGCACACCTTACGTACCAATCGCATAAACGTTGCCGCAGCGAGCGCACCCGCGATACCCGTTGTGATCAGCTACCGCCACCAGGACCGCCTGGATGCCTTCATCATCAACGAGCGCCTCAAGCTCGAAGGCATCACCACCCGCCTGGACCTGTTCGATGGCAATGCCGAGCAAAGCACCGACACAATCAGTGAACTGTTGTGCCACAGCATCAGCAATTGCACGCACCTGATCGCCGTCCTCTCCCAGGAAAATGCAGACAACTGGTGGATACCGTTTCAGATCGGCGCCGCCACCCAGCACAACCGCCGGGTGTCGCTGCTGCAATGCGGGGAAAGCCCGCTTCCTGATTACCTGGAGAAGTGGCCGATCATGCGTGCCCGTGAACATATCGACCTGTTCGTGCTCGCCTACCACGATGAACAAACCTTCAGGCGCTCAATCACCCTGACGGGGACTGACGCAGACGCCACCAACCGCATCAATGCAAACTTCTTCCATGCCGACCTGAAGGCAAAAATCCGCCGCGGTTTCTGAGGCTCACGCATAAAGCACAACGCCCGCCGGGATCACTCCGGGCGGGCGTTGTTATTACTGCCGCGTTTACTGCTTGGGCTCATCCATCTTCAATACACCGTCTTCGAAGATGTTCAGCTTCTGGCGCAGCTCACGCGGCTGCATCGGCTCTGGTTCAGTCGGCGGCGCTGCCGGCGCAGGAGCTGGCGCAGCGCTACCGGCCGGCGCACCCTCGGGCGCGGTTGGCTGGGGTTGCTCGCCTTCGATGCTGCGCTGGGCCTTTTTGGTCAGCACAATGATATCGATACGCCGGTTGACCGGGTTCAACGGGTTGGCCCGGTCAAACAGCGACGACGAGGCATATCCCACTACACGTGCCACCTGGGAATCCGGGTAGCCACCGGCAACCAGTGCGCGCCGCGCTGCGTTGGCGCGGTTCGCCGACAGCTCCCAGTTACCGAAGTCACCGGTACCGGCGTAAGGCTTGGCATCGGTATGACCGCTGATACTGATCTTGTTCGGTACCGCCTTGATGGTATCGGCCATGGCCAGCAGGATGTCTTCGAAGTAAGGCTGCAGACGCGCGCTGCCCAGGTCGAACATTGGCCGGTTCTCGGCATCCATGATCTGGATACGCAGGCCATCCTGGGTAATCTCGAAGAGGATCTGGTCCTTGAACTTCTGCAATTGCGGGTTTTCTTCGACCTTGTTCTGCAGCTCTTGCAGGAGCAGTTCGAGGCGCTCGCGCTCGACTTGTTCGGCCATGCTTTCAACCTTGTCCTGATCCAGCTGGATGCTGGTATCCGGCGTCGGCTCGGACTTTACTTCCGGGTTGATGGTCTTTTCCGGCGCCAACTGCGGCGAACCGCCCAGGTCAATGATGTAGGGCGTACCGCTCTCGGAAAAGCCGATCGGGTCTTTGAAGTAACCGGCAATGGCAATCTTCTGCTCAGGCGTTGCCGTCGACAGCAGCCACAGCACCAGAAAGAACGCCATCATCGCCGTGGCAAAGTCGGCGAAGGCGATCTTCCAGGCACCACCGTGGTGGCCGTCGCCAAAGCGCTTGACGCGTTTGACGATAATGGGCTGATTGTTTTCCATGACTTAGCGTCCGCGAACTGCTTGTTCCAGCTCGGCAAAGCTTGGACGGTGGGCCGGGAACAGCACCTTGCGACCAAATTCCACAGCCAGCGACGGCGGCATGCCGGAGGCCGAAGCCACCAGCGAAGCCTTGATGGCTTCGTAGACGTTGAGTTCTTCCCTGGCGTCCTGACGCAGGGCTGTGGCCAGCGGGCCGAAGAAGCCGTAGGCCGCGAGAATACCGAAGAAGGTACCGACCAGCGCCGCACCCACATGCAAGCCGATGGACTTCTGGTCGCCATCGCCCAGCGACGCCATGGTCACCACGATACCCAGTACCGCCGCGACGATACCGAAGCCTGGCATGCCGTCGGCAATGCCGGTGACCGCATGGGAAGGGTGCTCGAGCTCTTCTTTCATGCTCAGCAATTCCATGTCGAACAGCCCTTCGAGCTCATGCGGCGCCATGTTGCCGGTGGACATGATGCGCAGGTAGTCACAGATAAATGCGGTCATGCGCTCATCGCCCAGCACGGCGGGGTATTTGGCAAAGATCGGGCTGGCAGCGGCGTCTTCGATATCGGCTTCGATCGCCATCATGCCTTCGCGCCGGCTCTTGTTGAGGATCTCGTAGACCAGCCCCAGCACCTCGATATAGAAGGTGTGGGTAAAGCGCGTGCCAAACATTTTCAGCGACTTCTTGATTACATGCATGGTCATGTAACCAGGGTTCGCCTGCAGGAACGCACCGAAGGCCGCACCACCGATAATCAGCACCTCAAAGGGCTGGATCAGTGCTGCAATTTTACCGTGGGACAAAACATATCCGCCGAGCACACTCGCGAATACGACGATGATGCCGATAATTTTAGCCATAGATAGAAAGCACTTACTGTCGTGGTCAGGGTCGTGAGCGGAAGTTAATAAAACTCTTCTTCTACTTATCGGCAGAACTGCGCCAGACTATAGTCAGTCAAGGCGAAAAGCCAGTTCGGCCCCTCCAGCATGCCTATTGAAACCATCGTGCCAGACAAAACTCCGAAAACACTCGATGCCTGGGTCAAGCTGCTCGATAGCGCTCGCCTGCCCGTTCCGCTGGCCAGTTACGAACGCGTGAAGGCCGCCATTGGTGATAGCCGCCGTTCGTTGCGCGACATTGCCGAACTGATGCAAGGCAGCCCGGCACTGGTGCTCAGCGTGATCCGCGAGGCCAACCATCACACCAACACCACCCTCAGCGAGCCTGCCGAAAGCCTGGAAATTGCCCTGAACCGTCTGGGATTGGCACGAACGGCAGAATTGCTTGAACGTCTGCCGACACTGCCTGAGGCCGAGATTCCGGCCACCCTGCGCCAGTTGCAACTGGTCAGCCAGCATGCCAGCCAGCAAGCCAACGGGCTGTTCGCCAGCCGGCTGGCGCGGCTCTGGCAGGAGATTCACTGGGGTAGCCTGCTGTTTCTGTCACCGCTGTGGCCCCTGGCCCTGACACACCCCAAACTGCTCGAAGACTGGGAGCTGCGGGTCGTGCACAAGGGTGAGTCGGCACAGCAGGTCGAACGCGAACTGTTCGGTGTGCGCGTGCTGAGTCTGTGCAAGGCCATGGCCGAGCACTGGCGCCTGCCGGAGTGGGTCACCCGCGGTTATCACCTGCTGCAGGACGAGCGCCGCCTGCTCGCTCAGGCACTGCACATTGCCCGCGAGCAAAACAGCCTGCGCCAGCAACAGCGCCTGGATGAACGCCCGGAGTTGCGCCGCTGGTTCAACCAGCCGGCCAATACCGTATTACTGGCCAACGGCCTGGCACTGGCAGCGCAGGTCGGCTGGACCACCGCGCATGTGCGACGCTGGCAGTTGCTCACCAGCCTGTACCTGCAAGCCCCCCTGGACGATGTGCAGCAGTTGGTGCACCAACAAGCGGCCACCAGCGCCCGACACCATGCAGCGCGCGACCTGTTCCACCCGGCCCAGGCTCTGCTCTGGCCCTGGCATCAGCAGCGCTTGCACCCCGGGCTGCTCCCCCCGCCGCCGCCCTCGGCCCAGGCCTTGAATACCTGGCGTGCGCGCTGCGCCGAGCTGTTGGTCGAGCCCAGCCCGTTCAGTAATGCTATTCACCTGACCAGTCAGGCCAAAGACGCACTGGTTGCCTGCGGGATGCAGCGGGTGATGCTGTTGATGACCGACAAGACTCAAAGCCAGCTGCGGGTGCATCAGCTGGCCGGGGTGCCGGCAGAGGCCGCCGGGCTTGTGCTGCCTATTGAGCAAAACAGCCTGCTTCAGCGCTTGTTGAGCAAGTCTGCACAACTGCGACTGACCCCGGAAAACCATGCACAGTTCTCCGCGCTGTTGCCTGCCGGCTTACGCACGCTGTTTCGCAGTGAACATGTGTTGTTACGCTCGCTCTCGAGCAATGGTCGCGTGGTCATGCTGTTGATTGCTGACCAGGGCGGTAAACCACTGGCCGACGTCAGCGTGCAGGCCTTTGGCAAAACCGCGCAATGCATCGAACGCGCACTGACCGCCTTCAGCAACCGCAGCGCCTGAACCTTGCGCTACAATCGCCGCCTCTGCCCCGATCTGGAGACTCTGGATGACTGACTTTTCTGGCTTGCCCCTGGTAATCGAGCCGGCTGACCTGCAAGCACGGCTGGATGTGCCAGAGTTGATCCTGGTAGACCTGACCAGCGCCAACCGCTATGCCAGCGGGCATGTGCCAGGTGCACGCTTTGTCGATCCGAAGCGCACCCAATTGGGCCAGCCACCGGCCCCCGGGCTGCTGCCGGCCAAAGCCGAACTGGAAAAACTGTTTGCCGAGCTCGGGCACAATCCCGATGCGGTCTACGTGGTCTATGACGACGAAGGCGGCGGCTGGGCTGGCCGCTTCATCTGGCTGCTGGATGTGATCGGCCACAGCCGTTATCACTACCTCAACGGCGGCGCCCATGCCTGGCCGGCGAGCAACCTCAGCACCGACGTCCCGCCCGCGGCTACCGGTACGGTCAATCTGGTCCTGCACGAAGGGCCAACGGCCACGCGCGAATACCTGCAAAGCCGCCTCGGCGCCGACGACCTGGCTATCTGGGACGCCCGCAGCCCGGCCGAGTACCGTGGCGAAAAAGTGCTGGCCGCCAAGGGCGGGCACATTCCTGGTGCGGTCAACTTCGAATGGACCGCCGGCATGGACCTGAACAATCAGCAGCGCATCCGCAAAGACATGCCCGAGATCCTCGAACAACTGGGCATCAGCAAAGACAAGGAAGTGGTCACTCACTGCCAGACCCACCACCGTTCAGGCTTTACCTACCTGGTAGCCAAGGCCCTGGGTTACCCGCGGGTGAAGGCCTACGCCGGCTCCTGGGGCGAATGGGGCAACCACCCGGACACGCCTGTAGAAATTTGAAGAATCAAGGAAACTCAATGAAATCCCGCTTGTTCATCATCAGTCAGTACCTGCTGCCTCACCACCTGCTGTCGCGCCTGGCCGGCTGTGTCGCCGAATGCCGCGTACGCTGGTTCAAGAATGCCTTCACCAGCTGGTTCGCCAAGCGCTACCAGGTCGATATGTCCCAGGCCCTGGTCGAAGACCTCAGCGCTTACGAGCACTTCAACGCTTTCTTCACCCGTGCCTTGAAGCCCGGCGCCCGCCCGCTCGACGAAACCCCGGGGGCGATCCTCTGCCCGGCCGATGGTGCGGTCAGCCAGCTGGGCCCGATTGAACACGGGCGTATCTTCCAGGCCAAGGGCCACAGCTTCAGCGCCCTGGAACTGCTGGGAGGTGATCCGGCCAACGCGGCGCCGTTCATGGGTGGTGAGTTTGCCACTATCTACCTGTCGCCCAAGGACTACCACCGCGTGCACATGCCCCTGGCAGGTACGCTGCGCGAGATGATCTACGTGCCGGGTCGCCTGTTCTCGGTCAACCAGACCACCGCCGAAAACGTACCGGAGCTTTTTGCCCGTAACGAACGCGTCGTGTGCATTTTCGACACCGAACGCGGGCCAATGGCCGTTGTGCTGGTCGGCGCGATGATCGTCGCCTCGATCGAAACGGTCTGGGCCGGGCTGGTAACGCCACCCAAACGTGAACTCAAGACTTTCCGTTACGATGAAGCCAGCCGCGCGCCTATCCACCTGGAAAAAGGTGCAGAACTGGGCCGCTTCAAGCTGGGTTCGACCGCCGTCGTGCTGTTCGGGCCCGACCAGGTCAAATGGGCCGAAGAACTCGGCGCCGGCTCGAGCGTCAGCATGGGTCAACGCCTGGCGCAGCCTGCCAACGCCTGAATTGCAACGCCATAAACAAAAACGCCGCCTGTCAGGGCGGCGTTTTTGTTTGGGTGCCAATCAGCTACGGCCGTCGCGATCACGGAAGCCCAGCAAGTACAGCACACCATCCAGACCCAGGGTCGAAATGGCCTGTTTGGCCGACTGCTTGACCAGCGGCTTGGCACGGAAGGCGACACCCAGGCCGGCGATGGCCAGCATCGGCAGGTCATTGGCACCATCGCCCACGGCAATGGTCTGCTCCATCTGCAAACCTTCCTTGCGCGCCAGCTCACCGAGCAGGTCGGCCTTGCGCTGGGCATCGACGATCGGCTCGACGGCAACACCGGTGACTTTGCCGTCGACCACTTCCAGCTCGTTGGCAAAGACATAGTCGATGCCCAGCTTGGCTTGCAGTTGCTTGGCGAAGTAGGTGAAGCCGCCAGACAAGATTGCGGTCTTGTAGCCAAGGCGCTTGAGCTCGGCGAACAGGGTCTCGGCACCTTCGGTCAGGCGCAGCGAGGCACCGATTTCATCCAGCACATTGACGTCCAGGCCCTTGAGCAAGGCCAGGCGCTCCTTGAAGCTGGCGCGAAAATCCAGTTCGCCACGCATGGCCCGCTCGGTAATTTCCGAAACCTGCTCACCGACGCCGGCAGCCTTGGCCAGTTCGTCGATCACCTCGGCCTCGATGAGGGTCGAGTCCATATCGAAGACCGCCAGGCGACGATTGCGGCGGAACAGCGAATCCTGCTGGAAGGCGATATCGACGTTCAGTTCCTGCGCCACACTGAGGAACTCGGCACGCAAGGCCTGGGGATCGGCAGGCTCACCACGCACGGAGAATTCGATGCAGCCTTTGCCCTGCTCGGCCGGTGTATCCAGCGCCACACGCCCGGACAGGCGATCGATATGGTCGATGTTCAGGCCATACTGCGCGGTGATCGAGCTGACCCGCTGCAGTTGCTCGGCAGTGACCTTGCGCGTCAGCAGGGTGACGATGTGGCGGGCCTTGCCCTGACCTTCGACCCAGTTCTGGTAGTCGGCTTCGGAAACCGGGGTGAATCGCACCTGCTGATCGAGTTCATAGCCCGCAAACAGAATATTCTTGAGCACCGATGAAGCTTTCTCGGTATCCGGGATTTCCACCAGGATGCCAAAGGACAGGGTGTCGTGAATCACGGCCTGACCGATGTCGAGGATGTTCACACCACCCTGGGCCAGAACGCCGGTGATGGCCGCAGTAAGACCCGGACGGTCTTCACCAGTGATGTTAATCAGAACGATTTCGCGCAAGACGGGCTCCGACTCGTAGAAAAAAAGCCCATTCTACCGATTTTCGCTGACCATCGGGCGCAGCCGATACTTTGCCGGTCCTTGAGCGCTCGCTATACTGCGCAGCAACTTCTCCGACATAAAGAGCCGCGCTCTGTGAACCGGCCCACGCCCGTTAAAACCGATAACTTCTTCCTGCTGATTTTTCGTGCTCTGCGCCATCGTCGTGTGCCGCTTGCGCTGCGGATCGCCTGCCACAACGTGCTGCTGGTTGCACTGGCACTGGTGATCTACGCCTGCGTGATGGGCTTGCAGTTCAAGCAGGCCATGCATGAACAGGCCGATGCCCTGGGCCAGAGCCTGACCACGCAGACGGCGACCTCAGCCACCGAGCTGCTGGTGTCCAACGACATCCTCAGCCTCAACGTACTGCTGGGCAACCTGGTGAAGAACCCGCTGGTTGCCCATGCGGCCATCTACAGCGTCGATAACCGGATTCTCGCCGAAGCAGGCCAGCGTCCGAAAAACGGCCTGCTGGGTGAGGCCGAAGGCCTGTATCAGACCAAAATCACCTTTCAGGACGTGACCGCCGGGCAGCTGCGCATCAGCCTCGACATGAGCCAGTTCCAGCAGCCGCTGACCATCAGCCTGCAGAGCATGGGCATCCTCGCCGGCATCCTGCTGGCACTGGCCTTGGCCATGAGCCTGCGCCTGGGGCGCTTCATCTCCACCCCGCTGCTGCAACTGCGGGTGTGGCTGCGCGACATCAACGAGTTCACCCCGGCCACCGAGCGCCAGGATGAGATCGGTGACCTGGCGCGTCAGCTGCACACACGTTTCGCCCCGCCACCGCGGGAGCCGGAGCCCGAAGCGCTGGAAGACGAAGACGACGAAGACGAGCCTGAATTCGAAGTGCGCAATCTGCGCGACCCGAGTTTTGACGAAGCCCCCGCCGTACCCAAGGTCAGCAAACCGGTTACTGCAGATGACGAGCACGATGACGCCTTTGCCGACCTGATGGACGACGAAGCCGACAGCGCCCCGCGCCCTGCACCAGCGCCGGTCAATCGCGAACCGCAAGCCAGTGCGGTACTGGCCGTGCAACTGGGCTCCCAGGAACAACTGCGGCGCCTGCCCCGCACCCGTCTGACGGAACTGCTGGAACGCTATCGCGACTGTCTCGATCAAGCCGCTTCGTTGTATGAAAGTGAAGTGCATACGCTTAACGACGGCAGTACGCTGATGCTGTTCCATAGCCAGGACAGCGGCGAAGACTACCTCACCAACGCCATTTGCTGTGGTGAGCTGCTGCGCGCGCTGGGTCATGCCCTGCAGATTGAAGTGGCAGACAGCGGCATTACCTTGCAGCTGCAACTGGGCCTGGTGCTGGGCGAGGGCCTGGACGGCATGAGCCAGATCGACCTGCTGCTGACCGAGAAAGCCCAGGACGCCCTGGCGCTGTCGCAACACAGCCGCAATCTGCTGCTGGTGGAGCGCAAGATCAGCGACGATGCCCTGATTCGTCAGCGGGCTCGCATTCGCCCGATTGCCAGCCCCGAGGGTGCGTGCTGCGTAGAACGCCTGATGGAACCCTACCCGTCGATGCTGGAGCGCCAGCTGGCACGCATGCACGAGCGTCGGGTCAAGGGTTGAGCTCTTACGATTAACCTGCAGGAGCGTGGCTTGCCCGCGAAAAGCGATGACGCGGTGCATCAGGGGCACCGCGGCGCCTGATTCGCCGGCAAGCCTGGCTCCTACGTCGATGGCCTACAGGTTTACAGTGTCTGACCCTGATGTAGGTGTACGCAGCCCACAAAAAAGCCCGCATCGCTGCGGGCTTTTTTGTGGGTACTTACATTAGAAGCGGAACACTTCCAGATCAGTACGAATTGGCGTCGCCAATGGAATCTTTGGCTTCTCCGGCTCTTTGCGAACCTGTACCGGCGCAGCCTTCTTCGGCGCTTCCTCAGCAATAGGCGGCTGGTTGGCCAAGGGCTTGAGGGCGATGCTCAACTGCTCGGCGAGCTTCTGCAACAACTGGCCCTGGGCCTGAACCTGGGCCGCTTCGCTGCCCTGGTGCTGTTGTTCCAGGTGCACGATACGGTTGTCACGAACCTGGCCACGGCGGTCCAGCAGGCGCCACTGGGCGTCCAGAATGGCCGGCTGGTTAGTTCCGGAGTCAAGCCGGGTGATGGACAGCAATACCTGTACATCCGGCGTGAAACCGGTAGTGGCCGGTGCCAGGACGACGCGCTGGCTGTCCAGGCGCCACGCCAGCTGACGCACCAGCAGTTGATCGATATCGGCTGACAGACTGCCCGCCCAGCGCCCATCGGTCGCCGCCGTCAGGCTGCCGTCGGACTGGCGCTGAAGCAGGGTCTCGCGCTGCAAGTAGTCGGCAACCGATACCGGGCCGAGTACAACGGCCATTCCCGAGCTTTGCTTGGGTTGGCCAGGCTCACCGCTGTCGAGCTGGTACAGGGAAACCGGCTGGTGCATGCTGCAACCGGCCAGCCCGAGTATGCCACTCATCAGCAACACAAACGGAAGGCGCAGAAATTTCATCATCCCATCCAGGCGGTCGCCACAAGGCAAACCGCAATGATACGTATATAGATTCATTCGGGCACGCAGCTACGCTGGCACCGCAAGGGCCCTATCATCCGCGAAATAGCGGCACGACTCCAGTGTTTCAGCCTCGAACGGCAGCTTTATTAACCATTCGAGGCCATCACTGCGGTTAACCGGGAATTTCCACCAGCAACGCATCGACGCGCTGGAAGCCACGCGGCAGTTTGTTACCGCGCCGACCACGCTCGCCTTTGTAATGCTCCAGATCATCCGCCTTCAACGATAGGGTACGCTTACCAGCTTGCAGCACAAGCGTCGCACCATCAGGAATGACGGCTAGATCGGTGACAAATTCTTCACGACTGGCCACCCGGTCGCCCGGGATGCCGATGATCTTGTTGCCCTTGCCTTTACCCAGCTGCGGCAGGTCGCTGACCTTGAAGATCAACAGCCGCCCTTCGGTGGTGACGGCAGCCAGCCAGTTCTGCTCGCGGTCGGCCACGGCGCGCGGGGCAATGACCTTGGCGCCGTTGGGCAGGCTGAGCAAAGCCTTGCCGGCCTTGTTCTTGGCCTGCAGGTCTTCGCCCTTGACCACAAAGCCATAGCCGGCATCCGAGGCAATCACATACAGCGCATCGTCTTCAGGCAGCAGCACGCATTCGAAGCCGGCGCCCGGTGGCGGTGTCAGACGCCCGGTCAACGGTTCGCCCTGCCCTCGGGCTGAAGGCAGGGTATGCGCTGCAACCGAATAGCTACGACCGGTAGAGTCAATGAACACGGCAAACTGGTTGGAGCGCCCTGCCGCGGCGGTCTTGAACCCATCACCGGCTTTATAGGAAAGGCCGGTAGCGTCAATGTCATGCCCCTTGGCGCAGCGCACCCAGCCTTTTTCCGAGAGCACGACGGTGACCGGCTCGGTCGGCATCAGCTCATTTTCCGACAGCGCTTTGGCCTCGGCACGCTCGATGATCGGCGAACGACGGTCGTCGCCGTAGGTTTCGGCATCTTTGATCAGCTCGGCACGCACCAGCTTGCGCAGTTTGCTTTCGCTGCCCAGCAGGGCGACCAGCTTGGCTTGTTCCTTGGCCAGTTCATCCTGTTCGTTGCGGATTTTCATCTCTTCCAGTCGCGCCAACTGGCGCAGACGGGTTTCAAGGATGTACTCGGCCTGGGTCTCGGTCAGGTCAAAACGGGCAATCAGCGCCGCCTTGGGTTGGTCCTCGGTGCGGATGATGTGGATCACTTCATCCAGATTGAGGAAGGCAACCAGCAAGCCTTCGAGCAAGTGCAGGCGGCGCTCGACCTTGTCCAGGCGATGCTGAAGGCGTCGGCGCACGGTCTGCACGCGAAACTCCAGCCATTCCAGCAACAGCGCCCGCAGGTTTTTCAACTGTGGACGGCCATCCAGGCCGATGATGTTGACGTTGACCCGGTAGCTGGACTCCAGATCGGTGGTGGCAAACAGATGCTGCATCAGCTCGTCGAGGTCGACCCGGTTGGAGCGCGCAATAATCACGATACGGCACGGGTTCTCGTGGTCCGATTCGTCGCGCAAATCAGCCACCATCGGCAGCTTCTTAGCCTGCATCTGTGCGGCGATCTGCTCCAGCACCTTGGCCCCGGAGACCTGATGCGGCAGCGCGGTTACCACGATGTCGCCATCTTCAATACGGTAGACCGCACGCATGCGCACCGAACCACGGCCGCTTTCGTAGATCTTCAGCAGCTCCGAGCGCGGCGTGATGATCTCGGCTTCCGTCGGGTAGTCCGGGCCCTGGATATGCTCACACAGCTGTTCCACTGTGGCCTTGGGTTCATCCAGCAGACGTACGCAGGCGCTGGCAACTTCGCGCAGGTTGTGCGGGGGTACGTCGGTGGCCATGCCCACGGCGATGCCGGTGGTGCCATTGAGCAGGATGTTTGGCAGACGCGCCGGCAGCACCGCAGGTTCGTCCAGGGTGCCGTCGAAGTTCGGCACCCAGTCGGCTGTCCCCTGCCCCAGCTCGCTGAGCAGAACTTCGGAATAACGCGACAGGCGGGCTTCGGTATAACGCATGGCCGCGAACGACTTCGGATCGTCCGGCGCACCCCAGTTACCCTGACCATCGACCAGGGTGTAGCGGTAGCTGAACGGCTGCGCCATGAGCACCATGGCTTCATAGCAGGCCGAGTCACCGTGAGGGTGGAACTTGCCGAGTACGTCACCCACAGTACGCGCCGATTTCTTGTGCTTGGAGTCAGCGTCCAGGCCCAGCTCGCTCATGGCATAGACAATGCGCCGCTGCACGGGCTTCAGGCCGTCACCGATGTGCGGCAAGGCACGGTCCATGATCACGTACATGGAGTAGTTGAGGTAGGCCTGTTCGGTGAAGTCAGCCAGTGACCGGCGCTCTACGCCATCAAGGCTGAGATCAAGGGAGTCGCTCATGCGGGCCTCATCATTTCAGGTTCTGGCGCAGCAGCAAGGTGCCACCACGCTGGGTAAATTCGAGTTGTTTCAGGGCACTCATGCCCAGTAATACCTGCTCGCCGTCCAGGCCTGGCACCACCAGGGCACGCACATTACGCAGCAGGATATCGCCCAGCTGCAGGGTTTCCAGCTGCGTGCGGTAGCCTTGGGTCCGGCCGTTGGCGGTACTCAACATCACCGGCGCGCCACGTTCAAGGCGTAGCTTTTCGGCGAGATCGACGGGAATCGCTACATCGGTGGCGCCGGTATCCAGCAAAAAATGCACGGGGCGGCCGTTCATCTGGCCGTCGGCGACGAAATGCCCCTGACCGTTACTGACCAGCTGCACCTCAATAAAGCCGTCGCCATGTTGCGAACTGACCTGCGCGTTGGGGTTGGCCTGGCGCTGCTCCCAATCACCAAAAAAGCGTGTGGCCAGGAACAACCCGGCCGCCCAGGCCAGGACCAGTAGCACTCTGCCAGCACGCTTGCCTGGTGGCTGACTCAAGATTTGGCACTCCAGCCACCTTCAGGCGCGGCAAAGCGCCAGACAATCGGCCGCGACTCGCCGTCCTGGCGGGTCGCGCCATTGTTGTCCACACCAATCCAGGCCCCCTTGGCATCGATCACCAATGCTTCGGCCAGGCCAAAGGGTTGGGCATAGCGGCGCGGCTCCGTCAGGGCATCCGCTGCAAACGACCAGCAGCGCTCGATCTCGGCGTTCGCCGCATCGCGGCGACAAATCCGGTGGGCGTTGCGCTCGAGGGTAAACAGTTTGTCGTTAAACAGTGCAAGGTCGGCAAAATCCCTTGGCAATGCTTGCGGCTCAAGCATCTGCGCGGGCTGCATTTCGACCCCGGCTTCGCTGAGCAGCACGCAGCCGTTACCGCAGTTCCATACTGTTTGCTGACGGTTGATCAACAACAGGCCGCGGCGCTCACGCTCGGCCGCCAGCCAGAGGCGATCACCCGCCGGACTCACCGCCAGGCCTTCAAACAAGGCATTGAAGTGCAGCAGCATGCCGCTGGCGCGTGCCTGACGAACCATGCTCGGGTCGATTTTCAGCCAGTTCGGCTCACCTTCGACCGGCACCTGCAGGACGGCGGCATGCGCTTCGCTGACGACGTAGCGGTTGCCGGCGGCATCGCAACTGATGCCTTCGAAGTCGAGGTCGCCGCCGCGCACCTTGCCTGCAGCCCAGGTACGCGAACGTATGCCCCAGGGCAAACCGCTTTCCGGCACCGGCGGCAGTACCATCGGCACCGCTTCGGCTTGCCAAACCAGCGCCCGGGTATCGAGCCGGTAGAGCTGATCGTCATCGCGGTCAGACACCGTCCACAGCTCGCCCTTGCACAGCGCCAGGCCAGACAGATTGCCACCGCGCATGCCTTCGACCGGGTGCTCGGCGACCAGCTTCAGCTCTGGCCACGGCGCTGCTTGCGCTGTCAGGGCAAGCACACTCAGCAGTGTGGCCAACAGCGAACGAATCAAACCAGTACCTCAGCCAGGTTACCTTTGGACTCCAGCCAGTTCTTGCGGTCCGGGGCACGCTTCTTGGCCAGCAGCATGTCCATGATTTCGCGGGTACCCTCCAGGTCGTCCAGGGTCAGTTGCACCAGGCGACGGGTGTTCGGGTCCATGGTGGTTTCGCGCAGCTGTGGCGGGTTCATTTCACCCAGCCCCTTGAATCGCGTGACCTGAGGCTTGCCACGCTTTTTCTCGGCAACCAGCCGATCAAGAATGCCATCACGCTCGGCCTCGTCCAGGGCGTAGTAGATCTCTTTGCCCAGGTCGATACGGTAAAGCGGCGGCATGGCCACATACACATGGCCGGCCTCGACCAGCGGCCTGAAGTGCTGGACGAACAGGGCACACAGCAAGGTCGCGATGTGCAGGCCGTCGGAGTCGGCGTCGGCAAGGATGCAGATCTTGCCGTACCGCAACTGGCTCATGTCGGCCGCGCCCGGATCGACGCCGATCGCCACGGCAATGTTGTGCACTTCCTGGCTGGCCAGGACTTCACCGCCATCCACTTCCCAGGTATTTAGGATCTTGCCGCGCAACGGCAGGATCGCCTGGAATTCCTTGTCACGCGCTTGCTTGGCGGAACCACCGGCGGAGTCACCCTCGACCAGAAACAGTTCGGCACGCATCGGGTCCTGGCCGGCACAGTCGGCCAGTTTGCCCGGCAGTGCCGGGCCCTGGGTGACGCGCTTGCGCTCGACCTTCTTGCTGGCCTTGAGGCGACGCCCGGCGTTGCTGATGGCCAGTTCCGCAAGCTGCATGCCCAGTTCCGGATGGGCGTTCAGCCACAGGCTGAAGGCGTCCTTGACCACCCCGGAGACAAAGGCCGCCGCCTCACGCGACGACAGGCGCTCTTTGGTCTGCCCGGAGAACTGTGGCTCCTGCATTTTCATCGAGAGCACAAAGGTAATGCGCTCCCAGACGTCCTCTGGCGCCAGCTTGACACCACGCGGCAGCAGGTTGCGGAACTCGCAGAACTCACGCATGGCGTCGAGCAGGCCCTGACGCAGACCGTTGACGTGCGTGCCGCCCTGGGCCGTAGGGATCAGGTTGACGTAGCTTTCCTGAACACTGTCGCCGCCTTCAGGCAACCACAGCAAAGCCCAGTCGACGGCCTCCTTGTTACCGGCCAGGCTGCCGCAGAACGGCTCGTCGGGCAGGCGCAGGTAATCACTGACCGAATCGACCAGGTAAGAGCGCAGGCCGTCTTCGTAATGCCATTCGACCTTCTCACCGCTGGCCTTGTCTTCGAAGCTGACCAGCAGCCCTGGGCACAGTACGGCCTTGGCCTTGAGCACGTGCTTGAGGCGGCTGATGGAGAATTTCGGCGAATCAAAATACTTCGGATCCGGCGCGAAATACACGCTGGTGCCGGTGTTGCGCTTGCCGACCGTACCGACCACTTCCAGCTCACTGGCCTTGTAGCCGTCGGCGAAGGTCATCTGGTACTCGTTGCCGTCGCGCTTGACCTTGACCCGCACCTGGCTGGACAAGGCGTTTACCACGGAAATGCCAACCCCGTGCAGACCACCGGAGAACTGGTAGTTCTTGTTGGAGAACTTACCGCCGGCGTGCAGCTTGGTCAGAATCAGTTCGACCCCGGATACGCCCTCTTCGGGGTGGATATCCACCGGCATGCCGCGTCCGTCATCGGAAACCTCCAGCGAGTGGTCGGCATGCAGGATTACCTGGACCGACTTGGCATGCCCGGCCAAGGCTTCGTCGACACTGTTGTCGATGACTTCCTGGGCGAGGTGGTTCGGCCGGCTGGTGTCGGTGTACATGCCCGGGCGCTTGCGCACCGGGTCAAGGCCCGAGAGGACTTCGATGGCGTCTGCGTTATAGGCACTAGCGCTGGGAATGGCCATGGGTTCTCGTCGTCAGTCGTGGGTAAAAATAAGTCATCAAAATACAGAAAAATCGAGCGATTGGTACTGCTGCGGGGCAATACCGGCAAAGCTCAGCAGGGCGGGCAGGCGTTCGGCGAAGCCCTGGAAGCTGTGATCGCCTCCGGCCTGGATGCGCAAGGCGCAGGTCCGGTAGAACTGCTCGGCCTGGCGGTAGTCCAGGGTCTCATCGGCGGTTTGCAGCCAGACTTGATAGCGCTCGCCATCTTGCGGCGGCGCCACCTCAAGTTCGGCCAGGGCGTTGACATGGTCCAGGGTCAGTTCCCAGGTTTCACCGGTGTAGTGGTTCTGCTGGGTACCCAGGTAACCATCGAACATGCGGTGCGGGTTGACCGCCGGGTTGATCAGCAGCGCCTTGAGTCCGTGGCGCTCGGCCAGGTGGGTGGCATAGTAGCCGCCGAGCGAGCTGCCGACCAGTAATGGCGATTCGAGCTCGGCGATGGCCGCTTCGAGCTGGGTCATGGCCTGGCGCGGGTGGTGGTGCAGGGCCGGTACCCGCAAACGCTCGGCCAGGCCGATCTGCTGCATCACCGCGACCAGCTGGCAGGCCTTGGTGGATGACGGCGCGCTATTGAACCCGTGAATATAGAGAATCGACCCTGACATACCGCCCCCCTGCGCCTGGGTTACCCGGCGCTGCCACGTAGAAAAGTGCGCATTTTAGCCTGTTCGCCGACAGATGGAGCGGTTTCACCCATTCAGCAACACTTAATAGCCATCACCGGCGTAATCAACGGTGAATTCGAAGCCGGTTACCCGTGAGACGCCGGTCTCGATCGCGCCGTCCGTATGCAAACGCAGCCAGCGATAGCCAGGGGCCTGTTCGCCTACCTTGAAATCCTCGCTGCGCGGCTCGAACTGGATGCAGGTGGAGGGCGAAGCCAGCAAGCGCACGCCATCGCGCACCTGGTCCCATTCCTGGTGAATGTGCCCCCACAGCAACGCCCGTACCTGTGGATAACCCTTGAGCCGGTCAAACAGCACGTCGGCGTTGCGCAGGCCGATCGGCGCCATCCAGGCGCAGCCGATGGCAACAGGCTGGTGGTGGAAGCAAATCAGGTGATGACGCTCCGGCGCTTCGTCGAGTGAGCGCGTGAGCAGTTCGAGCTGCCGGTCGTCCAACACCCCGGGCACGGCGCCCGGCACGGCAGAATTGAGCATCAGGATGCGCCAGTTGCCGATATCGACCTGCGGATCGAGCAGCCCGCTGCCCTGCGCCACCTGCTCCATCGGCAGCGGCTCGTCGTGGTTGCCGGCCAGCCAGCGGGCCGGCGCCCCCAAACGTGCAGTGAGGTCACGAAAGCTGCGGTAGGAATGCTCGGTGCCGTCCTGAGACAAGTCTCCAGTGGCCAGCAACAGGTCAATGCGCGGCTGTTCCTCGACCACCTTGTCAATGACCCGTTGCAGACTGTCACGGGTGTTCATGCCGAGCAGTGTGCCTTGCGGGTCGGCAAACAGGTGGCTGTCGGTCAGTTGCACCAGGTGCACCGGAGCATCAGCGGGAGTGATCGATTGTTGCGGCAAGGGCCGACTCCTTGTACGGATTCAGCACGATTATGGCGGCTAGTGGTGTTGGAGCAAATACTCGAAAACGACTGGCATCACATTTCAGCGAACTGCCGCCAGTTCGTGGCCACAGGCCAGGCAATGGCTGAGCCATTCGCCCAGGAACAGGTTGAGCTGGGCTTTCTCGTCAGGCTGGTGCATGGCGGCGTTCGGGTACGGGTAGATGCTGCGAAACCGCCGGGCGTGCTCGGCACTGACCACCTCGGCCATGCGCGCATCGTGATAGACCTGCACTTCCAGCTGCGGCACCGGCAACCAGGGCAGGCTGTGTTCCTGGCGCACACGCAAGGTGGTGGTGTAAGGACAGGCGAGCACCACATCAAGCACCAGCACGCCGAGCATCTGGTCACCCTGGGTCATGCCGATGCGACGCGAACTCATGGTGCTGCGCATGTCGGGCAACAGGCGCATCAAACGCGCGTAGTTCGCCTCGCAGGCTGCCTGCAACCCGACCAGATCAACCCGGTAGCGTTCGCGCAACAGATTCACGACCATAGCCCCCTGACTTCATCCCGGTTCAAGGCCAACCACTGCAAGGCAATAATGGTTGCCGCATTGGCAATAACGCCGTCGCGCACGGCCTGCAGCGCATCCTCGAACGCCCAGACCTTGACGCGAATGTCCTCGCCCTCTTCCTCCAGACCATGCAGGCCGCCCGCCCCGATGCTGCTGCAACGCCCCAGGTAGAGGTGCACCAGTTCATCGCTGCCGCCAGGTGACGGGAAGTACCGGGTCATGGGCCACAGCGCACTGAACGTAAGCCCAGCTTCCTCCACGGCTTCACGGTGTGCAACTTCTTCCGGCTGTTCGTCCTTGTCGATCAGACCGGCGACCAGCTCGATCAGCCAGGGGTTGTCGACCTTGCCCAAGGCGCCGACGCGAAACTGCTCGATCAGCACCACTTCGTCGCGTTGCGGGTCATAGGGCAGCACGCACACGGCATCGTGGCGCACGAACAGTTCGCGACTGATTTCACGGCCCATGCCACCGGCGAACAGTTCATGGCGCAAGCGCACCCTGTCGAGCTGGTAAAAGCCCTTGAAGCAGTTCACCCGTTCGACGATTTCGACGTCCTTGGGCACAGTGTTCAGCGTGTCTGACATGGGAATCCTCATTACCTCGTGTTGCGCATCGCGCCATCCTAACCTGCGTACCGCCGTGTTTCACCCCTTTAAAGTTGCCGGCCGGGCTGCGAGGATAGGCAGCCTGCTGATATTCAGCTTAGTGGCGAACTGAAGGCCTTGCCGACGGTCCAAGCCCGATTACCTTAGCCTTACAAGGATCATCATGACGCTTGTGAAACTGACTACCGTGGCCGTGCTGGCCCTGGCCCTGGGCGCCTGTCAAAGCCTGTTCCAGCCCAACATGCGCACGCCACTGGAGGTCAAGCGCGATCGTTGGGAGCACATCAAGCCCGGATGCAATACGGCTGATTGCCCGCTGGTCAATATCGACACCATCCACTTCCCGGCCAACCCGAAACTGGACACGATCGTCGAGAAACGTCTGCTGCAAATGACCCAGGATAATGAGCGCACACCACTGCCTGGTTCGCTCAAGGCCTACGAAGACCAGTTCATGGCCTCGGCGCAACCGCGCAACAGCAGCTACCTGCAAGCAAAGGTACGCGAGCAGCATGACGGACTGGTGATCATCGAGTTATCCAGCTACCTGGACACCGGTGGCGCCCACGGCATGCCCGGTCGCGGTTTCATCAACTACTCGCGCCAGCAGGACAAGGTACTGACGCTGCAGGACATGTTGGTGCCGGGCCAGGAGGCGACCTTCTGGAAGACCGCCGAAGAGGCCCACAAGGGCTGGCTGATCAGCACCGGCATGGACAAGGACGCCGAGTTCGTCAAAACCTGGCCGTTCCGCCAGACCCCGCACATTGCCCTGACCTATGGCGCGGTGATCCTCAAATACGAAGTGTATGCCATCGCCCCTTACTCCATGGGCCACATCGAACTGAAGATCCCCTACCCGCGCCTGAACGGTGTGATCAAGCCGGAGTTGTTTCCCGGCCGCGGCTGACAGACGGCGCTGCCGCCCAGTACACGCATCCTGCCAGTAGCAATGCCGGCAGGGTCGAACCGAGATCGGCGGCATAATGGGCCAGCAGGTGGTAAGTGGCCACCCCGCAGGCCCAGGCCACCAGCGCGCGCCAGTGCAGGCTGTGGATCGGGCTGGTGTCGCTGCGACGGCGACGCACGACGAAGTGGTCAACCAGCACCACGCCGAACAGCGGTGCGAACACCGAGCCGATCAGCAGCAGGAAATTCTGGTACTGGGCCAACGGTGCGAAACAGGCGATCAAGGTGCACAGCACACCAATGACCAAGGCCAGGTGCTCGACTTTCAGGCGCACTAAAAGCCCGGTGGAAACCGCTGCCGAATGGATATCGGCAAATGCCTTTTCCGATTCGTCGAGCAAGATTAACAACAACGGAATGCCAAGACCGGCACCAGCCAATGCCAGCAGCAAGGTATTGACCTCACCAGCCGGCGCAAAGGCCAGGGTATAAGCCACACCCAGGCTCATCATCCACACGTTGCCAACGAAATAGCCCAGCGCCGTACCGACGAATACCCGGCTGGCATGACGGCTGAACCGCGAATAGTCGGCAATCAGCGGCAGCCACGACAACGGCATGGCAATCGCAATATCGATCCCCACGGCCAACGACATCGAGCCGTCACCGGCACGCGCCCACAGGGCAGCAAGATCGGCCTTGGCAAACAGGTTCCAGGTCAGCCACAGGCAGGCACCCAGCAATAACCAGATACCCCATTTACGCAGGATTTTGCGCACGAACGTCAGCGGCCCGCTGACCGCCAATGCCGTTGCCAGGGCACCAAAGCACAGGGTCCAGAGCAAAGGGTTGGTCAGCGCACTGCCTTCGCCAAAAGCGCGCGCACCCAGCAGGCTGGCGGCATCACGCATGACGATGATTTCGAACGAACCCCAGCCGATCAGTTGCAACAGGTTGAGCAGCGCCGGCAGGCGTGCACCATCGCGGCCAAGGCTGCGACGCAGGGCGGCCATGGACGACAGGCCGGTGTCACTGCCGATGACGCCGACGGCCGCAAGCAGCAGCACACCGACGCTGGTACCGACGATGATCGCCAGTACCGCATTGGCCAGGCCCAGGCCCGGGCCGAGCAAGGCACCGGTCTGCAGGACCATCAGGCCAATGCCGAGGGAGAACCACAGGGAGCAAAGGTCGCGACCGCTGAGGACGCGCTGCTGGCTGGTGACCGGATGGTCGGGGGAAAACTGACTGGGTGTACTCACGAGCAATGTCTCGACAGGAGGATGTTTTTGTTCTTCAAGGCGCTATCGCCGGCACGCCAGCACCTGCAGTTTTGCAGGCGCCGGCCCGGCCCGATCAGACCTTCTTGTACAACTGGCTGCCTTCCTGGCGGAACCGCTCGGCCTGCTCGCGCATGCCATCCTCGACCGCCACGTCCACGGCGTCGATGCGTTGATTGGCGGCGTACTCACGCACTTCCTGGGTAATTTTCATCGAGCAGAACTTCGGCCCGCACATAGAGCAGAAGTGTGCAACCTTGGCCGAGTCCTTGGGCAACGTCTCGTCATGGAACGAACGGGCAGTGTCCGGATCCAGGCCAAGATTGAACTGGTCTTCCCAGCGGAACTCGAACCGCGCCTTGGACAACGCGTTATCGCGGATCTGCGCCCCTGGATGCCCCTTGGCAAGGTCTGCCGCATGGGCGGCGATCTTGTAGGTAATGATGCCGGTTTTCACATCGTCCTTGTTCGGCAGGCCCAGGTGTTCCTTGGGTGTCACGTAGCAAAGCATGGCGCACCCGAACCAGCCAATCATCGCCGCACCGATGCCGGAGGTGATGTGGTCGTAACCCGGGGCGATGTCGGTAGTGAGCGGGCCGAGGGTGTAGAACGGCGCTTCGTCGCAGCACTCGAGCTGCTTGTCCATGTTCTCCTTGATCAGTTGCATCGGCACGTGGCCAGGGCCTTCGATCATGCACTGGACATCGTGTTTCCAGGCAATCTTGGTCAGCTCGCCAAGGGTCTCCAGTTCACCGAACTGCGCGGCGTCGTTGGCATCGGCAATCGAGCCCGGACGCAGGCCATCGCCCAGCGAGAAGCTGACGTCGTAGGCCTTCATGATTTCGCAGATTTCGTCGAAGTGGGTGTAAAGGAAGTTCTCTTTGTGGTGCGCCAGGCACCACTTGGCCATGATCGAACCACCACGGCTGACAATGCCGGTGACGCGCTTGGCGGTCAGCGGCACATAACGCAGCAGTACCCCGGCGTGAATGGTGAAGTAATCCACGCCCTGTTCGGCCTGCTCGATCAGGGTGTCGCGAAACAGCTCCCAGGTCAGGTCTTCGGCAACGCCATTGACCTTCTCCAGCGCCTGGTAGATCGGCACGGTGCCGATCGGTACCGGCGAGTTGCGGATGATCCATTCGCGGGTTTCATGGATATGCTTGCCGGTCGACAGGTCCATGACCGTGTCGGAGCCCCAGCGAATACCCCAGGTCAACTTGGCCACTTCTTCTTCGATGGACGAGCCCAGGGCGCTGTTGCCGATATTGCCGTTGATCTTCACCAGGAAGTTGCGGCCGATGATCATCGGCTCCAACTCCACATGGTTGATGTTGGCCGGAATGATCGCGCGGCCGCGGGCGATTTCCTCGCGCACGAACTCGGCGGTGATTTCCTTGGGGATACTGGCGCCGAAGCTGTGGCCCGGGTGCTGCTGGTTGAGCAAGCCCGCTGCGCGCGCTTCCTGAAGCTTCATGTTCTCGCGGATGGCAACGTATTCCATCTCGGCGGTGATGATGCCCTGGCGGGCGTAGTGCATCTGGCTGACGTTGGCACCGGCCTTGGCCCGGCGCGGATTGCGCACGTGGGCAAAGCGCAGCTTGGTCAGCTCGGCATCGGCCAGGCGTTGCTGGCCGAAGTCCGACGACAGCCCGGCCAGTCGCTCGGTATCGCCACGGGCGTCGATCCAGGCAGAGCGAACATCGCCCAGGCCTTTGCGCACGTCGATAACCACCGCAGGATCGGTGTAAGGCCCGGACGTGTCATAAACCAGCACCGGCGCATTGGCCTCGCCGCCAAAATCGGTCGGGGTGTCGTCCAGGCTGATTTCACGCATGGGAACGCGGATATCGGGGCGCGAGCCTTCGACATAAATCTTGCGCGAACGGGTAAACGGCTGAACGGACTGTTGATCGACCTGGGCCGACTCACTCAGATTGGTATATTTTTCTTGTTTACTCATCACAGGCTCTCCAGACGGCTTCCTAGCAGTGGAATGTCGGGGGAGAACCTGAAAGGCACGGACGCACCAGGAGCGGTGCTGTGCCACATACGCGGTGATGCCTGCAGCTTTGATGGCTGACTCGACAATCCCGGACATAGCACAAGAGACTCGCCGGGAAAGCGAGAAATCTTGTTCCCTACGCAGGCGCTAACCTGATCAGGTTCAACGGGATCCGGATTATCCGATCTCAGCCTCAACGCAAGGCACCCCGACAAGAACGGGCCCAGTCTAGACTGGACTCACCTGCAATGCCAATAGTACAAACACAAGCACGATAAATGGCGCAAATGGCAGATTGTTGCAAAGTGTCTGCGCATCTACACTCACCGGCTCAGAGAGACTCAATTGTTCAAGGATCGCCCTATGCTGCGCAAACTTTCACTGGCGCTTGCCGTGTCTTGTGCTACCAACGGAATGGCCTGGGCAGCAGAAACGCCCCAGTCGGCGAAGACCGACCTGGTCAGCGTCTATCAGGAGGCGGTGAACAACAACGCTGACCTGGCTGCGGCTCGCGCCAACTACGGCGCGCAAAAAGAAGTGGTGCCGCAGGCACGTGCGGGCCTGCTGCCGAACCTCTCGGCCGGTGCCCAGGTGCAGAACACCCGAAGCAAACTCGATGAACCGTCGAGCACGATCAATCGCAGCGGCAACTCATGGAGTGCAACCCTGGCCCAGCCGGTATTCCGTGCCGACCGCTGGTTCCAGTTGCAAGCGGCTGAAGCATTCAACGAACAGGCTTCGCTGGAGCTGTCTGCCACTGAACAGAACCTGATCCTGCAAAGTGCCGAAAACTACTTTGCCGTGCTGCGCGCACAGGACAACCTGGCATCGACCAAGGCCGAGGAGGCAGCGTTCAAACGCCAGCTTGACCAATCCAACGAACGCTTCGATGTCGGTCTCTCGGACAAGACCGACGTTCTGCAGTCCCAGGCCAGCTACGACACCGCTCGCGCCAACCGGATCGTCGCCCAACGCCAGGTCGATGATGCGTTCGAAGCCTTGATCACCCTGACCAACCGTTTCTACAGCTCGATTCAGGGCATCCGTCACACCCTGCCGGTTCAGGTTCCAACACCCAACGATGCCAAGGCCTGGGTTGAGACCGCAGGCAAACAGAACCTGAACCTGCTGGCAACCAACTATGCCGTCGACGCCGCCGAGGAGACCCTGCGCCAACGCAAGGCCGGGCACGCACCCACCCTTGATGCGGTAGCGCAGTACCAGAAAGGTGACAATGACAACCTGGGCTTCACCAACCCTACTCTAGGGCCGGCAATCCACGGTGATGTGGAACAGACCAGCATCGGCCTGCAGTTGAATATCCCGATCTACAGCGGCGGCCTCATCAGCTCGCAAGTGCGCGAGGCTTATCAGCGCCTGAACCAGACCGAGCAGCAGCGCGAAAGCCTGCGGCGCCAGGTGGTGGAAAACACTCGCAACCTGCACCGTGCGGTCAATACCGACGTAGAGCAGGTATCGGCCCGCAAGCAGTCGATCATCTCCAACCAGAGCGCCCTGGAAGCCACCGAAATCGGCTACCAAGTCGGTACCCGCAACATCGTCGACGTACTCGACGCGCAGCGCCAGCTGTACACCTCGGTGCGCGACTACAACAACACCCGCTACGACTACATCCTCGACAACCTGCGCCTGAAGCAGGCCGCCGGCACCTTGAGCCCTCAGGACCTGACCGACCTCAGCCGCTACCTGAAGCCCGACTACAACCCGGACAAGGACTTCCTGCCACCGGACCTGGCGGCAGCAGCCAAGGCCAACTTCGACGCCCGGCCATAAGCAGGAGCCAGCGGGCGGCGTTCCGACTTGCCGGCGAACCCTGCGCGCGGTGTATCTGCTACACCGCGCCATCGTTCTTCGCGGGCAAGCCTCGCTCCTACAGGACTAACCGGCCAAGGCCCTCCAGCAATCGCTGCAGCGCGCCCTGATTGGCTTTCATCACCGCCCGCCCCGCTTCGCCCATGCGCCGCGCATCCTGCGGCAGTTCGATCAACCGGCGAATTTCTGCCGCCAGCCCCTGGGCATCGTCGACCTCCTGCAACGCCCCGGCGTCGCGCAGCAGCGCCGCGATCTCGAGGAAGTTGAACAGGTGCGGGCCACTGATCACCGGCAATGACAAGGCAGCCGGCTCCAGCAGGTTGTGCCCGCCATTGGGCACCAGGCTGCCGCCGACAAAGGCGATATCCGCCAAGGCATACAGGAACAGCAATTCGCCCATGGTGTCACCGAGCAGCACTGCCGTCTCAGGCCCAACCGACGCAGCGCTGGAGCGGCGAATGGTCGGGAACTGTGCCGAACACAACTCGAACACCGAATTGAAGCGCTCCGGATGCCGCGGCACCAGGATCAGCAAGGCGTCGGCATGATGTTCCAGCAACTGGCGGTGCGCCGCCAGAATCACTTCGTCCTCACCCTCGTGGGTGCTGGCGGCTATCCATACCGGCCGCTGCCCAGCTTGCCACTGCTCACGCAGGGCCCGAGCGCGCGGCAACAGTTGCTCATCAATGCGCAGGTCGAACTTGATCGAACCAGTGACCTGCACGCATTCAGGCCGCGCGCCTAGTTGCCGGAAGCGCTCGGCTTCCGTTTCGGTCTGCACCGCGATCAGGCTCATCTCGGCCAGCATCGGCCGGGTCAACCCGGCAAAACGCGCATAACCACGTGCCGAACGCTCGGACAGCCGCGCATTGGCCAGCGCCACGGGAATACCGCGCTTGGCGCACTGGTGGATATGGTTCGGCCACAGCTCGGTTTCCATGATCACCGCCAGTTTAGGCTGCACATGATCGAGAAAACGCCCGGCTGCCCACGGCAAGTCATAGGGCAGATAGCAGTGCTGGATGCGCGGCTCATCGGCGAACATCGCCTGCACTCGCTCCGAGCCCGTCGGGGTCATGCAGGTGATGGTGATCGGCAACTGTGGATAAGCCTGCAACAGCGCCCGGATCATCGGCGCAGCAGCAATGCTCTCGCCTACCGACACCGCATGCACCCAGATGCCGCCCTTGCGCATGGCCGGCAGGCTCATGGCGAAGCGTTCGCCAATGCGCTGCGCGTAGGCCGGCGCCTTGCGCGAACGCAGGAACAGGCGCAGCGCAACCAGCGGCAGGCCTAGGTGAAACAGCAAGGTATAGAGTGTTCTGTTCATGGCGCCGAAGTGTACTAGCCAATCGCTCGCAAGTGCACTGCGAAGCGTTCGGCCAACCACTGCGCGGCAGGCCCCAAGGGCTCATCCCGACGCCAGACCAACTCCACCACCAGTGCCGGCGGCGTCCATTCACTGCTCAGCTCGACCATTTGCGCGTGGTAGGTCGGGTACTGCACCACGTGCCGGGGCAACCAGGCCCAACCCAACCCCCGCATCAGCAACTCGGCCATGGCGTAGAAGCTGTCGGCGCGCCAGATTTGCGGGCTGATCGGCTCACCGCCAGGGTAACCACTCTCCTGGGGAGCGATCAGCAACTGCCGATGCCGGGCCAGCTGCTGGCGATTGACCCGATCCAACTGCGCCAACGGGTGGTTGACCGCACACACCGTGACCATCTCCACATGCCCCAGGGCACGGCGCTCAAGTGCTGGCGGCATGCGCTCGTGGTGAAACAGCAAGCCCAGGTCGGCACGTCGCTCGACCAGCTTGCGCGCCACATCCCCTTGGGCACCACTGGCCAGCTGAACCTCCAGCAACGGGAACTGCTGGGCGAGCTCGTCAAGGCTGTCGATGACCGGCTGATAGGGCATGGCCTCATCCTGCGCCACACGCAGCTGCGCTTCCTGGCCGCGCATCAACGCCAACGCCCGCCCGTCCAGGCGCTCGCACTGGCGCAACAGCTCCCGGGCATCCTCAAGCAGCGCCGCTCCCGCCTCGGTCAAACGCGGCTGGCGTCCACTGCTACGCTCGAACAGGGTGACGCCCAAATCAGCCTCCAGCAGCGCGATGGCGTTGCTCACAGCTGACTGGGCCTTGCGCTGAGCGCGGGCTACGGCGGAAAACGAGCGCTGCTCGGCCACCGCTACAAACATGCGCAGCTGCTCAAGATTCCATTGTTCGGCCATGCAACCTATCTCCGATAAAGATAGGTAATGACTTTACCCCATCCAGGCTTGCTCTAAAATGCCCAGCCAGAACAGAGGAACGCCCCCATGAATGCCTACACCTACCTGGCTATCGCCATCTGCGCCGAAGTCATTGCCACCGCCTCGATGAAGGCCGTCAAAGGCTTGAGCACGCCATTGCCGCTGCTGCTGATGATTTGCGGCTATGCCGTGGCGTTCTGGATGCTGACGCTGGTGGTGCGCAGCATTCCGGTGGGTATTGCCTATGCCATCTGGTCCGGGCTGGGTATCGTGCTGATCAGCGTCGCCGCCCTGGTGATCTACGGGCAGAAACTCGACACCCCGGCGATACTCGGCATGGCCATGATTGTCGGGGGCGTGGTGGTGATCCAGGTGTTCTCGAAAACCGCCGGCCATTGATCCTGCTCACAGGCTGTATACTGGGCGTCTGTCCAAGCTTGTGAGGTGCACGCATGCCATCCGTTATTTCCACCGACGTCCTGATTGTCGGCGCAGGGGTCGCAGGCCTCTGGCTCAACGCTCGCCTGCGTCGCCTGGGGTATTCGACGGTTGTGGTGGAACGCGCCAGTCTTGGCGGCGAGCAGACCCTCAAATCCCAAGGGATCATTCATGGCGGCGCCAAGTACGCCCTGCACGGCGCCCTGACCGGCGCCTCAGAAGCCATCGCCGACATGCCACGACGCTGGAGCGAAGCCCTGGCGGGTAATGGCGAGCTGGATCTGCGTGGTGTGCGCCTGTTGTCCGACGCCCATTACCTGTGGTCGCCCGGCACCCTGGCCGGCAACCTGACCAGCTTCTTCGCCAGCAAGGCCGTGCGCGGGCGCGTGGATCAGGTCAAAGGCGATCAGTTGCCGCCTGCCCTGCAGGACCGCGGCTTCAAGGGCAAGGTCTATCGTCTGGCCGAACTGGTCGTCGACGTCCCGAGCCTGCTGTCCCGTCTCGCCGAACTCGCCGGCGACAGTCTGCTGGCGGGCGAGCAGATCGAACCTCTGCAAGAGGCCGGTGAACTGCTGGGGCTGCGCGTCGACGGCCGCGAGATCCGTGCCCAGCGTATGGTACTCAGCGCTGGTGCCGGCAATGCTGCGTTGCTCGCCGCCATCGGCCTGAGCCAACCGGCCATGCAGCGCCGACCGCTGCATATGGTCATGGCCAAGGGTGCCAGCCTCAAGCCTCTGTACGCCCATTGCCTGGGCGGTGGCCCGAAACCGCGCATCACTGTCACCAGCCACCCCGCTGCCGACGGCCAGTGGGTCTGGTACATGGGCGGCGATCTGGCCGAAGCGGACGGCGTGGCGCGTGAACCCGAAGCGCAAATTGCTGCGGCGAAAAAAGAAGTCGCCAGCCTGCTGCCCTGGATCGACCTGAGCCAGGTACGCTGGGCCACGGTACGCGTTGACCGTGCCGAGCCTGCGCAATCCGGCCTGGTACGCCCGGACAATGCCTTTGTCGCCGAACATGAGCGCCTGCTGATCGGCTGGCCGACCAAACTGGCCCTGGCACCCGACTTTGCCGACCGCGTATTGAAAAGCCTTGAGCGTGACGGTATCAAACCTTCTGCTCAATCTGTCCCGCTGGATCTACCCAAGCCGCCCCTGGCCGTGCCGGTGTGGGAGCAGTTGCTGCCATGACCCTGCCGACCCTGCACGACCTGCACCGCCCCCTGGGCAGCACCGGCCTGCGTGTCTCGCCATTGGGCCTGGGCACGGTGAAGCTGGGCCGCGATCAAGGCGTCAAATACCCCAATGGCTTCACCATCCCGGATGACGATCAGGCCCGTCTGCTGCTGTCCCAGGCACGTGAGCTGGGTATCAACCTGATCGACACTGCCCCCGCCTATGGCCGCAGTGAAGAGCGCCTTGGCCCGCTGCTGCGTGGCCAACGTGATCACTGGGTGATTGTCAGCAAGGTGGGCGAAGAGTTCGACAACGGCCTGTCACACTTCGATTTCAGTGCTGCGCACACGCGGCTGTCCATCGAGCGCAGCCTCAAGCGCCTGGAAACCGAGCACATCGACCTGGTGCTGGTGCACTCCGATGGCAACGATCTGCATATCCTCGAACACGAGGAGGTCTACCAGACCCTGGAGGCCCTGAAGCAGGAAGGCAAGATTGCCGGCTTCGGCTTTTCCGGAAAAACCGCAGCCGGTGGATTGAAGGCACTGGAGCGCGGCGATTGCGCCATGGTCACCTACAATCTGAACGAGCAGGCGGAACGCCCGGTGATCGATTATGCCGCCGACCATGGCAAGGCGATCCTGGTGAAAAAGGCACTGGCCAGCGGCCATGTCTGCCTGAGCCCAGGCGTGGACCCCGTGCGGGCCAGCTTCGAGCTGCTGTTTGTTCATCCCGGTGTAAGCAGTGCTATCGTCGGTACCATCAACCCGGTACATCTGGCCCATAATGTGGCCATCGTTGCCGATGTATTGAGTAGCTGACGCCAACGCCGCCGTTGCGGCCGACCCCAACGCAAGAAGGAGCCGACATGCCGCGAACGCTTATCCGCAAGAATCCGAGCAACTTCAAAACCCTGCCATTGCATGTTGAGGCCAGCCCCGAGGGGCTGTGCTATCAAAGCATTGGCATGCCGTTGAACTTTGCCCAGACCCAGCAACGTCGCAAGCAGATTCACCTGGCCGACAGCCAGCGCTTTGCCGTCGAACTGGCGAACCTGGGCGTGTCAGTACGCCTGACCCTGCATTGGCAAAACCGCGATTACTGGGTGCTGGTGCGCCAGCGCCGGCAAGACCGTGGTGATGTCGTGTTGAAGCTGATTTCCGGCTATGTCCCTGCCCAGGAGCTCAACCTGCCGCTGCACACCGCCATTCAGGAGGTCGCCGAAGAGTGCCTGCTGGAAACCCCCGAAGGCTGGCTGGGTGGGCGCTTCAATGAAACCTGGCTACCAGCGCCCTATGCCGACGCCCTGCACTACCGTGAATCACTGCCCTTCGTCCTCACGCCACAGTCTGGCGCGGCAAGGCCGGTGCACTGTGCCAACCTGCAGTTGCTGGAGCGACCACGGGCCTATGTGCACCTGCCGACAGCGTCGCTGCAACTGATTTATGACTTGCGTTTGCAGGTACCGCGCGAAGCCAAATCCCTGAGCCTGTTTCATGTCGATGAGCGTCTTGAAGGGCAGCAACTGGTGGCCCGGCTCAATCGCAGTCGACCCGACCTCTACCTGATGCCCTTGGTAGACGGCCATCCAAAGGCCGAGTTGTACACCCTGAAAAAGGATCAACTGGTGCCCGCAAGTACACGCGGCCTGTACCTGGCGGAGAGCTTCGCCCGGCAAGAAGGCTGGCTGGTCAGGGACGAGCGGATTCGCTGGAAGGATTGGGTCAATCAACAGGGGCTGGCGGCGCCGAAGCCGGACACCCGGTTACGGCAATTGACGGGCAAGGCACGAGCACTGCTCCAGATGGCGCGGGGCGGCGTGCACAAGTAGGGCGAAACAGGGGCAAGTCGCCTTGCCCCCATAATGGCTTCAGTTTTTGCGGATTTTTTCGACGATGGCAGTGGTCGAGCTGTTCTCGACCAACCCCAGCACTTTCACCGTGCCACCGTAAGCCCTGACGATATCGGCGCCGACCACCTGATCGATGCCATAGTCCCCGCCCTTGACCAGAACGTCCGGCTTGACGTGGCTCAGCAGGTTTTCCGGCGTGCCCTCAGGAAAGCTGATGACCCAATCCACCGCCCCCAGCCCTGCGAGCACGGCCATACGCCGGTCAACACTGTTGATCGGGCGCCCCGGGCCTTTCAGGCGGCTGACCGAAGCATCGTCATTGACCGCAACGATCAGGCGATCCCCCTGCGCACGCGCCTGCTCCAGGTACGTCACGTGACCGGCATGGAGGATGTCGAAACAACCGTTGGTGAAGACGATTTTCTCGTTGTGAGCCCGGGCGTCATCGATTGCCAGTAACAGTTGGTCAAGGCTGAGCACACCGCGCTCGGAACCTTCCTCGCGCTGGATCGCCCGGCGCAATTCCGGCGCGCTGATGGCCGCAGTACCCAACTTGCCGACGACGATGCCGGCGGCCAGGTTGGCCAGGCCCACGGCGTGAGGCAACTCTTCACCGGCGGCAATGGCGGCGGCCAGCGTCGAAATGACGGTGTCACCGGCACCGGTGACGTCGAAGACTTCACGGGCACGGGCCGGCAGGTGCAGCGCAGGGTGATCCGGACGCAACAGGGTCATGCCGTGCTCACCACGGGTGACCAGCAAGGCACCCAGTTCCAGTTCGCCCATCAACTGGGCGCCTTTGGCTACCAGTTCGGCTTCGTCGACGCAGCGGCCGACAATGGCTTCAAACTCACTGAGGTTCGGGGTGATCAGGCTCGCGCCGCGGTAGATCGAAAAATCCTTGCCCTTGGGGTCGGCCAGCACCGGAATCCCTTTGGAGCGTGCGGCCTGAATCAGGCTTTGATGGTTCTTCAGGGCACCTTTGCCATAGTCGGACAGTACCAACACCTTGACGCCTTCAAGCAACGCGTCGACTTCAGCGCCCAGCGACAGTGGATCGGTGGCAAAAGGCTCTTCGAAATCGATGCGCAGCAGTTGCTGGTGCCGGCTCATGACCCGCAGCTTGACGATGGTCGGCTGGTGCGCGATGCGCTGGAAGATCGAACGCACACCGGCCGCCTGCAAACTGTTGGCAAGGCTGTCGGCGGCTTCGTCCTGACCGGTAACCCCGATCAGTGCTGCCGGCGCACCCAGGGCGGCAATGTTCAACGCGACGTTGGCAGCGCCACCCGGACGGTCCTCGATCTGTTCGACCTTGACCACCGGAACCGGGGCTTCAGGCGAGATTCGTGAGGTACCACCATGCCAGTAGCGGTCGAGCATGACATCGCCCACCACCAGTACCGGGGCTTGATCGAAACGCGGCATGGACAACTTCATGGGCAACCCATTTATACAAAATTAACAGGGGCAGGATATTAGCACAGGCAAGGTGAACGCTTGATTATCGCCGTGCCTACAAGCTGTTGCAGGATTGCTGTCGGAGCCCCCGGCGGGCACACCACAAACGGCCAGGTGGTGTGGGCGGGGACCGCGTAAAACCCGCCCCCGGGGGGGGGGCGCGGCCCCCCCCCGACACCCTGGAGAATGTTTGATGAGCAACAACCCTACCCTGCAGAGTTTCATCGGCGGCCGCTGGATCGGCCAGCACGGTGCCCAGACCCTGCGCAGCGCGATCAACGGCCAGCCGCTGGCGTGCACCCATGAAGAGGTGCTGGACTTCGCCGAAGCCGTGGCACACGCCCGTCAGCGTGGCATCGCCGAGCTGATGGCGATGGACTTCCAGCAGCGCGCCGCACGCCTCAAGGCCCTCGGCAAGTTCCTGCTTGAGCGTAAAGAGCAGCTGTACGCGCTGTCTCATCACAGCGGTGCGACCCGCGCCGACAGCTGGATCGACATCGAAGGCGGCGCCGGCACCCTGTTCGCCTACGCCAGCATGGGCAGCCGTGAGCTGCCGTCCGGCAATGTGGTGCATGAAGGCCCGGTCATCCCGCTGGGCAAGAACAATACCTTCGCCGGCAGCCACATCCTGGTACCGCGCGGCGGCGTCGCCGTGCACATCAATGCCTTCAACTTCCCGATCTGGGGCATGCTCGAAAAGTTCGCCCCAAGCTTCCTCGCCGGCATGCCGTGCATCGTCAAGCCAGCCACCGCCACCAGCTACCTGACCGAAGCCGCCGTGCGCCTGATGGATGAGTCCGGCCTGTTGCCCGCCGGCAGCCTGCAGCTGATCGTCGGTGGCACCGGCGACCTGCTCGACCGCCTGCAGGGCCAAGACGTGGTGACCTTCACCGGTTCCGCCGACACCGCCGCCAAGCTGCGCGTCAACGCCAATCTGGTGCGCAATTCGATTCCGTTCAACGCCGAGGCGGACTCGCTGAACTGCGCGATCCTCGCCCCGGAAGTCACCCCGGACGACGAAGAGTTCGAGCTGTTCGTCAGGGAAGTCGCCCGCGAAATGACCACCAAGGCCGGCCAGAAGTGCACCGCGATTCGCCGTGCCATCGTTCCGGCCAAGCACATCGACGCGGTGGCCGAGCGCCTGCGCGACCGCCTGGCCAAGGTAGTGGTCGGTGACCCGTCGGTAGAAGGCGTGAAAATGGGCGCACTGGCCTCGCATGCCCAGCAGGCCGACGTTGCCGAGCGCGTTGCTGCACTGCTTGAGTCGAGCGACCTGCTGTTTGGCGCCAAAGACGGTTTCGCCCCGCGTGGCGAGGGCGTCAACGAAGGTGCATTCTTCGCCCCTACCCTGCTGCGCAGCCGCGACCCGCATGCCGAAGGCGGCGCCCACGACATCGAAGCGTTCGGCCCGGTCAGCACCCTGATGGCCTACGACGATCTCGACGAAGCCATCGCCCTGGCCGCCCGCGGCAAGGGCAGCCTGGTCGCCAGCCTGATCACCAAGGACCCACGCGTCGCCGCCAAGGTAGTACCTGCCGCCGCTGCGCTGCACGGTCGCCTGCACATCCTCGACCGCGAATCGGCGGCCGAATCCACCGGCCACGGTTCGCCGTTGCCACAGCTCAAGCATGGCGGCCCGGGTCGCGCGGGTGGTGGCGAAGAGCTCGGCGGCCTGCGCGCAGTCAAGCACTACCTGCAACGCACCGCAATACAAGGCTCGCCGAGCATGCTCATGGCGGTCACCGGTGAATACGTCCGCGGCGCCAAGGTCTACGAGACCGAAGTGCACCCGTTCCGTCGCCACTTCGAAGACCTGCAGATCGGCGAGTCGCTGCTGACCCACCGCCGCACCGTCACCGAGTCGGACCTGGTCAACTTCGGCTGCCTGTCCGGCGACCACTTCTATATGCACTTCGATGACATCGCCGCCAAGGACTCGCAGTTCGGCAAGCGCATCGCCCACGGCTACTTCGTGCTGTCCGCGGCCGCGGGCCTGTTTGTTTCGCCTGGCGTCGGCCCGGTACTGGCCAACTATGGCCTGGACACCCTGCGCTTCATTACACCGGTGGGGATCGGCGACACCATCCAGGCGCGCCTGACCTGCAAGCGCAAGATCGACCAGGGTAAGGTCAGTCCGAAAGGCGAGCCGCAAGGTGTAGTGGCCTGGGACGTCGAGGTGACCAACCAGAACGGCGAGCTGTGCGCGAGCTACGACATCCTTACCCTGGTGGTGAAGCGCAACGCCTGATGTAGCCCCGCAGAGCCTGTGGGAGCGGGTTTACCCGCGAAGAATTCAACGCGATGGACAGGTCTTGCCGACATCTGCGCTGCCTGTACCGGCGTCTTCGCGGGCAAGCCCGCTCCCACAGGTGCATCACAGCTTTCAAAATCCCCGCAGGGCCTGTAGGAGCAGGCGGCAGCCCCAACGTGGCTAGATGACTTTGGCGCAGAACAGGTCCTGATTGCCGTCTGCAGCACTGCTGCGCACCACCAGGGCATAGTTGCCCGAGCGCAAGGTGTCGAGCGGCAGAGGGGCAACCTTCACCAGCTCCATACCCGGGCCATGCAGGTCCGAACGCACGGTGTCATTCATCGAGTAAGCCGGCTTGCCACTCACGGCGCCGCACCCACCTGCATAGAGGTAGGTGTAAAGACGCGCAGGAAGACTGGTTGAATCCGGCACACCACTGACAGCGATGCGGATCTGCGTCTCACTGCCCATCCCTACCAGGCTGGCCAGGGCGATATGCCCGGCGTTGTCTTGGGTTGCATTCAGCGGAACGTTGACGACTTGATGATCAGCACACCCTGACAGCCATCCGGCCGCCATCAGCAGTGCCAGCGAAGATAGAATCTTCATCGTAGGACTCCTTACAAGCAGTACGCATGAAAGTTATCCCCCTGTTAATTCTAGCGGTGCTGCCTGTGCAGGCTGTACTTCGGATGGCCGGTCTGCGGGGAAACGCAGGTGCAGAAACCAAAAAAGGCGACCCTCTCGGATCGCCTTCTCTGTACCGCCAGCAGGGGCGGATTTGATTTGGTAGGCACAATTGGACTCGAACCAACGACCCCCACCATGTCAAGGTGGTGCTCTAACCAACTGAGCTATGTGCCTGCTGTGAGGCGGCATTCTACGGAATCGGACGACCGTGTCAACTATTTTTTTCTAGCTAAACCACTGAATAACAAACGTATTTGTGAAAAACCCGAGTAAAGGATTTTCAACACACGACTAGCGGGTGTTTATTATTATTGATAGCATCAGTACAGTCGTAAAAAATATAACACAGAGGTTTCGCAGCATGGCCAACACCCCCTACCCACAGTCCTACTACGCCGCATCGGCCAATCCGGTTCCGCCGCGCCCGGCGCTGCAGGAAGAGGTACAGACCGATGTCTGCGTAATCGGCGCCGGCTACACCGGTTTGTCCAGCGCCTTGTTCCTGCTGGAGGCGGGCTTCAGTGTGACCGTGCTGGAAGCCGCCAAGGTCGGTTTCGGCGCATCGGGCCGCAACGGTGGCCAGATCGTCAACAGCTACAGCCGTGACATCGACGTCATCGAGCGCACCGTTGGCCCCAAGCAGGCGCAACTGCTCGGGCACATGGCGTTTGAAGGCGGGCGCATCATCCGTGAGCGCGTAGCCAAGTACAACATCCAGTGCGACCTGAAGGACGGCGGTGTGTTCGCTGCCCTGACCGCCAAGCAGATGGGCCACCTGGAATCGCAAAAGCGCCTGTGGGAACGCTTCGGCCATACCCAGCTGGAACTGATGGACCAGAAGCGCATTCGTGAAGTGGTCGGTTGCGACCAGTACCTGGGCGGCATGCTCGACATGAGCGGCGGCCACATCCACCCGCTGAACCTGGCCCTGGGCGAAGCCGCTGCGGTCGAGTCGCTGGGCGGCAAGATCTACGAGCAGTCCCCGGCCGTACGCATCGAGCGTGGCGCCAACCCGGTCATTCACACCCCGCAGGGTAAAGTACGCGCCAAGTTCGTGATCGTCGCCGGTAACGCCTACCTGGGCAACCTGGTGCCGGAACTGGCGGCCAAGTCCATGCCGTGCGGCACCCAGGTGATCACCACCGAGCCACTGGGCGAAGACCTGGCACGCAGCCTGCTGCCGCAGGACTACTGCGTCGAAGACTGCAACTACCTGCTCGACTACTACCGCCTGACCGGCGACAAGCGCCTGATCTTCGGCGGTGGCGTGGTGTACGGTGCCCGTGACCCGGCCAACATCGAAGCGATCATTCGTCCGAAGATGCTCAAGGCCTTCCCGCAGCTCAAAGACGTGAAGATCGACTACGCCTGGACCGGTAACTTCCTGCTGACCCTGTCGCGCCTGCCACAGGTTGGCCGTCTGGGTGACAACATCTACTACTCCCAGGGTTGCAGTGGCCACGGTGTCACCTACACCCACCTGGCGGGCAAGGTACTGGCCGAAGCCCTGCGTGGCCAGGCCGAGCGTTTCGACGCTTTCGCCGAGCTGCCGCACTACCCGTTCCCGGGTGGCCAGTTGCTGCGCGTACCGTTCAGCGCCCTGGGCGCCTGGTACTACAGCCTGCGCGACCGCCTGGGCTTCTAAGCCCAGGCCCGGCCAGCGCCGTCACTGCCCCAGGGTGCTGACGGCCTGGCGCGCCGCTTGTTCCTGGCCCGCCTGGGCCAGGTCATTGGCCGCTTTCAGCCAGCGCTGACGGTCAACCTGAGCCGGCAACTGATTCGGTTGCTGGACCAGCACCGCCCAACTCCCCTCCTTGTTCCAGGCCGACGTGAAATCGTCGAAGTCCATCAGCATGCGCCGGTGCATGCCGGTACGCAGCAGCACCCGTTGCTTGTAACGGTCGTAGCCGACCAGCAAGGCGTAGCGCCGCTCGCCCCAGAACGCCGAACCTTCTTCATAGTGCAGCAGCACCGGATTACCGGCGGCCACTTGCGTCAACAGCGCGTCCAGCTTCGGTTCCAGCGGATAGACCACCATGCCGTATTGGCGGGCCACGGTCTGCATCGAGTCCTGCAGCTTGTCGATGCCTTGCGGCAAGCCCAGCGGTTGCTCCAGCAACCCCGGGGTAATGCGCACGCCCTGTTGCGACAGGATCGCCGCCAGCGCCATCGGCGCACTCTGGTTGGCATTGCCGCGGTAGAACGGCACCGCGCCGATTTCTACCCGCTGCGGCAGGCCCTTGATCGAAGCCGGCGGCTGGCTGGCACAGCCGACCAGGGCCAGGGCCAACGCACAGGCGGCCAGCACGCGACGCGGGGCGACGCAAAAGGATGAAGTAGACAGTGGCAGCATGAACACTCGCTTGTGCTGATGCCCGGCAGACAGCGCCCGGCCCTGGGGAGCGATCATAGGCCCGCAGGCCGCGCGGGTATAGTGCGACGGTGGCTTAGAACAAAGTGGCCCAAGGTGCTAGACCATCGGTCAATAGCCTGCAACATGGCCTGGGCTAGACTGTAGTCGTGTCCTCGTGGCAAGCATCATGGGCTGGCCAGGGACCTGAGGAGGCACACATGAGCCTGACGATGGCAATCTTCCTGCTGGTTGGCGCCTGGTTGAGCGTAGCTGCGGCGATGCTCTGGGGCGTGCTGCGCATTGCCCGCCGCCATCACCCGCACCACACCTTGCCGAAACAGACCGGCGAACCGATCCCCACCCGGCGCAGCCGCCGGCACGCCAACGCGCACTGAAAACAAAAAGGGCCAGCAGATGCTGGCCCTTACGCTTACTACTGCGATCAGCCCTCGGCGGCTTCACGCTTGAGGCGTGCCCGGCGCGAGAGGATGTTCAGCGCTTCGATAGCGGTAGAGAACGCCATCGCTGCATACACATAGCCTTTCGGTACATGGGCGCCAAAGCCTTCGGCGATCAGGGTCATACCGATCATGATCAGGAAGCCCAGGGCCAGCATCACCACGGTCGGGTTGTCGTTGATGAACTTGGCCAGCGGGTCGGCAGCCACCAGCATCACGACCACGGCACTGACCACAGCGATGATCATGATCGGCAGGTGCTCGGTCATGCCCACGGCGGTGATGATGCTGTCGATCGAGAAGACGATGTCCAGCAACAGGATCTGACCGATAGCGGCAGCAAAGCCCAGGGTAACGGTCGAAGACGCCTTGCTTTCTTCCTTGGCCCGCGGGTCGACGCTCTCATGGATCTCGGTCGTCGCCTTCCACAACAGGAACAGACCACCGGCGATGAGGATCATGTCCTTCCAGGAGAAGGTATGGCCGAACACGTCAATGACCGGCTCGGTCAGCTGCACGATCCAGGCAATGGTGCTGAGCAGGCCCAGGCGCATCACCAGCGCCATGCTGATACCGATACGGCGCGCCTTGGAACGGAATTCCTCAGGCAACTTGTTGGTCAGGATGGAGATAAAGATCAGGTTGTCGATGCCCAGCACGATCTCCATGGCCACCAGGGTGGCCAGGGCTACCCAGGCGGTCGGGCTTGCAGCGAGTTCCAACAAGTATTCCATGAATCATTCCTGCATCGAGGTTAGGGGTGGTTCAGATTTCTTTGGCGCTGTCATCGCGCTCGGTTTTTTCCGCCTTCGCGGCCTCGGAGCCAGTGGCTTCGCTGAGGGCCTCTTGCGCGGCTTCGTTGGTCTTGTCGATGGCTTCCTTGGCTGATTCGGCGGCCTGGTTGAGCATTTGCTGGGCGGATTTCTCGGCCTGCTCGCACCCGCTCATGGCAAACAGGGCCAGCAGCAACACCAGGGGTGTTCCGATGGATTTGAGGTTCAACATCTGTGGTTCTCCGTGTCGATGATCAGTGCCCACTCAGTGGCACCGTGATGGCGGGAATTCTAAATACCTTAATACATCAGGAAAATTCGTATTTTCAGCGGTTATACTTCGGTTTTTACGAATCGGGAATACACATGCTTAACTACCGGCAGTTGCACTACTTCTGGGTGGTGGCCCGCACCGGCAGCATTGTGCGGGCCGGCGAGCAGCTGAACCTGACCCCGCAGACCATCAGCGGACAGATCAGCCTGCTCGAGCAAACCTATGGCATCGAGCTGTTCCGCCGGGTCGGGCGGCAACTGGAACTGACCGAAAGCGGCCGCCAGGCGCTGACCTACGCCGAGCAGATGTTCCAGATTGGCGGTGAGCTGGAGGCCATGCTGCGCACTCGCCCGGACGAACAGCAGATCCTGTTCCGGGTCGGGGTTGCCGACGTGGTGCCCAAGTCCATCGTCTACCGCCTGTTGGCGCCCACCATGGAGATGGAAGACGCCCTGCGCCTGAGCTGCCGCGAAGACAAACTGGAGCGCCTGCTGGCCGACCTTGCGATCCAGCGCCTGGACCTAGTGATCTCCGACAGCCCCATGCCCAGCCACCTGGACATCAAGGGCGTGAGCCAGCGCCTGGGGGAATGCGGCATCAGCTTTTTCGCCACCCCGGCGCTGGCCGCTCAGGTGGGCACCGATTTCCCCGCCTGCCTGCAGCACGCGCCGATGCTGATTCCCGGTCAGGAAACCGTGGTGCGCAGCCGCTTGCTGCGCTGGCTGGCCGAGCAGCAGATTCAGCCGCGCATTGTCGGCGAGTTCGACGACAGCGCCTTGATGCAGGCCTTCGGTCAGTCCGGCAGCGGGATTTTCATCGGCCCCAGCGTGATTGCCGACGAAGTCTGCCGGCAATACGGGGTCGAGCTAATTGGCCAGACCGACGCAGTCATCGAGTCGTTCTATGCCATTTCGGTGGAGCGCAAGGTCAAGCACCCGGGCATCGTTGCCATCACCGAGGGCGCGCGCCGCCAGTTGTTCAACTGGTAGTGCGGGTGGCGTCCATGCGCATCAGTCCCAGGGCCAACAGCACCGAAATGCCGATCAGCACGGCAGCGGCATAGCCGAGGCTGGCCAGCCCGACGCTGTCGATCACCCGGCCACCAATGATCGCCCCCAGGCCAATCCCCAGGTTGCCGCCGGCAATGTTCAACGAAGCGGCAAAAGCGGGTGCCTGGGGCGCGGCTTTGATCAAGCGCACATGGCTGACCAGAAACAGCGCCGCCTGGGTGGCGCCCCAGATGGCCAGGGCGGCGATCAGGCCGTAGGTGGAATGAATGCTCGGCACCAGGGCGATCAGACCAACCAGCATCAATGCGCAAAAGCCGCCGGAGGCCAGCAGCGGATGACGGTCCACCGCGCGCCCACCGAGGCTGTTGCCGATCAGCCCTACCGCGCCGAAGCCCATCAGGTACCAGCCCACCCGCGCGCCATCAAACCCGGCCAGGCGCTCGAGGATATCGGCAAGGTAGGTGTAGGCCGTGAACATGCCACTGAACACCAGCACCGACAGCAGTACATGGCCCTGCAGCAAGCGGCTGCGCAAAATACCGAACTGGCCACGCAACGAAGTGGCCTGGTTGTGCCGGGGCGTACGCGGCAAATACAGGTGAAGCAGCAGCGCCTTGACCAGCGCCAGCCCGGCCAGCAGGGCAAACGCCGCTCGCCAGCCCAGCGCGTCGCCCACCAGGGTGCCGACCGGAATACCGAACACCGTGGCGCAGACTACGCCAAAGCTGATCTTGGAAATCGCCCGCCCGGCATAGGCCGGCCCGACAATGTCTACCGCCGTTTCACTGGCCAAGGCCCAAAACACCGGCAAGCCCAAGGCCGGCAACAGTCGCGCCAGGCCCATGACGTAGATATTCGGGGCCAGCGCCGCCAAGGCATTGCAGGCGGCAAACAACAGCAAGGTGCCGACAAACAGGCGCTTGCGATCAAAACGGGCGCACCAGGCCGTCAGAAACGGCCCAAAGCAGGCCACGGTAAAGGCAAACAGGGTCACCAGCAGCCCGGCCTGGGGCACACTGACCGCCAGGTCGCGGGCGATCCCCGGCAACAGGCCGACAATCACGAACTCGGTGGTCAGTACAGTGAAACCGGCCGCAGCCAGCAACAGAATCGGCAATAACATCTACACTCCAGCGTTTTAAACATCCACGGCGCTGTGGCGTTTTGAGGGGCGCGCATACTACACCCCTGCCCAGCTGACTGACACAGGGCAATCACCCTTCTGGCGCGCTGTGCTAAAGTCGCGCCCCTTTCGTGGCCCGATCGCCCGACGCCACCTCCTTTCCGGCGTCACCCCGGGCTGGCTGCCCCTCTTTATCGCTGAGAAACACCCGACATGACACCCGTTCTAAAGCTGTTGAACCGTACCAGCCTGGTAGTGCAGATCATGATCGGCCTGGTGGCCGGCATTGCCCTGGCCCTGATCGCGCCTGAAGTTGCGATGAACCTCGGCTTCATCGGCAAGGTGTTCGTCTCCGCCCTGAAGGCCGTGGCGCCAGTGCTGGTGTTCATTCTGGTGATGGCCTCCATCGCCAACCACAAGCACGGCACCGAAACCCACATCCGCCCGATCCTGGTGCTGTATCTGTTCGGTACCTTTGCCGCAGCCGTGGTCGCGGTGGTCGCCAGCATGGCCTTCCCGTCACACTTGGCCCTGAGCACCTCCGAAGTGGCCCTTAGCGCCCCGGGTGGCATCACCGAAGTGCTGCAAAGCCTGCTGCTTAGCGTGGTCGACAACCCGGTGAGCGCGCTGATGAACGCCAATTTCATCGGTATCCTGGCGTGGGCCATCGGCCTCGGTGTGGCGATTCGTCATGCCGGCCAGACCACCCGCACCGTGGTTGAAGACCTGTCCAACGGCGTGACCCTGATCGTGCGTGTGGTCATCCGCTTTGCCCCGCTGGGCATTTTCGGCCTGGTGGCCTCGACCCTGGCGCAGTCGGGCCTGAATGCACTGCTCGGTTACCTGCACCTGCTGGCTGTGCTGATCGGCTGCATGCTGTTTGTCGCGCTGGTGATGAACCCGCTGATCGTGTTCTGGAAAATCCGTCGCAACCCTTACCCGCTGGTGCTGCTGTGCCTGCGTGAAAGCGGTATCACGGCCTTTTTCACCCGTAGCTCGGCCGCCAACATCCCGGTCAACCTGGCCTTGAGCGAGCGCCTGGGGCTGCATGAAGACACCTACTCGGTGTCGATCCCGTTGGGTGCAACCATCAACATGGCCGGCGCCGCCATCACCATTACCGTGCTGACCCTGGCCGCCGTGCATACCCTGGGCATAGCCGTCGACATCCCCACCGCCATCCTGCTCAGCGTCGTCGCCGCCGTCTGCGCCTGTGGCGCTTCGGGTGTCGCCGGCGGTTCGCTGCTGCTGATCCCGCTGGCCTGCAGTCTGTTCGGCATTCCCAGCGAAATCGCCATGCAGGTAGTGGCCGTCGGCTTCATCATCGGGGTGCTGCAAGACTCGGCGGAAACCGCGCTGAACTCCTCCACCGACGTGCTGTTCACCGCTGCGGCGTGCATGGCCGAAGAACGTCGCGCCTCCTGAGCCAGACCGCTGCCGGTGCGCCTGCACCGGCAGCTTGTGTTTTACCCTGTCCCGCACCTAGGCTAGTGGCCTTACTTCGCATAGAGACAGGGTCATGTCCGACGAACTCCACTCCCCTTCCGAAGCCCGCTTCACCCCCATCGAGGTCCGCGTGCTCGGCTCGCTGATCGAAAAGCAGGCCACCAGCCCGGAAACCTACCCGCTGACCTTGAACGCCCTGGTACTGGCCTGCAACCAGAAGACCAGCCGCGAGCCGGTGCTGAACCTCAGCCAGGGCCAGGTGGGCCAGGCCCTGCGCGCCCTTGAAGGCCAGGGCCTGACCCGTCTGCAGATGGGCAGCCGCGCCGACCGCTGGGAGCAGCGTGTCGACAAGGCGCTGGAGCTGGTGCCGGCGCAGGTCACCCTGCTGGGCCTGATGTTTTTGCGCGGCCCGCAGACAGTCAACGAACTGCTCACCCGCAGCAACCGCATGCATGATTTCGAGGACAGCGAGCAGGTCGTGCATCAGCTCGAGCGCCTGATTGCCCGTGGCTTTGCCTTGCACCTGCCACGCCAGGCCGGCCAGCGTGAGGACCGCTACACCCATGCGCTGGGTGATCCGGCGGAAATCGACGCCATTCTTGCTGCCCGCCAGCAAGGGCCGGAGCGCAGTGGCGGCGGCGCGGTGTCGGTGGAGCGCATCGAGGCGCTGGAGGCGCGGATTGCTGCGCTGGAAGAACGGCTGGCGGCGCTGGAGTAACCCGCTGAAGGTGCCAGGCTTGCCGACGAACCGGGCTCTGCGGTTTGCCAGCCTTACCGCGTCATCGTTCTTCGCGGGCAAGCCTCGCTCCTACAGGTGGTCTGAGCTTGTTTGCTGTAGGAGCCAGGCTTGCCGGCGAAACGGGCTCTGCGGTGTGTCAGCCTTACCGCGTCAGCGTTCTTCGCGGGCAAGCCTCGCTCCTACAGGTGGTCTGAGCTTGTTTGCTGTAGGAGCCAGGCTTGCCGGCGAAATGGGCCCCGCGATGTGCCTGCCTTATTGCGTCATCGTTCTTCGCGGGCAAGCCTCGCTCCTACAGGTGGCCGGAGCTTGTTTGCTGTAGGAGCCAGGCTTGCCGGCGAAATGGGCCCCGCGATGTGCCTGCCTTACTGCGTCATCGTTCTTCGCGGGCAAGCCTCGCTCCTACAGGTGGTCTGAGCTTGTTTGCTGTAGGAGCCAGGCTTGCCGGCGAAACGGGCTCTGCGGTGTGTCAGCCTTACCGCGTCAGCGTTCTTCGC
>NZ_JADUCM010000006.1 GCF_016009175.1 Pseudomonas alkylphenolica
CCCCCCCCCCCCCCCCCCCCCGCGGTCTGCGCGGGGCGCCCCCCCCCCCCCCCCGCCCGCCCCCCCCCCCCCCCCCCCCCAACGCCGGGTCGAAGATGGTGGTCAGCGCCGAACAGCTGTTCGACACCATCGGTGGCGGGCACCTGGAATACAAGGCCATGAAAATCGCCCGGCAAATGCTTGCCGAGCGCCGCGAGTCCCCGCACCTGGAACGCTTCAGCCTTGGCGCCAGCCTCGGTCAGTGCTGCGGCGGCGCCACGGTACTGCTGTTCGAGCCCATGGGTCAGGTTCAGGCGCAGATCGCCGTGTTCGGTGCAGGCCATGTCGGCCGCGCTCTGGTACCCTTGCTCGCCGCGCTACCCTGCAAGGTGCGCTGGATCGACTCGCGCGAACAGGAGTTCCCCGAAAGCATTCCCGCCGGGGTCAGCAAGATTGTCAGTGAAGAGCCGGTCGATGAAGTCGACGACCTGCCCGCCGGCAGCTATTGCATTGTCATGACCCACAACCATCAGCTGGACCTTGAGCTGACGGCCGCGATCCTCAAACGCAACGATTTCACCTGGTTCGGCCTGATCGGCTCGAAAACCAAACGCGTCAAGTTCGAGCATCGCCTGCGCGAACGCGGCTACAGCGACGAACGCCTGCAACGCATGCGTTGCCCGATGGGCCTGGCCGAGGTCAAGGGCAAGCTGCCGATCGAGATCGCCGTGTCCATCGCCGCGGAAATCATTGCCACCTACAACGCCAGCTTTGGCCAGCACGACAATGCTACCAACGCCGGCCCCATTGCCCAATTGCTGCCGCCTTCACGGCGCAGCCAAGCCATATGACGAGAGCCCTATGAGCGCAACCCGCAAAGCCTACCGTGCCGCCATCCTGCACAGCATCGCCGACCCTGCCGAAGTGGGCATCGAAGCGTCGTACCAGTATTTCGAAGACGGCCTGCTGGTGGTCGACAACGGCAAGATCAGCGCCCTGGGGCATGCCAGCGAACTGTTGCCGACCCTGCCCGCCGACATTGAAGTGCAGCACCATCAGGACGCACTGATCACCCCGGGCTTTATCGACACCCATATCCACTTTCCGCAGACCGGCATGATCGGTTCCTACGGCGAGCAACTGCTGGACTGGCTCAACACCTACACCTTCCCGTGCGAGAAGCAGTTTGCCGACAAGTCACACGCCGACAAGGTGGCGAAGATCTTCGTCGAAGAACTGCTGCGCAACGGCACCACCACTGCCCTGGTGTTTGGCAGCGTGCACCCCGAGTCGGTCAACGCCTTCTTCGAAGAGGCAGAGCGCCTGGACCTGCGCATGATCGCCGGCAAGGTGATGATGGACCGCAATGCCCCGGACTACCTGACCGACACCGCCGAGTCCGGCTACACCGAAAGCAAGGCGCTGATCGAGCGCTGGCACGGCAAAGGCCGTCTGCACTACGCAGTCACCCCGCGCTTTGCGCCGACCAGCACCCCGGAACAGCTGGCGCTGGCCGGTCAATTGCTGGGCGAATTCCCCGACCTGTACATGCACACGCACCTGAGCGAAAACCTCAAGGAAATCGGCTGGGTCAAAGAGCTGTTCCCGGAGCGCAAGGCCTACCTCGACGTCTACGACCACTTCAAGCTGCTCGGCGAGCGCTCGGTGTTCGCCCACGGCGTGCACCTGTGCGACGAGGAATGTCAGCGCCTGGCCGAAACCGGTTCGGCCGTGGCGTTCTGCCCGACCTCCAACCTGTTTCTGGGCAGCGGTTTGTTCAACCTGCCTCAGGCTGAGCGTTTCAAGGTCAAGGTCGGTCTGGGGACGGATGTCGGCGCAGGCACCAGCTTCTCGCTGCTCAACACCCTGAATGAGGCATACAAGGTAATGCAACTTCAGGGCGCACGCCTGAGTCCGTTCAAGTCACTGTACCTGGCGACACTGGGCGGTGCCCAGGCGCTGTACCTGGATGACCGAATCGGCAGCCTAAAACCGGGCAACGATGCCGACTTCGTGGTCCTCGACTACAAAGCGACACCGTTGATGGACTACCGCATCCAGCAATCGAACAGCATCGACGAGACACTGTTCGTGCTGATGACCCTGGGCGACGACCGTACCGTCAAACAGACGTTCGCCGCCGGGCGCTGCGTGCACCAGCGCTAAGGCTCACGAGCCAGGCCGCGGTACAGCGCGCCGCCGATCACTGCCCCGATCAGCGGCGCCACCCAGAACAGCCACAGCTGCTGCAGTGCCCAGCCACCGACGAACAGCGCCGGTCCGGTGCTGCGCGCCGGGTTGACCGAGGTGTTGGTCACCGGAATCGAGATCAAGTGGATCAGGGTCAGCGCCAGGCCAATGGCAATCGGCGCAAAGCCTGCCGGTGCACGGCTGTCGGTGGCGCCCATGATGATCAGGATGAACATCGCAGTCATCACCACCTCACTGGCAAAGCCTGCCGCCAATGAATAGCCCGCCGGCGAATGCTCGGCATAGCCGTTGGAGGCCAGCCCCGACGACAATTCGAAGCCCGCTTTGCCGCTGGCGATGAAGTAGATCACGCCCGCAGCAATGATGGCCCCGATCACCTGGGCAACGACGTAAGGAATGAGTTCTTTGGCCGGGAAACGCCCGCCGACTACCAGGCCCAGCGAGACGGCCGGGTTCAGGTGACACCCCGAGATATGGCCAATGGCAAAGGCCATTGTCAGCACAGTGAGGCCAAAGGCCAACGCCACCCCGACCAGCCCGATCCCCGCCGGCAGCGAGGCGGCCAACACCGCGCTGCCGCAACCACCCAACACCAACCAGAAGGTTCCGATCAGCTCCGCACCCATGCGTTTGCCTAGTGGCATCGACATATTCCATTCCTCACCGAGTTGAAGTTACACGCTTAACGCGCAAGCCCAACTGCTGGATGAAGGTTTGCGGTAGTGAACAGGTGAGAATCTAGCAGAGGATGGTCGAAGTGCCAGTTGGCCTGGAACGCAACGAAAAACAGCGTAGGAGCCAGGCTTGCCGGCGAAGCAGGCGCGGCAGTCTATCTGCTGCACCGCATCACCGTTCTTCGCGGGCAAGCCTCGCTCCTACCAGCGATTGGGCCTTAGCCCTTGAGGGGGGCAGCACCGCGTTTTTTGGTTTGCAGCAGGTGCGAGAACACCGCGTGCAGGTCATCCGAGGCGCTGTCTTCGTCGAGGTTGAGCTTGCTGTCGATATGGTCCATGTGGTGCATCATCAGGCTGACCGCCAGGTTGGCATCACGCGCTTCGATGGCATCGATCAACTGCATGTGCTCGTCGTAGGAGCAGTGCGAACGGTTGCCGCTTTCGTACTGGGCAATGATCAGCGAAGTTTGCGACACCAGGCTGCGCTGGAAGCTGATCAAGGGCGCGTTGCCTGCCGCTTCGGCCAGCTTGAGGTGGAATTCGCCGGACAGACGAATGCCTGCACCGCGGTCACCACGGGAGAAGCTGTCGCGCTCGTCGCGGACCATCTGGCGCAGTTCGTTGAGCTGCTCCGCGGTTGCGTGCTCGACTGCAAGCTCGGTGATCGCACGTTCAACCATGCGCCGCGAGAAGAACACCTGACGCGCCTCTTCGACCGTCGGGCTGGCCACCACGGCACCGCGATTGGGCCGCAACAGCACCACGCTTTCATGCGCCAGGCGCGACAGCGCTCGACGAATGATGGTGCGGCTGACACCAAAGATTTCCCCCAGCGCTTCCTCGCTCAATTTGGTACCCGGCGCCAGGCGCTGTTCGAGAATGGCCTCGAAAATGTGCGCGTAGACGATATCGTCCTGGGTTCCACTGCGTCCGGCCTTGCCGGTACGTACAGGTTTCTTGAGGGGTTGCAGCTGTTCGTTCATGGGCGCTCGTGCACGGAAATCCGCCAATCGGACCCTGACTTTAATAGCAGTCAGCGGGGCGAAGGCAAGTCCTGGTAAGAAAATTAAACGATTAAGGTATGGACGCATTGTACACAGCCGCAGCGATTTCTGCAGGGGATGATGGCCTTTATAGCTAGACGCAGAAATTATTTGAGCACAACACCAAAAACATTATTTGCATTCTTTGTATACAAACGCATAATCCATGCGTGCAACTTCCTGACTCAGAAGTCAACAAACGGTCCGGTCGCCTGCCATCCCATCCGCCTCACAGAGCTCCCCAGTGCGTGCGCAGGACTGGCTCTGAAAAACAAGAAAAGACTTGAGGAGTACACGCTGTGGAAAGCCGCAAATCCGAAGCCCCTACGCTGGATCTTGCCCCACCGCTCGAAACGAGCTGGCTGGAGCGGATTTTCAAACTCAAGCTACATGGCACCACCGTCAAAACCGAAATGATCGCCGGGTTGACCACCTTTATCACCATGGCGTACATCATTTTCGTCAACCCCAACATCATGGCCGACGCCGGTATCGATCACGGGGCGGCATTCGTCGCCACCTGTATTGCCGCCGCACTGGGCTGTCTGTTGATGGGCCTGTATGCCAACTGGCCGGTCGGCCTGGCACCCGGCATGGGGCTCAACGCCTTCTTCACCTACACCGTGGTCGGGACCATGGGCTACACCTGGGAAGCTGCGCTGGGCGCAGTGTTCGTCTCCGGGGTGCTGTTCATGCTGCTGACCCTGTCGCGCGTGCGTGAATGGCTGCTCAACAGCATTCCCGTGAGCTTGCGTCATGCAATGGGTGCCGGCGTCGGATTGTTTCTCGGACTGATCGGTCTTAAAACTGCCGGAATTGTCGTCGACAGCCCGGCCACCCTGATCAAGCTCGGATCCCTGCACGAACCTGGCCCGCTGCTGGCGGCGATCTGCTTCCTGATGATCGCGGTACTCAGCTATCACCGCGTGTTTGGTGCGATCCTGATCAGCATCATCAGCGTCACCCTCGCCGGCTGGGGCCTGGGCCTGGTCGAATATGGCGGTTTGTTCTCGCTGCCGCCGAGTCTGGCACCGACCTGGATGGCCATGGACGTCGCCGGCGTGTTCAACGTCAGCATGATCGCCGTGGTGTTTGCCTTCCTCTTCGTGCACATGTTCGACACTGCCGGCACCCTGATGGGCGTCGCCCAGCGGGCCAACCTGGTGAATGCTGACGGCCGTATCGAAAACCTTTCTCGGGCCTTGAAGGCTGACAGCGCATCCAGCGTATTCGGTGCCGTGGTCGGCGTACCGCCGGTCACCAGCTACGTGGAGAGTGCTGCCGGTGTGGCCGCGGGGGGGCGTACCGGCCTGACGGCTGTGGTGGTCGGCCTGTTCTTTATTGCCGCGATGTTCTTCGCACCACTGGCCGGGATGATTCCCGCCTACGCCACGGCAGGTGCGTTGATCTACGTCGCCATGCTGATGATGGGCAGCATGGCCCACATCAACTGGGATGAAGCCACCGACAGCATTCCGGCGATCGTCACCGCGATTATGATGCCGCTGACCTTCTCGGTTGCCGACGGCATTGCCCTGGGCTTTATCACCTATGTCGTGCTCAAGGCCGGTACCGGGCGTTTCAGCGAGATCTCCGCGAGCCTGTGGGTGCTGACCGCAATCTTCATTGCCAAGTTCGTATTCCTGTAACCACACCCCTGGGGTACACAAAGCCTCACCTTCGGGTGGGGCTTTTTTATTCATAGCGCACAGGTCTGCGGCGTACCCCAACCTGTAGGAGCGTGGCTTGCCCGCGAAAAGCGATGACGCGGTGCATCAGGGGCACCGTGGTGCCTGGTTCGCCGGCAAGCCTGGCTCCTACGTCGATGGCCTGCAGGTGGGATTGTTGTCCCGACACCAACCACTTGCGACTCCCTCAAAGGCAGTTGCGCCCACGAAAACCCGGGCAAAAAAAAGCCCGCCAGTGTGATAGCGGGCAAGGACCTACGAAGATTCTTCTAGCGACCAACTAGCTTCCACGATAGGTCGAGTAACTGTACGGCGAGATCAACAGAGGCACGTGGTAGTGATCCTGCTCGGCGCTGATGCCAAAACGCAGGACCACGACGTCCAGGAATGCATGCTCGGGCAACTGCACACCACGGGCACGGTAGTAATCGCCGGCATTGAACTGCAGCTGGTAAACGCCACTGCGATAGTCATCGCCCTGCAGCAGCGGCGCATCGCAACGGCCGTCGCTGTTGGTAAGCGCGGTGTTTACCAGTTCCAGCTGCTGGCCTTCGACCCGGTACAGCTCGACCTTGATCGAACTGCCAGGGCAGCCATGTGCGGCATCCAGTACATGCGTGGTCAATCGTCCCATTGCTTGCTCGCCTCTGTTCTGTCTGTGGGCAAAAAATCCCGCACGGCACCGGCAGGGGGCACGGCAACGTACGACTGTCGGATTATTAAGACATTTTTCTGTAAAATTGTACACAATAATTAGGTATTCTTTCCGGGCAACGCCTTACCCCCCTGTAAATACGCCATCAGTCGCAAAACCAGACGGCTGGCCATTGATCGCGTCATAAGCTGACCAATCAGGCAGATTTCTTGCAGAGGGTTTTCGGGGGCTGACTGCAAAGAAATACGAAAAAACAGGCTTACAAACCGCAAACAAAGTTGTATACAATCATCTCATCGACGTGGGCGATACCCTACCCGGGCGCCACGCCATCCGTTTACACGTATAAGAAGGAAGACTGCAGTGAGCGCTGATTATCCTCGCGACCTGATCGGTTACGGCAATACCCCACCCCATCCGCGCTGGCCGGGGAATGCCCGCATCGCTTTGTCTTTCGTGCTCAATTACGAAGAAGGTGGTGAACGCAACATTCTTCACGGAGACAAGGAATCAGAAGCCTTTCTCTCGGAAATGGTCGCCGCCCAGCCCCTGCAGGGCGCTCGTAACATGAGCATGGAATCGCTCTACGAGTACGGTAGCCGTGCCGGCGTCTGGCGCCTGCTCAAGCTGTTCAAGGACACCGGCGTGCCGATGACCATCTTCGCCGTCGCCATGGCCGCCCAGCGCCACCCGGACGTGATCCGCGCCATGGTCGAAGCCGGCCACGAAATCTGCAGCCACGGCTACCGCTGGATCGACTACCAGAACATGGATGAGGCGCAGGAGCGTGAGCACATGCTCGAAGCCATCCGCATCCTCACCGAGCTGACCGGCGAACGTCCGCTGGGCTGGTACACCGGCCGCACCGGGCCGAACACCCGCCGCCTGGTGATGGAGGAAGGTGGCTTCCTCTACGACAGCGACACCTATGACGATGACCTGCCCTACTGGGAACCGAACAACCCGACCGGCAAAGCGCACCTGGTGATCCCCTACACCCTGGACACCAACGACATGCGTTTCACCCAGGTCCAAGGTTTCAACTGTGGCGAGCAGTTCTTCCAGTACCTCAAAGACGCCTTCGACGTGCTCTACGAAGAAGGCGCCGAAGCGCCAAAAATGCTCTCCATCGGCCTGCACTGCCGCCTGGTCGGCCGTCCGGCACGCCTGGCCGCACTCAAGCGCTTCATCGAATACGCCAAGAGCCATGATCAAGTCTGGTTCACCCGGCGCGTGGACATCGCCCGTCACTGGCATGCCACCCACCCTTACAAAGCCGAGACTGTCTAATGACCGCGTTCAAAACCCTCACGCCTTCGACCCTGGAACGCCAGGCGTTCGTCGAAGCGTTTGCCGACATCTACGAACACTCGCCGTGGGTTGCCGAAAAAGCCTACGACCTGGGCCAACTGCAGGAAATCGACCAGATCGAAGCCCTGCACCAGCGCATGAGCGACATTCTCCTGAGTGCCGATCACGCCGCCCAGCTGGCACTGATCAACGCTCACCCGGACCTCGCCGGCAAGGCCGCGATCCAGGGCGAACTGACCGAATCGAGCACCAATGAACAGGCCGGCGCCGGCATTCACCAGTGCACCGCCGAAGAGTTCGAACGCTTCACCGAGCTTAACGACGCCTACAAGGCCAAGTTCCAGTTTCCGTTCATCATGGCGGTAAAAGGCAGCAATCGGCACCAGATCCTCGCCTCCTTCGAGAAGCGCATCCACAACTCGGTCGAAGCCGAGTTCAAGGAAGCGCTGGCGCAGATCAACCTGATTGCCCTGTTCCGCCTGCTGCAACTTTAAGGGCAAGGCCAGCCTTACCCTCCACAACACAGAATAAAGAGATACCGCATGCGCACTTTAGTGATTGAGCCCTTGACCAAAGAAGCCTTCGCCCCTTTCGGTGACGTGATCGAAACCGACGGCAGCGACCACTTCATGATCAACAACGGTTCGACCATGCGCTTCCACAAGCTGGCCACGGTACAAACCGCCCAGCCCGAGGACAACGCGATCATCAGCATCTTCCGTGCCGACGCACAGGACATGCCACTGACCGTACGCATGCTGGAGCGCCATCCGCTGGGCAGCCAGGCGTTTATTCCGCTGCTCGGCAATCCCTTTCTGATCGTGGTCGCGCCCGTTGGCGATGCACCTGTATCAGGTTTGGTCCGTGCTTTTGTCAGCAATGGCAAGCAGGGCATTAATTACCATCGCGGCGTCTGGCACCACCCGGTGCTGACGATCGAAAAGCGGGATGACTTCCTGGTGGTTGATCGCAGTGGCACTGGCAACAACTGCGATGAGCATTTTTTCAATGAGGATGAGCAACTGATCCTCGCCCCCCACCAATAAGAGAAGACCTGAGCACCCGGATACAGGGTGCCAGGGTAGAGGTAAAGACTGTGGAAGCACATCTGTTGGAATGGCTGAACCTGAGCGTGCGTTGGGTTCACATGATCACTGGCGTGGCATGGATTGGCGCGTCGTTCTACTTCGTCTGGCTGGAAAACAACCTCAACCGGGCCAACCCGCGCGACGGTCTGTCCGGCGATCTCTGGGCGATTCACGGTGGCGGGATCTACCACCTGGAGAAGTACAAGCTGGCTCCGCCAAAAATGCCGGAGAACCTGCACTGGTTCAAATGGGAAGCCTACTTCACCTGGATGTCGGGTATTGCCCTGCTGTGCCTGGTGTTCTACTGGAACCCGACGCTGTACCTGCTGGCACCTGGCAGCACCCTGAGCGGCGCTGAAGGTATCGCCATCGGTGTCGGCTCGCTGATCGCTGGCTGGTTCATCTACGACTTCCTTTGCGACTCGCCACTGGGCAAGCGCCCTGGCCTGCTCGGCCTGGTGCTGTTCGTGCTGGTCATTGCCGCCTGCTACGGTTTCAGCCAGGTGTTCAGCGGTCGTGGTGCGTACCTGCACACCGGCGCGATCATCGGCACCATCATGGTCGGTAACGTATTCCGCATCATCATGCCGGCCCAGCGTCAGCTGGTCGCTGCCATCGAAGCCAACCAGACCCCGGATCCGCTCCTGCCGGCCAAGGGCCTGCTGCGCTCGCGTCACAACAACTACTTCACCCTGCCGGTGCTGTTCATCATGATCAGCAACCACTTCCCGAGCACCTACGGCAGCCAGTACAACTGGTTGATCCTGGGCGGCATCGCGGTGGCTGCAGTGTTGGTACGTCATTACTTCAACACCCGTCACGACAGCAACAAATACGCCTGGACCCTGCCAGTCGGTGCCCTGTCGATGATCTGCCTGGCGTACGTCACCGGCCCTGCGCCGATGCCGACCGCACCTGAACAGGCCGCTGCCAAGATCGAGTACCAGCCGCTGCCGGAAACGGCGCTGGGCGGCAAGACTGCTGCCGAGAAAGCTGCAGAGAAAGCCGCCGAACCTGCCCAGGCAGCTGCCCCGGCTGAAGAACCGGCGGCACCTGTGGCGAAACTGGACGATGCCGGCTTCGACAAGATCCACAGCGTCATCCAGGAACGTTGCGCCGTGTGCCATTCGGCCAAGCCGACCAGCCCGCTGTTCAGCGCAGCCCCTGCCGGGGTCATGCTCGACACCCCGCAACAGATCCAGCAACAGGCCTCGCGCATTCAGGCGCAAGCCGTCACCAGCCAGATCATGCCCCTGGGCAACATCACTCAGATGACCCAGCAGGAACGTGAACTGATTGGCGCGTGGATCGCCAAAGGTGCTCCAACGAACTAAGCAACAGGCTTCAAGCGGCAAGCTACAAGCTGCAAGCCAAGCACCACCACCTGCTCTCCTTGAGGCGTGGTGCTTGAAGCTTGCAGCTCAAAGAATAAAAACAAAACCGAGGTGTTGCATGTCCGAGTCACGCAAGGCGTACATCCCCGTTGCGCCCCCACGACAGCCACTGCCAATGCTCCAACTGTTCCTGGTGGGTCTTCAACATGTCTTGCTGATGTACGGAGGCGCGATTGCCGTGCCACTGATCATCGGCCAGGCCGCCGGCCTTTCTCGTGAAGAAGTCGCTTTCCTGATCAATGCCGACCTGCTGGTCGCTGGTGTCGCCACCATCGTCCAGTCGTTCGGCATTGGCGCAGTCGGCATCCGTATGCCGGTGATGATGGGCGCAAGCTTTGCTGCTGTCGGCAGCATGGTGGCCATGGCCGGAATGCCCGGTGTCGGCCTGCAAGGCATCTTTGGTGCGACCATCGCCGCCGGTTTCTTCGGCATGCTGATCGCCCCGTTCATGTCCAAGGTGGTGCGTTTCTTCCCACCGCTGGTGACCGGCACGGTCATCACCTCGATTGGTCTTTCGCTGTTTCCGGTTGCGGTCAACTGGGCCGGCGGCGGTGCCAGCGCCGAAACCTTCGGCTCCCCCATCTACCTGATTGTTGCTGGCCTGGTGCTGGCGACCATCCTCCTGGTCAACCGCTTCATGCGCGGTTTCTGGGTCAATGTCTCGGTGCTCATCGGCATGGGCCTGGGCTATATCCTGGCCGGCTCGATCGGCATGGTCGACCTCTCCGGCCTCGACGAGGCACCCTGGGTGCAAGTGGTAACGCCGCTGCACTTCGGCATGCCGACCTTCAGCCTGGCGCCGATCCTGTCGATGTGCCTGGTGGTGGTAATCATCTTCGTCGAATCCACCGGGATGTTCCTGGCCCTGGGCAAGGTCACTGACCGCGAAGTCACCCCGGGCATGCTGCGCCGCGGGCTGATGTGCGACGCCGGTGCCTCCTTCGTTGCCGGCTTCTTCAACACCTTCACCCACTCCTCCTTCGCCCAGAATATCGGCCTGGTGCAGATGACCGGCGTACGTTGCCGATACGTCACAGTGGTTGCCGGTGGTTTCCTGATCCTGCTCAGCCTGCTGCCCAAGGCCGCCTTCCTGATCGCCTCGATTCCGCCAGCGGTACTGGGCGGCGCGTCCATCGCCATGTTCGGCATGGTCGCCGCCACCGGGATCAAGATCCTCCAGGAAGCCGATATCGCCGACCGCCGCAACCAGTTGCTGGTCGCCGTCAGCGTCGGCATGGGCCTGATTCCCGTGGTGCGCCCTGAGTTCTTCGCGCAAATGCCGCAATGGATGGAGCCCATCACCCACAGCGGTATTGCCATGGCCACGGTCAGCGCGCTGATCCTCAACCTGCTGTTCAACATTCTTGGCGGCGCCGAGCGCGCAGCGCACAACGAAGCAGCCCACCAGCACTGAGTCTGCGGGCGGCGCTTGCCGCCCGGTTCCACCCGAGCACTACGCAGGACCGTCGACCCGTGGGAGCGGGTCGGCCGGGGCGTCTCGCGCCGAATACCCAAACCAACAATAACAAAGCCGGGAATCACAACATGAAGGGCATCACCACCTCACTCCTGTTGGGTAGCAGTCTGCTGGCCGCATTGCCAGCCACCGCAGGAGACCTGCTGCTTTGGCAGACCAACAGCCTCTCCTACCTGTACGGCACCAAATTCGAGGTCAACCCTGCGATCCAGCAGACTGTGACCTTTGAGCACGCCGACAAATGGAAATACGGCGATAACTTCCTGTTTATCGACAAGATCTTTTACAACGGCGGCACAGACCGCAACAAAGGCAACAACACCTATTACGGTGAGTTCAGCCCACGCTTGTCGTTCGGCAAGATCTTCGACCGCAAATTCGAATTCGGCCCCATCAAAGACGTGTTGATCGCCATGACCTACGAGTCTGGCGAAGGTGACAACGAAGCCTACCTGATCGGTCCAGGCTTCGACCTGGCGATTCCCGGTTTCAACTACTTCACCCTCAACATCATGCAGCGCAACACCGAAGGCAGCCGCCCGGGTGATGGCGTCTGGCAGATCACACCAACATTCTCCTACACCATTCCTGCGGGCAAATCGGACATTCTCGTCGATGGCTACATGGACTGGGTCGTCGACAACGACGAGACCCGCCGCGGTACCTATCACGCCAACCTGCACTTCAACCCTCAGGTCAAATATGACCTGGGCAAGGCGCTGAACTACGGCGCCAAGCAGCTGTACGTAGGTTTTGAGTACAGCTACTGGAAGGACAAATACGGCATCGAAGACAGCGATCGGCTGGACACCCGGCAAAGCGTTGCCAGTGCCCTGGTCAAGTTTCACTTTTGATTCCTGACCATTCGCTCAGCTTTAGTTCCACCACTCCAGGACGGAGTACTTGAGGAGCAACGCGCAAGTCAGTAATCTGCGCGGCCCCTCGATCAGGGCAGGACGGATCCTGCCTGCGTTTGCTGACCGCTCAGTCAATGAATTCGGGCGGTTGGCAGGCGTAACGCCAACCTGAAAGACCCTTTTTCAGCTGTTCAGAGAGACGTCGAGCAGGATTGTTGTGCCGTACCCGGAAAGTTGGCGCAGCACTTGCCAATTAGCTGTGGCCAATCGAAAAAAACTGACTCGAAAGACAAGTATTACAACGTAACGGTGCCACCCAGAGTACCGACAACAGAATCAATCAAGGGAGCAACACAGCGATGCGCATGACCACTAGCCTGATTCTCGCCGGCAGCCTGCTGGCGGCCAGCACGGCCGCCACCGCCGACGACCTGCTGCAATGGCAGAACAACAGCCTGACCTACCTGTGGGGCAAGAACTTCGCCGTCAACCCGGAAATCCAGCAGACCGTGACCTTCGAGCACGCCGATGCCTGGAAGTACGGTGACAACTTCTTCTTCGTCGACAAGATCTTCTACAACGGCGATAAAGACTTCAACAACGGCGACAACACCTACTACGGTGAATTCAGCCCGCGCCTGTCGTTCGGCAAGATCTTTGACCAGAAGCTGGAGTTCGGCCCGGTCAAGGACGTGCTGCTGGCCATGACCTACGAGTTCGGCGAAGGCGACACCGAGTCCTACCTGATCGGCCCGGGCTTTGACCTGGCGATTCCGGGCTTCGACTACTTCCAGTTGAACTTCTACCAGCGCAACACCGAAGGCAGCCGCGCCGGTGACAACGTCTGGCAGATCACCCCGGTGTGGGCCTACACCATCCCTGTGGGTAACTCGGACATTCTCATCGACGGCTTCATGGACTGGGTTGTGGATAACGACGCCACCAGCCGCCGTGGTACTTACCACGCGAACCTGCACTTTAACCCGCAGGTCAAGTATGACCTGGGTAAAGCGCTGAACTGGGGCGAGAAGCAACTGTACGTCGGTTTCGAATACGACTACTGGAAGAACAAGTACGGGATCAAGGACAGCGACGCGTTTGATACCGACCAGAACACTGCCAGCTTCCTGGTCAAAGTGCACTTCTGATCACGTCCGCTTCGAAGACCGTGCCTGAACAGGCACGGTCTTAAATTCCAAATCGAGATTTACAGAGTTTTCCTAATAAAAATAAAGAAACTTCCTACAAAAAAGTTAGTAGGGATTTTTCTTTTGAACGCTCAAGCAAAAATAAAGAACACAGGCAGTCAAACTCGGGACGATGACACCGACCACGATCAGCCCGAACAAGACCACATGCCCCTCGACGAGCCTGAGCACGTCGGCAAGTAAAAGCCCAAGGCAGACCACCGCGCCAAGTACGCCGGCCCCCAGGCAGCTGGCATTCGACACACCGGGCATATGTCTGCGCGCGTTAAGCAGCACCAACACACACAAGGTCGTCCAGGCCAAAGCGGCGACCATGTACAAGCCAAGATGGAAGACATCATAAGTTAGCGCTTTAAAGGGCATAACGTTCTCCCTGGACAAACGACAAGAGCGGCCTGTGCGACTGGCTCTTATCCAACCCTCTACGTTTATGATCTGCCACTATAAACCGGTATAAATTCTCCGACTGCATTTCTTTAACAAATTTTTCTCATCCACTTCGCTAGTTTGCACGGCCTCCTGTTTCGCCCACATACCAAAACACCTACAAAAAAGGCAAACACTATGCTCGCAACACGCACAGCGCCGATGCGCTACTTACTGCTATTAACATCGCTATGGCTTATAACTTTTTTACTGACACGAGGCGTCCTGTACTTCACCCACCTGAGTGAAGCCGGCGAGCATTTTTTCTCGATCTTTTTTACCGGCCTGATCTACGACCTGAGCTTTTTGCTCTACGCCGCACTGCCTTTGGGCCTTTACCTGTTGATATGCCCTGCCCGGCTGTGGCGCTTACGCCTGCACCGTGGGTTGCTGCGCTTCGTACTCTTTGCCAGCCTGTTCATCATGCTGTTTGTCGCAGTGGCCGAATGGCTGTTCTGGGATGAATTCGGGGTGCGCTTCAACTTCATCGCCGTGGACTACCTGGTGTACTCGGACGAAGTGCTGAACAACATTCTCGAGTCTTACCCGATCGGCCTGATCCTGAGCGTGATAGCACTGGCGGCGCTGGTGCTGACCCTGGCCCTGAGTAAACCCCTGCGCCAGGCGCTGGATGCCCCGTTGCCCTCTGCACGCCAACGCCTGGGCAGCCTGGGTGCACTGGCGCTACTGGCAGTGGGCAGCGTGCTGGTGATCAACCAGGATATGCCCCGTGGAGAAGGCGGCAACGCCTATGCCCGCGAGCTGGCAAGCAATGGCCCCTATCAGTTCTTTGCCGCGTTTCGCAACAACGAACTGGATTACCCGCAGTTTTACGGCAGCCTCGACGAAAACGATTCCACCCGGTTGATCCGCGCCGAACTGCAAGAGCCCAATGCCCGCTTCACCGGCGAGGAGCCGATGAACATCCGCCGAACCATCACCAACCCGGGGACACCGCGCACGCCCAATATCGTCCTGGTAACCATCGAAAGCTTCAGCGCCAAGTACATGGGCAGCAACGGCGACACGCGCAACCTCACGCCCAACCTCGATGTGTTGCGCAAACAAAGCCTGTACTTCAACAACTTCTATGCCACCGGCACCCGCACTGACCGTGGCCTGGAGGCGATCACCCTGTCAATGCCGCCAACACCGGGCCGTTCGATCGTCAAACGCATCGGCCGTGAAAGTGGTTTCGCCAGCCTTGGCCAGCAGCTCTCGGACGTCGGTTACGACAGCGTGTACGTCTACGGTGGCCGCGGCTACTTCGACAACATGAACGCTTTTTTCAGCGGCAACGGTTACCGGATCGTCGACCAGAGCAGCGTGGCCGAAGCGGACATCAGCTTCAAAAATGCCTGGGGCATGTCTGATGAAGACCTGTACAAACAGGCAATCAAGCTCGCCGACGCCGACCACGCCAACCAGGTTCCGTTTTTCCTGCAGTTGATGACCACGTCCAACCATCGACCCTATACCTACCCCGACGGCCGTATCGACATCCCCTCGGGCAACGGTCGTGATGGTGCTGTGAAGTACACCGACCATGCCATCGGACAGTTTCTCGATCAGGCACGCAGCAAACCCTGGTTCGACAACACCCTGTTCATCTTTGTTGCCGATCACACCGCAGGCAGTGCCGGCAAGGAAGACCTGCCGGTCAGCAACTACCAGATACCCTTGTTCATCTATGCCCCCAAGCTGATCGAAGCACGAGAGGAGTCAAAACTGGCGAGCCAGATCGACCTCGCGCCGACTCTGCTCGGCCTGCTGAACATGAGCTATACCTCGACCTTCTTCGGCCGCGACCTGATGCAGCAAGACAACCTGCCGCCGCGGGTGCTGATCGGCAACTATCAGCACCTGGGCCTGTTTGATGGCCAGGACCTGGCGATCCTCAGCCCGCAAAACGGTCTGCGCCGACACGACCAGGCCCTGGGCGAAAGCCGGGAGAGGACCGTTGATAGGCGTGACCCATTGATCCAGCGGGCGATCGCCTACTATCAGGTGGCGAGTTACGGGTTTACCCACCACCTGCTCGACTGGCAACCAGAGCCGGCAGCACAGACTGCGCTGAAGAACTGACAGCGCAGCCCTTCGAACTCAAGCTCTGGCAGCGCGCCAGAGCTTGCCGACGAGGGTAACCACCGCCAGCACCGCCGCACCCGCCACAATACCGACCCCGCCGTTGAGCAAAGCCCCGGTCAACGCCCCGCCCCGCCCTTCGCTGAACGCTTCAATGGCGTGATGCAGCGGCGCCACGCCGTGCACCAGGATGCCGCCGCCGACCAGGAACATGGCCGCGGTGCCAATCACCGACAGGCTTTTCATCATGTACGGCGCCGCACGCAGGATGCCGTTGCCCAGCGCCTGTGCTGCCCGTGAGGTCTTCTGGGTCAACCACAACCCCAGGTCATCGAGTTTGACGATACCGGCAACCAGGCCGTACACACCGATGGTCATGACAATGGCAATGCCCGACAGCACGATGATTTGCTGGGTCAGCGGCGCATCGGCGACCGTGCCCAGGGTAATCGCAATGATTTCTGCCGAAAGAATGAAGTCGGTACGGATAGCGCCCTTGATCTTGGTTTGCTCATACGCCACCAGATCAACCGCAGGATCGGCCACCGCCTCGACGTGCGCCGTGTGCTCGGCCTGCTCTTCTTCCTTGTTGTGAAGAAACTTGTGCGCCAGCTTCTCGAAGCCCTCGAAACACAGAAACGCACCGCCCACCATCAACAGCGGGGTAACCGCCCAGGGGATGAAGGCACTGATCAACAACGCTGCCGGCACCAGGATCAGCTTGTTCAGGAACGAACCCTTGGCCACCGCCCAGACCACCGGGATCTCCCGCTCGGCACGTACGCCGGTGACCTGCTGCGCATTGAGCGCCAGGTCGTCGCCCAGCACACCGGCGGTCTTTTTTGCCGCGACTTTGGTCATCACCGACACATCGTCGAGTACGGTGGCGATATCGTCGATCAATACCAGAAGACTGCTTCCTGCCATGTTGACCTGATTCCAGCGGGTTGAGAGGTGCTCAGTCTAGCCCAAAGTCGCCACCTTGAGCCCCTTGCGAACGCGGTGCTACCATGCGCAACCGCCTGTCCAGGCCGGTGCCGCCTGCGGCCAGTCACGAGGAACAGCGTCAACCATGAGCAGCATTCGCGAGCGCAACAAAGAACTGATCCTGCGCGCGGCCAGTGAAGAATTCGCCGACAAGGGCTTCGCTGCCACCAAGACCAGCGACATCGCGGCCAAGGCCGGGCTGCCCAAGCCGAACGTCTACTACTATTTCAAGTCCAAGGAAAACCTCTACCGCGAGGTCCTGGAAAGCATCATCGAGCCGATCATGCAGGCATCCACCCCGTTCAATGCCGAGGGTGACCCCAAAGAAGTGCTCAGCGCCTATATCCGCTCGAAAGTGCGCATCTCCCGTGACCTGCCCTTTGCCTCCAAGGTGTTTGCCAGCGAGATCATGCACGGCGCCCCGCACCTGAGCCCGAACCAGGTCGAGCAACTCAACGACCAGGCCCGCCACAACATTGAATGCATCCAGGCCTGGATCGACCGCGGCCAGATCGCCAAGGTCGACCCGCACCACCTGATGTTCAGCATCTGGGCGGCGACGCAGACCTACGCCGACTTCGATTGGCAGATCTCGGTGGTTACCGGCAAAGCCAAGCTCGAAGACAGCGACTACGAAGCGGCGACGCAGACCATCATTCGCCTGGTGCTCAAAGGGTGTGAGCCAGACGCCTGACAGGTAGCGCCTGGATCCGTAGGAGCCAGGCTTGCCGGCGAAGGGCTGCGCAGCAGCCCCAAATGCGTCAGGCCGCTACACCAGCATCTGCAGTCAACCCTGCCTCTTCGATCGCACTGATCGCGCACTGCTCATCGATATCCGACGTATCACCACTGATACCGATCGCCCCCAGTACCACGCCCTGCTGATTGCGGATCAGCACGCCGCCAGGCGCCGGCACCACCGGGCTTTGCCCCAGACCATTGAGCGCGGCAAAAAATGCCGGGCGTTGCTGCGCATCCAGCGCCAGCAAGCGCGAACCCTTGCCCAGCGCAATTGCACCCCACGCCTTGCCCATCGCCACTTGCGGACGCAGCAGGCTGGCACCGTCCTCACGCTGTAGCGCCAGCAGGTGACCGCCGTTATCGAGCACCGCCACCGTCAAGGGTGCGGAGGAAATCTTGCGGCCTGCGGCCAGCGCGGCGTTCACCAGGCTGACAGCGACTTTCAGAGTCAAAGCGTTCATGGAAAGGTCCTCTTGTTGTTAGAAGCCCTGAGGGCAGGTGTGAAATCAATAGAACAAATAGAACACAATGGCGAATATTTTTGTATACAATATTTTCAGCGCGACAAACCAATTCTGACGAAACGCCTTTCTTAAGGCCTTCCCGACGAATGCCCCCATCGCCGATGAAAATGGATTGACCAGAGTCGCCTGGCGTGAATACACTCTGACGAAAAGCCATTTGTATACAATTACAAAATCAAAGAGGCACAAAACCATGAGCAAAATGAGAGCAATCGATGCAGCCGTTCTGGTGATGCGCCGCGAAGGTGTTGAAACCGCGTTTGGTATTCCGGGTGCTGCAATCAACCCGCTGTACTCGGCCCTGAAGAAAGTCGGCGGTATCGATCACGTCCTCGCTCGCCACGTTGAAGGCGCCTCGCACATGGCCGAGGGCTACACCCGCACCAAAGCCGGCAACATCGGCGTGTGCATCGGCACCTCCGGCCCTGCCGGTACCGACATGGTCACCGGTCTGTACAGTGCTTCCGCCGACTCCATCCCGATCCTGTGCATCACCGGCCAGGCGCCGCGCGCCCGTATGCACAAGGAAGATTTCCAGGCCGTCGACATCACCAGCATCGTCAAGCCGGTGACCAAGTGGGCGACCACCGTTCTGGAACCAGGCCAGGTGCCTTACGCGTTCCAGAAAGCCTTCTATGAAATGCGCTCCGGCCGTCCAGGCCCTGTGCTGATCGACCTGCCGTTCGACGTGCAGATGGCCGAGATCGAATTCGACATCGACGCCTACCAGCCGCTGCCGGTGCAAAAGCCAGCCGCCAACCGCATCCAGGTCGAAAAAGCCCTGGCCATGCTCGACAGCTCCGAGCGCCCGCTGCTGGTCGCCGGTGGTGGCATCATCAACGCCGATGCCTGCGACAAACTGGTCGAGTTCGCCGAACTGACCGGCATCCCGGTCATCCCGACCCTGATGGGCTGGGGCATCATCCCGGACGATCACCCGCTGATGGTCGGCATGGTCGGCCTGCAGACCTCGCACCGCTACGGCAACGCCACCATGCTCAAGTCGGACGTGGTGCTGGGTATCGGTAACCGTTGGGCCAACCGTCACACCGGTTCGGTCGACGTCTACACCGAAGGTCGTCGCTTCATTCACGTCGACATCGAACCGACCCAGATCGGTCGCGTATTCACCCCGGACCTGGGTATCGTTTCCGATGCTGGCGCTGCCCTGGACGTATTCCTCGAAGTGGCCCGCGAGTGGAAAGCCGCCGGCAAACTCAAGGACCGCAGCGCCTGGCTGGAAGACTGCCAGCAGCGCAAATCGAGCCTGCAGCGCAAAACCCACTTCGACAACGTGCCGGTCAAGCCACAGCGCGTGTACCAGGAAATGAACCAGGTGTTCGGCAAAGACACCTGCTACGTCAGCACCATCGGTCTGTCGCAGATCGCCGGCGCGCAGTTCCTGCACGTGTACAAGCCACGTCACTGGATCAACTGCGGCCAGGCCGGCCCTCTGGGCTGGACCATCCCTGCTGCCCTGGGTGTGGTCAAGGCAGACCCGACCCGCAAGGTCGTCGCGCTGTCGGGCGACTATGACTTCCAGTTCATGATCGAAGAACTGGCCGTGGGTGCGCAGTTCAACCTGCCGTACGTACACGTACTGGTGAACAACTCCTACCTGGGGCTGATTCGTCAGGCCCAACGCGGCTTCGAGATGGATTACTGTGTGCAGCTGGCGTTCGAAAACGTCAACGCACCGGAACTCAACGGCTACGGCGTCGATCACGTCGCCGTGGTCGAAGGCCTGGGCTGCAAGGCCTTGCGCGTGACCGAGCCTGGCGAAATCGCCCCGGCCCTGATCAAGGCGCAAAAGCTGGCTGAAGAGTTCAAGGTTCCGGTGGTGGTCGAGGTTATCCTCGAGCGCGTCACCAACATTTCCATGGGCACCGAAATCAACGCGGTCAACGAATTCGAAGACCTGGCACTGGTCGGCAACGACGCGCCAACCGCGATTTCCCTGCTCGACTGATCGCAGACCGGCCCCGGTGCGTGATGCCCGGGGCCCACCTTTGCAAGGAGACATCCATGCCACGTTTTGCCGCCAACCTGTCCATGCTGTTCACCGAGCAGGACTTTCTCGCCCGTTTCAAAGCTGCAGCCGACGCCGGCTTCAGCGGCGTCGAATACCTGTTCCCCTATGACTTCAGCTCGGCTGAAATCAAGCAGCAGCTCGATGCCCACGGCCTGACCCAGGTGCTGTTCAACCTGCCCGCCGGTGACTGGGCCAACGGTGATCGCGGCATCGCCTGCGACCCGGCCCGCGTCGAGCAGTTCCGCGCCGGTGTCGACCTGGCCATTGCCTACGCCAAGGTGCTGGGCAACACCCAGGTCAACTGCCTGGCCGGTATCCGTCCACAAGGTCCGGACTGCGCCACCGTGCGCAAGACCTTCGTCGACAACCTCAAGTACGCCGCCGACAAACTCGAGGCTGCCGGGATCAAGCTGGTCATGGAAATGATCAACACCCGCGACATTCCGGGCTTCTACCTGAACACCACCAAACAGGCGCTGGAAATCCAGGCCGAAGTCGGCAGCAGCAACCTGTTCCTGCAGTACGACATCTACCACATGCAGATCATGGAGGGCGACCTGGCCCGCACCATGGAAAGCAACCTGGCCAAGATCAACCACATCCAGCTGGCCGACAACCCGGGCCGCAACGAGCCGGGTACGGGCGAAATCAACTACCGCTTCCTCTTCGAACACCTGGACCGTATTGGCTACCAGGGCTGGGTGGGCTGTGAATACAAGCCGCTGACCACCACCGAAGCTGGCCTGGGCTGGTTGAAAACCCATAACGCGATCTGACCTGCAAACAATTACAAGAGGCATCTCTCATGGCTAAAATCGGATTTATCGGCACCGGCATCATGGGCCGCCCAATGGCGCAGAACCTGCAAAAAGCCGGTCACAGCCTGTTCCTCTCCACCCATCACGATGCCGCCCCGGCCGACCTGGTCGCCGCTGGCGCCGTCGCCCTGGCCAACCCGAAGGAAGTGGCCCAGGAAGCCGAGTTCATCATCGTCATGGTGCCGGATACCCCACAGGTCGAAGCGGTCCTGTTCGGTGACAACGGTGTCGCCCAGGGTGTAGGCCCGAACAAGGTAGTGATCGACATGAGCTCGATCTCCCCTACCGCCACCAAAGCCTTCGCCGAGAAAATCAAGGCCACTGGCGCTGCGTACCTCGACGCACCGGTTTCCGGCGGTGAAGTCGGCGCCAAAGCAGCGACCCTGAGCATCATGGTCGGTGGTTGCCCGAACGCGTTCGAACGCACCCTGCCGCTGTTCCAGGCCATGGGCAAGAACATCACCCGCGTCGGTGGCAACGGTGATGGCCAGACGGCCAAAGTTGCCAACCAGATCATCGTCGCCCTGAACATTCAGGCCGTCGCCGAAGCGCTGCTGTTTGCTGCCAAGAACGGTGCCGACCCGGCCAAGGTCCGTGAAGCACTGATGGGCGGCTTCGCTTCTTCGAAAATCCTCGAAGTACACGGCGAGCGCATGATCAAAGGCACCTTCGACCCAGGTTTCCGTATCAGCCTGCACCAGAAAGACCTGAACCTGGCCCTGCAAGGCGCCAAAGAGCTGAACATCAACCTGCCAAACACCTCCAACGCCCAGCAAGTGTTCAGCACTTGCGCGGCCATCGGTGGTGCCAACTGGGACCATTCAGCGCTGATCAAAGGCCTTGAGCACATGGCCAACTTCTCGATCCGCGGCGACGAGTAAGCAGCAAGCTTCACGCCGTAAGAAACGCCGGATCGCGCATCGATCCGCATGTTCTTGAGGCTTGCCGCTCAAAGAGCACCACCGCCCCTGGGTCGGCCTGCACGGAGGCAGATCCAGGGGCGTTTTCGATTCTGAAGAATAATAAGATTGGAGCCTGCCATGTCGCTCGATCCGCAACACTTTCTGCGCGACCTGTTCGCTACGGCCATCGATGCCGCGCACCCGCGTCAGGTTCTTGAAGCACACCTGCCCAGCGACCGCAGCGGTCGCGTTATTGTCATCGGCGCCGGCAAGGCTGCCGCCGCCATGGCCGAAGTCGTCGAACGCAACTGGCAAGGCCCGGTTTCCGGCCTGGTGGTGACCCGCTACGGTCACGGCGCCAGCTGCTCGAAAATCGAAGTGGTCGAAGCCGCCCACCCGGTTCCCGATGCCGCCGGTCTGGCCGTGGCCAAACGCGTGCTGGAGATGGTCAGCAACCTCAGCGAGAACGACCGGGTGATCTTCCTGCTTTCCGGCGGTGGCTCGGCGCTGCTGGCCTTGCCTGCCGAAGGCCTGACCCTGGCCGACAAGCAACAGATCAACAAGGCGCTGCTCAAGTCCGGCGCCTCCATCGGCGAGATGAACTGCGTACGCAAGCACCTCTCGGCGATCAAGGGCGGCCGCCTGGCCAAGGCCTGCTGGCCAGCCACCGTTTACACCTATGCAATTTCCGATGTACCGGGCGACCTGGCCACGGTCATCGCCTCCGGCCCGACCGTGGCAGACCCGAGTACCTCGGCTGAAGCCCTGGCGATCCTCAAGCGCTACAACATCGACGCTCCGGCGGCGGTGACGGCCTGGCTGAACAACCCGGCCTCCGAAACCGTCAAGGCTGGCGACCCGGCCCTGGCACGCAGTCACTTCCAGCTGATTGCCAAGCCCCAGCAGTCGCTGGAAGCGGCGGCAGTAAAAGCCCGTCAGGCCGGTTTCAGCCCGCTGATCCTGGGCGACCTGGAAGGTGAATCGCGGGAAGTGGCCAAGGTGCATGCCGGTATCGCCCGGCAGATCGTCCTGCACGGTCAGCCACTCTCGCCGCCCTGCGTGATCCTCTCCGGTGGCGAGACCACCGTGACCGTGCGCGGCAACGGCCGTGGCGGACGCAACGCCGAATTCCTCCTGAGCCTGACCGAAAGCCTCAAGGGCTTGCCCGGGGTCTACGCCCTGGCCGGTGACACCGACGGCATCGACGGCTCCGAAGACAACGCCGGCGCCCTGATGACCCCGGACAGCTACACCCGCGCAGCCGCCCTGGGCCTGTCGGCCAGCGACGAACTGGACAACAACAATGGCTATGGCTACTTCGCCGCTCTGGATGCCTTGATCGTCACCGAGCCGACGCGGACCAACGTCAACGATTTTCGCGCGATTCTGATTCTCGAGAGTGCCAAACCATGACGCCTGATAAAAAAGTCAAAATCCTCGCCACCCTGGGGCCTGCCATCAAGGGTATCGACGACATCCGCCAGCTGGTCGAAGCCGGGGTGAACATCTTTCGCCTCAACTTCAGCCACGGCGAACACGAAGACCACGCCCTGCGCTACCAGTGGATCCGTGAAGTAGAAAGCCAGCTCAATTATCCGCTGGGTATCCTCATGGACCTGCAGGGCCCCAAGCTGCGCGTCGGCCGCTTTGCCGAAGGCAAGGTCCAGCTGCAACGCGGCCAGGCTTTGCGCCTGGACCTGGACAGCACCCCGGGCACCGTCGAGCGGGTCAACCTGCCGCACCCGGAAATCATCGCTGCACTGGAGCCGGGCATGGACCTGCTGCTCGATGACGGCAAACTGCGCCTGCGGGTGACCGCCAAGCACAGCGACGCCATCGAGACCGAAGTGCTCAACGGTGGTGAGCTGTCCGACCGCAAAGGCGTCAACGTCCCGCAAGCGGTGCTGGACCTCAGCCCGCTGACCGCCAAGGACCGCCGCGACCTGACTTTCGGCCTGGAGCTGGGCGTGGACTGGGTGGCGCTGTCGTTCGTGCAGCGCCCTGAGGACATCGTCGAAGCCCGCCAGCTGATCGGTGACCGTGCCTACCTGATGGCCAAGATCGAGAAGCCCTCGGCCGTTACCCAACTGCGCGCCATCGCCGAACTCAGCGACGCGATCATGGTCGCCCGTGGTGACCTGGGTGTTGAGGTTCCCGCCGAGAGCGTGCCGCAAATCCAGAAGAGCATCATCAACACCTGCCGCGAACTGGGCAAACCGGTGGTGGTTGCCACCCAGATGCTGGAATCGATGCGTTTCTCCCCGGCACCGACCCGCGCAGAAGTCACCGACGTTGCCAATGCCGTGGCAGAAGGCGCCGATGCGGTGATGCTGTCGGCCGAAACCGCCTCCGGCGACTACCCGCTGGAAGCCGTGCAGATGATGAGCAAGATCATCCGCCAGGTGGAGAACGGCCCGGATTACCAGGTGCAACTGGACGTCGGCCGTCCGAAAGCCGAAGCGACGGTTTCCGACGCCATCAGCTGCGCGATCCGCCGCATCAGCGGCATTCTGCCGGTGGCGGTGCTGGTCAACTACAGCGAGTCGGGTGCCTCGACGCTGCGCGCTGCTCGCGAGCGGCCACGGGCACCGATCCTTAACCTGACCCCCAACCTGTCCACGGCTCGCCGTCTGAGCGTGGCCTGGGGTGTGCACTCGGTGGTCAATGATCGCCTGCGCCAGGTCGACGAGATCTGCTCCACCGCACTGGAAATCGCCCAGGCCCAAGGCATGGCCAGCCGTGGTGATACCCTGTTGATCACCGCCGGTGTGCCTTTTGGCAAGCCTGGGTCGACTAACACGCTGCGGATCGAGACATTGATCTGAGTTGATCCCCATCGCCGGCAAGCCGGCTCCTACCTTGTGGGAGCCGGCTTGCCGGCGATGGGGCCAGACCGGCAAACAGACATTCACGTGGGAAAACCCGGCCCAAAGAGGCTCCCCCACTCCACATCAACCCAGACTGCCCCCATGTACACCAAAAATTTCGTCAACCCGTGCCCCGACTGGGCCACGGCGCTACTCAATGGCTTCAGCCAGGTGCTGCTGCAGCGCAACCCGCTGTGCGGCCTGTTCTGCCTGCTGGCCATCACCCTGACCGCCCCCGACCTGGTAGGCGGCGCCCTGCTCGGCGCACTGGCCGGGCTGCTTACCGCGCAGCGCCGCGGCTACAACCGCACTGACCGCCAGGCCGGCCTGTACAGCTACAACGGCGTGCTGATCGGCCTGCTGCTCAGCTATGCCCTGCCGTGGTCGGCCATCCTGCCGCCGTTGATCATCGCCGCCGGCGGCCTGAGCAGCATGTTCGTGCACCAATGGCTGAAACGGGCCAGCTCCAACCTGCTGCTGCCGGCCTATACCGCGCCGTTTGTGCTGATCGGCTGGGCCGTGTTGCTGGCAAGCAGTCCAGGCGCCAGCGCCACCAGCCCGGTCGAGCACAATGCGCTTTTCGCCCTGGCCCGTGGCCTGGGTCAGATCTTCCTGCTGGACAATCCGCTTGCCGGCCTGCTGATCGCCATCGGCTTGCTCATTGCCAACCGCTACGCTGCCGCCTGGGCCCTGCTCGGCGCCGCGCTGGGCGGTAGTGTCGCGCTGCTCGGCGGCGACGCCAATGCGGCGTATGCCGGGCTTTACGGCTTCAATGCCGCGCTCGCTGCCCTGGCTTTCAGCCAGACCCGCAAGCAGCCCTGGCTGCCATTGCTGGCGATGCTCCTGGCGATCATTCTGCAACCGATAGTGGCGCACCTGCCGGTTCCCGGCCTGACTGCACCGTTCATCCTTGCCTGCTGGCTGGTGCTGATCGGCCAGCGCCTGATGCGTCAGCCCCTGGCTCGCCGTGCCGGTCGCTTGCATAGCTGAGAGGCTGCCCCTAGGCTCAGCTCCATTGTGCAATGGAGCTGAATATGGACACCCCTTCGAGCTGTCGCGAGCGGCTCTACGTCATCGTCTTCCAGACCGACACCGTCGCCGGCAGGCGCTTCGACAAAACCCTGCTGCTGATCATCCTCGCCAGCCTGGTGACAGTGATCCTCGACAGTATCGACGAGGTTCACCAGAACTACGCCAGGGTACTGGCGATTATCGAGTGGGTGTTCACCGCGATCTTTCTGGTCGAGTACCTGACGCGGCTGTATTGCTCACCCAAGCCGTTGCGCTATGCCTTCAGCTTTTACGGGCTGGTCGACTTGCTGGCGATCCTGCCGGGGATCATTGCCATCTACTACAGCGATGCCCAGTACCTGCTGATCATCCGGGTTATCCGGATGCTGCGGATCTTTCGCGTGCTCAAGCTCAGCCCCTACCTCAAGCAGGCGCATTACCTGCTCGAGGCGCTGCGCGGCAGCAAGCAGAAGATCATCGTGTTTCTGGTCAGTGTCTCGACCCTGGTCACGGTGTTCGGCACCCTGATGTATGTGGTCGAAGGGCCCGAACACGGCTTTACCAGCATTCCCAAAGGCATCTACTGGGCAATCGTCACCCTGACCACGGTCGGCTTCGGCGACATCGTGCCAAAGACACCGCTCGGCCAGGTGATCTCCTCAATGGTGATGATCACCGGCTACTCGATCATTGCCGTACCCACCGGGATCTTCACCGCCGAACTGGCCAATGCCATGCGCGGTGAACAGCTCAAGCACGACTGCCCGGTCTGCAACAAAAACCATCATGAACATGGCGCAGCCTTCTGTTCACGCTGTGGCAACGCACTATTCAAGAAAATGGAATAAGCAAAGTACTTTTTAATCTTTTAGCGCCTAAGCGCCACCCGCTATAGTCGCTGGCATAATGCCTTTAACGCTCATTCGAACAAGGAAAGCGCAGTGAAAAAACTCTTCAGTGCCTCGCTTCTGGCCGCAGGTCTGGCCTTCGGCTCCCTGGCCCAGGCCGCTCCGGCGCCGCTGCTGAACGTCTCGTATGACGTGATGCGCGACTTCTACAAAGACTACAACGCCGCGTTCCAGAAACACTGGGAAGCCGAGCACAAAGAGAAGATCACCGTGCAGATGTCCTTTGGTGGCTCGAGCAAGCAAGCGCGCTCGGTCATCGACGGCCTGCCTGCCGATGTCATCACCATGAACATGGCCACCGACATCAACGCCCTGGCCGACAACGGCAAGCTGGTCCCGGACAACTGGGTCACCCGCCTGCCGAACAACAGCGCGCCGTTCACCTCGGCCACTGTGTTCATCGTACGCAAGGGCAACCCCAAGGCCCTGAAAGACTGGCCGGACCTGCTCAAAGACGGCGTCCAGGTCATTGTCCCCAACCCAAAAACCTCGGGTAACGGCCGCTACACCTACCTCTCTGCCTGGGGCTATGTCCTGAAGAACGGCGGCGACGAAAACAAAGCCAAGGACTTCGTCGGCAAGCTGTTCAAGCAGGCGCCTGTGCTCGATACCGGCGGCCGTGCTGCCACCACTACGTTCATGACCAACCAGATTGGCGATGTACTGGTGACCTTCGAGAACGAAGCCGAAATGATCGCCCGCGAGTTTGGCCGTGATCAGTTCGAAGTCATTTACCCAAGCGTCTCTGCCGAAGCCGAGCCGCCAGTGAGCGTGGTCGACAAGGTCGTCGACAAGAAAGGCAGCCGTGCCACCGCCGAGGCCTACCTGAAGTACCTGTGGTCGCCTGAAGCGCAGGAAATCGCCGCCAACAACTACCTGCGTCCACGTGACCCGGCGGTACTGGCCAAGTACACCGACCGCTTCCCGAAAGTCGACTTCCTGTCGGTAGAGAAAACCTTCGGTGACTGGCGCACCGTGCAGAAAACCCACTTCAATGACGGTGGCGTGTTCGACCAGATCTACACCGGGCAGTAAATAGCCTGCGCCCACAGGACTGGTGCATTCCATGAGACCTGCACCACTCCTGTAGGAGCGAGGCTTGCCCGCGAACACGGGCCAGGCCCGTGCCATTCACCTCACTTCCTCCCCTGCCCCTCGCGTTCATTGACTACCCTTTCCGTCATCCACGGCTCAAGGAGTACCCAGTGATCCGATCCCTCATCGCCGCCCTGCTCGGTTGCCTGCTCAGCCTGCAGTTGGCGTACGCCGCAGCATTGCTGCCCACGGCAAAGCCGGCCGAACCTGCAGAGCCCGTGGTTCAAGGTGGCCTGCTCGGGGCGATTGCCGATGGCCTGGACGATGTCAGCCAGGAACTGGAGGTCGACAATCACCTGATCGACAACTGGCGCCTGCGCGCCGATCGCGCCGCCGATGAAGTCGACCAACTGGTCAGCCAGCCCGCGGGCTTCAGCTCTCTGGAGCTGTGGACCGACTTCGCCCTGTTGACGATCACCTGGCTACTCGCCTATGCCCTGCTCACCCACGGCGGCCGCCTGCTGGCGCGCAAGTCCAGCCAGTCCCGTGTGCTGCGCGAACGACCGCGCGCCAGCCATGTGCTCAAATACCTGCTGGTGTTCACCCTGCCGGCCGTGGCCAGCCTGATCATTACCCTCTACGTCAGTCATTTCCTCGTGTTTTCTGCCGGTCGTGCGCTGGGCATGAGCCTGGCCTATGCCACCAGTGCCGGTATTTTCTCGACCTCGATCATCCTCTGCCTGATCACCCTGTTCGACGCCGGGCACAAGCGCACCGCCGTGCGCATCATTCGCCGGGTAGCGCCGCGACCGCTGTTCCTGATCGGCTTTCTTGCCGCCTGGAGCGATGCCCTGACCAGCCCGCAGATCGCCCGCTACCTGGGCGGCAACATCACCAGCAGCGTCGCCGCCGTCACCGGTCTGCTGGCGACCCTGGCGTTTGCCGTACTGGTCCTCAAGCTGCGCCGCCCGGTTGCGCACCTGATCCGCAACCGGGCCTTGCCCGATCGCCTGCAGCACCGTGCCGTGCAGGAAACCTTGAGAATATTCTCGGCACTGTGGTTCCTGCCGATCCTGATGATGATTCTGGTGTCGGCCATCCACTTGATTGGCGCCGGCGAAGAGAGCCAGCGCGCCCTGCAAAAAGCCTTGCTGACCTCGATCCTGCTGATCGGCACGGTGTTTCTCAGCACCGTGTTCCAACACATGTTCAAACATCAGGAAGAAGTCGATGCCAGGCAGCGCCTGCGCCCCTACAAGGAACTGGTGCGCAACCTGGCCCGTGCCCTGCTGCGCATTTCCATCGCCGTGGCGTTTATCGTGTTGCTGGGGCGAATCTGGGGTTTCTCGGTGCTCGACTTCGCCATGCGCAACAGCCTGGGCCGCGCCATCAGCGACTCGCTGAGCAGCATCGGCCTGATCCTGCTGGTCACCTGGCTGCTCTGGGTAGTGATCGACACGGCGATCCAGGAAGCGATGAAGCCCACCGTCGGACGTCGCAACAGCCGCCAGCCCAGCACGCGGGTGCGGACCATCCTGCCGCTGCTGCGCAATGCGATCAAAATCATGCTGGTAGTAATCTGCACCATCACCACCATGGCCAACCTGGGCATCAACGTTGCACCGTTCCTGGCCGGTGCCGGGGTGATCGGCCTGGCCATCGGTTTTGGCTCGCAACAACTGGTTCAGGATGTGATCACCGGCCTGTTCATCATCATCGAAGACACCATCTCCATCGGCGACTGGGTGGTGCTCGACACCAACCACGCCGGTACGGTGGAAAGCCTGACCATTCGCACCCTGCGCCTGCGCGACAGCAAAGGCTTTGTGCACTCGGTACCGTTCGGCCAGATCAAGGCGGTCACCAACCAGTCCAGGCAGTTCGCCTATGCCTTCTTCTCGGTGCAGTTCAGCTACCAGACCAACGTCGACAGTGCCTTGGAACTGATCCGTGAAGTCGGCCATTCGATCAGCGAAGACCCCCTGCTGCGCCACAGCCTGCAGGGCCCGCTGCAGGTGTTCGGGGTCGACAGCATGAACCTCAACGGCATCACCCTCACCGCCCAGTTCCGCACCACCTCGGGCGGCCAGTACGCGGTCAATCGCGCCTTCAATGAACGCCTGAAAAAGCGCGTGGACGAGACCGACGATGTGAGCTTTGCCCAGTACAATCCACCCCCCGCGCGCCTGGGTGACGGCAAGGCCTGATTCGGCTTTCTCGCCCCTGGACAACGATGATAAAGTCGCGCCCATGACGCCATCCATAGCCAACCGCCCGCTGATTGCCTGGACCCTGTACTTTTGTGTCCTGTTCAATCTGCTCGCCTGCGGAATCGGCCATGGACAGATGATGGGCCTCAAGCTCAACGGCATCGGTGGCGCCTTCTGCTCGGCCATGGGCAGCGCCGGGCCGACGCTCAAAAGTGATTTTGGCGAACAGAACGTTGCCGGCTGGGACAGCCTGCAAACCTGTCCGGTCTGCGCCGCTGCCGTGGTCTGCCTGGCCCTGACCCTGGTTATCGGCTGGCTGCTGGCCGCCAGCCGCGTGCGTCGTTACCACCGCGAATTACGCAGCAAGGCGCCACCGCGCTACTGCTGGCCCTCCGCCAATCCCCGCGCGTCCCCATTTCTGGCTTGATCCCTCTGGCAGCTCACCGGGCTGCCTGTACCCGGCCCTACCGTGCTGCGCCTGCCTGACAGGTGCAGCGGGCCGCTGGCTCAATTTCCAGAGTGTGCTTCATGCCCTACACCTATCGCTTCTCCGGCTGCGCGGCCCTGCTCTGCGCGCTGTCGTTCAATGCCTCGGCCGAGGCGCCATTGACCCTGCCTGACCTGCGTATCGAAGGTCGCGCCGAATCCGAAGACGGCGTGCTCCTCGACACGCCGTCACAAACCGGTTCACGCCTGAGCCTGACCCCGCGGGAAACACCGGCGTCGGTGAACATCGTCAACCGCCAGCAAATCGAACAACGTGGTGCCAGAACCACCCAGGACGTGCTTGCCGGCGTTCCCGGCATGACTGCGGCCTCACCGCCCGGCTCGGCAGGTTCGGTGGCCTACCGGGGCTTTTCCGGGGCACAGATCACCCAGTTGTTCAACGGCATCAGCGTCCAGTACGACGCGGTTGCCGCACGGCCGGTGGACAGCTGGATCTACGACCGCGTCGAAGCCATTGGCGGGCCGTCGAGCTTTCTGTTCGGTGCCGGTGCAGTGGGCGGCTCGGTCAATTACATCACCAAGCTGGCCAGCCGTGACGAAGACTTCAACGAAGGACGCATCAGCTACGGCTCCTACGACAGCAGCGAAACCTCCTTCGGTTTCAATCACGCCCTGAACGACGGCGACGGCATCCGTAACTACGCACGCCTGGACTTCAGCCATACCCACAGCAACGGCTACGTCGACCGCGAAGAGCGCGATGCCTGGAGCGTGGCGTTCTCGCTGCTGACCGACATCAACGACCAGCTCTCGCATACCCTGGCCCTGGAATACCAGAACGAAACGCTCGACAGCCCCTACTGGGGCACACCGGTGCTCAACCCCCTGGGTGGCGAGATGAAGGTCGACGAGAGCCGGCGCTTCGAGAACTACAACGTCGAGGACGGTCGCTACGAACAGCGCGTGCGCTGGCTGCGCTCGATCACCGAGTACCGCTTCAACGATGCCACCTCCGTGCGCAACACCCTTTATCACTACAACACCGAGCGTAACTTCCGGAACCTCGAAACCTATGCCTACAACGCCGACAACAGCCAGGTAAGGCGCTCCAACGCGCTGCTGCAGCGCCATGACCAGGAGCTCAATGGCAACCGTTTCGAGCTACTGCATCAAGGTCAGTTGCTGGGCATGAACAGCCAGTGGTCGAGCGGCATCGACTATAGCCACAACGTGCAGATGAACTACCCACGTTCCATCACCGGGGTATTTGACAGCGTTGACCCGGAGCACTTCGACCCGGGCCATTTCTACGACCTCAAGGGCATGGTGCCGGGCTATCAGAAAAACCGCCAGAACACCGTCGACACCTGGGCGGCGTTCCTCGAAAACCGTCTGCAGCTGACCGATCGCCTGTCGCTGCTGACCGGCTTGCGCTATGACCACATCGACCTTCAGGTGCATAACTACCGTACGGTCGATGCTAACAATCCACGCGACTTCAAGCGCATCTACGAACCCACTACCGGGCGGATCGGCCTGGTCTACGAACTGACCCCGGCAGCCAACGTCTACGTCCAGTACAGCACCGCTGCCGATCCACCCGCCGGTATCCTCACCACCGCCAGTTTTGCCCAGGTGCGTGATTTCGACCTGAGCACCGGCAAGCAGGTGGAAGTCGGCAGCAAATTCAGCTTCCTTGATGGCCGTGGCGCGGCCACCCTCGCCGCTTACCACATCGAACGCAAAAACCTCGCTACCGCCGACCCGGCCAACCCCGGCACCACCCAGCCTGTGGGCAAGCAATCGTCACGCGGCATCGAACTGGCGGCATCGTTGCACGTCACGCCGAAACTGCTGGCCGAGGGTAACCTTGCCTACGTCGATGCCCAGTACGACGAGTTCAATGAAAACGTTTCCGGCACCAGCGTATCGCGCAAGGGCAACACCCCGACCAACATCCCCGAACGGGTGGCCAACCTGTGGCTGACCTACGACATCGACCCCACCTGGCAGGTCGGCGCCGACAGCCGCTACGTGTCGTCGGTGTATGCCGATGCGGCCAATACCCGCCATGCACCGGCCTACACGATCTTGGGTGCGTTTGCCGCCTACAAGGTCGATGCCGACACCCGCATCACCGCCCGGGTACGCAACCTGACCGACGAGGTGTATGCCCAGTGGACTTCATCCAGCATGCTTTATCTCGGTGCACCGCGCACCGTCGAGCTGGCCGTGCAGACGCGCTTCTAGGACGCCGCTGATGAAACGCTACCTGTACTTGTGGCACCGCTGGCTGGGTATCGGCCTGTGTCTGTTCATGGCCCTGTGGTTTTTCTCGGGCGTGGTCATGCTGTATGTCGGCTACCCCAAGCTGACACCCCGCGAGCACTTCGCGCACTTGCCGGTGCTGAACCTGCAGGACTGCTGCGTCGACCTCGCCGCTGCTGTGGACGCTGCCGATCCGCAACGGGCACCGGCCAGCATCCGCCTGAGTACGGTAGCGGGAGAGCCGCGCTACCTGTTCAGCTACCCGGGGCGCAGCAACGTAGCGGTTGATGCGCGCACCGGTCTGCGCGTGCCGTTGACCGGGCGCGAACAGGCCCTGGCCGCTGCGCACCAGTACGCCCCGTTGGCAACAGCCCGCTATCAGGGTGCGGTGCAGGAAGACCTGTGGAGCCATTCCCGCGCCCTCGATGCCGACAGACCCTTGCAACGGGTGCAGCTTGCCGACGCCGACGGCACGCTGTTGTATCTTTCGGGGCAAACGGGCGAGGTGGTCCGCGATGCCAGCGCCCTGGAGCGTGGCTGGAACCTGGTCGGCGCCTGGCTGCACTGGCTGTACCCGCTGCGCGGCATCGGCATGGATGGGCTGTGGAGCAACCTGGTGATCTACCTGTCGCTGACGGCCACGGTCATGGCCGTACTCGGGGCGGTGATCGGCGTGCTGCGCTGGCGCTTCAACCGCCCCTACCGCAGCGGCTCACGTTCGCCCTACCAGGGCTTCGCCCGTTGGCACCATGTCGGTGGCTTGCTGTTCGGCGTGCTGGCGATTACCTGGATCTTCAGTGGCTTGATGTCGATGAACCCCTGGCGGATTTTCAGCAGCTCAGCGCCATTGGATACCGCTGCGTATCAGGGTGGACCGCTGACGGCCAAAGCCTTTCCGGTATCTGCCGCGCACGCACTTTCACGCTTTGCCGATGACGGGCTGGTTGCGCGGCAGCTGGAATGGCGGCTGATCGGCGGCGAGGGGTATGTGATCGGCTACGACGGCGGCGGCCGTACGCGAGTGCTGTCGATGGCCGACGGGCAGGTGCTCAGACGCTTGCCGCGGGAAGCGCTGGAACGCGCTGCACAGGCGATTCAGCCGCAAGGGAAGATGCGCAGCGAGCAACTCGACGCCTACGACTTTTACTACTACGCACGGGCAGAGCAAAGCATGCTCGGGCACCTGGAAAAACGCCTGCCGGCATTGCGCGTGCGCTTTGACGATCCTCAGCAGACATGGCTGCATCTGGACCTGTACACGGGTGAAGTGTCGGGGGTGCTGGATCAGCCGAAACGGGTGTCGCGATGGTTGTTCGCGTTGTTGCATAGCTGGGACTGGTTGCCATTGCTACAGCGGCGACCGCTTTGGGATATCTGGATGATCGCATTCAGCATTGGCGGGCTGATACTCAGCGTCAGCGGTGTGGTGTTGGGATGGCGGCGACTGTCGCGCGGTAAAACTTCGCGGGTAAACCCGCGCCCACAGGGGAAGTGCACTGATTGAGGTCGGCACCGTACCTGCAGGAGCGGATTTATCCGCGATCCTAGCGGAACACCAGCGCTTTGAGACCACCCGCCGGATCGTTATCGGGAAACTCCGGCGGGTTGGCCAAACGCTCGACGAACGTCAGGTCCGGCGCCTCTTCGGCCATCCCCTCAATCAGGAACTCAGGCCCGATGGCCGGATCATTGACACACGCCAGCACCGTTCCGCCTTCGGTCAACAGCTCCGGCAAGCGGCGCAAAATCTTGCGGTAATCCTGCGTCAGCACAAAGCTGCCTTTCTGAAAGGTCGGCGGATCGATGATGATCAGGTCATAAGGTCCCGACTTGCGTACCTTGCCCCACGACTTGAACAGTTCATGGCCGAGAAAACTCACCCGCCCCAGGTCGTGGCCATTGAGCCGATGATTGTCCCGCCCGCGACTCAGCGCCGAACGGGCCATGTCCAGGTTGACCACCTGCTCGGCGCCGCCGGCAATCGCCGCCACGGAAAAGCCGCAGGTGTACGCGAACAGATTGAGCACGCGCTTGCCGGCTGCCTGCTCACGTACCCAGCGTCGACCGTAACGCATGTCGAGAAACAGCCCGGTGTTCTGCTTCAACCCCAGATCAAGCTGATAGCGCAGCCCGTCTTCATCGATCAGCCAGTGCTCGCTCGGCTCACCCAGCAGCCACTGCCCCGGGCTCTCGGGCAGGTAACGGTGCTGGATCAGCATCGCCTGCCCGCTCCAGCACGGCGCCTGCGCCAGGCCCAGCAACATCTGCTCAAGCGCGGCCCGCTGGCCGCCCGGTGGCTCGCGAAACAACGACACCAGCAGCACACCTTGCAACCAGTCCACGGTGATTTGCTCAAGCCCTGGCCAGCAGCGCCCACGCCCATGGAACAGCCGGCGGGTTTGCGTCGGGGCCGGGTCAAGGGCCGCAAGCAGGTGGTGCTGGAGGGTGTCGATCACAGAGGTCATGGGCAAATTCAACGGGCGTAAAGCGGCCTATTCTACCCTGACCACCGACAGACGACAGGCGTGCCCGCAGAAAACCTTGGCAGCCTCTACACTGACAATCCCCTCTCACTGGCTGGACAACCATCATGAGCGAAAAACCTGGCATCGTACTGGTCCACGGCTTCTGGGGCGGCGCCGCCCACTGGAGCAAGGTGATCCTCGAATTGTCGCGCCTGGGCTACCAGGACCTGCATGCCGTGGAGATGCCCCTGACATCGCTGGCCGATGACGCTGAACGCACGCGCAAAATGGTTGCTTCCCAGCCTGGCAAGGTGCTATTGGTCGGCCACTCTTATGGCGGCGCGGTGATTACGCAGATGGGCAACCAGGCCAATGTCGCCGGCCTGGTCTACATTGCCGCATTTGCCCCGGATGATGGCGAAAGCCCCGGTGGCATTACCGCACAAAATCCGCCCGAAGCTGCCGCCAACCTGCAACCCGATGCCGATGGCTATCTGTGGATCAAACCGGACAAACTCCACGAAAGTTTCTGCCAGGACTTGAGCAGGGACGAAGGCCTGATCATGAGCGTGACCCAGAAGGCCCCGCTGGCCAGCACCTTCGGCGACACCATCAGCGACCCGGCGTGGAAGCACAAGCCCACCTGGTATCAGCTGTCCACCCAAGACCGGATGATCGCCCCGGCCAATCAGGAGATGATGTCGCAACGCATGAACCCCAAGGAAGTGCTGCGCCTGGATGCCAGCCATGCCTCGCTGGCCTCGCGGGCTGCTGAAGTTGCAGCCCTGATCGATCGCGCTGCGCTCAGTCTGGCTTGACCGCTACAGACTTGGCCGCTGGCCTGAACCACCAGCCTTGCTGCATACCGGCCGCGGCCAGCAGGATCGCGGCCACGCCCAGCCATTGCAGCGGCGCCAGGCGGTGACCAAAGGCAAACCAGTCAACGAAGATCGCCGCAATCGGGTAAATGAACGACAAGGCCCCGGTCAACGCCGTCGGCAGCTTCTGGATCGCACCGTAGAGCAGCACATACATTACCCCGGTGTGAACAATCCCCAGCGTCACCAGCGAGGCCAGCGCACCGGCCTCGCCGGGCAGGCCCGAGGTATTGGCCCAGGGCGCCAGCAACAGAATCCCGGTGCACACCTGGATCAGCGCGATCAGGTGCGGTGGCGTGCCGCTCAGGCGCTTGATGATCAACGCCGCCAAGGCATAGAGAAACGCCGCACCCAGGGCCAGGCCAATACCCAACAGGTAGTCACTGCCACTGCCGCCCGTGCTGCCATGGGCACTGACAATCGCTAACATGCCGAGAAACGCCAGCGCCAGCCAGAACAGCTTCGGCACGGTGATTTTCTCACCGAGAAACACCGCGGCCAGGCCCACCAGCATGAACGGCTGGACGTTGTATACCGCCGTACCGATAGCAATCGAGGCGCGCGAATAGGAGGCAAACAACAGTACCCAGTTACCAACGATGGCCACGCCGCTGAGCACCGCGAGGGCGAAGGTGGCCAGGGTCAGGATGCCGGGCTTGAGAAAGCCCATGGCCAGGCAGATCAGCAGCAAGGTCGTGGCACCGAACACGCAGCGCCAGAACACCACATCCAGCACCGGTTGCCCGGACACCAGCACGAACCAGCCAATGGTTCCCGATATCAACATCGCGGCGACCATCTCCAACGAACCACGGCGTATTGAACTGTCCATCACTCACCTCCTGAACGATGGCTAAATTATGCGAGCGTGGCCCTGGCCACTCCAGTGGATAAAGCAGGCTAAACTGCCAATTCACCTTTACTATCAAGGCAGAATTTGCCAACTGCCTAACGAGGCCGCGATGACCGACGATATCGACCAGTTATTGATCAAGGCCCTGATGGACGACTCGCGACGCTCGCTCAAGGCGCTTGCCCAGCTCAGCGGGTTGTCGGCCCCGAGTGTCAGCGAGCGCCTGCGACGCCTCGAAGAGCGCGGTGTGCTCAAGGGCTACACCGTTGAAGTCGACCCGCGTTGCTTTGGCTACCAGTTGCAGGCCATTGTCCGCGTGCGCCCCCTGCCAGGCCAGTTGCAGGAAGTGGAACGGCAGATCATGGCGATCCCCGAGTTCACCGAATGTGACAAGGTGACCGGGGACGACTGCTTCATCGCCCGCCTGCATGTGCGTTCGATGGAACAGCTCGACACCGTGCTGGACAAGCTCAACAGCCATGCCGAAACCAACACCGCCATCGTCAAGAAAACCCCGGTCAAGCGACGCTTGCCGCCGATGGAATAAGCGCTGTTCAACCTGCGCTAGGGCTAAACCCGTGCAGGTCGATCGAAGGCGCACGCCCGGCAATCAGTTCGGCGAGGAGCTGGCCGCTGGCGCAGGCCAGGGTGAAGCCGAGCGCACCGTGACCCAGGTTGAGCCACAGGTTGCGATAACGGGTGGGGCCCAACAGCGGCACGCCATTGGGGGTCGCCGGACGCATCCCCGCCCACTCCCGGGCATGGGCGTAATCGGCTGCGTTGGGCAAGGTGCTTGCCGCCAGCCGACGCATGCTCGCCAGCCGTGCAGGGTCGAGCGACTCGTCAAAGCCGACGATGTCGACCATCGCCGCCACCCGCAATTGATCGTCCAGCCGGGCATAGACAATCTTGCGGTCGTAATCGGTGATGCTCACATAGGGCGCCTGGTGTCCGGCCCCGATTGGTGCGGTCAGGCTGTAGCCCTTGAGCGGATAGATCGGCAGGTGCAGGCCCGGCAAGCCCAGGCTGGCGCTGCGGTGCCCGGCGCACAGCACCAGGCGCTCCACCGGCAGGTGTTGATCGTTCAGTTCCACAGCCTGCACCACACCGTCGGCGTGCAGGATTCGCGTGACCGTCTGCCCCAGCAAGAACCGGCATTGCCCGGAGTTTTGCAAGCGCTGCGCCAGCGCCAGGCAAAAGCGCTGGCAGTCAGCAACCTCTTCATCCGCGGTGAACACGCCGCCAATGAAAGGCGCATCGGCCAAGGTCGGCTCCAGCGCCGCGATCTCGCGGGCGTCCAGCACCTGCTGACCGTTGGGGTCAAGCAGGTGTGCGCGGGCCTGGGCAAAGCTCGACGCGCTGCGAAAGGTCACCAGCTTGCCATTGCGCCGCCAGGCGAAATCTTCCAGGGCGTCGTCAGTGCGCCATTGCGCGAGGGTAGCCTGACTGTGCAACGCCAGACGCAGCAGGTGCGCCGCATTGGTCCGATTGACCGAGCTTCGGCACGCCGCCATGAATGCGCCAAGCCAGCGCCACTGCGCCAGGTCCAGGCGTAGTCGCAGCTTGAGCGGCGAATCGCTGCGCAGCAACCAGCCCAATGCCTGCAGCGGTACGCCGGCATCGGCCAACGGCGACACATAGCGATACGACAGTTGCCCGCCGTTGGCGAAGCTGGTACCGCCAGCAAAGCTGTCCCGCGCCTCGATCAAGTCGACCGCAAAGCCTTCACGCACCAGGGCATAGGCTGTCGCCAGGCCAATCACGCCACCACCGATCACCGCTACCCGCTGAGCCATGTGCAACCACCGATAAGTCCGAAGACCTTCAGACTAGGGCCGGTGACAGCGGCTGGATAATGAATAAGAATGGGTCATCCATAAACAAAGGTTATGGGCCAGACCATGCGTTTGCGTCACATCGAAGTGTTCCAGGCCATCCGTCAGACCGGCTCGATCAGCGCTGCCGCGCAATTGCTGCATGTCACTCAGCCGGCGGTGTCGAAGATTCTCCAGCACGCCGAAGCCCAGCTGGGTTTTCCGCTGTTCCTGCGCGTGCGAGGCAAGCTGCAGATCACCCCCGAGGCCCTGGCCTTGGAGCGTGAGGTCGACAAGGTCGCCGACAGCGTCGAAGGTGTGCGCCGCCTGGCTGCCAGCTTGCGGCGTCAACCCGGCCTGCAGCTGCGCATCGGCGCTACCCCGGCCTTGGCACTGTCGTTGCTGCCACCGGTCATCAGCCAATGGTCCGAACGTCACCCGCAGTCCGAATGCGAGCTCTCAAGCTTGCACAGCCGTGAGCTGGTGCAGCAACTGCTGATGCGTGAAATCGACGTCGCGCTAACCTTGCGCCACCCGGACCACCCTGGCCTTGACGTACACGCACTGGCCCATGGCGTGCTGGTGGCGATGGCACCCAAGGGTTACTGGAGCGAAAGCAGTCAGGGGCTACCGCTGGGCGTCGACGCCCTGGCCGGTGCACCGTTGATTGGCCTGAGCAGCAGCGATCCGTTGGCCGCGCAGGTGGGGAGTTACCTGAAAAACCTGGAACCGGCGCCGCAGATCGCCATTCGCGTGCAGACCTATTCGCTGGCGCGGGCCATGGTCGAATCCGGCGCCGGGCTGGCATTGATCGACCCCTTCACCGCCCTCGGCTCGCAGCACACGCTGGTGCGCCCGCTCGATCCGCCATTGCCGATTACCTTGTACGCCCTGACCCGGGCTAACGAGAGCCATCCGCACACGCTGGACGACCTGTTGCAGCTGTTTGGCAGGCATGCGCGCGATCAGATTGCCCGGGTACCCGCCCTGCCCGGCCAATGAACCCGGGCAGCAATCAACTCGGGCAGCTCTGCTCACCGTTGTTCAAGCCCTGCTTGTAGTTACGGCTGAGCAGGCTGGCCTTGCCGTCGTGCCAGGTCAGCGTCAGCACATACATTGAGTCGAAATCACCGCCATCCCAATCCTCGGTGATCACCTGTTTCTTGCCCAACGCCTTGCCGGCCACCGTGTTGATCAGCTCGGGCAGATAGCCGTGGGACCAGGCGGTGTAGACGGTGGCGTTGCGGTATTTGTTCTGCAGCAGCTCGTCTGCAAGGGCGGCGGTGTCATTCGCACCGAAGTCGATGTTCACCGGCAAGCCCAGCTTGATGGCGCTCGGGCTGATAGTCATCAGCGGGCGTATGTAACTGTAGGCGTCGTCCTTGCTGCCTTCTTCGACGTGGCGCGATGGGTTGGCGGCAAACACATAGTCGGCCTTGCCGAATTTTTCCGGCAGCAGCGTGGCGAGGTCCAGGGCGCGATTCAGGCCTTGGCAATTGAGTTGCCCCAACCCCTCTCCCGGCTTTTCGGCATGGCGCAGAAAAACCAGTGTCTGCACACCGTCCACTGGTGCGGCGCGGCTTTCGACAGCCTCGAGGGCTAGCAGGGTGACACCACCGAGCAGGGCCAGCGAACACAGGGCATGGCGGTGGCGTTTAAACAGGGTAGACAACGTCATGAAGCGGGCTCATTCGGCAAAAAGGGATACGGCTGACCCGCCTGTGACACGCCGCGGCCGAGGCCGCGGGTGATCCCTGTCTGTCGTTCCATCCGTGGAGCGGGGTTAACTGAGAGTGCGTCAAGCCCGTTTGGTTCGATCCCTGAGTGCTCAACCCTGAGCAGAGGTGAATGTATCAAGCGAATGTTGCTGAATTAATTCACCGACCGGTCATTCGTCGCGTGTGAGCACTTCCAGCAGTTCGATCTCGAACGTCAGGTTCGAATGCGGCGTGATTGCGCCCATGCTGCGCTCGCCATAGGCCAGGTGCGAGGGCACCACCAGCTTGCGCTTGCCGCCTACCTTCATGCCCATCAGGCCCTGATCCCAGCCCTTGATCACCCGGCCGGTGCCGATCACACACTGAAACGGTTTGCCACGATCGTGGGAGGAATCGAATTTGGTGCCGTCCTCCAGCCAGCCGGTGTACTGGGTGGTAATCAGCGCGCCCTTGACCGCCTCTTTGCCTTCACCCAGCTGGATATCGGTGATTTGCAGTTCGCTGCTCATGCTTGACCTCGTTGAAGCGTAAAAAGTGTTTCGTGGCAGCCTTTTCTCAGGAATGCAGAGGTTTGGCAAGCGTTGCCGGGGTGCCGTGCTGGCGCATCGACCAGCACACCCCGCCGATTACCAGGATGATCGCCGCAGCCTCCAGCACACTCGGCCCGCTCTGCCGCCAGATAAAGGCGTAGAGCAAGGCAAACAGCGTTTCAAAGACGATCAGTTGACCGCTCAGGGTCAGCGGCATGCGTTTGGACGCGGCATTCCACAGCAGCGCTGCCAGCCACGAACCAAAAATCGCGCAGCCCAGGCTGTACAGCCAGAACAACCGCCAACGCTCAGGCGCCGCCTCCACCTGCAGCTGCGCCGGTTGCCACAGCGCCAGCGCCGCAACCAGCAGCAGGCTGAACACACCCGTCATCACACCAACCAGCACCGACCACTGATGACTGTCGAAATGCCCGCACTGCTTGAGGTAATGGCTGTTGTTGACCGCATACCAGGTCCAGCAGGCCAATGCTGCCAGCGCATAGAGCACACCTGCGAGCTTATCGCCGACCGTGCCCGCTTCGACGGCAAAGGTCTGCACGTTGATGCAGAGCATGCCGGCGAGAATCAGCAGCAGCGGCGCGAACAACTGCTTGAGGGCCACGCCGCCACTGTCATGGCGACCGTAGAGGGTGATGGTCAGCGGCAAGACACCGACAATCAGTGAGGCGGGTGCCACGCCCAGGCGCTGGATGGCCGCCACCAGGAAGATGAAGTACAGCAGGTTGCCTACCAGCGCCAGGCGCCCCAGCATCCACAGGTCTGCCGCCGTCAGCCGTCCCAGCGCCTTGCGCATCGGCACCGCCAGGATCAGGGTCACAACACCGAACAACACGAATCGTGCACAGGCAAGCAACACCGGGCTGAACTCCGGTAACAGCTGCGGCACCATCAACACCAGCCCCCACATCGCACCGGCTACCCCGGCGTAGGCCACACCCTGCTTCACGTGCCTGCTCCTGCTCAAAGAAGTGCGCAGGCTACCGTCTGCCGGGCATCCGGACAAAAGATCATTCGGCATGCAGGCATTCCCCGCCAGAATACCTTTATGAGCCCAGCCTTCAATCTTATGATGCAGTCATTCCCCAACCGGACTCTCGACATGAGCCGCTTCAGTCGTCATCTGCCCCCGCTCGATACCCTGATTGCCTTTGAAGCAGTGATGCGCACCGGCAGCTTCACCCGCGCAGCCAGCGAGCTGTACCTGACCCAAAGCGCGGTGAGCAAGCAGATCAAGCTATTGGAGGACCACCTCGGCGCCGTGCTGTTTGAACGACGTGCCCGCGGCATCGCGCCGACCACCGCCGGCGCCGAGTTCAACGCCATTGTCGAGCCGATGCTCGAGCGCCTGCTGAGCAATGTCCTGCGTTTGAAGTCCGGTCATGGCAGTCGTAATGTCAGCGTCATCTGCACCCACGCGGTAGCCCAGTACTGGTTGTTCCCGCGTCTTTTGCGCTTTAACGAGCAACACCCGGAGCTGACCGTGAACATTCACGCCAGCAACGAAATCAGCGAAAGCGACATCAGCGACTATGACTTCGGCATCCTCTACGGGCACGGCCACTGGAGTTCGCTGAACGCCGACAAACTGTTCGATGAAACCATCTACCCCATCGCCAGCGTCAAGCGAGCCCTGCCCACAGTCGACTCCTTGAGCGAACTGCAGGCCCTGCCCCTGATTCAACTGGATGCCTCGGCGTGGAACTGCCTCGACTGGCAGGACTGGTTCAGTCATCAGGGCCATGCCTACAAGGCACCTGCCGAGGCGGTGACGTTCAACCAGGTCAACCTGGTGTTCGAGGCGGTGATGCAAGGGATGGGGGTGGGGCTGGGTTGGGAGTTCATGGCGCGCGAGCGAATCGACCAGGGGGCCATTCGCCAGGTATCGGACTTTGTCGTGCACACCGGGCAAGCCGACTATCTGGTGCACGACAAACAGGCCCCCTGCTCACCCGCAGCACAAGTCTTCGCTACGTGGCTGCTGGCGCTCAGTTGAACAGCGCTTCGACTTCAGCGCCGGTCATGGTTTTGGTCTGGTTGGCGAAGCAGTAGTACGCCGGTTTGCTGTCGACATACACCTGCAGGTCGAACACCCAGTCGGTGTCGCCTTCCAGCACGCCTACCGACACGGAATCGAACTTGCCGTTTTTCAGCCGGTACAAAAGGTGAGTGCCGCACTGGCCGCAGAAGCCCCGTTCGGCCCACTCGGAAGATTCATAGAACACCGGTTGCCCGGCCGTGAACCTTACCGGTTGCGAACACTGCACCGAAAACAGCGGCCCACCGCCCCACTTGCGGCACATGCTGCAATGGCAGGCGTCGACGCTGGCATGCTCCAGGCTGATGCTGAGTTTGACGGCGCCACACAGGCAGCTACCGTGCTTTTCCAGGGACATGGTCAAAGCTCCTTGCTTGGGATAAGGAGCGAATCAGTCTAGCAGTTGGTGCACCCGCCCTGAGATTACCCGCGTACCGGCGTCAGCACCGGCTCACCGGCAAAGAATGCCTGCAGGTTCTTCAACACCAGCGCCACCGTGTCGCGTGCCGCCTCCGGCGACTGCCCGGCCACATGGGGGGTGAGTACGACATTGCCCAAGGCTTTCAGGGCATCCGGCACCGTCGGTTCGTCATCGAACACATCCAGCCCTGCGCCTGCGATCGCCCCTGTGCGCAACGCCTCGACCATCTCTGCGGTGTTGACCACACTGGCCCGGGCGATATTGATCAGAAAGCCATTCGGTCCCAACGCATCGAGCACCGTTTTATCGATCAGTTGCCGGGTGTTGGCACCGCCGGGGGTGGCGACGATAAGAAAGTCCGACGCCTGAGCCAGTGCCAGCGGGCTGTCGCAGTAGGTATAGGGCACATCGCTGCGCGGATTGCGGTTGTGGTAGCTGACCGGCATGTCGAAGCCCTGTGCCGCGCGCTTGGCAATGGCCAGGCCGACCGCACCGAGCCCGAGAATACCCAGGCGCTTGCCACTGACCGACGGGCTGATGACACGGTTCCACTCGCCCCGCCGGGTCGAGGCATCGGCCCGGGGAATGTCGCGCACCACGGCCAGCAACAGCGCCATCGCATGGTCGGCAACCGCCGTGGCATTGGCGCCGGCGCCATTGGTAACGGTGATGCCACGGGCGGCAGCGGCGGCGAGGTCAACCTGCTCGTAGCCGGCGCCGATTACACAGATGATTTTCAGGTTGGCCAAGGCCGCGATTTCATCGGCGGTCAGGCCCAACGGGCCACGCGTCAGCACGGCATCGATGTGGCCGCCGTCACGGGCAATGGCTTCGGCGCGCAAGGCCGGGGTCTGGGCACGCACCAGGCGATAGCCCGCCTGCTCCAGCAGCGGCAGGTAATCGTCAACGGTTTCAACCAGTACCAGGACTGTTTTGCTCATGCCACCCTCCGGTTCAATACGAAGGGGCATTATGCGCAACTTGGGCTATTGCGCGAAAGCCCGGCCCAGACCGCCTGGCACGCCACTGCTGTCGGTTTCCTGCCAGGGGCCGTTAAGGTTGGTCGACCAGCTCCAGCCGTTGTTCCAGCGGTAATAGGTACGCTGGCGGTAAAAGGTGTTGGTCTGGCCTTCCAGCACGTAGACGCCCAGGCGCGGGTCCCAGTGGCTGGCTCCACCCGGCGGTGGCGCAAAGCTGGCCGAGGTACGCGGCATCGGCTTGGTCGCCGGGGTTACCGCAGGCTTGCTCGGCACCGTGCTTGGGCGTGGAGCCGGCTTGCTGGTCGGCTCCGAGGGCAGCCTTTCAATCGGCGGCGCGGTGGGTTCGCTGGGTTGCTGAACAGTACACGCACTCAAGCCTATGGCCAGGGAAAGTAACGTCAGGCGTGCGATGCTGTTCATAGTGATTCTCTTACTGGTCCGGGCTGTCGATGGTCAGGTGCTGAGCAGCGGTGGTGCTGCTGGCCAGCGGGCTGCTACGACCGATCCATTCACCCTGGGTCGGCTTGCCAGCCCGCGATACGCGTGCAACCAGTTGGACTTCAGGAAAGCTCGACAGTTTCATGCTCGGCATCATTGCATCGCTGTCGCTGAGCTCGACCTCGATGGGCAACTGCGCCACCGTCACCCGCTTGGCGGCCAACGGCATGGGCGGGCCGGAACTGGCGCGGGCAAAAATGAACACCGTATCGTCAGGCTTGACCTGATCCTTGAGCGCCGCAGCCAGCTCAACGCGCACCTTCATCCGCGGCCCGGCCGCCGTTGCCGGTGCCTCTGTCGGTGCTGAGGCAACCTTGCCCTCACCCGCCTTGAGCTTTTCCTGAGCGCGCTCGATGCCGCCTTGCAGGGCGCTGCGCGAGGCATCGCCTTCGGGCAACTGCACCAGCAGGCGATTCCAGTAGTCGACGGCCTGTTGATAATGCTCGCTCTCGAACGCGGCAATGCCGAGCAGGCCAAGGCTGGTGACTTCGTTGGGGTCGGCCTTGAGCGCTTCGTCGGTGAGCGCCTGGAGCTGTTCGGTCCACTGTTTGCCGTTGGCGAAGTACAGCGCCTGTGCCCACTGGCCGAGCAACTCCGGTTGGCGCTCCGCCAGTTTGGCGGCGCGTTCGAAAACCTTGGCGGCGTCGGCTGGACGCTCCTGGGCCATGTAGGCACGGCCAAGGAAGTACAAGCCTTCGGCCGAATCAGGTTGTGCTTCGACGGCGCGCTCAAGGCGGGCGGTCATGTCCTGCATCGAGTGCGGCGCCTCGGCGAACTCACGGGTCAATTCGACCTGCTCGCTGGCACCGAAATGCAGGTACAGGCCCAGGCCCATCAACGGCACCAGCACCGCAGCCAGCAACGGCAACGGTTTACCCAAGCGCCCCAAGCGTTGCGGCTCGGCATTTTCGGTGTCGTCCAGCAGCTCGCGAGCGGCCTCATCGCGGCCCTTGGCCAGTTGATCGGCATCGAGAACGCCCGCCGCCTGCTGAGCGGTCAGCTCGGCGACCCGTTCCTGATAAAGCGCAACGTTCAGCGCGGTACGGTCTTCTTCCAGTTGCGCACGACGGCCACGCAACACCGGGATCAGCAAAAAGCTCAGGGCCACCAGCAACAGCAGGCCTGCAGCAAGCCAGAATTCAGTCATGGGTCTGTTCTTTGTCCAGCAATTTGGCGAGGCGCTCGCGCTCCTCGGGAGAAAGGTCGACAGGGCCACCTGCGCTTTGCGCCCGGCGCTTGCGCACGATCAGCGCGAGCAGGCCAAAGCCACCCACCAGCAGCACGCCCGGGCCGAACCACAGCAACCAGGTACGGGCTGTCAGCTCAGGTTTGTAGCGCACGAAATCACCGTAGCGATCGACCATGAAGTCGATGATCTGCTGGTTGCTCTTGCCCTCGCCCAGCATGCGGAAGATTTCCCGGCGCAGGTCGGCGGCAATCGGCGCATTGGAGTCGGCGATGTCCTGGTTCTGGCACTTGGGGCAGCGCAACTCCTTGGTCAGCTCGTGGTAACGCTCGCGCTCGGCGTCATTGGCGAACTGATAGGTGTCGATCGCCGCCTGGGTCACCCCGGCCAGGCCCAAACCCATTACAACTGCGGCCAGCCAACGCTTCATGGCTTGGCCTCATCGACCAGGCCCTGATACTGCGCCGCCAGTTGCTCACGCCAGACGGTGGCGTCGACCACGCCGACGTGCTTGTAACGGATGATGCCCTTGGCATCGATCAGGAAAGTTTCCGGCGCGCCATACACGCCCAGGTTCAGGCCCAGCCCCCCCTGGTCGTCAGCGATATTGAGCTGATACGGGTTGTGGAACTCGGCCAGCCACTTGTTGGCGGCGGCGTTGTCATCCTTGTAGTTGACCCCGTGGATGACCACGCCCTGCTCGGCCAGCTTGTTCAGGTACGGGTGCTCAACCTTGCACGACGGGCACCAGGTGGCCCAGACGTTGACCAGCGCCGGTTTGCCGATCAGGTCCGCCTGGGTCAGGGTCTTGCCATCCTGCACCGATTTGAGCGTGAAGGCCGGGAACGGCTTGCCGATCATTGCCGACGGCAGTTCGGTGGGGTCGAGGAACAAACCGCGGTAAAGAAACACCGCCACCAGCAGAAATACCGCCAGCGGCAGCACCATGATCCAACGCTTCATGCAGTTGCTCCAGACATGCCCAGTACTTCACGCACACGGGCTTTGACCTTGACGCGATAACGCCCATCCATGGCCGCCAGCAGGCCGCCCAGGCCCGTCAGCAAACCGCCCAGCCAGATCCAGCGCACAAAGGGTTTGACGTGTACACGCACGGCCCAGGCACCGTTGTCCAGCGGCTCGCCGAGGGCAACGTAGAGGTCGCGGGTGAAACCGGCATCGATCCCGGCCTCGGTCATCATCGACTGCTGCACGGTATACAGGCGCTTTTCCGGGTGCAGCACGCTGATTTCACGGCCGTTTTCAACGACCCGCACTGTGCCCTTGTCCGACGTGAAGTTCGGCCCTTCAAAATGCTTGGCGCCTTCGAAGATGAACTGGTAACCGCCCAGCTCGACCGACTCGCCCGGGGCCAGACGCAAGTCGCGCTCGGCACTGTTGTTGCTCGACAGCACCACACCCAGGGCGCACACCGCCAGCCCAAGGTGCGCCACGTGCATGCCCCAGTAGCTGCGATTGAGGCCACGCAGACCTTTGAGCAGGCCCTTGTGCCGGGTTTTGTCGAAAATGTCGCGAACACCGGCCAGCACGATCCACGCGGCCAGGGCGAAGGTGGTCAGCACCTGCCAGTCGAAGTCGTCGACCAACAGCCCGCAGACCGGCGCCAGCACGGCACTGGCAATCAGTACCGGCGTGAGCATGCCGACCAGCCATTTGCTCGGGGTGTCTTTCCAGCGCACCAGCACGCCAATGGCCATGACCACCATCAGCAACGCCATCAACGGGATGAACAGCGCATCGAAGTACGGCGGCCCTACTGACAGCTTCGCTCCTGTCAGGGCGTCGAGGATCAACGGGTACAGGGTACCGAGCAGGATCATCGAGGCGGCGACCACCAGCACGATGTTGTTGGCCAGCAGCAGCGTTTCCCGCGACCACAGGGCGAAGCCGACCTGGCTTTTGACCACCGGCGCACGCAGGGCGAACAGGGTCAGCGAACCACCGACCACGAACAGCAGGAAGATCAGGATGAAGATGCCGCGTTCCGGGTCGGAGGCGAACGCATGCACAGAGGTCAATACGCCGGAACGGACCAGGAAGGTGCCCAGCAGGCTCAACGAGAACGCAGCAATGGCCAGCAGCACGGTCCAGCTCTTGAACACGCCACGCTTTTCGGTAACTGCCAGCGAGTGGATGAGCGCCGTGCCCACCAGCCACGGCATGAACGAGGCGTTTTCCACCGGGTCCCAGAACCACCAGCCGCCCCAGCCCAGCTCATAGTAGGCCCACCACGAGCCGAGGGTGATACCAATGCCGAGGAACGCCCAGGCCACCAGCGTCCAAGGCCGCGACCAGCGTGCCCAGGCCGCATCCAGGCGCCCGCCCAGCAAGGCGGCGATGGCAAAGGCGAACGCCACCGAGAAGCCTACATAGCCCATGTACAGCATCGGTGGATGCACGATCAGGCCGATGTCCTGCAGCAGCGGGTTAAGGTCGCGGCCATCGGTCGGTACTTGCGGCAACAAACGCGAAAACGGGTTGGAGGTGACAATCAGGAACGACAGGAAACCGACGCTGATCATGCCCATCACCGCCAGTACCCGCGCCAGCATCACTTGCGGCAGTTGCCGCGAGAAGATCGACACGGCGAAGGTCCAGCCGCCCAGAATCAGCGCCCAGAGCAGCAGCGAACCCTCGTGGGCACCCCACACGGCGCTGAACTTGAAGTACCAGGGCAAGGCACTGTTGGAGTTGTTGGCAACGTATTCGACCGAGAAGTTGTCGGTCATGAACGCATGGGTCAGGCAGGCAAACGCAAAGGCCAGGAACGCAAACTGGCCCCAGGCCGCTGGCCGCGCCAGGCTCATCCACAGGCTGTCGCCACGCCAGGCCCCCAGCAGCGGCACGCTGGCCTGCACACAGGCAAAACAGATGGCCAGAATCATCGACAGCTGGCCAAGTTCGGGAATGATCAGCGCCGCGTTCATGGCTTGGCTCCAGCGTCGGTAGCGGCCTGGCCGCTCTCTTTGAGGGCTTTGGTCACTTCCGGCGGCATGTACTTCTCGTCATGCTTGGCCAGCACTTCATCGGCTACCACCACGCCATCGGCATTGAGTTTGCCCAGCGCAACGATGCCCTGCCCTTCACGGAACAGGTCCGGGAGGATGCCACGGTAGGTGATCGGCACCGATTTGTTGAAGTCGGTGACCACAAAACGCACGTCGAGCGAATCGCCCGAGCGCTGCAACGAGCCCTTCTCGACCATGCCGCCGGCGCGAATGCGGGTATCGAGCGGGGCTTCGCCATTGGCGATCTGGGTCGGGGTATAGAACAGGTTGATATTCTGCTGCAGAGCACTCAGGGCCAGGCCTACGGCGATGCCAACCCCGGCCAGCAGGCCGAGGATGATGAACAGGCGCTTTTTGCGTTGCGGATTCACTGGTTGTTCTCCCGGCGCAGACGGCGCGCCTCTTCTTGCAGGTAACGGCGCCGGGCCAATACAGGCGAGGCAACGTTGACAGCCAGCACCAGCAGGCAGATGCCATAGGCCGACCAGACATACAGGCCGTGATGGCCCATGGCGAGGAAATCGCCGAACGAGGCAAAACTCATCGTGCCATCTCCCGCCCGAGGCTATTCAGGACTTCTTCACGCACCCAGCTGGCGCGGGCCTCGCGCTTGAGCACTTCAAGGCGCATGCGCAGCAACAGCACCGCGCCGAAGAAACAGTAGAAACCCAGCACGGTGAGCAGCAGCGGCAACCACATCTCGGCCGGCATGGCCGGCTTTTCGGTGAGGGTGAAGGTGGCGCCCTGGTGCAGGGTGTTCCACCACTCCACCGAGTACTTGATGATCGGAATATTGATGACCCCGACAATCGCCAGCACGGCGCAGGCCTTGGCCGCACTCTCGCGGTTGCTGATGGCCTGGCCCAGGGCAATGAGGCCAAAGTACAGGAACAGCAGAATGAGCATCGAGGTCAGGCGCGCATCCCAGACCCACCAGCTGCCCCAGGTCGGCTTGCCCCAGATGGCACCGGTGACCAGCGCCACGGCGGTCATCCAGGCGCCGATGGGCGCCGCACATTGGAGGGCAACGTCGGCGATCTTCATTTTCCACACCAGCCCGACCACACCGGCCACGGCCAGCATCACGTAGCAGGACTGCGCCAGCATGGCGGCCGGTACGTGAATGTAAATGATCCGGAAGCTGTTGCCCTGCTGGTAGTCCTGCGGCGCGAACGCCAGGCCCCAGATCACGCCGATGCCGATCAACAAGACGGCGGCAACCGCCAGCCACGGCAGCATGCGGCCACTGATGGCATAAAACCACTTGGGCGAACCCAGTTTATGAAACCACGTCCAGCTGATTGCGCTGCTTTTCATCACGGTACATCCAGGGTCTTTGCTGGGCACTGCCCAGACCTCATTATTCGCCGACGCTGATCTTCAGGCCAGCCGCTATTGCAAAAGGTGCCAGAGTTACTGCCAAGGCGGTCAGGCTGCCAAGCCAGAGCAGATAACCGGTCGCCGGCATAGCTTGCAGGGCCGCTTGCAGAGCGCCACTGCCCAGGATCAATACCGGGATGTATAACGGCAAAATCAGTAGCGCCAACAGCAGGCCGCCACGTTTCAAACCCACTGTCAGGGCCGCACCCACAGCACCCAGCAGGCTCAGTACCGGGGTACCGAGTAACAACGATGCCAGCAGTACCGGCAGGCACGCCGAAGGCAAACCTAGCATCAGTGCCAGCAAGGGCGCCAACAATACCAGCGCCAGACCGGAAAAGGCCCAGTGTGCCAGTACTTTTGCCAGCACCAGTAGTGGCAAGGGGTGCGACGAAAGGACCCACTGTTCCAGCGAGCCATCCTCGAAATCACTGCGGAAAAGCCCGTCCAGCGAGAGCAAAACCGACAAAAGGGCGGCCACCCACACCAGTCCCGGAGACAAGGTTTGCAACAATTGAGTTTCCGGCCCCACCGCCAGCGGGAACAACGCGATGACGATGGCAAAGAACACCAGCGGGTTGGCCAGTTCGGCTGGGCGTCGGCACAACAGACGCGCTTCGCGACGCAACAACAGGACAAACACACTCATGCGGCCCACTGCCCCAGATTCAGTTCACGGTAACCGGACGGCTTGCGCTCCAGCGTGTGGTGGGTGGTCAGCACAACCATCCCGCCCTGCTCGCAATGCGCGGCCAGGTGCGCTTCCAGTTGCGCCACGCCCTGCTTGTCCAGGGCGGTGAACGGCTCGTCGAGGATCCATAGTGGCGGGCTGTCCAGGTACAAGCGGGCCAGGGCCACACGGCGTTGCTGGCCGGCCGACAGGGTATGGCAGGGAACATCTTCGAAACCGCGCAGGCCGACCGCTTCCAGCGCTTTCCAGATCGCTTGAGGGTCTGCCGGGCGATGCAGGGCGCACAACCAGGCCAGGTTCTCTTCGGGGCTGAGCAGGTCTTTGATACCGGCGGCATGGCCGATCCACAGCAGAATTTTCGCCAGTTCATGGCGCTGTTCGGCCAATGGCTTGCCGTCGAGGCGAATCTGCCCGGCCGTCGGGCTCATAAGGCCGGCCAGCAAGCGCAGCAGGCTGGTTTTGCCGCTGCCATTGGGGCCGCTGACCTGCAGCATGTCGCCCGCCGCCAGGCGCAATTCGAGGTGTTCGAACAACATGCGCCAGTCGCGCTCGCAGGCCAGGCCCACAGCTTCGAGTTGAGGGGTCACAGTTTCGCCTTATGCTTGGGATGCCTGTCTCAAGTCGGTCCCGGCCTTGCCGTTATACTGGCAATGGAGATACAGCCCGGCCGCTCTGATCGCGAAAGATCGGGCGGCATTATACATGCGATGTCCTACTGCAAAGAGGGCTATTTCAACAGGTTGCTAGCGGATGACAGGCGAAATCAACAACCTCGGTACAGCGCTTCCGGCCACCGCACAGGTACGTGCGTCGACGACCGGTGAGCTGCTGCGTTTGTTGCAGCCACAGCAGCAGGCATTGCTCGCCCCCGGTGAGACGGCGAAGGCCGAAGTATTGGCACTGCGCCAGGTCGGCCAGGACTTTCAACTGCTGCTCAAACTGACCCAGGACAGTGGCAAGCAAACCAATGTCCAGGCCAGCAGCAGCCAGCCGTTGGCGCAGGGCAGCCTGCTGGCCGTCAGCCAGACCAGTACCTCGAACCTGGCCATCACCGTGCAACAGGCCATCGCCACCAGCGTCGCCAGCCTGACCCGTATCGACACCCGGGAGATGCCCGTCGGCTCTCTGTTGCAAGGCAAGGTACTGACCAGCCAGGCACTGCCGCAAGCTGCCGGTCAACTGGCACAATACCGCTCGTTGGTGACCCTGCTCGGCGGTGCTCAGGCCGGCACCACACTGACCATCGACAGCCCCCGGCCGCTGGCAGTGGGCAGCTTGCTCAGTGCCAGGGTACAGGGCGACCAATCGCTGAGTTTCGTCCCGCTCAGCGGGCGTCAGGAGCAATTGGCAATCGCCCAGCACCTGAGCAGCCAGCAAAACCGCCAGGCCTCCTTGCAAGGGTTGCTCAGCCAGTTGCAGCAGTTGCGTGACAGCAACGCCTCCAACGAAGTGCGCAGCAGCGTCGACAAGCTGCTGAACACCTTGCCGGATGTCCGCCAGCTCACTGACCCCAAAGGCCTGGCCCAGGCACTGAGCAACAGTGGCGTGTTTCTCGAGGCCAAATTGCTTGCCGGCCTGCCCGCCAGTCTCGCACCGGACCTGAAAGCGCAAGTGGTGCGCCTGGTGGCACAGTTGCTGCCAGGGCTGCCCGGCAATGCCCAGTTCAACCCGGGTGCTGCGGCCAGCACCCTGGCCCAGGTGATGCCCGGCATGGTCCGAAGTGCCCTGGGCATGCTCGGCCAGGTCAGCCCGCGCCCGCAACCCGGCGGCTTCCCCCTGCCCTCAAGGCAGCTGCAAAGCCAGCAAGGTGAAGGTGATCTCGAGCACCTGCTGCGCCTGGCCGCCGCAGCGATCTCCCGTTTTCAGAGCCATCAACTGGCAAGCCTGGAGCAGACCGGCACCACGGCCGACGGCAACCTGCAGACCACCTGGCAGCTGGAAATACCCGTACGCAGCGGCCAGGACTTCATGCCCGTGCAAATGAAGCTGCAACGCGAAGAAACACCCGAACAGCAAAGCGACCCGGAGCGCGAACGTCGCGATCCGCTGGAAATGCTCTGGCGCATCGAGTTGTCCTTCGACCTGGCGCCGCTTGGCCCTGTGCAGGTCCAGGCCCACATCAGCCAGGGTGCACTGTCCAGCCAGCTGTGGGCAGAACTCCCGAGTACCGCTCAACTGATCGACAGTCAGCTGGGCAACCTGCGTGAACGCTTGTTGGCACGTGGCCTCAACGTGACAGAGTTGCACTGTCATCACGGTACCCCGCCACAAGGGCCGCGTACCCGTCTGGAACAGCGCTGGGTGGATGAAACCGCATGATCGAGAAGAACCCGCGACAGGCCATTGCCCTGAGCTACGACGGGCAACAGGCGCCACTGCTCAGTGCCAAGGGTGACGACGAACTGGCTGAAGCGATCCTGGCTATTGCCCGCGAACACGAAGTGCCCATCTACGAGAACGCCGAGCTGGTACGCCTGCTCGCGCGCATGGAACTGGGCGACCGGATTCCGGAAGCGCTGTACCTGACCATTGCGGAAATCATCGCCTTTGCCTGGCAACTGCGCGGCAAGGTGCCCGTCGGATTCAATGAGCCCGCCAGCGCGCCGAGAGATGTCACACCAGAACAACTGCGCCTGCCATTGGGGTCAGGCACGCGATGACCTACGTGCGCACAAGGTGACATAACTAACTACCACGTCGCGTTGCACTTCATGGTCACGCTTGCACCTTTCATCCCCGCAAAGGTGCTCCACCATGCTCCAGACCTATGTAAATGCCGCTGGCGTACAGTTTGTGCGCGATCTCCTCAAGCACGTCCCCCGCCCCGACCGGGAAGCTGCCCGTTGCATCGGCGAATGGGCGGGCACTCAAGGTTTGCAGCTCGACCCGGAGCAAACCGACGTTGTCACCCTGCATTACCGTGGCCAAGAAGCGGTGATCGTCAACCGGATGTCGCTTACTCAGGCACTGGTGTCGAACTGGCAGGGCGAATCGAACAAAGACCTTATCGGTAGCCTGTTCCCCGGACACTGGGCAGGTTACTTTCCCAAAGACACGCTGAAAATTGTCAACGCGTTACCCGAGCACAGCGTACTGGACAACAGCGCAGCCTACTCGGTGTTCAATGGGCTGTTTCGCAGGTCTGACCCGGTACAGATCGATGCAACCACTCACTTGCCCGTCGACGTCGAGGCACTGCAGCGCTACATCTGGAATCTGGATTTTCATGCCCACTACAAGAAGCTGCTCGACCAGTACTGGGCGCAACACCTGCAGGACCATCGCCTGGCGGCAAAGATCAACTTCATCGCTGCCTGCAACAAACAATCCCTACAGAGATCGCTGAGCGATGGCGGGCGAAGCCTGTGCTGGCAGGCAGCAGGCCTTGAAAAACGGTCACCCGGCCTGCGGGTCCGGCCCCTGAACATCTATGGCTATGCCGCCAGCGACATCATCTGTATCGCCGACAGCGCCGGCCCGTCCGCCCTGCTCTATATCCCGGGCAACAGCGCGCCGCTGCACGAATTCTCCGACATGAATGCGATGAAGGACTGGATTGGCCTGCAGTGCCAGGACGCCGACAAGCGCCAGGCGCTGCGCCAGCATTTCCACCTGGCCGACACGCCCGACGGCCTCGACTTCAGCGGCCTGGATACGGCGCTCGATGGCCTGGGCGCCTACCCCGCCATCCACTGGCGCTCGCCGAACCGCGCCGGGTTTACCACCGATGGTCCCTGGTCGCCGCGCGACTATGTCAACTACCGTCCGACCACCTATAGCCGCTCGATCAAAGGCGACCTGTTCGAAGCGTTGAGCCAACGCCAACGCGAGCGCAGCTACGCCGATGCCGACTTCATCATCACCAGCGATAGCGAAGTGACCAAAGCCAAATGGCGCGGTTACCTCACCACCTCGATCAACCTGCTCGGCCCGCTGGCACTGGTAGTACCAGAGTTGGCTCCGCTCTTCGCCCTGGTCGGCATCAGCCAATTCAGTCTGGGTCTGGATCAGGCGATCAACGGCAAGTCACTGAATGCCAAGGCCGACGGGGTGACCACGCTTGAGTTCGGCCTGCTGAACGCCCTGCCGCTGGCACTGGAGGCGGGCGCCAAAGTCCCGGCACTGTTTGACATCAGAGGTGAAGGCTTCGTCCTGCCTACTCGAGTCAATGAACAATGGGGCTACCCGCTGAGTCCCGTGTCACCGCCTCACCTGCCCGAGATCGAAGCGGCCGAGTTCTTCGTCCTCGATGACTCGATAGCACCCCTGCCAGGTGGAGACCCGGCCGTCGCCGCGTCGGTTATCCGCCAGCCACTGTATACCGGCGAACCGGATCAACTGCAGACGACCGTGGGTGGCTATGGCATTAACGTGGTGTATGACCTGGAACGGGATGCCTTTGTCACTGAGGACGACTTGAACGAGGTCATGCCCACGTTCTACGTTGCAAGGGAGGGACGCAGGGAACTGGTCACGGTTAACGCCATGGAGCGCCCGGTCACAAATCAGATGCGTATGAACACGCTGCGTTCACTGGGTGTCGACTTGCCGCTGCCAGTGGAGATTCCGGTTCTCGACCCTGCAACTTTGCAAGCGATCCCGAAAAAAATCTCCTCGATCTGGGTCGGTGACAAAGTCATCAGCAGCAAATTGCTGGAGAACATCGCCGGCAATGCTCAGCGCCTGAGCAGCAGTGACTATGAGTTGCGTCTGTTTCTGTCGAATACCACGCCGACTGCTTTCGAGGCGAACACCCGCCTGTTGGCAGAGCATGCACCAGGCCTCACGGTTCTGACATTGGAAGAGCAGCCGTTCTACCAGGCGTTCAGCGAGAGTGACAATTTCAGCCAGTATCGCCATGCCATCGATGGCAACGGCGGCGTCGCCTGCAACTTCTCTTCGGCGTCCGATGTGCTGCGCTACCCCTTGCTTGAGCATGAAGGCGGCCTGTATATGGACATCGACGACACCTTGCTCGCCGCACATGAAGACCCATTACGCGACCCCTCGCAGGGTGCGCCTGCCGACGTGGCGGCCATCGATACCGTGCCCTTGCTCACTACGCCAGAGGGCCTGCTGCTGCATCAACCGATGAGCAACCAAAAGATGGGCATGAACTGGGAATACAATACCAGCTTGATCGGCAGCCACCCCGGCAATCCGACCCTGCGCCTGATTTCAGACGAAATGCGCGCCCGCTACCTGGCCGACACGAGCTTCTATGACAGCAAGCCGAGCCTGGCGGACAACCCGCAAGGCTTCTACCGCTATGCGGAACGCCTCAGCCGGCTGACCGGCCCACGCCTGCTAACCGACGTCGTCGAACAGCATTTGCCCGGCCTGCATAAATTGCGGCAGGTGTTCAATCTGTTGGCCATGAATCAGGTCAATATCTGGACGTTCATTCCCCGTGACGCCTTTAAGCTGGCCTGGCGCGAGCAATTGCCTTTGGTACGCATTGCCAATGTGGGCGGCAATCATTCGTGGACCACAACCTGACCACTACCGGGGTGGGCTTGCCCGCCCCGGCATCAGTGGGGCTCATTGCTCGGCGCGATGCACCTTACTCATCAGCTCCGCTTCGGCCTGGGTCAGGCCGCACGACTGGGTCAGCTCATCGACACTGGCGCCCATGCCCACCAGCCGCGCCGCCTGAGCGAACGACAGACTGTTGGGGTCACGCTGCTCCAACTGCAACATTTTGTCGGGCAGCGGTGCTACCGTCGCACGCAGCTCATGCAGGGCTTCGCCCATGCGCACCGTACCGTTCTGGTAGTCGTCCAGGCGCTTGGCCAGATCCTTGATGCGCTGGTCACGCAGCGCATCCCCCTGAGCCTGCTGGGCCGCTACCTCGCGCTGGCGCTTGCTGTAGTTCAGGAAGAACCACAGGCTGAGCACCCAGAGCAACGCCAGAAAAATGACTGCAACCTCGAGGATCACCTCAAATATTCTCCAGCTCGGACCACTCTTCCTCGGTCATCATCTTGTCCAGCTCGACCAGGATCAGCAGTTCGTTGTTCTTGTTGCACACACCCTGAATGAATTTGGCCGATTCTTCGTTGCCTACATTCGGCGCGGTTTCGATTTCCGACTGGCGCAGGTAAACCACTTCGGCGACGCTGTCGACGAGGATGCCAACCACTTGCTTGTCGGCTTCGATGATGACGATGCGGCTGTTGTCGGTGATTTCACTCGACATCAGGCCGAAGCGCTGGCGGGTGTCGATCACGGTGACCACGTTGCCACGCAGGTTGATGATGCCCAGCACATAGCTCGGTGCACCCGGGACCGGGGCGATCTCGGTATAGCGCAGGACTTCCTGCACCTGCATCACGTTGATGCCGTAGGACTCGTTGTCCAGTTTGAAGGTTACCCACTGCAGGATCGGATCTTCGGAACCTTGTGCAGACGACTTTTTCATTCCCCTATCCCTCAAAAACCGCCTTCGGCGGAGTGCTCTGTGCGGTCGCAGGCGCGACCGATTATTTATGGATTGCGTGCAGCTGCCGGACTGCACCGCTGGCGATCAACTCGGCCAGCTCGGCAACATCCAGCAAGGCGCACATGTGTTCGATGACCGTGCCCGCCAGCCAGGGTCGCTGGCCGCGCTGGCTGCGCCATTTGATCTCGTTGGGGTCCAGGCGCAGCGAACGGCTGACCTGATGCACCGCCAGCCCCCACTCGTAGCCCTGAACCGAAATGACATACTGCAGGCCCTGTCTGAAGTCGTCGCGGTAGCGGTCGGGCATTACCCAACGTGCAGTGTCCAGGACTTTAAGGTTGCCGCTTTGACTTGGCAGGATGCCCAGGAACCAGTCAGGTTGTCCGAACAGTGGCGTCAGCTCATGGCCGGCCAATGAATAGATTGAGCCCAGGCACACCAGCGGTACCGCCAGTGTCAGCCCGGCCACGTCAAACAGCAGGCACTCAAAGGGTTCGGCAGCCCAGGCCGGGCGACCGTCGACAGTGACTGGCGGCACGGGTGTGTTGGGCGCGGGTGGCAGGTGCACCTCCACCAGCGGCTCGACCGGTGTCGGCAGCTCGGCGATCACTGCAACTGCTACCGGTTCAGGTTCGGGTTCAGGCATCGGCGCAACAACCGGCAGCACAGCCGGCAGCGCTACCGCCGCTGGCTCCGCAAACGGCAAGGGCTTGGCCTTGACCTCCGGTGCCGGCGACTGACGGACAACCTGGGCATCGCGCGCCTGCTCTTCGAGCACCGCAGCCTGGAACTCGTCGATTTCGATGGACTGTACAACCTGCCCGATTTCCTCGGTGGCCTCATGCAGCAAACCGTCCAGGTAGGACTGCAGGGCCAGTTGCGGGCCGGTAGCGAGCTTGTGGGCGCGATTCATCAGGCCACCTGCTGGGCAATGTTGCAGGTCAACAGGTGCTTGAGCAGCGCCCGGTAGGCCACCACCCCGCGGCTCTTGCCGTCGAATTGCGACGGCGTCACGCCGGCACGGCTGGCATCACGCAGGCGCGTGTCCACCGGGATGTAGCCTTGCCAGATGTTCTCGGGATAGGCATCGCGCAGCACCCGCAAGGTGCCCATCGAGGCTTGCGTACGACGGTCGAACAGCGTTGGCACGATGTGATAGGGCAACGCCTGCTTGCGCGAGCGGTTGACCATCGCCAGGGTACTGACCATGCGCTCCAGCCCCTTCACCGCCAGGTATTCGGTCTGCACCGGAATCACCAGCTGCTGGCTGGCTGCCAGGGCGTTGACCATCAGCACGCCCAGCAATGGCGGGCTGTCGATAATGGCGTAATCGAAGTCCTGCCACAGCTGCGCCAGAGACTTGGCGATTACCAGGCCCAGGCCACTTTGCCCGGGCGACTGGCGTTCCAGCACAGCCAGTGCCGTGCTCGACGGCAACAGCGAGATCTTCTCGTCACTGGTGGGCAGCAGCAATTGCCCCGGCAAACCCTCAGGCACACTGCCCTTGTGCAGGAACAGGTCGTAGCAGCTGTGCTCCAGAACGTCCGGATTGTGCCCAAAGTAGCTGGTCATGGACCCGTGGGGGTCGAGATCGACCACGACCACGCGCTTGCCCGCCTCGGCCAGCAAGCCGGCCAGAGCGATAGAAGTGGTGGTCTTACCGACGCCACCTTTTTGATTGGCTACTGCCCAGACTCTCATTACGCTGCTTCCTCCCGGCAAGGCGGCCTGCCCTGCCAGGAACGGTTATGGGTTCGGTGACGGAGGATTGACGCGATTGCCCCCCACCGTCGGTGATACCGCTGCCGGTGCAGTTTGTGTGCCAGCCCGCTTCAATGCCGCATCAGGCGTTGCATTGGCGCTGCCGGTACCGGTCAGGCTACGACGCACTTCAAGGTTGCGGGAGATCACCAGCACCACCCGGCGGTTGCGCGCCCGTCCTTCGGCGGTGTCGTTGCCGGTTATCGGCTGGAACTCGCCATAGCCCACCGACGCCATGCGTGCCGGGTTCACCCCTTCCATCGCGAGCAGGCGGACGATACTGGCGGCGCGTGCCGAAGACAGTTCCCAGTTGGTCGGGTATTGCGCCGTGCGGATCGGCAGGTCGTCGGTAAAGCCCTCGACATGCACCGGGTTGGCGAACGGTTTGAGGATCCTGGCGACCTTCTCGATGATGTTGAACGCAACATCGCTGGGCATTGCATCGCCGCTGCCAAACAGCAGCGAAGAGTTGAGTTCGATTTCGACCCACAGCTCATTACCGCGCACGGTCATCTGATCGGACTTGATCAGGTCGCCAAAGGCATCACGTACATCGTCGGTAATGGTTTTCAGCGGGTCGCTGCTGGTCTGTGCAAGCCCGGCGTCCACCTGGTCGCTGTCCTTGATCAGAGGTTCGGCCGGCTTCACCGTCAGCGGACGCTCATCACCGATCGGGATCGGACGCATGCTTTTTTCCGGGTCGTTGAACACCCCGATCAACGCCTGGGAAAGGATTTTGTACTTGCCCTCGTTAATCGAAGAGATCGAGTACATGACCACGAAAAAGGCAAACAGCAAGGTGATGAAGTCCGCGTAGGACACCAGCCAGCGTTCGTGGTTTTCATGCTCTTCGGGCTGTCGACGGCGCGCCATGTATTACTCCATGAAGCCCTGAAGCTTCAGCTCGATCGAACGCGGGTTTTCACCCTCAGCGATCGACAGCAGGCCCTCCAGCAGCATTTCCCGGTAACGCGACTGGCGCATGGCCAGAGCCTTGAGCTTGTTCGCGATCGGTAACAGGATGAGGTTGGCACTGGCCACGCCATAAATGGTGGCAACGAAGGCCACGGCAATGCCGTTGCCCAGCTGCGACGGATCAGCCAGGTTGCCCATCACATGAATCAGGCCCATGACCGCACCGATGATGCCGATGGTCGGTGCGTAACCGCCCATGCACTCGAACACCTTGGCGGCCTGGATATCCCGGCTTTCCTGGGTGTAGAAATCCACTTCAAGGATGCTGCGGATGGCCTCGGGCTCAGCACCATCGACCAGCAACTGCAGGCCTTTGCGCGCATACGGGTCAGGCTCGGCATCGGCCACGCCTTCCAGGCCCAGCAGGCCCTCCTTGCGCGCCGTCAGGCTCCAGTTGACTACGCGATCTATGCCACCGGCCAGGTCGACCCGTGGCGGAAACAGAATCCAGCGCACGATCTGCAGCGCCCGCTTGAACGCGCTCATCGGCGACTGCAGCAGCGCCGCCGCCAGGGTACCGCCCAGCACGATCAAGGCCGCCGGGCCGTTGATCAGGGCAGACAGGTGCCCGCCTTCAAGAAAGTTGCCGCCGATAATGGCGACAAACGCCAGAATGATCCCGATAAGGCTCAAAACATCCATCAGACGCAAGCCTCGACCAGGTGTTTGCCAATCTCATCCAGGCTATACACCGCGTCGGCCAGGTTGGCCTTGACGATAGCCATGGGCATGCCATAGATCACGCAGCTGGCTTCATCCTGGGCCCACACCGTACTCCCGCCCTGCTTGAGCAGACGTGCGCCTTCACGGCCATCGGCGCCCATGCCGGTCAGCACGACTGACAAGACTTTGTCGCCGTAGGACTTGGCTGCAGAACCAAAGGTGATGTCTACGCATGGCTTGTAGTTCAAGCGCTCATCACCCGGCAGAATCTTCACCGCGCCACGACCGTCGACCATCATTTGCTTGCCGCCCGGGGCCAGCAACGCCAGGCCCGGACGCAACATGTCACCATCTTCGGCTTCTTTCACACTGATCTTGCACAGCTTGTCGAGTCGCTCGGCAAAGGCCTTGGTGAACGCCGCCGGCATGTGCTGGATCAGCACGATCGGTGCCGGGAAATTCGCCGGTAGCTGGGTCAGCACGCGCTGCAGGGCTACCGGGCCTCCGGTGGACGTGCCAATGGCGACCAGCTTGTAGGGCTTGCGCTTGGGCGCAGGCGAGCTGGCGACAGGTGCCGCTGCCCGCACTGGCGCTGCGCTGCGCACGGTGGCGCTGGCGCCCAGGCTGCTGACATGCGGCTGAGCAACGGCGCTCGGCTGCGGTGCTGGCGCCGGGCTGGCATGGCTGCTGAAACGACGGTTGCTGCGCGAAATGGTATGGACCTTTTCGCACAGCATCTGCTTGACCTTCTCCGGGTTGCGCGAGATGTCTTCAAAGTTTTTTGGCAGGTAATCGACCGCGCCGGCATCCAGGGCGTCGAGGGTGACCCGCGCACCTTCGTGCGTCAGCGAAGAGAACATCAACACCGGGGTCGGGCAGCGCTGCATGATGTGCCGCACCGCGGTGATGCCATCCATCATGGGCATTTCGTAGTCCATGGTGATGACATCGGGTTTGAGCGACAGCGCCTGGTCGATCGCTTCCTTGCCGTTGGTCGCAGTACCCACGACCTGGATAGTCGGGTCCGCTGAAAGAATTTCCGAGACACGGCGGCGGAAGAAACCGGAATCATCCACCACCAGGACCTTGACTGCCATAAACACTCCATTAGGGGGCGCGGCGGGCGGCCGCGCCACCAGAATCAAATACGCCGGGCGGCGTAACGCTTGAGCATGCTCGGCACGTCGAGAATCAGCGCAATGCGCCCGTCACCGGTGATGGTGGCGCCCGACATGCCTGGCGTGCCCTGGAGCATTTTGCCCAGCGGCTTGATGACCACTTCCTCCTGACCCACCAGCTGATCGACGACGAAGCCGATACGCTGGGTGCCCACCGAAAGGATCACCACATGGCCTTCGCGCTGCTCTTCATGAGCGGCGGAACTGACCAGCCAACGCTTGAGGTAGAACAGCGGCAAGGCCTTGTCGCGGACGATGACCACTTCCTGACCGTCGACGACATTGGTGCGCGACAGGTCGAGGTGGAAAATCTCGTTGACGTTGACCAGCGGGAAAGCAAACGCCTGGTTGCCGAGCATCACCATCAGCGTCGGCATGATCGCCAGGGTCAGCGGCACCTTGATGACGATCTTCGAGCCCTGGCCCTTGGCCGAGAAGATGTTGATCGAGCCGTTGAGCTGGGCGATCTTGGTTTTCACCACGTCCATGCCCACACCGCGACCGGACACATCGGAGATTTCGGTCTTGGTCGAAAAGCCCGGGGCAAAAATCAGGTTGTAGCAGTCCGACTCGCTCAGGCGATCGGCTGCATCCTTGTCCATCAGGCCCTTTTCCACGGCCTTGGCGCGCAGCACGTTAGGGTCCATGCCCTTGCCGTCGTCAGAAATCGACAGGAGGATGTGATCACCTTCCTGCTCGGCCGACAGCACTACCTTGCCGCCCCGCGACTTGCCCGATGCTTCACGTTCTTCCGGGGTTTCGACGCCATGGTCGACGGCGTTGCGCACCAAGTGCACCAGCGGGTCGGCCAAGGCCTCCACGAGGTTCTTGTCGAGGTCGGTTTCTTCACCGACGAGCTCGAGGTTGATCTCTTTCTTCAGCTGGCGGGCCAGGTCGCGAACCAGCCGCGGGAAGCGCCCGAAGACCTTCTTGATCGGCTGCATGCGGGTTTTCATGACTGCGGTCTGCAGGTCGGCCGTGACCACGTCAAGGTTCGACACTGCCTTGGACATGGCCTCGTCGCCGCTGTTGAGCCCCAGACGAACCAGGCGGTTACGCACCAGCACCAGTTCGCCGACCATGTTCATGATTTCGTCCAGCCGCGCGGTATCGACCCGCACAGTCGTTTCCGCTTCACTGGCGGCATGCTTGTCAGGCGCCGGGGCTGCCTGGCGTGCAGGGGCCGCGGCAGGCGCCGCAGCTTTCGCCGGCGCAGCAACGGGTGCAGCCGCAGGTTTGGCGGCCGGCGTTGGCGCAGCGGCTGCGGCAGGCTTGGCTGCACTGGCAACGGCCGGCGCGGCGGCAGTGGCAACGCTGTCCGGGGTGAACTTGCCCTTGCCATGCAACTGATCGAGCAGCGCTTCGAACTCGTGCTCGGAAATGTGTTCGTCTGTGCTCGCTACTGCCGGGGTTTCAGCCGGTGCGGCACCTGCCAGCGCGTCGACGGCGAAGGTGCCCTTGCCGTGCAACTGGTCCAGCAATGCTTCGAACTCGTCGTCGGTGATTTCGTCACTGGCGCTTGGCGTGCTCTCGGCAGTGGCTGCCGGCGCGCTGACGCTGCCAGGGGCGAACTGGCCTTTACCGTGCAGTTGATCGAGCAGCGACTCGAACTCGGCGTCGGTGATCTCGTCACTGGCAGCCTCAGGCGCCTGCGTTTCGGCCTCGGCCTGCGCCTTGACGGCGTTGAGCGAGTCGAGCAACTGCTCGAATTCGGTATCGGTAATGTCGGCATCAGCCGGCGTTTCGACAGCTTGCTCAAGCACAGGCTCCGGGGTGGCAACCGCTGCCGGTGCGGCACCGCCGGGCTCGGCCAAGCGTGCCAGCGCAGCCAGCAATTCGGCGGTGGCCGGGGTGATGTCAGTGCGTTCGCGCACTTGACCAAACATGCTGTTGACCGTGTCCAGGGCCTCCAGGACCACGTCCATCAGTTCGGCGTCGACGCGCCGCTCACCCTTGCGCAGGATATCGAACACGTTCTCGGCGATGTGGCAGCACTCCACCAGCTCGTTGAGCTGGAGGAAGCCGGCGCCCCCTTTTACAGTGTGAAATCCGCGGAAAATCGCATTGAGCAGGTCGGCATCATCCGGACGGCTTTCCAGCTCGACCAGTTGTTCGGACAGTTGCTCAAGAATCTCCCCGGCTTCTACCAGAAAATCCTGGAGGATTTCTTCATCGGCGCCGAAGCTCATTAAACGTGCTCCCTAAAAACCCAGGCTGGACAGCAGATCGTCGACATCGTCCTGACCGGACACAACGTCTTCACGCTTATCGGCATGAATCTGCGGACCTTCACCCCGAGTCGGATGTTTTTCTTGATCTTTTTCAGCGCGCAGCTGTTGGTGGTCATGTTCGATACCGGCAAAACGGTCGACCTGACTGGCCATCAGCACGAGCTTGAGCAGATTGCTTTCTACTTCGGTAACCAGTGCAGTGACGCGCTTGATTACCTGACCGGTCAGGTCCTGATAGTCCTGAGCCAGCAAAATGTCATTGAGGTGGCCGGCGACCTTGCGGTTGCCCTCCTCGCTACGCGTCAGGAAGCTGTCGACGCGCTTGGCCAGCTCACGAAACTCCGGCGCGGCCACTTCGCGGCGCATGAAGCGCTGCCAGTCGACACTCAGGCTTTTCGCTTCGGCACTCAGCTCATTGAGCACCGGGGTGCTTTCCTCGACCAGGTCCATGGTCCGGTTAGCCGCCCCTTCCGTCAGCTTGACCACGTAGGACAGGCGTTCGGTCGCATCGGTGATCTGCGAGACTTCCTCGGCTTGAGGCATCTGCGGATCGATCTGGAAACTGACGATCGCGCTGTGCAGCTCACGCGTGAGCTTGCCCACTTCCTGGTACAGGCCACGGTCACGGGTCTGGTTCAGCTGATGGATCAGTTGCACCGCGTCGCCGAACTTGCCTCTTTCAAGGCTGTCGACCAGTTCCTGGGCGTGCTTTTTCAGCGTCGACTCGAACTCGCCCAAGGATGATTGTGTTTGCTCCATAGCGCCCCCGTGGCGTGTCTCAGCTATTGACGCGCTCGAAGATCTTCTCGATCTTTTCTTTCAGCACCTGGGCAGTGAAAGGCTTGACCACGTAACCATTGACGCCGGCCTGAGCCGCTTCGATGATCTGCTCGCGCTTGGCTTCGGCGGTAACCATCAGCACCGGCAGGTGCTTGAGGCGCTCGTCGGCACGCACTTTGCGCAGCAGGTCGATTCCGGACATGCCCGGCATGTTCCAGTCGGTCACGAGGAAATCGAAATGACCGCTTTCAAGCATCGGCAGCGCCGTGTTGCCGTCGTCGGCTTCCTGGGTGTTGGTGAAGCCCAGGTCACGCAACAGGTTTTTGATGATCCGCCGCATCGTCGAAAAATCGTCGACGATGAGGATTTTCATGTCTTTGTTCAATTAGACCTCCAAGCAGTCTTAAACGCGTTCGGCGCTGAACGCGCACTCAATCAATTCGGGCACAACATTTCACGACTGCATTGAACCTGCGTTCAACGCGCCCGCCATTCCCCCAGGCGACTGCGCAAACGCGCCGCGCACTGGCTGTGCAGCTGGCTGACACGCGACTCGCTGACCCCCAGCACCTCACCGATTTCCTTGAGGTTCAGTTCTTCGTCGTAGTACAGCGCCAGCACCAGACGCTCGCGTTCAGGCAGGTTGGCAATGGCATCGGCCAGTGCCGCCTGAAAACGCTCGTCCTCCAGATCGCGCGAAGGCTCGAGCTGGGCACTGGCGCCGTCCTCGTGCAGGCCTTCATGCTCGCCGTCCTGCAACAGGTCGTCGAAGCTGAACAGGCGGCTGCCCAGGGTGTCATTCAAAATCCCGTAGTAATCATCGAGACTCAATTGAAGTTCGGCAGCAACTTCGTGATCTTTAGCGTCACGGCCGGTTTTTGCTTCAATTGCGCGAATCGCATCACTGACCATGCGGGTGTTGCGGTGAACCGAGCGCGGCGCCCAATCCCCCTTGCGCACTTCATCCAGCATTGCCCCGCGGATCCGGATACCGGCATAGGTCTCGAAACTGGCCCCTTTGCTCGCGTCGTACTTGTTCGCGACTTCGAGCAAGCCGATCATCCCGGCCTGGATCAGATCCTCCACCTGCACACTGGCTGGCAAACGTGCCAGCAAGTGATAGGCGATGCGCTTGACCAACGGCGCATAGCGCTCGATCAACTCATACTGGCCATCGCGCGATGCCTTGCTGTACATCCGATAACCGCTGGCGTTCATAGCACCGGACCCGCACTGGTTGGCTGTACCAGACGTTCGACGAAAAACTCCAGGTGGCCACGCGGATTGGCCGGCAACGGCCAGGTGTCAACCTTCTGGGCAATCGCCTTGAATGCCAGCGCGCACTTGGAACGCGGGAAGGCTTCATACACGGCTCGCTGCTTTTGCACCGCCTTGCGCACGCACTCGTCGTACGGCACTGCGCCGACGTATTGTAGGGCCACGTCAAGAAAGCGATCCGTGACCTTGGTCAACTTGGCGAACAGGTTGCGCCCTTCCTGAGGGCTTTGCGCCATGTTGGCCAACACGCGGAAACGGTTCATGCCGTAATCGCGGTTGAGCAACTTGATCAGCGCGTAGGCGTCGGTGATCGAGGTCGGTTCGTCGCACACTACCAACAACACTTCCTGCGCTGCGCGAACAAAACTGACTACCGAGTCACCAATACCTGCAGCTGTGTCGATGACCAGCACATCGAGGTTGTCGCCGATCTCGCTGAACGCCTGAATCAGGCCTGCGTGCTGCGCCGGTGCCAGGTGCACCATGCTTTGCGTGCCAGAGGCTGCCGGTACGATGCGCACACCGCCCGGCCCCTGCAGCAGCACGTCGCGCAGCTCGCAGCGGCCCTCGATGACGTCAGCCAGGGTGCGCTTGGGCGTCAGGCCCAGCAGCACGTCTACGTTGGCCAGCCCCAGGTCAGCGTCCAGCAGCATGACGCGACGGCCGAGTTCGGCCAGCGCCAATGACAGGTTCACCGACACGTTGGTCTTGCCGACGCCACCTTTACCGCCAGTTACGGCGATCACCTGTACGGGATGCATGCTACCCATATTTGTTTATTACCTTGTCTTGCTTAGACCGAGGCCACATGACTGGCTGCGCTTTCAACACCTGAAAAATGCCTGGCAGTCCATCAATGCAGATACTTTGCAACGTCTTCACAATCACCTCAGCCAACACGCTTGCCGGGGCTGTGGTAGAGATCAGCGAACATATCGGCCATTGCCTCTTCGCTGGGCTCCTCCTGCATCTGCACGCTCACCGCCCGACTGACCAACTGGTGCCGGCGGGGCAAGTGCAGATCGTCAGGAATGCGCGGCCCATCGGTTAGATAAGCCACTGGCAATTCATGACTGATGGCCAGGCTCAGGACTTCACCGAGACAGGCCGTTTCATCAAGCTTGGTCAGGATGCACCCGGCCAGCCCACAACGCTTGTAGCTGTGGTAGGCCGCCGTGAGCACCTGTTTCTGGCTGGTTGTCGCCAGCACCAGATAATTTTTAGACGCAATACCGCGTCCGGCAAGGGTTTCCAGCTGCATGCGCAGGGCCGGATCGCTGGCTTGCAGGCCGGCGGTATCGATCAGCACCACGCGCTTGCGCAGCAACGGGTCCAGCGCCTGTGCCAACGATTGCCCCGGATCGACGTGGGTCACCGAGACATTGAGGATCCGCCCCAGGGTCTTGAGCTGTTCCTGGGCACCGATGCGAAAACTGTCCATGCTCACCAGCGCCAGGTTCTGCGCGCCGTACTTGAGCACATAACGCGCAGCGAGCTTGGCCAGGGTGGTGGTCTTGCCCATGCCAGCCGGGCCGACCATGGCAATCACCCCGCCCTCTTCGATCGGTTCGATCTCGGGCACATCGATACGCCGCGCCAGGTGCGCAAGCAGCATGCGCCACGCCTGGCGCGGTTCCTCGATACCCGTGACCTGATCCAGCAGCTCGTGCGCCAACGGCCCCGACAGGCCGACACGCTGCAAGCGCCGCCAGAGGTTGGCTTGCTGCGGCTGGTTGCCCTGCAGCTGGCTCCAGGCCAATGAGCCGAGCTGCACTTCAAGCAGCTCGCGCAGCCCGGACAGCTCGGAGCGCATGGCATCGAACAGGCGCGGATCGACCGGCGCCGGTGCGACCACAGGTGGCGCCACCGGCGCTTCCACATGGGTATCGATCAGCGGCTCGGAAGCCGTCAGTGGCAAACCGGCAAACAACTGACGGTTACCCTCTTCGCTTTCACTGCGGCTGCTCAGTTCGGCCTGGGCCGTGACGATGCGCGACTGGGTCTTGCGCAACTCGTCCTCGAGCTCGACATTCGGCACCCGCGGCGCGAGGGCAGACAGCTTGTAGTCCAGCGCAGCCGTCAGCTCGACGCCACCAGCAATCCGCCGGTTGCCGATGATGGCGGCCTCAGCCCCCAGCTCATCACGAACCAGCTTCATGGCCTGACGCATATCGGCTGCGAAAAAACGCTTAACTTGCATAACCCACTACCTCAGCCGTTGGGGCCTACTGTGGCAACGATGGTAACTTGCTTGTTGTCAGGTATTTCCTGATACGCCAAAACATGCAAATTCGGTACAGCCAGACGACCGAAGCGCGACAGCATTGCCCGAACCGGTCCTGCGACCAGCAAGATCGCCGGCTGCCCTTGCATCTCTTGACGCTGGGCGGCTTCGATCAACGAACGCTGAAGCTTTTCGGCCATGCTCGGTTCAAGAAGAACACCATCTTCCTGACCTTGTCCGGCCCTTTGCAGACTATTGAGCAAAATCTGTTCCAACCTTGGCTCAAGGGTGATCACAGGCAGCTCGGACTCAACGCCGACAATGCTTTGGACGATGGCGCGACACAATCCGACGCGTACCACCGCCACCAGCGCGGCGGTATCTTGACTCTTGGCAGCGTTGTTGGCGATAGCCTCGGCAATGCTGCGAATATCACGCACCGGCACCTGCTCGGCAAGCAACGCCTGCAACACCTTGAGCAGACCCGACAATGAAATGACGCCTGGCACCAGTTCTTCAGCCAGTTTCGGCGACGCCTTGGCCAGCACTTGCAGCAGTTGCTGGACCTCTTCGTGGCCGATCAACTCATGGCAGTGCTTGTGCAGAATCTGGTTCAAGTGGGTCGCAACCACGGTGCTGGCATCCACCACGGTATACCCCAGCGACTGGGCCTGGCTGCGCTGGTTGACGTCGATCCACACCGCTTCCAGGCCGAAGGCCGGGTCGCGGGCGGCGATACCGTTGAGGGTACCGAACACCTGCCCGGGGTTGATCGCCAGCTCGCGATCCGGATAGATCTCGGCCTCCGCCAGGATTACGCCCATGAGAGTTAAGCGATAGGCGCTTGGTGCCAGGTCGAGGTTGTCGCGGATATGCACGGTGGGCATGAGAAAACCCAGGTCCTGGGAGAGCTTCTTGCGCACCCCCTTGATCCGCGCCAGCAATTGACCCGCCTGATTGCGGTCGACCAGCGGAATCAGCCGGTAACCGACCTCCAGGCCGATCATGTCGATCGGCGTGACATCGTCCCAGCCCAGCTCTTTGGTTTCCATCGCCCGCTGCGGGGACGGCAGCAGGTCTTGCTGGCGCTGGACTTCCGCCAGCGCCTTGACCTTGGCTTCGTTCTGTTTGCGCCAGAGCCAATAGGCACCACCAGCAGCCACCAGACCCAGACTCAGGAAGGCAAAGTGCGGCATGCCCGGCACCAGGCCCATGACAATCATGATCCCCGCCGACACCGCCAGCGCCTTGGGTGACGTGAACATCTGCCGATTGATCTGGTTACCCATGTCTTCGGAGCCGGAAGCACGGGTTACCATGATGGCCGCAGCGGTGGACAACAACAGTGATGGCAATTGCGCCACCAAACCGTCACCGATGGTCAGCAAGGCATAGACTCTACCGGCATCGCCGAACGTCATGCCGTGCTGGAACATGCCCACCAGCATGCCACCGATCAGGTTGATGAAGAGGATCAGCAGACCCGCGATGGCATCACCGCGAACGAACTTGCTGGCACCGTCCATCGAACCGTAGAACTCAGCCTCCTGAGCAACTTCCGAACGCCGCGCCTTGGCCTGCGCCTGATCGATCAGGCCAGCGTTGAGGTCGGCGTCGATGGCCATCTGCTTGCCCGGCATCGCATCGAGGGTGAAACGCGCACTCACCTCGGAAATACGCCCGGCCCCCTTGGTCACCACCACGAAGTTGATGATCATCAGGATCGCGAACACCACGATACCGACCACGTAGTTGCCGCCGATCACCACCTCACCAAACGCCTGGATCACTTTACCGGCAGCGTCATGACCATCTTGCCCATGGAGCATGACCACCCTCGTGGAGGCCACGTTGAGCGCCAGGCGCAGCAATGTCGCCACCAGCAGGATGGTCGGAAACGCAGCAAAATCGAGGGGGCGCAGCGCGTAGACGCAGACCAGCAGGACCACGATCGACAGCGCGATGTTGAAGGTAAAGAACACGTCGAGCAGGAACGGCGGGATCGGCAACATCATCATTGCCAACATCACCAGCAGCAACAGCGGCACACCCAGATTCCCCCGGCCTAGTCCGGCCAGGTTGTTACGGGCATTGCTGATTAACTGAGAGCGATCCACCGGTATTCCTCGTTTAGCTCAAGCAAAACTTTGACGCGAATGACGCGCGCAGCGCTGCCTTTGCAAGAAGCTCTCCAACTTTTGGATTCCGGACCGTGGGAGCGAGGCTTGCCCGCGAAAAACGGTAACGCGGTGTAGCAAGTACACCGCAGCGCCTGCTTCGCCGGCAAGCCTGGCTCCTACAGATCAACGGCGCCGGGAGCCTTGCCGCTACTGATCGCGACGCAGGTCCGGCGGAATCGGCAGGTCCTTGAGCGGCTCCGGCGGCTTGCCCTTGCCGGCCCGGTACTGACGGATCTGATAGACGTAGGCCAGCACCTGGGCCACGGCCAGGTACAGCCCGGCAGGGATCTCTTCCTCAAGCTCGGTGGAGTAGTAGATCGACCGTGCCAGGGCCGGCGATTCGAGCACCTGGATCTTGTGCTCGTTGGCGATTTCACGAATCTTCAAGGCAATGAAGTCGGCCCCTTTGGCCAGCAACAGCGGCGCCGCACCTTTCTCCGGGTCGTACTTGAGCGCTACCGCGTAGTGCGTCGGGTTGGTGATGATGACATCGGCTTCCGGCACCGCCGCCATCATCCGCCGCTGCGAAGCCTCGCGCTGGAGCTGGCGGATACGTTGTTTGACCTCGGGCTTGCCGTCACTGTCCTTGTACTCGTCGCGTACTTCCTGCTTGGTCATCAACAGTTTCTTGTGGGTTTGCCAGAGCTGGATGGGCACGTCCACCGCCGCAATCAGCAACAGCCCTGCCGCCATCCACAGCGCGCTCCAGCCCACCACCTGAACGCCATGGATAATGGCCTGCTCCAACGGCTCATTGGCAATCGCCAGCAGGTCGTCACGATCCGCCGAGAGCACGACCAGAGCGACGATCAGAATCATGACAAACTTGGCCAGCGCCTTGAGCAATTCGGACAAGGCGTTGATCGAGAACATCCGCTTGATCCCGGCAATCGGGTTCATACGACTGAACTTGGGCTCCAGCAAACTGCCGGAAAACAGGAAGCCGCCCAACGCCACCGGACCGATGATTGCGGCCACCAGCAGCACCAGCAGCACCGGCTGAACCGTGAGCAGCGCCGTTTTGCCCGCCGCCATGAGAAAAATCCCCATGAAGCGCTCATCGGTAATGACTTCGCGCGACAACACGAAGTTGCTGCGCATCAATTCCATCAACGCCTGAGCCATGCCGCCGCCAAATGCCAGCAAGGCACCCGCACCGGCCAGGGTCACCGCCACGGTATTGAGTTCTTTGGAGCGCGCAACGTCACCCTTTTCCCGCGCGTCCTTCTTGCGTTTGTCGGTGGGGTCTTCTGTTTTGTCCTGACCGCTTTCGCTCTCTGCCATGCCTAGCGCGCCCGTGCCAGTTCACGCAGCCACTGCAAGGCCTCGGAGGCCAGCGCCTGGTAATGCGGAAGAATCTCGGCAAGACTGACCCAGAAGATGCCAAGCCCCAGCACCAGCGTCAGCGGAAAGCCGATGGAAAAGATGTTCAGCTGCGGCGCCGCACGCGTCATCACGCCGAAGGCAACGTTGACCACCAGCAAGGCGATGATCGCCGGCAACACCAGCAGCAGCGCCGCACCAAGCACCCAGCTCAGTCGCCCGGCCAGGTCCCAGAAGTGATTGACCAGCAAGCCACTGCCGACCGGCAAGGTGGTGAAACTCTCGGTGAGCACTTCGAACACCACCAGGTGGCCATTGATGGACAAAAACAGCAAAGTCACCAGCATGGTCAGGAACTGACTGATCACCGCCACGTTGACGCCGTTGGCCGGGTCGACCATCGAGGCGAAGGCCATACCCATCTGGATCGCCACAATCTGCCCGGCAATCACGAATATCTGGAAAAACAGCTGCAGCGAAAAGCCGAACAACGCGCCGATGATGACCTGCTCGGCAATCAGCAACAACGCACTGAGGTCCAGTGCATTGACCACGGGCATCGGCGGCAACCCCGGCACGATGACTACGGTGATCGCCAGGGCGAAGTACAGGCGCACACGCGCCGAAACCAGAGTGGTGCCGAACACCGGCATGGTCATCAGCACTGCAGTCACGCGAAACAGCGGCAGGATGAAACTGGCCACCCACGAGCCGATCTGTGCATCGGTCAATTCAAGCATGGACAGGTCAGCCGATCAGCTGCGGAATGCTGCCGTACAACGACAGCATGTACTCCATGAACTTCTGCACCAACCAGGGCCCGACCACGATCAGGGTCACCAGCATTACCAACAGGCGCGGCAAGAAGCTCAGGGTCTGTTCGTTGATCTGTGTGGCGGCCTGGAACATCGCCACCACCAGACCCACCAGCAGGCTCGGCACCACCAGCACGGCGACCATAAGCGTGGTCAGCCACAGCGCATCACGAAACAGGTCGACAGCCACTTCAGGGGTCATGATCCACTTCTCCTCGAGGCGTCAAACGCCGCCGAAACTGCCGGCCAGGGTACCCATGATCAATGCCCAGCCATCCACCAGCACAAACAGCATGATCTTGAATGGCAGCGAGATGATCAGCGGCGAGAGCATCATCATACCCATGGCCATCAGCACACTGGCCACCACCAGGTCGATGATCAGAAACGGAATGAAGATCATGAAACCGATCTGGAACGCGGTCTTCAGCTCCGAGGTGACAAATGCCGGCACCAGGATGGTCAACGGCGCCTGCTCGGGGCTGGCAATGTCGGTTCGCTTGGACAGGCGCATGAACAGGTCCAGGTCACTCTGGCGCGTCTGGGCGAGCATGAAGTCCTTGAGCGGCACCTGCGCCTTGGCAATTGCTTCCTGCGCCACCATCTGCTCGTTCAGGTAAGGCTGCAGGGCATCCTTGTTCACCCGGTCGAACACCGGCGCCATGATGAACATGGTCAGGAACAGCGCCATCCCCGTGAGGATCTGGTTCGACGGCGTCTGCTGCAGCCCCAGGGCCTGACGCAGGATCGAGAAGACAATGATGATGCGGGTAAAGCTAGTCATCAGGATGACAAACGCCGGAATGAAACTCAGCGCCGTCATGATCAGCAGGATCTGCAGGCTGACCGAATACTCCTGCTGCCCGTCCGCACCGCTGGACAAGGTAATGGCCGGAATCGACAACGGATCGGCAGCCAGGGCCAATGGCGCTGCCAACAGCAACAGCAGCGTCAACATCATGCGCAATGCGCCCATCACGACCTACCCTTCTGATCCTTGCCCATCAGCTCCATCAGGCGCTGGGCGAACTCTGGTGTTGCCTGGCGCGCAGCGGCCGGCACATCGACCGGCTCCGCCATGACGTGTAGCGCCTCGATGCTGCCGGGCGAGTGACCGATCAGGATCTGCTCCTTGCCGACCTGGACCAGCAGCAGGCGATCCCGCGGCCCCAGCGAACGGCTGCCGAGAATCTCGATCACCTGACCACTGCCTGGCGCTGCGCCCTGCACCCGGCGCAGCAACCAGGCGAGAAGGAAGATCAGCCCCAGTACCAGCAGCAGCCCGAGCACCAGTTGCGTCAACTGGCCGGCAGCACTGCCACCGGTGGCCGGCGCGACCACAGCGGCGGCCGGCTGTACGGTTGCCAGGGCCACATCCGCGTACAGCGCAGCAACCAGCGCCAGTGCGCGGGGCAACAAACGGCTCACTCAGCGCAGCTTCTTGATGCGTTCGCTCGGACTGATCACGTCAGTCAGGCGAATACCGAACTTTTCGTTGACCACGACTACTTCACCGTGAGCAATCAAGGTGCCGTTGACCAGTACGTCCAGCGGCTCACCCGCCAGGCGATCCAGTTCGATCACCGAGCCCTGGTTGAGTTGCAGCAGGTTGCGGATGTTGATTTCGGTGCTGCCCACTTCCATGGAAATACTGACCGGGATGTCGAGGATCACATCCAGGTTCGGGCCTTCCAGGCTCACCGGCTCATTGCTGCGCGGCGAGCTGCCGAATTCTTCCATCGGCAGGCGATTGGAGGACGAGCCACCAGCGCCAACGTCTGCAGCGAGCAAGGCATCAATATCGGCCTGACCGCCGTCGCCGGTTTCTTCCAGCGCAGCGGCCCACTCATCGGCCAGCGCTTGCTCTTCCGGAGAGGTGATATCGTTTTCGTTAGCCATTTTGTCCTCGACGGGCAATCAATACGGGGTTGGAACAACCGGCGCCGCTCAGCGGCGCTCGATCGGATCAATAATCTGCAGGGCCAGGGTGCCTTTGTGCGAACCCAGCTTGGCCTTGAACGACGGAACGCCGTTGGCCCGCAGGATCAGCTCCTCAGGCAGCTCGACCGGAATCACGTCGCCCGGCTGCATGTGCAAAATGTCGCGCAGCTTCAGCTGACGACGGGCAACCGTGGCGCTCAGCGGTACGCTGACATCCAGCACGTCTTCGCGCAGGGCCTTGATCCAGCGCTCGTCCTGGTCATCCAGGTCGGACTGAAAGCCGGCATCGAGCATTTCGCGCACCGGCTCGATCATCGAGTACGGCATGGTCACGTGCAGGTCGCCGCCGCCGCCATCGAGCTCGATGTGGAAGGTAGAAACCACCACCGCCTCACTTGGCCCGACGATGTTGGCCATGGCCGGGTTGACCTCGGAGTTGATGTACTCGAAGTTGACCGGCATGATCGCCTGCCAGGCTTCTTTGAGGTCGACAAACGCCTGATCCAGCACCATGCGCACCACACGCAATTCGGTCGGGGTGAATTCACGCCCTTCGATCTTGGCGTGACGACCGTCACCGCCAAAGAAGTTGTCCACCAGCTTGAACACCAGTTTGGCGTCGAGAATGAACAGCGACGTGCCACGCAGCGGCTTGATCTTCACCAGGTTGAGGCTGGTCGGCACATACAGCGAATGCACGTACTCGCCGAACTTCATGACCTGCACGCCACCGACTGCCACGTCAGCGGAGCGACGCAACAGGTTGAACATGCTGATACGGGTGTAGCGGGCGAAGCGCTCGTTGATCATTTCCAGGGTCGGCATACGCCCGCGAACGATGCGATCCTGACTGGTCAGGTCATAGCTCTTGACGCTGCCAGGTTCGGCGTTGCTCTCGGTTTGTACCAACCCGTCATCGACACCATGCAACAAGGCATCGATTTCGTCCTGGGACAGCAGGTCCTGCACGGCCATTTGTGGCTCCTACTGCAATACGAAATTGGTGAACAGCAACTGGTCGACGACCGGTTTGCCGACTTCCTTCTGCGCGACTTCCTGCACACTGGCGGTCGCCTTCTGGCGCAGCATCTCCTGCCCCACGGGGCTGGCCAGGGTGTCGAAACCCTGACCGGAAAACAGCATCACCAGGTTGTTGCGAATGACCGGCATGTGCACTTTCAACGCATCCAGCGCCGCCTGGTCACGCCCCTGCAAGGTGATACTCACCTGCATGTAGCGCTGGCGGCCGTTCTGGTTGAAATTGACCACAAAGGCGGGCGCCAGCGGCTCATAGATGGCCGCAGGCTTGAGGTTGCTGACCTGCGCCGGGTCGGCTTCCGGTTTGTCTGCAGACTTGTGCAGGAAAAACCAGGTCGCACCTACCGAGAGGCCGATAGCCAGCAGCAGTGCCAGCACCACCAACAGGATCAGCTTGAGTTTGCCTTTAGCGGCGGGGTCTTTCTCTGCGTCGCTCTTCGCCATGCCAATATTCCGTCATTCATCGGAGAATTCAGTCACATGGCGAGGGTGGAGCAAGTGTTATGCCAGATCAGGCCCCCTTCGCGGATAAATCCACTCCCACAGGTCCAGCTCAGCACCTGTGGGAGCGGGTTTACCCGCGAAGCAGTGACACCGGTCAGGCGTAGTAATCGACCGCGCTGGAACCGATCACCGTCTGATGCTCGACTGCAGTGGCGCTTGCAGCAGCCTCGGCTTGCGCACCATCAGCCTCATTGCGCCGCGCTGCCACACCACTCAGGCGCGGCGAATCAGACTGGCCCTGTTGCTGCTGCCCACGCGACTGGTCGGCAACGTTGACATCAGGCTGACCAAGCCCCTGCTGGGCGAACATCTCCTTGAGCCGGTGCACCTGGTTTTCCAGGGCCTCGCGCACGCCGACATGACCACTGGTGAAAGTAATCTGCGCCTGCTGTTCGGGCGCCAGGTGTACGCGAATATCCAGGCGCCCCAGCTCGGCGGGCTCCAGTTGAATGTCGGCGGACTTCAGGCTTTGACTGGACAGGTACATCACCCGGTTGACCAGACCCTCGGTCCAGCCGCCCTGATTCATCGCCAGGGGTTGTTGCAGGGTGGTCGCCGCCAATGGAACGGCATTGGCGGTTTTCGCCGTAGCCGCCTGGGTCAATGCGCCCAGGCGCTCGGCGAAGTTGTCAATGCGTGTATCGCTTGAGGCGCTTTTGAGGTCCTTGAGGCCATCATCGAGCAAGCCGGCAAAGGCCTTGTCGCCCGGCTCACCCGACTCGGCATCGGCGCCCGGCTTGTCCAGCAAGGCCGCCAGGGTATTGACGGCAGGCTGGGCAGACGCGGCTTCAGGCTGCGCGCCTGTCGATTTGCTGGCGGCGTGTGCCGAGGTGGTGCCTTGCGCCTGTGCGCTTTGCTCCAGCGCCATGCGCAAGGCAGGCAGATCGGCCAGCGGGGCGGCTTCCGGGTCAAACTCAGGCTCGCCCGGGAGCACGGCGGCAGGCGCCACCTGAGCCTGCAACTGCGCCGCCTGGACCACCGGTGCCACGGCTTCGGCCTGCGCCTGGATCAATTGGGCCCCAGGCTGCGCATCCGTCACCTGACCGGCCACCAGATTGGGGTCGAGCAGGGCCGGCTCAGTAGTCTGCCCCAGCTCATCGACGCCGGCGTCCGGGTCATCAGGCAAGGTTTTGCCGCTGTCGGCAATGTTGCGCTTGTCGGCGGCATCTTCCTTGCCGTCAACCACCTCTTTGCCGCCAGCTACACCTTTGCCCCGCTTGAGCGCATCAGCGCCGGTCTCCCGAGATTGCTGGGCGTACACACTGGAAAAGCCCGAAGCCTTGTCGTTAGAAGCCTGCAGCGCCTTGTCCGGCTGATTGACTACAGCCCGTGAAGGTTTTGTCGCGACACTGTTTTGCAGCAGTGGGTTGGAAGCGACAGGCATGTGAAAATCTCCGCGACGGCGTGTAGTAAGCGTAAGTTGAGAATGACGCAGCAAAAGTCGCGCCAGTTTCAAAGATGGCATTCAGCCAATGGATACGCGATGGCGTTCTTCGGCATACAAGTGACGAACCAATTCGTACTCGCGATCAATCTGATTGATCAGATCCTCGATGCCGTACAACGGCTGTTGCTTGACGCGCGCCTCCAGCTGCTGGCACAGCGCAGCCAGCGCCAACGCCCCCATGTTGCTGCTGCTGCCTTTGAAACTGTGCGCCGCATGGCCAAGCTCTGCAGCATTCTTGGCCTCATGCAACTGACTCAGGCGCTTGTCGGAGTCAATCAGAAAGGTTTCCAGCAAACACACGTAACCTTCCTCCATGACCTCTTGCAGGTCACGCAGCACGTTACGATCGATGTGGATATCGGACACTTGCTCACTCCTTGATCAAGCTGGATTATGCCAGAGCCTCCCAGGTGAACTCCACGCATACGCGCCGCCCCTCGTCAGCCCACTCCACACGCCGGCTCAGCCGCCGTATCAGGTTAAGCCCGCGCCCATACAAGCCCTGCTCGATCAATGGACGTGCAAGCACTGTATGTACATCAAAGCCCTTGCCACTGTCTTCCACCTCGATAATCAGCCGCCCACCGGGGCCATGCGGCTCAACACGCAGACTCAATCGAATATAGCCGCTGTTCAGCGCCTGCAAGCGCTCGTTGCGCTGCCGGTAATACTCGGCAAATCCCCGGGCATCACGCTTGAGCGCCGAATCCAGCCCCAGCACTCCGTGTTCCAGGGCATTGGAATACAACTCATTGAGGACACTGTGCAAAGCGCCACTCTGGGCGCGCAGGCCATGTATCTCTTGCAACAACTGCAGCAAGTAGGGCAACGGATTGAAGCGTTTGAGCGTGTCGGCACGAAACTCGAACTGCAACGACCAGTCCAGCGGTGCACACTGGCCACTATCGGAATAAGCCATCGGCGGTGGCGACAAGGCATCCGGATCAACGATCCCGATCTCCAGCAGGCTCACGTCATCACGGCAACGCCCACGAAACGCCTCCAGCGCCCCAAGCACTTCCTCAAACAGCAACTGCGGCTGCTGATTGGCGACCAGTATCTGGCGCAGCCGCTCGACCCCGAACAGCTGATCGTTGTCGTCACTGGTATCAACCACGCCATCCGACAGCAGGAACAGGCGTTGACCCAGCGCCAGCGGCAGTACCTGCGTGGAATCGTCGAACCGCTCCGGCGCCAGCACCCCCAACGGCAAATGCCGGGACACCAGTGGCAACGGCTCGCCACCGTCAGCGCTCAACACATAGCCGTCGGGCATGCCGCCGTTCCAGACCTCTACCATTCGCCGAGAAAAGCTCAGGTTGAGCAGCAGCGCGCAGCAGAACATATCCACAGGCAGGATGCGCTTGAGCTTGGCGTTCATCTCGCGCAGGGTTTCCGCCAGGCCATAGCCCTTGGCGGTCATGCCATAGAACACTTCGGCCAAGGGCATGGCGCCAACTGCCGCGGGCAAACCATGGCCGGTGAAATCCCCCAGCAGCACATGCATGTCGCCGGACGGGGTGAAGGCGGCCAGCAACAGGTCGCCGTTGAACAGCGCGTAGGGCGACTGCAGGTAACGGATATTGGGTGAGCTCAGGCAACCGGCATGCGCCACCTTGTCGAACACTGCCTTTGCCACGCGCTGCTCATTGAGCAAATGATGGTGATGGTGGGCAATCTGGTCACGCTGCTCCAGCACGGTCGCCTGCAGCCGGCGCAGGCGATCCATGGCCTTGATCTTGGCGGCGAGAATCACCGGGCTGTAGGGCTTTGCCAGAAAATCGTCTCCGCCCGCCTCCAGGCACCGCACCAATGCCTCTTCTTCGCTCAACGAGGTCAGAAAGATGATCGGTATCAGCGCCTCGCCCGCCAGCGCCTTGATTTGCCGGGCGGCCTCAAAGCCATCCATGACCGGCATCAGCGCATCCAGCAACACCAGCTGCGGCCGTTGCTCGGCGAACAGCGCCACCGCCTGCTCGCCGTTTTCAGCGGTGAGCACTGCATGCCCCTGCCTGCTGACGATACGCGCCAGCAGCATACGGTCGGTCGCACTGTCTTCGGCGATCAACACCGTCAAGACTGCGTCAGGCATGGCCTGGCTCAACTGATATCGAACAGTTTGTCGAAATTGGAAATGGCGAGGATCTTGCGAACATCCGAACTGGTGTTGACGACACGAATTTCCGAGTCATCGCCACCGACGTGATCGCGCAGCAACAGCAGCATGCCCAGCGCCGAGCTGTCGAGGTAAGTGGCCTCCTTCAAGTCGACCACCACCGAGGCCGGCTGTGCGTTGCGCTCGTAGGCCTCGCGAAACTCCTGATGCTTGCCAAAATCAAAGCGGCCCTTGACCTTGATCGTCAGCTTTTTCCCATCCTGGGACAACTCAGAGATAACGCCCATAGTGGCAGTCCTTTCCGTTACGACCCATGCAGTCATCCAACAGGTTTAGCAGCCCGCCCACCGCGCAGCAAGCCCGGGCAATCATGGCGGGCTTCAGTAGCGGTCATGGCGCGGAAGACGCTGGGACAATTCGTCGAGCAGCTTTTGCTCGCGCTTGTCCTCGATCAGCCGCGCTTCGTCGATGTAGCGCTGAACCAGCTTGCGCAACCCTTCGACCCGGGCATACGCCTGCTGCCAGGTGCCGCGGGCATTGTTGAGGTTGTTCTGGTGCCAGGCCAGGCTTTGGCGCTGCTGGGTCATCGCGCTCTCCAGCTGACCGAGAAAGCGCTGGTAATTGACCAGCCAGCTGCCGGAAACGCCTTGCCCGCCCCGATCAATCCATTGCAACTGATAATCTGCGCGAAAGCGGTCGAGTTCGGCGAGCTTGGCCTGCGCCAGGTTCACCTGCTGCTGGAACTGCCCCAGGCGCTGAGCGGCCTGACGCTCGGCGTTTTCGGCCATCTCCACGACCGGCGCCAGGCGCGCCGCACGGCTGGACTGAGCCATGAGCTATCAGCCGCCGGTGTCGGATTTGGGCTGCGCAAAGACGCTGGCCAGGTGCTCGCGACTTTGCTGCATGCCGACATTGTCGTTCAGTCCCTGACGCAGGAAATGCACCAGCTTCGGTTGCAAGGCAATGGCCAGGTCGGTTTCGGCATCGCCGCCGGCCACGTAGGCACCGACACTGATCAGGTCGCGACTTTGCGACAGGCGCGACCACAGCTGCTTGAACTGCTGCGCCTCGCGCATCTGGTCCGGGCTGACCACCTGCGGCATGACCCGACTGATCGAGGCTTCGATATCGATGGCCGGGTAATGCCCTTCTTCAGCCAGGCGCCGGGACAGGACGATATGCCCGTCGAGCACACCACGCGCCGAGTCGGCAATCGGGTCCTGCTGATCGTCACCTTCGGAGAGCACGGTATAGAACGCGGTAATCGAGCCACCGCCGGCCTCGCCGTTACCGGCACGCTCGACCAATTTGGGCAGTTTGGCAAACACTGAGGGCGGATAGCCTTTAGTGGCGGGCGGTTCGCCGATGGCCAGGGCGATTTCCCGCTGGGCCTGGGCAAAACGGGTCAGTGAGTCCATCAGTAACAGGACATTCTTGCCCTTGTCGCGAAAATATTCGGCAATGCGCGTGCAGTACATCGCCGCACGCAGACGCATCAGCGGCGCATCGTCCGCCGGAGAAGCCACGACCACCGAGCGCTTGAGGCCCTCGGTGCCGAGAATGTGCTCGATGAATTCCTTCACCTCACGGCCCCGCTCACCAATCAGGCCAACCACGATGATGTCGGCCTCGGTGAAGCGGGTCATCATCCCCAGCAGCACACTCTTGCCGACGCCGGTACCGGCAAACAGGCCCAGACGCTGACCGCGACCGACCGTGAGCAAACCGTTGATGCTGCGAATGCCGACATCCAGTGGCTGGCTGATGGGGTCACGATTGAGCGGGTTGATAGTCGGACCATCCATGGGCACCCAGTCTTCGGCCTTCATGCCACCCTTGCCATCCAGCGCGCGCCCGGCGCCGTCAAGCACCCGTCCAAGCATGCTCATGCCCATGGGCAGCCGCCCGCTGTCAGCCAGCGGCACCACGCGCGCGCCCGGTGCAATACCGGCGACACTGCCGACCGGCATCAGGAACACCTTGGTGCCGGAAAAGCCCATGACTTCTGCTTCGACCCGCACCGGGTGGTGGCTGTCATCATTGATCACTACGCAGCGGCTACCGATTGCCGCGCGCAGGCCTTCAGCCTCCAGGGTCAAACCGACCATGCGCAGCAGGCGGCCTTCGACTACCGGCTGAGCGGGCAGTTTCACGGTGTCGGCATAGGTACCCAGGCGCTTGGCGAAGCTGGTGCGTTCAAGGCGCATCGGCGGTGTCCAGCTCGACCGTCAGGTCAGGCGCTGCCGGGTGCAAGCCCTGGTCGTGCAACTGATCGAACAGTTGCGCCAAGGCTTTCTCGAGTCGGGTTTCCATGGTCGCATCGATGCGGCTATGGTCGGTTTCAATCCGGCAGCCGCCCGGCAACAGGGCTTCATCCTCAAGCAGCTTCCAGCGTTCTTCATGACGCTCGCGCAAGGCTTTGGCCTGCTCGAAGTCCTGCGGATTGATATGAATGCGGATGTTCTCGGCGCCCATGGGCAGCAGCTTCAACGCTTCGCGCAACACCTGGGTGATCTGCCCGGAATCGATGCGCAGCTCGCGACCGATGACCTCGCGGGCCATGTGCGCGACCAGGTTGACCAGGGCTTTCTCGATCTGGCTGTCTTGCTCGGCAATCGGCTCAAGCAGGTTGCCCATCAACTGCTCAAGGCTGGCCAGCTTGGCCGCCAGGGCCACTTCAGCCTCCTGGCGAACCTTGAGCTGGGTGCTGTGAAAACCTTCCCGCTCACCGATGGCAAAGCCTTCGTTGTAGGCATCCTGGCGGATGCTCTCAAGCTCTTCGAGGGTCAGTGGCTGGACTTCCTCCAGCGGCACCTCCTCGATTTCCTCCTGAACCACTTCAGGCTCGGGTTCGGGCTCGGGCTCCGGTTGTGGATCGAAGCTGGGCAGCGCCCAGCGATCGAAGCCTTCAACCTCGTTGGCGCGAATCAGTTCGCTCAGGTGCTCGTTGGTCGACATGATTGCACGCACTCAAAGAATCGCGGACTTTAGATCATCTCTTCGCCGCCCTTGCCACCGAGCACGATTTCTCCTGCTTCGGCCATACGGCGGGCGATGGTGAGGATTTCTTTTTGCGCCGTTTCGACGTCGCTGACCCGTACCGGCCCCTTGGCCTCCAGGTCGTCGCGCAGCAGCTCGGAGGCACGCTTGGACATGTTCTTGAAGATCTTGTCCTTGACCTTCTCGTCCGCACCCTTGAGCGAAACCACCAGCACATCGGAAGAAACTTCGCGCAACAGCGCCTGGATACCACGGTCGTCGACATCGGCGAGGTTGTTGAAGACGAACATCAGGTCTTCGATCTGCTCGGACAGGTCGCCGTCGATATCACGGATCGCATCCATCAGCTGGCCTTCCACCGAGCTGTCGAGGAAGTTCATGATGTCGGCTGCACGCTTGATACCACCCAGCGTGGTGCGCGCCGCATTGGAGTTGCCGGAGAACTGCTTCTCGAGGATCTGGTTGAGCTCCTTGAGCGCCGCCGGCTGTACGGTATTGAGCGAGGAAACCCGCAGGATGATGTCCAGGCGCACCTTGTGGTCGAAGTTACCCAGTACTTCACCAGCCTGGTCCGGGTCCAGGTAGGCCACCACGATCGCCTGGATCTGTGGGTGCTCGTAGCGAATGACGTCGGCCACGGCACGCGGCTCCATCCACTTGAGGCTGTCCAGGCCGCTGGTGTTGCCACCGAGCAGGATGCGGTCGATCAGGCCGTTGGCCTTGTCTTCACCCAGCGCCTGGGTAAGCATCTTGCGGATGTAGCCGTCAGAGCCGACGCCCAGGCTGGTCTGGTCGCCGACGATCTCGACGAACTCACTCATCACCTGTTCAACCTGCTCGCGATGGACATTGCCCATCTGCGCCATGGCCACACCGACGCGCTGCACTTCCTTGGGCCCCATGTGGCGCAGCACCTGCGCAGCATCGGTTTCCCCCAGGGACAGGAGCAGGATTGCCGCCTTGTCGACCCGGGTCAGTTTCGCGGTAAGGGCTCGGTTATCACTCATCGGCGTTGATCCACTCTTTCACGACCTGGGCCACACGACCCGGGTCTTCGGCCACCAGGCTCTTGATTGCATTGAGCTGCGCGTCGTAACCCTCGCTCGGGCTTGGCAGCAGAATGCTTTGCGGACCACCCAGGCTAACGCGGTCGTTGGCCAGTTCGCCATCCAGACCGAGCATGCCGCCCAGTTCCATGTCGCCATCGGCACCGGCGCCCTGCTTGCCATTGCCGGTGATGTTGTTAAGTACCGGACGCAGCACACCGAACACCAGCACCAGGATGAACAGCACACCCATGACCTGCTTGATGATGTCCCAGAACCAGGGCTGCGAGTAGAACGGAATCTCGGTGATCACTTCACCACGGTCAGCAGCAAACGGCACGTTGATGACGCTGACACTGTCGCCACGACTGGCATCGAAGCCCACCGCGTCCTGCACCAGGCGGGTAAAGCGCGCCAGGTCTTCGGTGCCCCATGGGGCACGGGTGGTATCGCCCGTCGCCGGGTCGATCTTGACCTGATCGTCGACCACCACAGCCACCGACAAACGACTCAGGCGGCCCTGCTGCTGACGGGTATGACTGATGGAACGGTCCAGCTCGAAGTTCTTGGTCGACTGCGAACGCTTGTCGGCAGGATACGGCGCGAGCATCGGCTGGCCGGTGGCCGGATCCATGATCTGCTGGCCGTTGGCATCGAGCAGCGGTTGCCCCGGCTGGATGGCTGCGGTGGCAGGTTGCGCGCCGCCAGTGGTCTGTGGCGCTGACGCCGGCCCTGGTGGCTGGTTGCTGAGCGCGCCCGGCACACCTTGAGGGCCCATGCTGCTGGAGCGCTGTTCATTCACCGACTGCTCGCTGCGCAGTGCCGGCTGATCAGGGTTGAACTGCTCGGAAGTCGACTCGACCGCACTGAAGTCGACATCCGCCGACACTTCGGCCTTGTACCGGTCGTTACCGAGCACAGGCTGCAGGATGTTGTGCACACGCTGGGTGAGCATGCCTTCCATGCGCCGGCTGTAGTCGAACTGCTTGCCGGCCATGGTCAGCTCGGAGTTGCCGATCTGGTCGGAGAGCAGGCTGCCCTTCTGATCGACAACAGTGACCTGCGACTTGTCCAGCTCCGGCACACTGGTTGCCACCAGATTGACAATCGCCATCACCTGACCGGCTTCCAGCGCACGGCCCGGATACAGCTCGACCAGTACCGAAGCACTTGGACGACGCTCGTCACGCACGAACACCGAGCTTTTCGGGATTGCCAGGTGCACGCGCGCGCCCTTGACGTTGTTCAGGCTGGAAATGGTCCGCGCCAGCTCACCTTCAAGGCCACGACGATAACGGGTAGCTTCCATGAACTGGCTGGTGCCCAGGCCCTGGTCCTTGTCGAGAATCTCGAAGCCGACATTACCGTCGCCAGGCGCCACACCGGCAGCCGCCAGTTTCAGGCGCGCACGCGACAGGTCATCGGCCTTGACCAGCAAGGCGCCTGAATTGGGCTCGACGTTATAGGCGATATCAGCAGCTGCCAGGGTGTCCATGACCTGCTTGGTGTCCATCCCCGCCAGGCTGCCGTACAGCGGCCGGTAGTCGGGTTGCTGCGACCAGAGCACCACGGCAAAACCGATCGCCACGCTCGCGGCAAGGCCCACCAGCAGGCCCACCTGGCGCAGCATGGGCATCTGCGAGATGTTCTCCAGGAACGACATGCCGAACAACGGCGGCTTGGGCGCTGTTGCGCTGCCTTTGGCGGGCACGTTATCGACGACTGCTTCGGCCATGACTCAATCTCGCCCTTATACCGGCATCTGCATGATGTCTTGATACGCCTGAACCAGCTTGTTACGCACCTGGGTCAAGGCTTGAAAGGAGACGGAGGCCTTCTGCGAGGCGATCATCACGTCGGTCAGATCGACACCGCTTTTGCCGATCTCGAATGCATTGGCCAGCTGCGTGGAAGCCTGTTGGGTGTCACTGACCTTGTTGATGGCCTGACCCAGCATGTCGGCAAAGTTGCTCGAACCGAGCTCGGGCGCGGCTGCCGTTTTCGGCATCGACATGGCGTCCATCTGCATGGCCCGCATGTCCAACATCAATCGATTAAACTCAACACCTTGGCTCATGGACTTCTCTCTCCGACGGCCCGCATTTTTTTGACACTCACGCAGCGGATAGGCAGGACTTAGCAACAAAAGTGCCAGCTCTACCTGCCGCACCAACAAAAGCGCGAATATTCATACCCTTCAACTGGCGTACAGGCTGGCCTCGACATCCATGCCGGCATCGCGCATTTGCGCCAGCTTGTAGCGCAGGGTGCGCGGGCTGATACCCAGGCGTTCGGCGGCTTCCTTGCGCCGGCCTCGCTCGGAACGCAGGGTATCGATGATCATCTGGAACTCGTGACGACGCATGTCATCACCCAGGCCGCTGGCCTCGGGTATCGCTGGCGCCGACTGAACAACCGGGGAGGCAAAGGTCGGCATGGCACCGGCCAGACAAAAATCCGCCGCCTCGATCACGCCACCCTGCTGCAGGATCAACGCACGCTGCACGGCGTTGTCCAGCTCGCGCACGTTACCCGGCCAGGCATAGCCTTGCAGGCAGGCCCGGGCCTCGGGCGACAGGCGCACCGCAGCGTGCTTCATTTTATTGACGTGGCGCGCCAGCAATCGCTCGGCGAGCGGCAGAATGTCGGCGCTGCGCTCACGCAACGGCCTCCACGCCAGCGGGAACACCGAGAGGCGATAGAACAGGTCCTCACGAAAACGCCCCGCTGCCACCTCGCCGGCCAGGTCACGGTTGGTGGTCGCCACCACGCGGATGTCCAGTGCGATAGGTTTGCGCCCACCCACCCGCTCCACTTCCCGCTCCTGCAATACGCGCAGCAATTTGGCCTGCAACCCCAGAGGCATCTCGGAGATTTCATCGAGCAACAGCGTGCCGCCATCGGCCTGCTCGAACTTGCCCGCCTGGGCGGCGATGGCGCCGGTGAAGGAACCCTTCTCATGCCCGAACAGCGTTGCTTCCAGCATGTTGTCCGGAATCGCCGCGCAGTTGATGGCCACAAAGGGCTGCGTCGCGCGCGTGGACTGCTGATGAATGTAGCGCGCCAGCACCTCTTTACCGGTGCCCGACTCACCCGAGATCAGCACCGTGGAATCGCTACGCGCCACCCGCGCGGCCAGCTCCAGTAATTGCGCACTGGCCGGCTCGCAGGCCACAGGCCCCTCATCCGCCGAAGCAGCCAGCACCCCGAGGGCATGGCGCGCAACCAGATCAAGCAAGGCCCGCGGCTCAAACGGTTTGACCAGATAATCCACCGCCCCTTGGCGCATGGCCTCAACGGCACGCTCAACGGCAGCATGCGCCGTCATCAGCAGCACCGGCAATTGCGGCTGACGTGCACGCAACAGCGCCAGCAACTGATGCCCGTCCATGCCAGGCATGTTGACGTCGCTGACGACCAGACTGAAAGCCTCTGCAGCAACGGCTTGCAGCGCCTCTTCGGCCGACCCCACCGCTTGATAGTCAAAGCCGCCCAGCTCAAGGGTGTCGCCCAAGGCCTGACGCAGTGCCCGATCGTCCTCGACCAGCAGCACCTTGATTGCCTTCATTGCTCAATCTCCATTTTCATCGCGTCGATCAACGGCAACGTGACCAACGCACACGTACCACGGCCCGGCCGTGATCGTAATTGCAAGGCACCCTGATGGGCCCGTGCCACCGCATTGACCACCGCCAGGCCAAGGCCGGTGCCGGTCGGCTTGGTGGTCAGGAAGGGTTCCCCCAGGCGCGCCAGCAACGCACTGTCGATACCGGCACCGGCATCACTGATGCACAGGCGCAGCAGCTGACCACGGCGATACAGGTGCACCTTCAGGCGAACCGGCTCGCTGCTGGCCTGCAACGCATTTTCCACCAGGTTGAGCAAGGCACCGACCAGGGTGTCGCGATTGCACAGCAACTCGCCCAGATGACTGTCGCACTGCCAGCGCACCGCGTGCCCCTGGACATGTGCCTGAGCGGCCTGTTGCAGCGACTGGAACAGCGCCTTGGGCGTGATCCGGTCGGTCAACGGCAGTTCGCCGCGGGCAAACACCAGCATGTCGCGTACCTGGTGCTCCAGCTCATGCAGGCGCTCCTTGAGGTTGCCGGCAAAGCGCTGCTGGGTTTCCAGCGGCAGGTTCTGCTCGGCCAGGTGACTGGCGTACAGCAGCGCCGCCGACAATGGCGTACGGATCTGATGCGCCAGCGAAGCCACCATCCGCCCGAGCGACGACAAACGCTCATGGCGAGCCAGCTGGCCCTGCAGGCGACGGGTTTCGGTGAGGTCGTTGAGCAGCACCAACTGGCCCGGCTCGGCATCCAGCGAGCGCGTGGCGATCGACAGGCGACGTCCGTCGCGCAGCGATACTTCATGACCATCGTCTTCACGCGGGGCAAAACTGCGGGCAATCACCTGCCGCCACAACTCGCCCACCAACGGCTCGCCCAAGAGCTCGCAGGCAGCAGGATTCGCTTCGCGCACCCGGCCATTGGCGTCAATGACAATGACGCCACCGGGCAACAGGTCGAGCAGGTTTTGCAGGCGATTGGCCAACCGCTCCTTCTCGGCAAGCTCGGCCATGCGCTGGGCACTGACCACCGCCAGCTCACCCTTGAGCTCGGTGACCCGCGCTTCAAGCAAGCTATAGGATTCGCTCAGCTGATTGGAGACCTGGTCGAACATGGCAAAGGCCTGTTCCAACCCGAGACGGCTTTCCTGTTCGGCGGCGTTCTGCCCCTTCGAATCAGGGACACAGGAGATGGGGGCGGCCTGGGGCATCGTGCTCTCTCGCGTGACTGACCGTCATAAAACGGTATGTTGTCTGCGTAGTAGCAATAGCCGTGCCGGATAGTGCGAGGCGGGTAGTGTCGGGGACCGCAGAGTAACGGCAAACACCGATGAGGCGGGCGTTACAGCCCTTGAAAAGATAAGGGTATTACCATGACGGGAGCATCCCTGCGCTCCGTCACGGCGAGGCAGGCGTCAATCCTCCGCCTGTTCGTCTCCATCACGACGGCTCATGCCGTACTTGCGCATTTTTTCCACCAGCGTCGTACGGCGGATACGCAAACGCTCAGCAGCCCGGGCGACGATACCGTTGGCATCATCCAGCGCCTGCTGGATAAGCCCCTGCTCCAGACCGCCGAGGTAGTCCTTGAGGTCCAGCCCTTCTGGCGGAAGCATGGCGTGCGTGGCAAAACTCGGCGAACTGCCATTGATTGCCACACGTTCTTCCAGGTCCGAACGCAGGCTGTCGACCAGATGCTCGTCTTCGTCATCGACGTAGCGGAATTTTTTCGGCAGTTCCGACACACCGATCACCCCATAGGGGTGCATGATCGCCATGCGCTCCACCAGGTTGGCCAGCTCACGGACGTTGCCCGGCCAGCCATGACGGCACAGCGACATGATCGCTGCCGAATTGAAACGGATCGACCCGCGCTTTTCGTGTTCCATGCGCGAAATCAGTTCGTTCATCAGCAGCGGAATGTCCTCGACGCGCTCACGCAGCGGAGCCATCTCGATCGGGAAGACATTGAGACGGTAGTACAGGTCTTCGCGGAAGGTGCCCGCCTCGATCATGCTCTCGAGGTTCTTGTGGGTCGCGGCGATGATGCGCACGTCGATGCCCTGGGTCTTGTTGCTGCCGACCCGCTCGAACGTCCGCTCTTGCAGTACGCGCAACAGCTTGACCTGCATCGGCAGGGGCATGTCACCGATTTCATCGAGGAACAGCGTGCCACCGTTGGCCAGCTCGAAGCGTCCAGCACGGCTGGTGATGGCACCGGTAAAGGCACCTTTCTCATGGCCGAACAGTTCGCTTTCCAGCAACTCGGCCGGGATTGCACCGCAGTTGACCGGCACGAACGGCGCTTCGCGGCGCTTGGAGTGATAGTGCAGGTTGCGCGCCACCACTTCCTTGCCGGTACCGGACTCGCCGAGGATCAGCACGCTGGCGTCAGTATCCGCCACCTGCTGCATCATCTGCCGCACATGCTGAATGGCTCGACTGGTGCCCACCAGGCTGCGGAACAGGTTCGGCTCGCGCTGGCGACCGCGCTCGCGGGCCTGGTCGTACATCTCGCGATAGACCTGGGCGCGATGCAGCGAATCGAGCAACTTGCTGTAGCTCGGCGGCATTTCGAGGTTGGACAGCACCCGACGACGCAGCTCTTCCGGAAGCTCGGCTGAAGAAATTTCGCCTAAAAGCAAAACCGGAAGGAACTCATCCCACGCAGCCACTGTCTTAAGCACGCTCAACAGACTTGCCGGAGCATTTACGGTCCCGATCAGGACACAGAGTACTTCACGACTGGATGACAACGATTCGACAGCCTGCTGCCAGTCTTGGCTTGAGCAGGTGAGATTTTCTTCGCCGAGAAAATTGAGTACCACCGCCAGGTCGCGGCGGCGAACGCTATCGTCATCGATCAGCAAAATTTTGGTTTCACGCCACATGCAATAGCAACTTCCCTAGTCATCTCGGCGCCCCGCAAAGGGCTTGCTCGACATCATTCCGACTGAACGATCAGTGTTCGGACGTCTGAATTGTGAAAACAGCCACTAGTTAAGTCAAAAAACCGTTCAGGGTCAAATTTATGGCGCCCTGTTTCCGGTTTTGCCCAGCGTCAGCTGAACAAATGGTATACCTTTGCCGCGTTTTTGGCTTGTCGGAACTGCGTCATCTCGTTGACTATTGTTTGACGCTCGTCACTTGCAACCGCAATTAATTGTCGGTAGACCCCGAGCAACTCCTCAAGACTGCTACGCAGCACCGCTTCATTGACCGACGCCTCCGCCAATACATCGTCGACACACAACCTGATGCTGACATCGAGCTCGCTGATCGCCTCCCAGTCGCGACTGTCTAGGGCACCCAGCAATGCTGCGCGGGTTTGTTCGATACGCTCGAGCACGACACTCATCACAACCTCCTAGATATCGGCGGGTTGATCGCCAATTGCGTCCCAGCCTTCCTTGACAGTAATCAGCAGCCGGGCGACCTCATTGAGGATCTCCGGGTCATTCTGCACATTTGCCTCGACCAGACGCTTGCTCATGTAGGCGTACAGGTTGTCCAGATCGGTCAGCGTGTCCGCATGGTTGTCCAGATCCAGGCCCTCACGCAGGCCGCCAACAATGCCAATGGCCTTGCCGATGAGAATGCCGCGCTGGGCAATATCGTTACGCGCCATGGCGCCCTTAGCCTGGGCAATGCGGTCAAGGCCGCCCTGCATCAGCATTTGCACCAGACGATGGGGGCTGGCCTCAGAGGTCTGGGCCACGCCATTGACTTTCTGGTACTGCCGAAGGGCCAACATAGGGTTCATGTTCTACCTCGTCACAACTAAAAAGGTTTCGTATACCGCTTATATCGCCTGCGCGTCAAAAAACTTTAAGGCAAAAGAAAAAGCCCGGCGCATCAGACTGACGCTGCCGGGCTTTTGGCGTGCTACGCGATCAGGACTTTGGCGTGCTACGCGATCAGGACTTTTTAGCCTGCGCGTTGATGGCATCGAAGAACGAGGTGATCTGATCCGCCTGAGCCTTCATCTTGCCCAGCGCCGTATCCAGTGCGACATATTTCCTGGTCAGCGATTCGGTCAGCGACTCGGTACGACGATCCAGTGCCTCTTGCTGGTCACTCAACGCCTTGGCGGTTTTGTCCAGGTTGGTCTTGCGCGAGGCCAGGCTGCCATCGGTGGCGTTGTAAGGGTCGATCGCCTTGTTCATGCGCTCGAAGATACCGTTGGTCCCGGTGAACAGCTCCTGGACTTCCGGGCCGAGCTTCTTGTCGTTCATCGCAGCATCGAACTTGGTGCTGTTGAACTCCAGCGTACCGTCCTTCTGGGTGTTGATACCCAGCTGGCTCAAGGTGGTCAGCTGATCGCCGGCCCCTACTTCGGTCAACACCTTGCGCACATCACCCAGCAGGGAGCGGGTGGTCGGGTCGTTGGTCAGCGAGCCCAGTACCAGGTTGTCGTTCTCGTCACGGCTGGTGGCTGTCAGCGTGGTGATTGCTTTTTGCAGCGTGTTGTAGGCGTCGACGAAGCTCTGGATCGACGTTTTCAGGCCGTCGTTGTTGGCCGTTACGCTGACTTTGGTGCCCGCACCATCGACAGGGGTGGCGGAGACCAGATCGAAGGTCAGGCCGCTGATCGCGTTGCTGATGGTGTTGCTCGCACTGTTGACCACCAGACCGTCGATGGTCAGTTCTGCGTTCTGGGTCTTGGCCGTGATGTAGCCGGCACCTTCAGTTGCCATGGGCTTGGTGCCATCGATTTCAAGCTCGGGAATCCCCGTCAGCTTTAGGTCGGTGTTCTCACCCGTTGTGGTGGACGACAGCACCAGGCGCGTACCGTCCTTGCCAGTCACGATGTTGGCACTGATGCCATTGGCACCCATCTCTTTGTTGATCTGATCGCGCACGCTTTGCAGGGTGGCGCCATCACCAATGGTGAGCTTGTAGCTTTTGGTGCCTTGACCGATGGTCAGCTCACCCGCGGTGATCGACTTGGCTGCACCTTCGATGTAGGCCTGGCTGGCCACTTTCGAGCTGGTCGCCAGCTGCTTGACCTTGATGTCGTACTCGCCTGCAACGGCGGTGTTGCCGGAGGTGACTTTGATCACCGCGTCGTTGGCAGACTTTGCCGCAAAGGCATTGAACGACGGCGCATCTTTGTCGTTGAGTTTTTTCATGGCGTCTTGGTACGCCGTGAGGGCACTGCGCAGCGCACCAATCCCGGAGATCATCGCACTGTTGTTACTGGTCTGGCGGGTGATCTGCGCCTGCTTGGCAGCGGTATCAGACTGAACCAGCGCCTTGACGATCCCGGAAATATCGAGACCGGAACCCAGGCCAGTGGAGGAAGTAATCGGGCTTGCCATGCTGTTGTCCCTCTCATTGTCGCGTCAGACCCACTCCTGCAAGCCCGACATCAAACACCACAAAACTGTTCGCCGCCCGGTCAGACCTTGGCGTCGAATAGAATACTGTTTACATCGCTCAAACTGTTGGCGATTCGCAGCGCCTCTTCCGAGGGGATCTGACGAATCAGCTCGCCGGTATCGCTGGCGAGAACCCTGACGACGATTTTGCCGGAATCTTCATCAGTGGAGAATTCCAGATTCCGTCGGGTCGCGTGCAGGAACTTTTCAATTTCCGAGACGGCACTCTTGACCTTGTCGACGTCCCCACTCGCTTGCAAGCCAGGCTTGTCGCTGTCACCGGATGCCTCGGCCAACCGCTTAACCGGCTTGTCCGCAACCTGTTCGGCCGCACGCGCAGCCGGATATGACAGGTTCATTTTGACACTCATGTCCATGTCCGCCACCTCAGAATGAAAAGGCGGGGAAGTGCCTCAAGTGCACTCCCCCGCCGAAAACCATCAGGCAGATTAGCCCAGCAGTTTCAGAACTGCCGATGGCAGCTGGTTGGCTTGAGCCAGAACCGAAGTCGACGCTTGCTGCAGAGTCTGCTGCTTGGTCAGCTGAGCGGTTTCAGCAGCGAAGTCGGTGTCCTGTACACGGCCACGAGCGGCTTCGGCGTTCTCGTTGATGTTTTGCAGGTTGTTGATGGTGCTGGTCAGACGGTTCTGGTTGGCACCCAGGTCAGCACGCGAGGCGTTGATTGCTGCCAGTGCGTCGTCGATAGCGCTGACAGCAGCGGTGAAGGTCTGCTCAGCAGCGGTGGTGTTGGCACCAGTGATGCTCTTGCCAGCCAGGCCGGTCAGCGCAGCGCCAGTACCGGTGGTTTTCATGGCAGCGCTGAGGCTGATGGTGATCTGGTTGCTGGTGCCGGAGTTGGAGCCGACCTGGAAGGTCATGGCGCCAGCAGTACCGTCCAGCAGGTTCTTGCCGTTCAGCTGGGTGCTGTCAGCAATACGGTCGATCTCTTTCAGCATCGACTGGAATTCTTTGTCCAGTGCGTCACGGTCGGTCTGGCTGTTGGAGTCGTTTCGGGACTGAACGGCCAGTTCACGCATACGCTGCAGAATGTTGGTCTGCTCTTGCATCGCGCCTTCAGCGGTCTGGGCGATGGAGATACCGTCGTTGGCGTTTTTGATTGCCATGGTTTGACCACGGATCTGCGAGGTCATGCGGGTAGCGATCTGCAGGCCGGCGGCGTCGTCTTTGGCGCTGTTGATTTTCAGGCCCGAAGACAGACGAGTCATCGAAGTGCTCAGAGCGTCGGTAGCACGGTTCAGGTTCTTCTGAACGCCCAGGGAGGTGGTGTTGGTGTTTACAGTCAAAGCCATGACGAATTCCTCGTTGGATGGGTACTACGGCTTCCGGCCTTGGCAATTCGCCGGGTGTGGCACAGAGAACCTTCGTAATAGTTATCGTCGTCAGGGCGGGTTGCTTTAGGGAGTTTTCAAAAAAAATTAATGGCCACCTGCCAGCCCAATGAAATCAAGGTGTTGACGCCAATTATCAGGCAGGCCACACCGCAGCCGGAAACAAAAACGCCGCCCGTAGGGGGCGGCGTTTCGGGTTTGACGCGAATGCTTCAGTCCCGGCGCTCGATGATCGCCGAGCCCCAGGACAGCCCCACGCCAAAACCACTGAGCGCGACGCGTTTGCACTGGGAGCCAAGCACGTGCTTCTCCAGCAGCAAAGGAATGCTCGACGACACGGTGTTGCCGGTCTCGACCATGTCCTTGACGAACTTGGCCTTGTGCTCGCCTTCATCGAAACGCGCCGACACGGCATCGACAATCGCTGCGCTGCCTTGGTGCAGGCAGTACAGGTCGATGTCTTCGGCCTGCAACTGGCTGGCCTCAAGTAACAGATGCAGGTGAGCCGGCACCTTGACCAGGGCAAAGTTGTAGACCTGGCGGCCGTTCATGAAAAACTTGCCATCGGTGGTACGCAGGTGCTCGGCACCGGCGCCATCACTGCCGAACAGTGACTTGCCCAGCTGCCAGGCCGCATCTTCGCCCATCCAGGTCGCGGTTGCCGCGTCACCGAACAACATGGTGGTGTTGCGGTCTTCGGGATCGACAATCTTCGAATAAGGGTCGGCAGTGATCAGCAAGCCGTTCTTCAGGCCAGCCGCCTCCATGAAACCTTTCAGGGCATAGAGGCCGTAGACATAGCCCGAGCAACCCAGGGAGATGTCAAAGGCAGCAATATGGGTCGGCAAGCCAAGCTTGTCCTGAACGATCGCGGCAGTGTGCGGCAACCCTTCGGCATCGCCGTTCTGGGTGACAACGATCACCGCCTGGATAGAGGCCGGGTCCAGCGACGGATTGGCAGCGAACAGGTTGCGGACCGCTTCGACACACAGGTCGGAGGTTTCCTGGCTAGCGTCCTTGCGCGGCAAGAAGGTAGAACCGATCTTGCCGAAGATGAAATCCTGGTCCTTGCCGAATTTCGCGCCCTGGGCATAGTTGTCTATCCCTTCAGTAGGCACGTAACTGGCGATGCTTTTAATGCCAATCATATGGCTTCCCAATTCAATAACAGCGAAATACCCACTGCGACTACAACGACAAACAGCCAGACGAACGGGTCACCCCCTTCCCTGACAGCTCCTCCAGGCGCGACGCAGCAGTTCCCGGTTTCGACAATATACAGTGAAGATGCGCGTTCTGACTCTCGAGTCACGCGCTTTTTGTCGATTCGCTGAAGGCGACAGGCGCAACCGGGTTTAGGCGCACCTATTGCTCATGGGCAAGCCTGCGACTCATTCGAGCGCCTCTCACCGGCTTCTCCCGGCACAGCCCCTCACAAAAAAACAGGCGCTGTTCAACGCGCCTGTGAGGTCGAGTACCTGCCTACCCTGCACAGCTGATCAATTGGCCAGCCAGGCGAGCCGCCAGTCTTCCAGCCTCTGCCCTTGCAGCAGCCATTCACTGCGCACGAGTGCCTGCTGGGCGTCGCCCAGGGCCGCAGAAGCACCCAGGTCCTCCAGGTGCAGGCGGATGGCCCGGACCCAATCAGCAGCATCGTTGCTCACCCGCGACAACGGCAACGCGTCGCCACCGGCAAAGCCCGCTACCCGGCTACAGATGACCGATTGACCGCACGCGGCATGCTGGAGCACCCGTATATCGCCGGAGCATCTGTTGATCAGGGTTTCCGCCATAGGGACCAGGGCAATGTCCAGATTCAGGGCCGCCAGATCGACCCCCAGGTAATCCAGGTCCACGGCCGGGTGATGCTCCTTCAGGTATGGCCTCAAGGCGTCAGGGCAATCGCCAAGGACCACCCACTCGACTTCACCGGCCAGCATCGGCACAACCTCGGCGAGCAGGTACGCATCCTGGCAGCCCAGCCATCCCACGCGCGGCTTCTCCCCCATCCGCCGAGCCCCTTGCAGGCGCCCCCACGAAGGGTGCAACACGTTCTCCAGAACCTGTACATCATCGAGCTGGGCCCGCACCAGCTCCGCCAGCGCTGCAGTTGCAACCAACACCCTGTCAGCCTGCATGACCCCAAAGCGGATACGCTGTTCCAGATCCTCGGCAGAACGCAGCTGCCCATCGTCGATATCGAGCACATAGCGGTCCAGATCGTAGACCTTGAATGCCTGCGAAAACGCACGCAAGCGACGCATGGTCAACAACCCCGAATCTTCCAGTGGACGCTGCAGCACGATGCTTGAAGGGTTGAAGCGTTCTATCTCCACCGGCGACAACGTCCCGGCGATCACCGCGCCATCGATACTCCCTGCGCCGCGCAAAGCTGCCATAGGCCCCAGCAGACGCGAACTTACCGCACCGCTCTGACCGTCAGCGCAGGCGAGCACGGTAGGCACCAATCCCCGCAGTGGCCGCCAGCTCATGTCGCCCCCCTGAACGGCAAATTCCTCGCCAGCACGCAGCGAGAAGTTGACGTTGTACGCGGGGTCACGCGCCAATTGCGGTAACCAGCGCGCATACAATGCATCCTCCTGGTCGGTGCCGGCCGGCGCGTCCTGAGTAGCCTCCAGCAACAGCCGGGCATGGGGCGTCCACACGTTCAGGTAACCGGCTTGAAGCAGCTTGAGGCACAGGTCCACAGCCACCCAGCGAGAAAACAGCGGATCAATCTCGAAACCACCGGACTCGATGAACAGCGAACGGCGCACCATGAGACATTCACCCCCGACCGCCGAGCAATCCTGCTCCAGCCCAAGGCGCCCCATGTAACCGGCATCCTGCGTGGACCGTCCTTCGAAGGCACGCCCCACCCCGCCTCCGAGCCCCAGTACCAGGGCCGCCTGACGAACAGTGCTGTCCCGGCTCACCAGCTTGCAACCCACGGCGCCCACCTCCGGGCGCTGTGCATGGTTGAGCAACACCTGCAGCCAGTCACCATCGAGTACGGCGCTGCCGGCATCCAGCCACAGCAGGTATTCGCCCTGCGCCTCATGCGCTGCCGCGTTACACATCGCCGCACGCGTGTGACCGGGTTCAAAGCGCAGGATATTGAAGCGCCCGCCCCCCATTTGCCCGACCATTGCAAGCCAGTCCAGCAACAAAGGGTCATCACCGCCCGGCTCAACCAGCAACACCTCGTAGTCGCCATGGGTCGTCTGCGCCAGCAAGCTTTCCAGGCAACGCTGGAAGTGCAGCAACTGCCCTTCCAGGAAGATGACGATACTGACCGACGCCTGCGGCTGGTGCCCGTAGTCGATACGGTAACGCCCCGGCGCTGCAGCCAGCGGTAGCGCCCGGGCAGCGGAATATCCACGGCCTTGCAGATGCGCTTCGATGACCGCGCATTCGTCGGCACAGGCCTGCAACTGCAGGGCATTACCGATCAGCAACGGCTCGCCGACATGACCGATACATCCCAACCCTCGCTCACTGATCAAGCGCAACTGGAAGTCGAGCTCAAACGCTCGGCCACCCGCCTCGCTGAAGCCGCCGAGCTGGCGCCAGGCATCGCATCGGTACAACCAATGTCGCGACAGGTAGCCCGGGAAGGCCAGCAGCATGTCCAGATTAAAGTCCGGGCGCAATGCGGTATCGACGACGCCCTGTGCCTGGCACAGCGCTTCATCCGCATAGACAGCCAGACAATCCACGGGAAGCCGGGTCAACTCCAGTGCTGTCAGCAACAAGCCGCTGGCGGTGAATTCGCTGCCGGCATCGACCAGCATGAACCAATCACTCTCGCACCCACGCAGACAGGCTTCGATCGCAAGGACCGCCTGTGCAGGATTGCACTGCAGCCATTGGACGGTGCTCAACCCGGGATTATCCCGGCCCAACACGCAAACCTTCACCCCCGGACACAGGCCACGCGCCAGGCTGTCCAGGGTAATTGCCAGCGCCGCGGGGTCACCATGGTCGACCACCAGCACAGTAAACCGCGCAGCAGTTGCATCTGCCAGGCGATCTTCGATAACCCGCATCTGCTGCGGCTGCGGATAACGCTGCCGCAGCCAATCCCGCACACCCAGCCGATTGCCCACAACCTCACGACAGGCGGATGCCTGGGTCTTGGCGATGAAAACATCCAGCTGACTCCAGAAAGGCGCCGTTCGCTCGACATAGCGTTGCAACGCACCTTCAAGGCCTGCCTGGGCATGGGCCAGCGCATCCTCGCGATCCAGCATGGCAAAGCCACTGCTGCCGACAAAGCTGGCATCGAGGAATGCCTGATCAATGCCATGCCCGGGAATGAAGATCACCGGGCAACCGCAGAGCACCGCGATTACACAGGTCATCGACCACTCATGGGTGTACATCACCTCTGCCTGTTGAAGCAGTTGTGCCAGCTCTGGCAGCGTCAGGGCATTGGCCATGCTCAGCAAGCGAATATCCGCTGGCAGTATCGAATAATCGATGGCGTCGAGCGGATAGCGATTCTGGTAGAGGTAACGACCTTCACGCTGAGCCGACGGTTGACCGGTACAGAACAGATCAACATCGATGGTGGGCAGGCATAGCAAATCACCGTCCGGGTGACCATGATCTTCGGCGATCAGCTTGCCCGAGTAGAACAGCAGATCGCTGGGAGCAGCCTCCATGCCCCGGCCCGTGATGAACCCTTCGAAGTTCAACAGGAAACGCGCCACCACCGAACAGTTGTATGGATTGCCGGTGGTGACTTCCGGATAGACCGCAATCGGCACCCGACCCGCCAGCCTGTGACGCTGGCGGGTCTCGTCGTCAAGCAGCGGTGTTTTCAACTCCGGGTTCACCACCTTGCCGCCACAGATGTAGGCCTCTCGTCCATTCAGGTTGAGCAGGTGGCAAAGGTAATGGAGCGAGGCGACCCCCGATGAAGTCTCCCGGTAACCCGGCGCCATGATGTAGTAAGGGTGCTCCGGCCGGGCATACATCAGTCGGAGACGCTTCATGGCCTGCTCCAGGCCCGCGCCAGCCTGTACAGAATTCAACATGGGGTGAAACTCCAGAAATCAGCTGAACAATCGCCGGGCCCGAGGCACTCATGCCTCCCGGGCACCTGCGAAGAATTGGAAGATGGCTGCACACACCTGAGCGACCTCGCGCAGGCTCATGTCGGAATAAAGCGGCAGGCGCACCAGGCATGCAGAAACCTCCTGGGTGACAGGCAAGTCACCGACGCTGCGTGAGTAGCGCAATCCGGCAGGTGAATCATGCAAGGGAACGTAGTGGAACACGGCATAAATGCCCCGCTCACGAAGATACTCAATCAGCTCACCGCGTTCTTTGTTACTGCGCAGCAGCAGATAGAAGATATGCGCATTGGCCGGTTTGCCGCCCTGGGCGCGAGGCAGGGTGAAATAACCATCTGCTTCAAGCGTCGTCAGCTGATGGTAATAGGACTCGTACAACGCACGGCGGTGTGTATTGATACTCTCTCCCTGCTCCAGCTGGGCATACAGAAAAGCAGCCGTCAGCTCGCTGGGCAAGAATGAAGAACCTACGTCGACCCAGGTGTACTTGCTCACTTCCCCACGGGAAAAAGCCTTGCGGTTGGTGCCCTTCTGCCAGATGATCTCAGCCCGCTCGATCAACTTGGGATCATTGATGAGCAGGGCCCCACCCTCGCCGCTGATCACGTTCTTCGTTTCGTGAAAACTCAGGCAACCGAGATGACCGATGGTCCCCAGCGCACGGGTTTTCTCCCTGGCGAGAATCGCCTGGGCGGCGTCTTCGATAAGGATCAGCCCGTGCTTGTCGCACAGGCGTAACAGGGCATCCATGTCACAAGGCTGGCCAGCGTAATGCACCGCGACGATCGCCTTGGTCTTCTCGGTGATTGCCGCCTCCACCAGGCGTTCGTCCAGGTTCAGCGTATCCTTGCGTACATCTACAAACACCGGTACTGCGCCGCGCAAGACAAAGGCGTTTGCCGTGGATACGAAGGTAAACGACGGCATGATGACTTCATCGCCCGGACCTATGTCTGCCAGGATCGCCGCCATCTCAAGGGCCGCCGTGCACGAATGCGTCAACAGTGCCCTGGGACATCCCAGGTTGTCCTCCAGCCACTCCTGGCATAAGCGCGTGAATTGCCCATCGCCGGCAATACCGCCATTCATCACCGCCTGCGCGATATAGAACAGCTCTTTGCCGACAACAAAAGGCTTATTGAAAGGAATGATCTGATTGCTCACTCTCGTGACTCCGGCGCTCGGGCTTCAGGCAAAATCCGACAGGGAAAGGTAACCACCCAGCAGCGCGTCCAGGAAATCCACCTGAACACTCTGCTCGAGCGCGTGCTTGTCAAAGAAGGTTCGTGCACGCTGGTAGTAGTAATTCTCCAGCGCCTGGTCGGCATCGGTATGACCGGCATCGAAACCGTGCTGGGACAACGCCGAACACTTGACCGCCGCATACTTGCGACAGCATGCCTCCACCGATTGGTCCAGCCATGCACTGCGCTGCGGTCGAGTGAAGTGAAAATACTCCCTGGCCTGTGCCGAGACCGACTTGTCCAGCAGCAAGGCCGCCAGGTTGTCAGCCAGCCATGGCGCAAAATGGTAGCCATCCCTGCGGGTGCCGGAAGCAATGAACGTGTTGTCGTTGAGCTGGCCGATAACCGGATAACCGTCAAGGCTCAGCGGGCGATAGCCGAAGTTGTAACGGATGAACCCGCTGGTGCGGTGCAGGTGGTTGACCTGATTGATCGCGCCGTTTATCAGCGCCGCCACCGACTCTGCACGCGGGAACTGTTCGTCGGCGGTGGTCACCAGGTTGGTGGCCCCGACGACAAACTGATCGTCCTGATAGGGCGCATGGTAGATGCCACAGGCGCCGCCACGGTTGGGCGTACGCAGTACATAGCGACCCTTGATACCGGGGTTCTTCAACACCACGGTTGCGCCGACACCATTGATCACCCGGATGCAGCCTTCTTCGTCCCACAGGCGCGTGGCCATACTGCCGTTGGCCAGCACGACACGCTCCGCGCCCAGCACGCGTCCGTCTTCCAGGGTCACGCCTCGGGTGCGACCGTTGACCTTGTCCAGCGTTTTCACCACGCCATCAACAAAACGCACACCGCGCTTTTCCAGCGTTGCCTGCAGCGCACGAACTACACCATCCGGATTGAGCACGCCCTCGCGCGGCAGGAACAGCGCCTGGCGCGTGCGATAGCTCGCACCTGGCACATAGGCCGGCTCAAGGTGCGGGTCGACACGCTCGTACGGCTCGGCAAATTCGTCAAGGTATCCGGCGATCGCATCGAACGCTTCATCCTCGAAGCTGTTGGAGGCGTTGTTGTTCACCAGCACGGTACCCAGTCGGTAGTACTCGGCGGGAATGTCGAACTCTTCGACAAAGTTCTCCCAGAGACGGGCTGATGCCTGGCTCAACTCGAACTTCAGACGGTCACGCGGTTGGTCGAGTGCGCCCGGCTCAAGCTCTGCGAAGGAGTTGAGCATGGCCGCGGCAGCCATCGAAGCACTGTTCGGACGTGCAGCCGGGCCGACAACCTGAATGCGCTCACCCGGAACACTGCGCGAGAGGCCGGCTGCGATAGCCAGGGCAACCATGCCATTGCCAACGATCAGAAACATGAAGAGCTCCTTACAGCAGCTTGACGATGCACAGTGACGGGTAGGTTTCCGAACGTTTGATCTCGTGACGCACCTTCCCGAGTATCTCGGCGACATAGGCATAGCCCTCGCCCGGCAGGAAGTCGCGCTGCAACTGGAAGAACACCAGCAACGAGCCAGGCACACAGCGTGGCAGAATCTGTTCCAGGGCAAATCGGGTCGGCCCTTCCAGATTCATGTCAAAGAAAGCGAGGGCTACCAGCAAGTTGCGTTGCAGCTCGATGAACTGCGGCAAGGTGTCCTTGATATCCCCTTCCACCACCTGATGCCCGCCGGGTACTTGAGGCAAGGCATTGATACCTTCATGAAGGGCCAGCAGGTGACGCAGGTAATCCGCATAGCCATTGCCGGTGTCGTAGCACCCGTCCTGGAAATGGGCGTTGGCCACCTTGCCGTCACCGGTATGGGACTTGTAGCCGGCAAAGGTATCGAACGCCGCGATCCGGCGCTGCTTGTTGAACGGTTCAAAGATTGCCCGAAGGTTCTCACAGAGCACGGCGTTCTGCCCGCGCCACGTACCGAAGTCCAGTACCGAACCAGGCAACCGGACAATCTCACGATATAGATCGGAAACCGCCAGCATCCGCGCCAATGAAGCAGAGCGGATGAACAAGCCGAGGTTGCGCTCTTTCTCGGCATCATCCAGAGGCGCGTTGTGGAAGGCCTGCCAGAGCTGCTCACGGGCTTCGAGCTGGCCATCGCTGGACTGTGTGACGGAGGTGGAACCGCTTTTGAGCATAGTGTTTTCCAGGAGACAGAGGGGTCGGACAGTTCGTCAAGAAGCCTTGCGCACAAGCAAGGTGAACTCGTACAAACCATAATCGTGCAAGAGTGCCACCTCTCTGGAGTAGTTACTTTTGCACAGATCAAAGTAGAAGCACGGATCACCGTAATAGAGGTAATCACGCATGAAGGGCGGGTCTGAATAAGACGTCAGGCAATTGAACGCGAAGCCCTTGCGACTGCAGGCGTCCATGCTGCGCAGCACGTCGGCGATGTAGGCCTCCCAGGCCGCACGCGGAGTATCCTGGCAGACATTGAAAATGCCACTGGCTACTGCGTAATCCGCTTCGCACGAGGCACGTTCGGCCACCTCGAAGCGCACCGCATCGCTGGCCGGATGCTGTTGACGGGCAGCCGCGATCATCTGGTCCGACAGGTCATACCCATGGTAATCGACTGCCAGGCCACGCTCACGCATCCACGTCAGCAACGCCCCATAGCCACATCCGACATCGATCAGGCTGAACCCTTCCTGCTGTTCATTGGCAGGTACCAGCTTGAGCAACTGGGCAAACCGCAGTTGTTGTGATGCGCTGCCGTTCCAGTCGACCCCCTCGGGAGTGGCGCCGTGTGCACGAACTCGCGATGAGTAATACTCCGCCACGTCTTGCAAGATGTCCGTACTCATGGACGTCGCTCCAGAAAAGTAGATGCGTCGCTGCCGGTGTTGAACAACAAGTCGACGACGCTGACGGCATGTTGAAATTCGCCGTACAACTGTGGGTACTCGGGATAACCCGCATAATTCATGTAGGACACCTCGATCCCGGTAGCAGCAAAGGCCGCTTCGTCCAGATAGCAACCGGCCGCAGGCCCTGAAAGGTACTCGGTGGCATCGAGGGCCTGGCATAGCTGGATCAACCGCTCGTTCTTACCCTCGCAATGCCCCAGGTCCGCGGAGCGATACAGCGGCGTATGAATATCGAGCAGTGCGCACAGGCCACGGATGAACAGTTCGTTGATGCAAGAAAGATTCTCGAGGCCGGCAGCTTGCTCGTAGAGGGCACGCATGGGTGCCTCCATCTGGGTAAAGCAAGCCGCTCGCCGGTAGCTCATCTCGATGGTCTTCCAGTGTTTGGCTGCCCAGTCCGGCTCACTGACCTGCACGTCATTGATCAACTGTTCATAACGTCCGCGGTTCTTCACCGGAACACTCAACCAATGCTCACCCTGGGCGGTCTTGATCTTGTTGCGATTGCGCCAGTCGCGCCGGGTGTACTGAACATCGTCATACAAGACGAACGCGTCTACGCTACGAATCAGATCGAAGTAGCCTTTCCAAGGTATGTAGTTCGACTGCACCACAGCCACTTTCTTCTGCATCCTGAGCCTCATGTTCACAACGGACACCTGGGCCTCTCACCTGTCAATAAATCGCCACCAGAAATGAAAAAGCCGGGTATAGACCCGGCTTTTGCAATTCCCACGCCAGCTATGCCAACTGAGCAACCCACTCCAGGCTCACGCTGAACGGCGCACGACCACTGAACGCTGTCGGCCAGCGTTCAGCCAGTGCGTGGCTGACGCTGTCGTCCATCGCGCCCAGGTCGCCGGCCAGCAACTGCGCACGCGGGGTCCACACCACAGCCAGCCCGGCCTGGGCAGCGGCCAGGCACAACTCGATACCGGCACCGGGCGCCGACACCAGGCCGCCACAGTGTTCGAACACCTGCTTGCGTACCATCAGGCAACCTTCGGACACCGCGGTGCAACTGCGCACCGACAGCGGCCAGAAGTGGGCAGCGCTCTGTTCAAACGCAGCGCCCGCCCACGGCGCGTGTACCGAAGGCCCGGCCAGCAACTCATAACCGGCATGAACCAAGGTTCCGTCGGCGGCCTGAAGGCGCGCACCGACAACACCGACCTCCGGGCGCTGCGCTTCGTTGAGCAGGCCCTCGATCCAGGCTGGGGTGACCACTTGCGCATGCTCAGACAGCAGCACCAGGTAGTCGCCACGCGCCTCACTGGCAGCCAGGTTCAGCAACTCGCTCTGCGAAGTGCCAGGCTCGCCCGACAACAGACGGACACGACCGGCAAAGGCCTGGAATGCCGCGGCGTCAAGTTCGATGTGATCACCAACACAGGCCACCAGCACTTCATAACGCGGGTAACGGGTACGCTGAAGCACAGAGGTGAGGCATGCCTGCAACTGCGCGCTATCGCCTTCATGCGCCAGCAGGATGCTAACCAGCGGGGTAGCGGAATGACGGAAATCGATCAGCAAACCGGCCGCACCCTGATCGCTGACCTGACTGCGATAACCCAATTGCGTCAGGTGCCGGTTAAGGATCGTCTGCGCCTCGGTGACCAGCGCTGGCGACGCTTGTTGACCGATCACCAGGTACTCGTCCATATGCGCCAGGCTGCCAAGCCCCTGGGTCTCGACAAGACGCAGCAGCAGGTCGAGCTCCAACGCCTGGCGAGACGTCTCGCTGTAACCACCCAGGTCCAGCACTGCCTGACGGCGCACCAGCCAGTGGCGAGACATCAGGCCCGGCTGGCTACGCAGCAGGTCCAGGTTGGCACCCGGGCGCACAACGCTGAGCAAACGTCCCTGCTCGTCACGCTGCACTTCGTTGGCAGCAATGGCCTGGCACGCTGGCGCCTCGCCCAGCTCAACCATCAAGCGCAGCAAGCCGCCGGCAAGCAATACGTCGCCCGCCTGCAACAGCAGCAGCCACTCACTTGGCAGTTGCTTCACTACATGATTGAGGTGAGTGGCCCAGTTGCTCTCGGTCACCTGGACGAAGTGCAGGGTATCGCGCGCCGTGGTGATCGTCGGCAGATTACCCGCCTTGAGCACCACCAGCTTGAAGTTGCGCACACCCGAGGCCAGCAGGCTGTCAAAGGTGGCTTGCAGGGCCAGGTCGTCGTCGTTGAGATCCAGCACCACAAACGCGATTTGCTCTGCCGGATGCTTGGCCAGGTGCGCCAATACACGCTGGCGCCCCTGCTCGTCGGGCGTGGCGGCGGCGATTGCCTCCAGCACCTTACCTGACGGCGTGGCACGCAGCCGTTCGTGCATCTCGGTGCCCGGCACCTGCTGCAGTCGCTGCAGCCAGCTCTTCAGCTCACGAACCCGCTCGCCATCCTCGCCATCGGTCAACATCGGCATCAACTGCTGGCACAGATTCAGGTTGAACAGTCCCAGCGCCATGGCTTGCCAATAGCGCGCTTGTAAACTCTCCGGGGTGTCATTGGGGTGCACCTGCATGAGATCGCGCTGACGTACCCAGATACCTTCCAGCGCCTGCTGATGCCGCAGGCCCGTTGGCCAGGCATGGCAAAGAAACTCCAGCGCGGTCAACTGCTCGAACAAGGCGCGGTTGTAGTACGGCAGCTCTACATATTGACGCGACTCGAACGCGCGCTCTGGTTCATCAATGACGCTTTTCCATCCAGAGGTGAACAGCAAAGGCTCTTCACCCTGCTCATAGCTGCTGCGCACAAAACCATTGAGCACCGCAAACCCGGCATCGTCGGCGTACAGACGCTGGCGATCGGCATCCCACTGACGCAGCGTGCGCACAGTCTGGGTAACCCGCTCTTCGCGAACTACCGGCGTCAACGCGCAGGGCGCGTACTCGCAGATCACATCAGTCTGCTCGAGCTGTGCGATGGCGCCACTGGCCAGCAGCACACACGACAAGGCCGTGCGCGTACCGGCAACATCCAGTACCTGCGGCACCTCGGCCAACGCCGACCGCAAGACCGCAACACGCGATACTGCACGCCAGGCTTGCTGGCCCGCCTGGGCATACTGCTTGAGGCGGGCAACGGCGCCCTCCCCGGCCGCTGGCGCAAAGGATGCACCAAGCTTGTGATAAGTCACTTCAGCATTGCCGGCAGCATAGGCCAAGGCATAGCCCTGCACGGCCGCTACGTGTGACTGCTCGAGCAGGTACGCTGCGGCGCTGTCCAGTGCAGGCGCCAGAACGAAATCGGCATCCTGGGCCAGGGCCACGAAAGGCGTGGTCACCTCGGCCAAAGCCTGGCTCAGGCGCTCGCAGAACAAAGCGCCCGAAGCACCCGCCAGCAGCGGTTCCAGGGGCAGACAAGGCACACCGGCCTCGCGGTAGTAGTGAAGCGCGCGAGCACGATGGTCCGTCTGATCATGCCCGAGCAGGACAACGGTTACATCGCTGCGCTTGCCAGTTGCGATTTCGATCATAGTGCACCTGTTCCAGTTATCGATTCGGCATCCGGCCTCGCCGGACGCCAGGGTTCAGTCCGCCAGCCAGGCATTGGCCCAATGCTGCAGATGGTGTTCATTCAGTACGTAGTCGCGCAACACCGCCTCACGCAGGGCATCGCCCTGGCGATAGCTGGCCAACGGATCGCCAAGGTGCATGCGGATTGCATCCAGCCACTGCGCGGTGGTGTTTTCGCGCACACGCGTGCAAGGCAGATAGCCGGCATAGGCCTTGGTGTCGGTACAGATGACCGGGAATCCACAGGCGCCATATTCCAGCAGGCGCAAGTTGCTCTTGCAGTCGTTGAAGAGGTTCTGCTCAAGCGGCGCCAGGGCCAGGTCGAGATTGAGGCTGGCCAGCTTGCGTGGGTACTGGGCGAATGAGATGCCCTCGTAGAATTCCTTTACATAAGGCCGCAGCGCATCCGGGCACATACCGAAAAACACCCAGTCGACTTCGTCGGCCAGGGTCTTGATCACCTCCAGCAGCAGTTCCAGGTCGCCACGATGACTGGTGCCACCGGCCCAGCCCACGCGAGGCCGCGCACTGGTCTGACGCTCGCTGACAAGCCCGCTCCAGAGGGGCGCGGCCAGCATGTTGGGGACCACGCGAATGTCGTGATGCATGCTGGAGAGTGCATCGGCCAGCGGCTCGGTTGACACCACTACGCGATCGCACAGGCTGATGGCCTGGCCGACCAGTTCGCGCATGTTGCTCGGCATGTTGCGCGCGTGATCGTTCTTTTTCGGCGGCTCGATGATGTAATCGTCGAGTTCATAAATGCGCCGCGCATTGGAAAGCTGCTTGTACCTGCCCATGTCCTTGATGTTGCCCGGCGTGTAGCGGCACTGCAGGATCACCACGTCGGGCTTTTCCCGCTCGAGCTCAATCAGCCCCGGCGAACTGTAGTCGATCCGGCCCTGAATCCAGCCGGCACGCTCCAGCTCCATGAACGGCTGCACCACCCGGTAGTGTCCGATCGCCGAAGTATTGCTTGGCAACGCCAATACCGATGGCATGGCCCGCGCAATGAACGGGTCCCAGCCACTGCGCAGGCCAGGCTCGAAGTTGAAGTTTGCCAGCTTCAGGCTGAGGTTGCGGTTATAGGCCGGATCAAAGGCAACCCAGGACAACCAGCGCTGATAGAACGCAACCTGGTCGGCCTCGACGTGCGCAGCCTCGCGGTCGTCAGCGACGGTCAGCCTGGCCACCTTTGAATACGGCGTCCACACTGTCAGATAACCGAGCTTGCGCGCCCGCAGGCACAAGTCGGCGTCCTGCAGGTTACCGTGCAAGCTGGCAGTATCGAGCCCTTCAAGTGACTGGAACAGCTCAGTGCGCACCAACAGGCAGTCAAGACTCAGCGCGCTCCAGTTTTGTACCAGTTGCAGGCGGCTCATGTAGCTGTCGGCATTCGCCGCACAACCGAGCACGGGGCTGCCCGTGACGCCGTTCATGCCCAGTACCAGGCCTGCAGAAATGACCGCGCCATTGCGGTCGAGCAGTTTCGGACCGACCACGCCGACTTCCGGACGCTGCGCCAGGTGCATCAATTCGCACAGCCACTGCCTGTCGAACAGCGCGCAGGCCGGATCAAGCAGCAGCAGATAGTCGCCGGTAGCCTGCAGGCTCGCCAGGTTCAGGCTCGCAGCCTGACCGCTGGCGTGAACGGCAACGACGCGCAACTGGTCGCTACCCAGGTTGGCCATTGCCGCCAGCCAGTCACGCACCTCGGCAGGCGCCTCATCGTTGACCACCAACAGCAATTCGAACTGACTGTAGGCGGTGTGCTCAAGCAAAGACTCGACGCAGCGCATTAACGCTGTGAGGTCGGCGCCGGCAAGGATCAGAATCGATACCTTCGCCGCCCACTCATGCTGGTAGGTCACGCGGGTCATCAGGCTGTTTTCAATGCCTGTGACCTGGGCGTTGACGCCCAGGCGCTGCAGGTGCGCCTGCACCACGCGAGACGCCTGAACCTGAGCACCGGACTCAGCCAGCCACTGGGCATAGGTGTACCGGCACTGCACCAGCACCTCGGCAATGTGCTCCACCACCTGCAAACCATGGGTCTCAACCAGACGCCAGAGCAAGTCCTGGGGCGCCAGACTGTCGAAGTCCTGATCAAAGCCGCCCAAGGCACGCACCGCTGCGCTGTTGAAAGCCAGCAGGCGCCCGACGTAGGGCACGCTGCGCATCAGGTCGAGGTTGAAGTCCGGCTTGAAGATCGGGTTCGAGGGCTCAAGGTTGTCGTTGGCGCCTTCATCGGTGTACAGGCACAGGCTGTCGGTACGCAGGGCCATACGCTCGGCCATGATGACCAGTGCGTGCGGATGCAGACGGTCACCAGCGCGCATCAGGAAGAACCAGTCGGCCGACTCATCGCTGTGCAACCATTGATTGAGCGCAGCATAGTCACCGCCGTCGCGCACGCGGAACTGAACCTCGTCACCGGCCACAGCCTGCAACGACGCCGGTCCCATCACCAGAATGCGTCGGGCGGGATAGGATTGCTCGGCCAGGCTTTCGAGGGTCACGCGCAACGCGGCCTCGTCATCCTCGCAGAGAATCACCGGAACAATACGCGGCTGACTGGGCCACTGCTCGATACGTTTGGGCAGCAAGCGCAACTGGCCCGCCGAGAGGCTGCGGTATTTCAGCCACTCGGCGTACAGCTCGGAAAAGCTGAGGCTGTTACTGCCAACTTGCTGATTGAAGTTGGCCATCTGCCCGGAGAAGAAGCGCCGCATGTCCAGCTCTTCCCAGCGCGCATCTGCGCTGTCGTCGTAGGCTGCCAGCGACTGGTAGCGCACCCAGCCTTCAGCGGGTGCGGTCTCACCGCTGCGCGCAGCGAGCATTTGCATCAGCCATTCGGACTCGACCTTGTACGCTTCGGTCATGCTGCTCTGGTGGCTCAGCCGTCCAGGGTATACACGCTCAAGGCTCAGCACCTGATCCAGGTTGCACAGGTGGCCACGGCGCAGCAGGCAGGTGTACAAGGCCAGGTCCAGGCGCGCGACGAAGCCCTGACCGTCCTGCACCAGGGTCGCCAGGTATTCGTCTACCTGCGCCCGGCGGAACATGGCATGGCTTAACCCGCCAAACAGGTTCGGCGCGCGATCGGCAATGCTGTCCAGCAGGTCCGTGCCGCACAGCACGGCACTGTGCATCGACATAACGAAATTCAGCGAACGCGACGGCAGCAACACATCATCAGCGGCGCAGAGCAGGCGCTGGCAGTTGACCAAGCTCACCTGCGGCCAGTCAGCCAAGACACCGGCCTGCTGGCTGATGCAGGTGCTGAACAGCACATCGTCATCACACAGGAACTTGATCAGCTCGCCGGACGACTGCGCCAGGCACGCCAGCAGGTTACGGGCAAACCCCAGGCGTTCGGGGTTGCGCACATAGCGTACCGGTACCGGGGAGTCATTCCTGAGCGCTTCGCAGATCGCCTCGATCTCTGAACCCGAACTGTCGTCGCACACTACGATTTCCAGGTTCGGATAATCCTGGGCAATCGCGCTGGTCAACGTACTGTGAAAAAATTCAGTATTGAATGCAGGGATGGCGATGCTGACAAGAGGCTGTTCGTTCACCGTGGGAAACCTTGAAGAAGGTCTATGCACCTGAACTACCTGAACAGGCAGGCGCATAGACCATTAACGCGGAGGAAAGAAATCAGAGCTGGTTGAACAGGCTAAGCGAAGAGATCTTGGTAAACGCCAGCTGCGATGCCTGCAGCATGGTCTGCTGCAGATTCAGACGGATCAGCACTTCTGCGGGATCGGCGTCACGGATCGAGCTTTGCGTCTTGGTGTTGGCAATCTGCAGGCTTTCATTGGTCTCGGCCTGCACGTCCAGCGCCGCGCCGCGGGCACCGATCGAACTGATCGACTCGGCGATCTTGTTTGCACCGCTTTCCAGGTTACCGATAGCCGAATCCAGGGCTGCCTGGTACTTCTGCTTGGCATCGAGGTCGTTGTCCACCGGCATCTCCAGCGCCGAGCGCAACTGCGAGATGGTGTCGAGGATGTTCTGGGTCTGGTGCGTATTGACCTTCACCGAGTACTGATCGCCCGACTTTGGCTCGGACGGCGGAGCACTGAAGGTGAAGTCGACACCGGCGATGCTGGCATTGGTGCCGGTCAGGCTACCGGTGGCAACCGGACGTGCATCAGGCCCCACCGGCTGGGCATAGACCTCATAGTCGGTGTCGCTGGTGAACTTGATGATCGCCCCGCCACCCGGGAACGCGTCCTGGTACAGGCCTTGATCAGTGATGTTGGCCCCGGTGATCTGCGACGACGACGGGTTGCCCGGGCTGCGCGAACCGGCAATGGCGTCAGGCTTGGAGGCCAGGGTGAACGCGTGCGGGGCGATGGCGCCGTTGTCGCCGTCGCGGAAATTGACATCAACACGCATGTCGACACCACGGAAGCTGATGGTATCGGTTTCCGACGAGTCGTAGGTACCGCCGCCCGAAGCCTCCAGCGTGTAGTCGATGGTGCCGGTGGAGTCGGTGATCTTGTACTGGGTGCTGTTGATGAAGGTGATGACGTAAGGCTCGCCACTGCGGAAGCGTTCGTTGTAGGTGGTGCTGCCCGAGACCTGACCATCGGACAGGCTCACGCGCGAGTCGGCCGCCGCTGGCGAGGTGAGCGAGGTCTGGCTGCGGCTGGTATTGAGCGCCTGCTCGAACGCGGTGTAACCGCTTTCGTTGGTCGCCATGCTGAGCATGTCGCCCACCTGCAGGTTCAGGGTGCTCTGGTCGCCTTGATAGGTGTAGGTGCCATCGGCGTTACGCACGTACGGCTGGGTATCTCCGCGCGAGCCGGAGAACAGGTACTTGCCGTTCTCATCGCGGCTGTTCATCAGGCTGTAGAGCTGCTCTTCGAGCTGGCTCAGCTCCTGTGCGTTCGCCTTGCGGTCGGCATCGGTAAAGCTGCCGTTGCCCGCACCGATCGCCAGCTCCTTGACCCGGGCCAGTACGTTGGTGATGCCGTTGAGCGTCGATTCGGCAGTGCTGAGGCTGTTGCGCACGCTGGTGATGTTGCCGTTGTACTGGCCGAGCAAGTTGCTCTGCTGCTGCAATTGCAGCAACCGCGCTGCCCCCACCGGATCATCGGCAGCAGTACGTACACGAATGTTGTCAGTGGCCTGTTCGCCGGTCTTCACCACGTTGGCAAGGTTGCGCGAGTAGCTGGAGGCACTGGCTTCGTAAAACTGGGAAGTAGAAATACGCACGGTCTACCACTCCTTAAAGGGCATTGATCAGCGTGGAGAAGATTTCCTGCGCCGCCTTGATGATCTGCGACGAGGCCGTGTAGTACTGCTGGTACTTGATCAGGTTGCCGGCCTCTTCGTCGAGCTGAACGCCCGACAGCGAATCACGCGAGGCCTTGGCCGAGGTGTGCAAAGCCGTGGTCGAGTCCACGTCCATCTGCGCCTGCGCCGTTTTGCCACCGACGTTTTCCACCAGCTTGCCGTACGCGTCGGTAAGGCTGATGCCCTTGCCGTTGGCGCCGACTTCAACCGTGCCCTTGGTCTGCAGGTCGATCACCGACTGGCCGTTGCGGTTGTTGTCGGAACCTGCGCCGGTGAGCGCGATGGTGTAGTTGTCACCCTGCTTGGGCGAGCCGGACACTTCCATTTCAAAGGTGAAAGACTTCTGGGTGCCGCTGGCGTCGTTGATCGGCGCCCCGGTGGAGTCGACCATCGGTACGGAAAACTGCAGCTTGTTGGCCTGCCCCGGAATGATGGTACCGGTTCCCAGCGTGCCACCTTGGGCATCGAGCAATTTGTAAGTCTGTGGCGACGCGGTGTCGTCACCGAACACCAGCTTCACCGGCGTCGAATACTTCAGGCCGTTCTGCAGGTCCAGGCGCTGGGTAGCATCATAGATGTCGAGGCTGGAGGTCAGGTTCGGCTGGCCGATGATCCCGGTGCCCTGGTTGCCCGAGCCACTGGTAGCGGTCAACGGCGAAGCCAGCGCGATGCGCTTGGGATCGGTGAGGACGGTGTCCAGGTTGCTCGCAGCATTACGGGTCGGAGTAATCTTGAAACTGTCGCCTGGATTGTTGGTGCCGCTGTTCAGGCTGAGCGAGAAACCATCGATGACCGGTGCCGGGTCATCAGTGATGTCGAAGCTGCCCATATTGGTGCCTTCCGGCAGCTTCTTGACGCTGTAGCCGGTGGCACTGGTGAAGGTCACCTGGTAGTCGCTGGTGCTCAGCTTGCCGGTGTCCTTGATGGTCACATCGAGCATGCCGTTGCCGGTGTTGCCGGAACGGGCAGTACTGCGCTGGCTGATCTGCTCGGCACTGTTGATGCTGTTGAACAGGGCGGCGCCGAACTCGCCGTTCTTGTCGATGCCTTGGGCCAGCTGTTTGTTAATCTGGTCGGCCATGACCAGGGCCACACGCCCCAGTTCGTTCAGCGACGGGTCGAGCACTTCGCTGCGATAACGCAGCAGGCCACCGATTTCGCCGCCATTTAGGCTGGAGGTAACGTCCATGACCGTGGTGCCACGGTTGAGCTGGATGCTGGAGCGGGTCGGGTCGTTTTTGCTCGGCACCGCCTCCAGGGTGTTGATGGTTTTACCCATCACCAACGGCTGGCCGTTCTCCAGGTAGATATCCAGGTTACCTTCACGCTCGACCACCTGGGTGCCGACCAGCTCGGACAATTGACGCACGGCTTCGTTGCGCTGGTCGAGCAGGTCGTTCGGCGTGCCCTCAACCACCGACACCCGGGAAATCTGATCGTTGTACTGGGCAATGGTCGCCGACAGCTTGTTGACCTGGTCAGCCATCGACGCCAGGTTGCCGTTGATGTTGGTGTTCTGTTCGTTGAGCTGGTTGGCGATGGTATTGAAGCGTTTGCTCAGCGATTGCGCACTGGTCAGCAGCAACTGGCGCGACGCATCTTCGTTGGGCTTGGCTGCCGCGCTCTGCATGGCGGTGAAGAAGCTCTTCAGCGCTGCGGTAATGCCGGTGTCGGCATCGGACAGCATGCTGTCGATCGGCGCGACCTGGTTGAGGTAGGCCGACGCGTCGCTGCTCAGCGAGGTGGTGGTACGCAACTGGTTTTCCAGGTAGGCGTTGTACACCCGGCGCACATCGGACAAGGTCGTACCGGTGCCGATGAATACATTGCCGTACTGCTGCGAGCCGTTGGCCCGCTGCACGTTCTGCTGGCGCGAATAACCAGCGACATCGGCGTTGGTAATGTTGTTACCGGTGGTGTGCAGGCCCGACTGACTGGCGTTGAGGCCCGACATCCCGATGTTGATCAAACTCGCCATGGTTCAAACCTTATAGTTGCGTAGTGGTGCCAATCGCTGCGTAGCTTTCGTAGGATTTCATCTGCTTGGCGATCTGCGAGATCTTGCTCGCGTAATCCGGGTCGGTTGCGTAACCGGCCCGCTGCAGCTCGCGTACAAACTGTTCCGGTTTATCGGCAGCCTTGACCGCATCTTTATAGCGCGCGTTGTTTTGCAACAGGCTCACCAGGTCATGGAAACTGTCCTGGTAGGAATCGTAGGAACGGAACGCCGCCGTCTCTTTGACGAACTGGCCATCGCGGTATTCGCTGGTGATCGCCCGCGCTTCATCGCCTTGCCAGTTACCCGTCGCCTTGATGCCGAACAGGTTGTGGCTGCTGCGGCCATCGGCCGTACGCATGACCGACTTGCCCCAACCGGTTTCCAGCGCGGCCTGGGCCACCAGGTAACGCGGATCGATACCGATGCGCTTGGCGGCCTGCTCGGCCATCGGCAGCATGGTGGCGACAAAAGCGTCCGAAGATTCGAAGGCACGCTTGGCCGGTGCCAGCGGCGGCTGAGCCATGGCGCGACCGTAAATGCGCACGCTGCCAGGTGCGGCAAACGCCTGCGCCGGCTGCCAGTCACCCTTGACCACGGCATCACCGACCTGGGTCGAGCGCCCGGGAATCGGCGCGGTGTTGGTGGTTGCCGGCACACCGCCTGCGGCAGGCACCAGGCCTGCCAGCAAGCGATCGGTAAGCTTGCCCGGCAACGCCAGGCGTCGCGAATTCAGCGCTGCCACGTCATTGCGCGTGACCGCGGTTTCCTGTGGCCGCTCAGCCACACCCACCGCCACCGCGCCCAACGGACGCGCCTGCACATCGTAGCGCGGGAACGGGCTGGTGTTGCCTGCCGGGGCGGCCTTCTGCTTGGACAGCTGGCGCATCAGCACGTCCTGCAAACCGATACCACCCCCCTCGCGTGACATGCTCACCGCCAGCTGCTGGTCGTACATCTGCTGGTACTGCTTGGTGGTCTCGGTGTTGAGCGGGTTGTCCTTGGCCAGCACATCGCTGGCCGAGCGCATCGACTTGAGCATTTCGTTGAGGAACAGCGACTCGAATTCCTGGGCCACCTTGCGCAGGTTGGCCTCACTGTCGCGATCACCGACCTTCAGCGAACTGAGGCGATTGAGGTCGGTGTAGGCACCGCTGTCAGCCGACGAGGCAATTGCATGCTTGGGCATATCCATCGACCGGCCCTCAGATCACGATCAGGTCGGCTTGCAGGGCGCCGGCCTGTTTCAGGGCTTCGAGAATCGCCATCAGGTCACTGGGCGCTGCGCCCACCTGATTCACCGCACGGACGATTTCATCCAGGGTAGTGCCCGGGCCAAACTTGAACATCGGCTTGGCTTCCTGCTCGGCGTTGACCCGCGAACGAGGCACGACGGCAGTCTGGCCGTTGGAGAACGGCCCCGGCTGGCTGACGATCGGGTCTTCGGTGATGGTCACGGTCAGGCTGCCGTGGGTAACCGCAGCAGGCGAAACCTTGACGTTCTGGCCAATGACGATAGTGCCGGTACGCGAGTTGATGATGACCTTGGCCACCGCCTGGCCCGGATCGATCTCGAGGTTCTCGAGGATCGACAGGTAGTCGACACGCTGGCTTGGATCAAGCGGCGCAGTCACCCGTACCGAACCACCATCCACCGCTTGCGCCACACCCGGGCCGAGCAGTTCGTTGACCTTGTCGACGATACGCTTGGCGGTGGTGAAGTCCGGACGGTTGAGGTTCAGGGTCAGGCTGTTGCCCTGGTTGAACCCACTGGGCACGGCACGTTCAACCGAGGCACCACCCGGGATGCGGCCGGCCGAGGGGACGTTGACGGTGATTTTCGAGCCATCGCGCCCTTCGGCGTCAAAGCCGCCGACCACCAGGTTACCCTGGGCAATCGCATAGACGTTGCCGTCGATACCCTTGAGCGGCGTCATCAACAGGCTGCCACCGCGCAGGCTCTTGGAGTTACCGATCGACGACACAGTAATGTCCACCACCTGCCCCGGCTTGGCAAACGCCGGCAGGTCGGCATGCACCGACACTGCCGCGACGTTCTTGAGCTGGACGTTGCCCGAGCCCGCCGGCACCTTGATGCCAAACTGCGACAGCATGTTGTTGAAGGTCTGCAGGGTGAACGGGGTCTGGGTGGTCTGGTCACCCGTACCGTTAAGCCCCACCACCAGGCCGTAGCCGATCAGCTGGTTACTGCGCACGCCGGAAATGCTGGCGATGTCCTTCAGGCGCTCGGCCTGTGCGGCAAAGGCGGCGGACATCAGAAGCGCGGCGGCGATCAGCTGCTTGTAGTTGAACATGGTCATCCGAACCTAGAAAGGCCAAAGCGGGCTGAGGAAGAAACGGTCAAGCCAGCCCGGCTGGCTGGCATCGGCAAACGAGCCGGTTCCCGAATAAGTGATGCGTGCATCGGCGACCCGCGTCGACGGGACGGTGTTGTCCGTAGCAATGTCGTCGGCGCGGATCATGCCGGCGATACGCACCAGTTCGTCACCGGTGTTGAGGGTCAGCCACTTCTCGCCGCGCACGGCGATGATGCCGTTGGGCAGCACATCAGCGACGGTCACGGTGATCGAACCGGTCAACGTGTTGCCCTGCGCCGCCTTGCTGTCACCCTTGGTCGAGCGGTCACCCTTGTACCCGGCACTCAGGCTCAGGTCGCCACTGCCAAACGGGTTGTTGGTGGTGGCGGACGAGCCGAACAACGAGCTCAGACCGATGTCGGCCGTGCTGTTCTTGTCGATCTGCGAGTTGGCGTTCTTGCTCGCCGAGGTTCTCTCATTCAGGGTGATGGTGATGATGTCACCCACCCGGAATGCCTTGCGGTCGCTGTACAGGTTCTGATCAAAACCCGCCTGGTAGATCGAGCCGTTGTTGGCCGCAGCCGGCAGTGGTGTACGCGGCAAAACCGGCGCGTAGTACGGATCATTGGGCTTGGGTGTCGGCGCAACGCAGCCGACCAGCACAGTGACCCCACTCAGGGCAAGTACGGATAACAAACGACTCATGACTCTGACCTCACGGTGTAACAGGCGCAGTAAAAGCGACCTCGAAGACTTCACTTACAGGTTCTGGGTAACGAACGAGAGCATCTGGTCGGCGGTGGAAATGACCTTGGAGTTCATTTCGTAGGCACGCTGGGTGGTGATCATGTTGACCAGCTCTTCCACGGTGCTGACGTTGGAGTTTTCCAGGGTCTGCTGCTGCACCACGCCAAAGCCGTTCAGGCCCGGGGTACCGACTTGCGGCGCGCCACTGGCGGCAGTTTCCAGGAACAGGTTGCCACCCACGGCCTGCAGGCCGGCCGGGTTGATGAAGTCGGCGGTCTGGATGTTGCCGATGACCTGCGATGCCGGGTTGCCGGCGGTGGTGATCGATACGGTGCCGTCACGGCCCACGGTGAAGGTTTGCGCCTCAGGCGGCACCACGATCGCCGGCTCCAGGGCAAAGCCGCTGGCAGTAACGATCTGGCCGTCGGAGTTCAGGTGAAAGGTACCGTCACGGGTGTAGGAGACGGTGCCATCGGGCTGCAGGATCTGGAAGAAACCACGACCGTCGAGGGCCATGTCCAGCGGGTTCTCGGTGGTTTGCAGGCTACCGGCGGTGAAGCTCTTCTGGGTGCCGACAATGCGTACACCGGTACCCAGTTGCAGGCCCGACGGCAGCTCGCTGTCCTGGGTCGACTGGGCGCCAGCCTGGCGACGGGTCTGGTACAGCAGGTCCTGGAACTCGGCACGATCACGTTTGAAGCCGGTGGTCGAAACGTTGGCCAGGTTGTTGGAAATGGTGGTCAGGTTCATGTCCTGGGCGGACAAGCCTGTTTTACTGACCCAAAGAGCCGGAAGCATGCTGTTCTCCTCGCGCGCCTGTTTTACGGCGCTACGTCTGTGTAATTAGCCGATTTGCAAAACCCGAGCCATGGCTTCATCGCCTTCCTTGGCCGTGGTCATCATTTTGATGTGCAGTTCGAATTGACGGGACAGCGCCAGCACCGAGGTCATTTCCTCGACCGCATTGACGTTGCTGGTTTCAAGAAAACCCGACACCAGCTTGACGTCGGCATCAGCCGCAGCCGGTTGACCATTGGTGGTGTGGATCAGGCCATCAAGGCCTTTGGTCATGGTTTTCAGGTCCGGGTTGACCATCTTGATGCGGTCGACTTCAGCCATCACCCGCGGCCCCTCACCCATGGCACGGATGCTGATCGTGCCGTCTTCACCGACTTCGATCTTCTGCTCCGGCGGCACGGCGATCGGCCCGCCATTGCCCATCACCGGCATGCCGTTGCCGGCACGCAGCACGCCCAGGGCGTCAATGTTCATGCTTGCGGTACGCACATAGGCTTCGCTGCCATCCGGCGCCTGCACGGCGATAAACCCGTCGCCACCGATGGCCACGTCCAGGTCACGCCCGGTTTCCTGCATCGAGCCTGGCGAGAAGTCTGTCGCCGGGCGCTCGGTCATGGCATAGGCACGCGCCGGAAAGCTGTCGCCGAACACCGGCATCGAACGCGCCTGCTCCAGGTCGCGCTGAAAGCCGGTGGTGGAAATGTTCGCGAGGTTGTTGGCATGTGCCTTTTGCGCCAGCGCGTTCTGGCTGGCCCCGGTCATGGCCACGTACAGCATCTTGTCCACAGTATTCCTCCCCTGCGCTGGCGAACACTTGCCGTTCGCCGCTGCTTTGCAGTGCATGAAGCAAGTTTCAAACCAACTTTACGCAAGCGCCGCAAAGCCCCGCCAGACAAGGCCTCGAGCAGTGCGCACGGATCAGAACAGAAGAAGCGCCGTCGAAATTACGGCGCCGGCTTGCCGCTAGCGGCAACACTCAATAGGCGCGGCATGCCGCATTGTTGAAGGGACCGGCAAAACGCTTCCAGCCATCGCCCGGCGAAAACTGTGAGCACACCAGACGCCCGTCGGCCTGGCTCTCCCAGCGATACCAGGCGGCAGCATCGGCCCTCACCCCGGTTATCAGCAGCGCGGCACACACGCCCAACAGCCATCGTTGCCACATGATCAGACCCTCTGAAATGAAAGACCCCTTCCGAAAAAGGGGTCCGTCGATCACTAACGCACTACACCGGCATCAGGTCATCTGAATGATGGTCTGCATGATGGTGCTCTGGGTCGAGATGGTCTTGGCGTTTGCCTGGTAGTTGCTCTGCGCCTTGATCAACTCGACCAGTTCGTTGGTCAGGTTAACGTTGGACGCTTCCAGCGAGTTGGAAGCGATCGAGCCCAGGGTGCCGGTTTTCGGCGCGTCGATACCCGGAATGCCCGAGGCGTAGGTTTCGGTCCAGCGGGTACCGCCCATTGGTTGCAAGCCCTGCTCGTTGGCGAACGAGGCAACGGCCACCTGGCCAATGGCACGAGACTGCTGGTTGCTGAAGCTGGCGAACATTACACCACTGGAGTCGATGCTCAGGCTCGACAGAATACCGGTGGCATAACCGTCCTGGCTTTGCGACAGGCGCGTGGTCGGCGTGTTGTACGAGGTGGTCGCGGTCATGTCGATGGCGATGCCGCCAGCGTTGGCCTCGGAGCCGTTATTACCCCAGGTTGGCGGCGTGGTGGTGGCATCGGTGACGGTAGCCGGAATCCAGCCGGTCAACTTGAAGACCTTGTTCACCACTTCGTAGCCAGAACCTGCTGCACCGGCAGTCATGGTGTCGACGCTGCCATCAGGCTTGAAGGTAATGGTGCCTTCCAGTGCCTGCGGCGGCTCCTGGGTCGGGTCGAGCGGGTTGCGGCCATCGATCAGGGTGTAGGACTTCCACTCGTTGGTGTCGGTCTTCACGTAGTACTGATCCATGACGTGCTCGTTACCCTGGCTGTCATAGATCTTGGTGGCGAAGGTCTTGTTCCAGGTCGAGTCGTCGCTTGGGCTGAAGGTCACTGTGCCCGGAATGACCTTGTCCGACGAGTTCAGGTTGATGCCCTGGTCGATCGACGTCGTGGACTTTGGCGCCAGCGCCGAGGTATCGATCTTCAGGTCGGTCAATACGCCGTTGATGATCTTGCCGTTTTCATCCACACCATAGCCACGCAGGCGCAGACCATCGGCCGTCACTACGTAGTTGTCCTTGTTGGTCTGGAAGGCACCGGCACGGGTGTAGCTCAGCGAGCCGTTGTCGCTCAGGACAAAAAAGCCCTGACCCTGAATCCCCATGTCCAGCACGTTGCCGGTGTTGGTGATTTCGCCGTTGGTGAACTGCTGGGAAACCGAGGCCAGGCGCACGCCGTTGCCTACGCTCTGCGAGCCGACACCCAGCTTGTTGGCCGAATAGACGTCGGCGAATTCCGCGCGCGACGATTTGAAGCCGGTGGTCGCAACGTTGGCGATGTTGTTGCCGGTCACGTCCAGTTGTTTGTTGGCTGCATAGAGACCGCTAAGGCCGATATTGAATGACATCTTTCACTCCTTGTGCCGCGTTAGCCGGCTCTATATACCGATGGTTTGGACTTTGGACAGCGCGATGCTGCCCAGGCCGGCAAGATTGAGCATCATCTCGCCGCCGGTCTGACTGATCGTTACGCTGCTGACCGTGGCAGGCAGCATGGTGTACATGTCCAGCTGCTTGCCATCGATGGTGGTTTTGGCGCCAAAGGTGTAGGTACCCGGGTCAACCTTCTCGCCCGCATCGTTGGTGCCGTCCCAGACGAAGGCAGCGTTGCCGGCCGCCTGCTCACCCAGCTCGATGGTCTTGACCACCTTGCCGTCCTTGTCGGTAATGGTGACAGTGGCGTTGCTCAGCGATTGCGGGACAACCACCGAACCGTTGAAGCTCTTGGTGGTATCGACCACCGCCTTGTCCGTCTGGGCAATCACCGAGCGACCGACCAGCGAAGACGCCTGCAATGCTTGCGACGATTTGTAGTTGCCGGAAATAGCCGTCACCGACTCGTTCAGCGAGGTGATGCCTTCCAGGCTGCTGAACTGCGCCAGCTGGGCCACGAACTCGCTGTTGTCCTGCGGATCGAGCGGGTTCTGGTTACGCATCTGGGTAACCAGCAACTGCAGGAACGCATCCTTGCCCAGGGTCTGGTTGCCCGTGGCACTGTTGGTTGCCGAGGCAACGCCGGTAGAGGTGCCGGTCGTGGAGGTCTTGGCCGACGCCTTGAGGACGTCGTTCAGGTTGACCCCGGCGGTGGTGTCGTTAACGCTTGCCATTGGCTTCGTCCTTTATCACTGACCCAGGGTCAGGACCTTCTGCATCATGGTCTTGGCCGTGTTCATCAACTCGGCATTGGTCTGGAACGAGCGACTGGCGGAGATCATGTCCGCCATCTCCTCGACCACGTTGACGTTCGGGTAGTAGACGTAACCGTCCTTGTTCGCCGCCGGGTGATTCGGCTCGTAGCGCGCCTCCAGATTGCTCTGGTCTTCCACCACGCCCAGCACCTGCACACCCTGCCCGGCGGCATCCTGATCCTGGAACAGCGACTGGCTGACGCCGGCCTGGGCGTTCTGGAACGTGGTGGCAAACACGGGATGGCGGGCACGGTAGGTCTGATCGATGCTCGACGACACGGTTTCGGCGTTGGCGATGTTCGAAGCGACGGTATTCAGGCGCGTGGTTTGCGCACTCATGCCGCTACCGGCAATGTTGAAGACACTGGCGAGGGACATGACTTACTCTCCGCGCAGGGCCGATACCAGCCCTTTGAATTTACTGTTGAGCAGCGTAAAGCTGGCCTGGAAACCCACGGCGTTCTCCGCATAGCTCGATTGTTCAAGCTGGGCATCGACGGTGTTCTGATCGATCGACGGCTGCATCGGCGTACGGTACTGCAGGGTATCGTCGGCCATGGCCAGCCCCTCGGCATCGATATGCCGGGTGTTGGTGCGATCCAGCGCAAAGCGGCCGGTCTTGGTTTTTTCGCTCTCGGCCGCCAGCACCGAAGCGAAATCCATGTCGCGCGCCTTGTAGTTGGGCGTGTCGGCGTTGGCGATGTTGTTGGCCAGCACTTCAGCACGCTGGGCGCGAAAGCCCAGTGCCTTTTCGTGAATGCCGAGCGCTTTGTCGAAGCTGATGCTCATGTCGGGGAAACCTTCGAAGGTTTTTCGTTGACTGAGCTAGAGCAAGAGCCATGCCAAAAAACAAAACCCCGTAAATATGGGGCTTCGAAGGGTTTGCCGCTGGCGGCAATGCCAGAAAAGCGGCAAAGGATTTCCGCTGCCGCCAGCAAAGTGGCAAAAAAAAGCGGCAAGTCAGAAGCTGTAAGCGGCAAGGAAAGCACACCGCGTTCAGCTTGTAACTTGCCGCTTTCAGCAGGCAGCTTGCCGCTTATTTGGCCTGATAGATGATGCCCGGGCTGCACTGAACCATCTGGTAATGGTCAGGCAGACCATTGAGCGCCTCTGATGCGCCGAGGAACAGGTAGCCACCCGGCTTGAGCGTGCTGTGAATGCGCAGCAGGATGTCTTTTTTGACCTGCGCCGAGAAGTAGATCAGCACGTTGCGGCAGAACACGATGTCGAACTTGCCCAGGCTTGCGTAGCTGTCGAGCAGGTTGAACGAGCGAAACTCCACACGGCTGCGAATCGGCGCCTTGACCGCCCAACGCCCTGGCGCCTTCACGTCAAAGTAACGCTGCAGACGCTCCTGGGACAAACCACGGGCAATCGCCAGGCTGTCATATTCGCCACTCTTGCAGTTGGTGAGCATGGAGCCGGACAGGTCGGTGGCGACAATCTGTGCCCCCATCTTCAGCTGGCCGATGTTGCTGCGCTCGAACTCATCGATGGCCATGGAGATCGAGTACGGCTCCTGCCCCGAGGAGCAGGCCGCCGACCAGATACGCAGGCGCTGACCGGGGTTGGCCTTGATCTGCTCGGGCAACACCTTGTTCTTCAGCACTTCGAAGGGATAGGTATCGCGAAACCAGAGCGTCTCGTTGGTGGTCATGGCATCTACCACCTGCTCACGCAAGCCGCTGCGCGGCTGGCTCTGAATGCGCTGCACCAGTTCTGTCAGGGACTTGATACCCTGCTGTTCCATCAGCTTGTTGAGACGGCTGGAGACCAGGTACTGCTTATTTTCGCCCAGCAGGATGCCACAGGCTTTTTCCAGGAAGACCCGGAACTGTTCGAAATCCAAATTACCCGTAGACAATGATGCCGCCTCTTAAATCGTGTGAACCGCCAGGGGCTCAGCCCCTGGCCGTTAGTGCGTAGCCTTGATGCGATCGACAACGCGCTGGGCGAGGTCGTCTGGCTTGAATTTGGCCAGGAAGTCATCCGCCCCGACCTTCTTGACCATCGCCTGGTTGAACACGCCGGAAAGCGAAGTATGCAGGATGATATGCAGCTTTTGCATGCGCGGGTCGTTGCGAATCTCGGCGGTCAGGGTATAGCCGTCCATCTCCGGCATCTCGATATCGGAGATCATCATCAGGAATTCATCCTCCGGACGCTTGCCTTCATCCACCAGCTTGCGCAGGTAGTCGAGCGCCTGACGGCCATCATTGAGTGCCACCACTTCGACCCCGACAGTCTGCAGGCAACGGCTGACCTGCTTGCGCGCCACCGACGAATCGTCGACCGTCAGCACCCGCAGCAACACCGCCTTGTCCTGCACCTCGGCATCCACCACGCCGGCCGAGATGGACTCGGAGGTCGGCGCGACTTCGGCGAGGATCTTCTCCACGTCGATGATCTCGACCATCTTGTTGTCGACCCGGGTCACCGCCGTCAGGTAGTGATCACGGCCGGTCCCCTTGGGTGGCGGATGGATCTCTTCCCAGTTCATGTTGACGATGCGCTCCACCGAGTGCACCAGAAAACCCTGGGTCTTGGTGTTGTACTCGGTGATGATCACGAAACTGTTGCTTGTTTCTTCACGCAGACCGGGCATCCCGGTCGCCATCGCAAGATCGAGGATCGGGATGGTTGCCCCACGAATATTCGCGACTCCGCGCACTACCGGGTTGGACTTTGGCAACACGGTCAGGGGCGGGCATTGCAGCACTTCCCGCACCTTGAACACGTTGATCCCGTAGAGCTGATCGCCATTGAGGCGGAACAACAGCAACTCCAGGCGATTCTGTCCAACCAATTGCGTGCGCTGGTTAACCGAATCCATTACACCAGCCATGCCAGACTCCTTCACCAAACGCTACAGGCTACGTACCCAGTCGGCACGCGCTTTGCTTTTTTTAATCGTATGAACACGAAAACGACATTTTTCCGACGCCTGACCTGCCAGCTACCCGGCTTCCTTGCTGCGCTGTGCCTGATGATGCCAGGCGCCCGCCCCTTGGCTGATTCTTTCACCTTGCCTGAACAGCTTATCGGTGTCACCCAAGGGTTTCTTGAATTCACCGTCGAAGATTACCTGGCCAGCAGCCAGACCGAAGGACGCTATGAAATCCAGGTCAACACCCTCGACCCGCGCCTGCGCATGCCCCTGTGTGACCGTCAGCTGGACGCCAGCCTGGAAAGCCCTGCGCAGCCCCTGGGCCGGGTTACGGTAAGGGTACGTTGCGCAGGCAGTGGTCCTTGGACGGTGTTCGTGCCCGCCCAGGTACGCCTGTTTCGCAATGTCGTGACCGTCACCCGCCCGCTCAAGCGCGAAAGCATTGTCGGCGAGCAGGACGTTGCCCTGCGCGAGCGCGACGTAGGCACGCTCAACCAGGGTTTCCTGAGCAGCCTGGACCAGGCCGTCGGACTGAAACTTATCCGACCGACGGTCATGGACCAGGTGCTGACGCCTCAGCACCTGGAGCAGGCCGAGGTAATCCGCAAGGGCGATCAGGTGGTGATCACCGCGCGCAGCGGCAGCCTGAGCGTGCGCATGCCCGGCGAAGCCCTGGCCAAAGGCGGCCTGAGCGAGCAGATCCGGGTGCGCAACCTCAATTCAAAACGGGTGGTCAAGGCCAGGGTAACCGGGCCAGGCCAGGTGGAAGTGGCCATGTAAACGCTAAATCAGCAAGAACTCTGGCGATCAGGAACTGCTTTTCCTAAACTGTGTCCCATTGGGAGCCCAGACGTGCCGCTCAGGTTGCAGTGCATTTGCGCCTAAAGTTTCTTTCGGGTTGGCCGAAAACAAGGCAAGCGTCCATATACCCAGAGGTTTTCTGATCATGGTCATCGACATCAGTCGTTTGAATAGTTCTCCGTCAGTGACTGGCGTGCGTACTGGCAACAGCCAGGAAAACACCGCCAGCACCGCAGCCACCAAGGCCGACAGCGTCGCCCAGGGCAGCGCCAGCGGAGAAACCGTACACCTCAGCCAAGAGGCACAGCAGTTGCAAAAGGTCAGCGATAAGCTGCGCGACCAGCCGATTGTCAACAGTGCCCGTGTGGCCGAGTTGAAACAGGCTATCGCCGACGGCAGCTACCAGGTCGACAGCAACCGCGTCGCCAGCAAACTGCTAAATTTCGAAGCCCAGCGCTAGCCCCTGGCGCGCTGACTTCAGGACGCTTGAACCAAAGAGCCAGCCATGCACGACACTACCTTGCTGCAATTGATCGAAGACGATTTTGCTCCAGCGCAACAACTGCTCGATTTGCTGCAGGCCGAATCAACTGCCCTGCACGGTCGCGACATGCCGCTGCTTGAAGACATTCTTGCGCGCAAGCAGTCGCTGGTACTCCTCCTCGATCAGCAAGGCCGGCGGCGCAGTGAGCTACTGGCAGGCCTTGGCCTGAGCCCGGACCGCGAAGGTGCGCAACAGCTGGCCAGCCAGTCATCGCTGGGTGAGCTGCTGATGCAGCAACTCGATGCATTGGGCAAGATGCTCGCCGATTGCCAGGTAATCAACGAGCGCAATGGCCGCGCCATCACGCTTCAGCAAAGCACCACCGCCAACCAGATCAGAATCCTCATGGGCGGAGAAGCACCTTCGCTCTACGACAGCCGTGGGTCGACCTCCCCCCTTTCCAAGCCGCGCGCACTCAGCCAGGCTTGATTCCCTGTATCAAGGCGCAGAACATACTGGCAAAATGCCGTTACTTGCGTGTGTCGTTTTTGCCTGGAGATTGATTAACCGTGTTCAATGAAGCAGAAGCTCCGCAGCCTCCAAAGGTGCTTACCACGCCGTTGGAAATTGCCGCCAACTTGCGGTCGCTGCAAGAGAGCCATGACCCGCTGATCATCACTTTCCACGAACGCAGCCAGCGTTTCCAGAGCTATGTGGTCGAGGTCGACCGCGAAAGCAATCGCCTGGCGCTTGATGAAATGATCCCCCGTGACGGTGAACGCTTCCTGGAGAATGGGGAGCCGTTTCGCGTCGAGGGCTTTCATGATGGCGTACGTATTGCGTGGGAATGCAACACGTCGCTGACCATCAGCGAAGTCGATGGCCACCGTTGCTACCGCGGTGCCTTGCCGAGCGAAGTGGCCTACCACCAGCGTCGCAATGCCTTCCGTGCCGCGCTCAAGCTGTCGCAGCTGGTCGACATCAAGCTCGATGGCGACAAGCTCAAGGGCAATGGTGATCTGCGTGGCAAGTTGCTGGACATCTCGGCCACCGGCTGCAAGTTGCGCTTCGAAGGCGATGTGACTGAACGCCTGCAGCTGGGCCAGGTGTACGAAAAGTTCGCCACCGGCACACCGCTTGGCTTGTCCCAGGTTGAAGTTGAGCTGCGCCACCTGCACTTTGAAGAGCGCTTCAACACCACCTTTGCCGGGGTGCGCTTCCACAACCTGAACGGGCAGATGCAGCGCAAGATTGAAACTTTCGTCTATCAGTTGCAGCGCGAAGCGCGGCGTTTCGATAAAGACGACTATTGAGTTGATGGCTTCGCCGCAATGCCTGACTCCCCTGTAGGAGCCAGGCTTTCCGGCGAAGCAGACACCGCAGTGTGGCTGATACACCGCGTTCTCGTTCTTCGCGGGCAAGTCGGAGCGCCGCCCGCTCGCTCCTACGACGCCATGCGGTCATGACTCACACTGGCGTCGGCTTCTCCTCCGGCTCGCCAGCGGCACCCTCCTCGTCTTCCTCTTCGTCTTCGGTGTCTTCGGCCGCCACTGGTGCCTGCATCTGATCCTGTACAACCTGCTCATCAACCCGCGGGTCGAGTGCCGCCGACAACGGTGAGCCCGCCGCTGGCATGGCCACGTGATTGAGTGGCGCGTCGTCGACCTGGTGCAGCCCGGTAACGGCTTTCGGACGAATTCGCCAGACCAGCACCAGGGCAAAGAACACGAAGAAGGCATACAGCATCTGGGTGCCCAGCATCTTCATCAGCACCCCCGCCACCAACGGCCCGATACTGGCGCCAACACCATAAGTCACCAGCAACATGGCGGTAAGCGACACCCGTCGCTCACTTTCCACATGGTCGTTGGAAAATGCCACTGCCAAGGGGTACAGGCAGAACTGCAGCAACGACACCACAAACCCGGCAACAAACAACACCACCAGCGGCACCGTCGGCATGATCGCCAACGGCAACGCCGCCAGCGCCAGGCCCACCGCCACGCTGCGAATCAACTGCGCCCGGTCATAACGGTCCGATAACCAGCCCAGCGGCCACTGCACGACCAGGCCCGCGAAAATGCAGCAGCCCATGAACAAACCGACGTACTCGGTGCTCAAGCCCTGCTTGGCCGCATACAGCGGCGCCAAACCATAAAAGGAGCCGACAATCAGCCCCGAGCCGAGCACGGTACTCAGCGACTGCGGCACACGCTTGATGAAGAAGCGCGGCTCCATGGGGGCCGGTCGCAGCGGTGCCGGGTGAATACGCCGGGTCAACGCCACCGGCACAAGGCACAGGGCAAAACACATCGCCACCAGCATCAACAGTTCAGGCCCCAGTTGCGGGTGCGCAACCAGAATCAGCTGACCAAGTACCAGCCCCAGGTAGGACGCGATCATGTAGCCACTGAACACCATCCCGCGTTGCTTGGCGTCGGCCTGCTCATTGAGCCAGCTTTCGATGACCATGTACTGGCACATCATCCCCAGGCCGACAATCACCCGCAGCACCACCCACGCCGGCAGCCAGCTGACCAGGCCATGGCCAAGCACCGCAGCGCCGACAATGCCGGCACAGGTGGCGTAGGCGCGAATATGCCCGACCCGGGCAATCAGCCGGTGACCGATCTTGCCACCCAGGGCCAGACCAAAATAGTTGGCCGCCATCAGTGCACCCACCCACAGGCTATCGACATGGTCGGCCGTCAGGCGCAAGGCCAGGTAGGTACTCAACAGGCCAGAGCCGATCAACATCATCAGCGCGGCAAAATACAGCGCGCGAAAAGACTTCCAGATCTGTCGCATCAGCGTCCCTAACGGCTCCTTGAACAGGTGGGAAAAACTGCTTGAAAGCATAAGTGAAAATGACGGTGTTGCAGGCGCCAGGCATAAAAAAACAGGCAGCAGACCTTCATTGAAAAATGTCTGCTACCTGCCTCAATGATCTCCCATCGCAGTGATCACTGCGTTGCCAAAACTACGCTTGAGCTGCCAAAACGCGACGTTCCCACGGGGTAATTTCATCAAAGAAGCTGGTCAGCTCCATCGTCTTGGTAGCGATGTAGCCGTCAATGAATTCCTTGCCGAACAGCTCCCGCGCCAGTTCGCTGCGTTTCAGACGCTCAAGGGCCGCATGCAAGGTACACGGCAGGCTCAAATGATCGGGCACTTCGAACTCACCCTGGATTGCCGCTGTCGGGTCAAGCTGCTGCTCGATGCCGTGCAGGCCTGCCGCCAGGCTGGCGGCGATGGCCAGGTAGGGGTTGGTATCGGCGCCCGGCAGGCGGTTTTCCACCCGGCGTGCCACCGGCGCACTGGCCGGAATACGCAGGCCCGCCGCACGATTGTCTTCGGACCAGCAGGCATTGTTGGGCGAGGCGTAGGGATGGCACAGCCGCTGGTAGGAGTTAACGTTAGGTGCGAACAGCGCCGTGAAGTCGGCCATGCAGGCCTGCTGGCCGCCAATGAAATGGTAGAAGGCCGGTGTTGGCTTGCCGTCGTCATCACTGAACACATTGCGCCCGCTGCCGACCTCCACCACGCTTTGATGGATGTGCATCGAGCTGCCGGGTGTGTGGGCCAGGGGCTTGGCCATACACACCACGGTGAGGCCATGCTTGAGCGCTACCTCTTTGAGCAGGTGCTTGAACAGCAGGGTCTGGTCGGCCAGCAACAGCGGATCGCCGTGCAGCAGGTTGATCTCGAACTGGCTCACGCCCATTTCATGCATGAAGGTGTCGCGCGGCAAGCCCAGGGCTTCCATGCAGCGGTAGACTTCATTAAAGAAAGGGCGCAGACCGTTGTTGGAACTGACGCTGAACGCCGAGTGCCCTTCTTCGCGGCGACCATCCCTACCCACGGGCGGCAGGAACGGCTGGGTGGGATCGGTGTTGGGGGCAAAGACAAAGAATTCGAGCTCGGTCGCCACCACCGGCGCCAGCCCCCGCGCCGCATAACGGGCGATCACCGCCTTGAGCAACCCGCGGGTGGAAAGCCCGGAGCTGGCTCCGCTCAGTTCGACCGCATCACAAATTGCCAGTGCACGCGGCTCGTCGCTCCAGGGCAGGCGATAAATGTGCTGAGCATCGGCTACCAGGGCCAGGTCGCCATCATCGCTGCCGTAAAAACGCGCTGCCGGGTAACCGCCCATGATGCATTGCAACAACACGCCTCGCGCCATTTGCAAACGGCGGCCCTCGAGAAACCCTGCGGCGGTCATTACCTTGCCGCGCGGTACGCCATTGAGGTCTGGCGTTACACACTCGATCTCATCGATGCCCGTCAATCGCTCGGCGAGAGAGCGGTGGCCACTGGTCGTCATGACGCTATCCTTATTGTTTTCGCATGCCGGTATCGGCGACACCTACAACATAGGCATTGGCCGTTCGAAATTTCAAGCACCCAAAGCCTTGGTGATCGTAATTATCTACACACGGGGCATCGTCTCTCAGGCCGGCAAGGTCAGGCCATTGGCCGGCAACGGCAGCGCAGTCTTGTAGCGCACCTGCTTCAAGGCAAAGCTCGAGCGGATATTGGCCACACCCGGCAGACGCGTGAGGTAGTCGAGAAAGCGCTCCAGCGCCTGGATGCTTGGCAGCAGTACGCGCAACAGGTAGTCCGGGTCTCCGGTCATCAGGTAGCACTCCATGACTTCCGGGCGCTCGGCTATCTCCTCCTCAAAACGATGCAGGGATTGCTCCACCTGCTTTTCGAGGCTGACATGAATGAACACATTGACGTCCAGCCCCAGCACCTCGGGCGCCAGCAGGGTCACCTGCTGGCGAATCACGCCCAGCTCTTCCATGGCCTTTACCCGGTTGAAACAGGGTGTCGGCGACAGATTGACCGAACGTGCGAGCTCGGCGTTGGTGATCCGCGCATTTTCCTGAAGGCTGTTGAGAATGCCGATATCGGTGCGATCCAGTTTACGCATGAGAAAATTTCACCTGTTTTTTGTCTTTATAAAGAATGTTTATCCGCAAGCCCAAGCAAAGGCAATGAACTTGAGATAAATATTCTTCAGGCGCCCGAATATTATGTAGGACAAGACTGACTCTCTGGTCACAAGCCGGGGTTTCAGTAGCGACCGCTTCAAAGCTCAACAAAAACACAAGACAGAGCGAGCGTAAAAAAGCATGAACGAGTACGCCCCCCTGCGTTTGCATGTGCCCGAGCCTACCGGCCGGCCAGGCTGCCAGACCGACTTTTCCTACCTGCGGCTGAACGATGCCGGCAAGGTCCGTAAACCCCCCGTTGATGTAGAAGCCGCCGACACGGCCGATATCGCCTACAGCCTGATCCGGGTGCTGGACGACAAAGGCAACGCCCTCGGCCCGTGGGCTGAAGACATCGGCCCCGACGTCCTGCGCCAAGGCATGCGCACCATGCTCAAGACCCGCCTGTTCGACAGCCGCATGGTCGTCGCCCAGCGCCAGAAGAAGATGTCCTTCTACATGCAGAGCCTGGGTGAAGAAGCCATCGGCAGTGGCCAGGCGATGGCCCTGAACCGCACCGACATGTGCTTCCCTACCTACCGCCAGCAAAGCATCCTCATGGCCCGCGACGTCTCGCTGGTGGAGATGATCTGCCAACTGCTGTCCAACGAGCGTGATCCGCTCAAGGGTCGCCAGCTGCCAATCATGTACTCGGTACGCGAAGCCGGTTTCTTCACCATCAGCGGCAACCTCGCGACCCAGTTCGTCCAGGCTGTCGGCTGGGCCATGGCCTCGGCGATCAAGGGCGATACCAAAATCGCCTCGGCGTGGATCGGCGACGGCGCCACCGCCGAATCCGACTTTCACACAGCCCTGACCTTCGCCCACGTTTACCGCGCGCCGGTGATCCTCAACGTGGTCAACAACCAGTGGGCCATCTCCACCTTCCAGGCCATCGCCGGCGGCGAGTCGACCACTTTCGCCGGTCGCGGCGTCGGTTGCGGCATCGCCTCGCTGCGTGTAGACGGCAACGACTTCATTGCCGTCTACGCGGCCTCGCGCTGGGCGGCCGAACGCGCCCGTCGTGGCCTTGGCCCAAGCCTGATCGAATGGGTCACCTACCGTGCCGGCCCGCACTCGACGTCGGACGACCCGTCCAAGTACCGCCCGGCCGACGACTGGAGCCACTTCCCGCTGGGCGACCCGATCGCACGGCTCAAACAGCACCTGATCGCCATTGGCCACTGGTCCGAAGAAGAGCACCAGGCGGTGACCGCCGAGCTCGAGGCCGAGATCATCAAGGCGCAGAAAGAAGCCGAACAGTACGGCACCCTCGCCGGCGGCCAGATGCCAAGCCCGGCCTCGATGTTCGAGGATGTCTACAAGGAAATGCCGGAGCACCTGCGCCGCCAGCGCCAGGAACTGGGGGTCTGAGATGAACGATCACAACACTTCTATCCAGCTGGAAACTGCCATGGCGACGACCACGATGACCATGATCCAGGCCCTGCGCTCGGCCATGGACATCATGCTTGAGCGCGATGACAACGTGGTCGTGTACGGCCAGGACGTAGGCTACTTTGGCGGCGTATTCCGCTGCACCGAGGGCCTGCAGGCCAAATACGGCAAGTCGCGGGTGTTCGATGCACCGATCTCCGAGAGCGGCATCGTCGGTACCGCCGTCGGCATGGGTGCCTACGGCCTGCGGCCGGTGGTGGAGATTCAGTTCGCCGACTACTTCTACCCGGCCTCCGACCAGATCGTCTCGGAAATGGCGCGCCTGCGCTACCGTTCCGCCGGCGAGTTCGTTGCTCCGCTAACCCTGCGCATGCCTTGCGGCGGTGGCATCTATGGCGGCCAGACTCACAGCCAGAGCCCCGAGGCGATGTTCACCCAGGTGTGCGGCCTGCGCACGGTGATGCCATCGAACCCGTACGACGCCAAAGGCCTGCTGATCGCCTCGATCGAAAACGACGACCCGGTCATCTTCCTTGAGCCCAAGCGCCTCTACAACGGCCCGTTCGACGGCCACCACGACCGCCCGGTGACGCCGTGGTCGAAACACCCGACCAGCGCCGTGCCCGACGGTTACTACACCGTCCCGCTGGACAAAGCCGCCATCACCCGCCCCGGCAATGACGTAACCGTGCTCACTTACGGCACCACCGTCTACGTGTCGCAAGTCGCCGCCGAAGAAACCGGTGTCGACGCCGAAGTCATCGACCTGCGCAGCCTGTGGCCGCTGGACCTGGAAACCATTGTCGCCTCGGTGAAGAAGACCGGTCGTTGCGTGGTGGTCCACGAAGCCACCCGCACCTGCGGCTTTGGCGCCGAACTGGTGTCGCTGGTGCAAGAACACTGCTTCCATCACCTCGAAGCCCCGATCGAGCGCGTTACCGGCTGGGACACCCCCTACCCGCATGCGCAGGAATGGGCGTATTTCCCAGGCCCCTCACGTGTGGGCGCGGCTTTGAAACGGGTCATGGAGGTCTGAATGGGCACGCACGTCATCAAGATGCCGGATATCGGTGAAGGCATCGCACAAGTTGAACTGGTGGAATGGTTCGTCAAAGTCGGCGATACCGTCACCGAAGACCAGGTCGTGGCCGATGTCATGACCGACAAGGCCACAGTGGAAATTCCTTCCCCCGTCAGCGGCAAGGTATTGGCCCTGGGTGGCCAGCCTGGCGAAGTCATGGCGGTGGGCAGCGAACTGATTCGCATCGAAGTCGAAGGTGCCGGCAACGTGCACGCCAGTGCCAGCACAGCTGCCACTGTGGGAGCGGGCTTGCCCCGCGAAGAGCCCCGCGCAGTCGATACGCCTGCACCGGCAACCAAGCCAGCTGCACCACCTGTAGCCGCCCCCACTGCACCCGCACCTTCCGCGCACCAGGCCGCTCCAATCGTCCCGCGCGAAGCCAACGAGCGCCCACTGGCCTCCCCGGCCGTGCGCAAACGTGCCCTGGATGCCGGTATCGAATTGCGTTATGTACACGGAAGCGGGCCGGCCGGACGCATCCTGCATGAAGACCTGGATGCGTTTCTCACCCAGCCGACCCTTAGCACCCAGAGCGCGCCGGGCGGCTACGGCAAACGCACCGACAGCGAGCAGATCCCGGTCATCGGCCTGCGCCGCAAGATCGCCCAGCGCATGCAGGATGCCAAACGCCGTGTCGCGCACTTCAGCTACGTCGAAGAGATCGACGTCACCGCCCTGGAAGAGCTGCGCCTGCACCTGAACAAGAAGTGGGGCGACAGCCGCGGCAAGCTCACCCTGCTGCCATTCCTGGTGCGCGCCATGGTCGTGGCCTTGCGCGAGTTTCCCCAGATCAACGCGACCTACGACGATGAAGCCCAGGTGATTACCCGCCACGGCGCGGTGCATGTCGGCATCGCCACCCAGGGTGACAATGGCTTGATGGTTCCGGTGCTGCGCCATGCCGAAGCCGGCAGCCTGTGGAGCAACGCCGGCGAAATCGTGCGCCTGGCCAATGCCGCGCGCGGCAACAAGGCCAGCCGTGAGGAGTTGTCCGGATCGACCATCACCCTGACCAGCCTCGGTGCCTTGGGCGGAATCGTCTCGACACCGGTGGTGAATACTCCGGAAGTCGCCATCGTCGGCGTCAACCGCATGGTCGAACGGCCGATGGTGATCAACGGCCAGATCGTCATCCGCAAGATGATGAACCTGTCCAGCTCGTTCGATCACCGCGTGGTCGACGGTATGGACGCAGCCCTCTTCATCCAGGCCATCCGCGGCCTGCTCGAACAACCTGCCAGCCTGTTTGTGGAGTGACCATGCAACAGACGCTTAACACCACCCTGCTCATCATTGGTGGCGGCCCTGGCGGCTACGTCGCGGCGATTCGTGCCGGGCAACTGGGCATCCCGACCATTCTTGTCGAGGGCCAGGCGCTCGGCGGCACCTGCCTGAACATCGGCTGCATTCCGTCCAAGGCACTGATCCATGTTGCCGAGCAGTTCCACCAGACCCAACAGCACAGCCAGCAGTCAAGCCTGGGCATCAGGGTTTCGCCTCCCAGCCTCGACATCGGCCAGAGTGTGGCGTGGAAAGACGGCATCGTTGACCGGCTGACCAGCGGCGTCGCTGCCCTGCTGAAAAAGCACGGGGTCAAGGTAATCCATGGCTGGGCGAAGATCCTCGACGGCAAGAGCGTCGATGTCGATGGCCAGCGCATCCAGTGCGAACACCTGTTGCTGGCCACCGGTTCCAGCAGCGTCGCGTTGCCGATGCTGCCACTGGGCGGCGCGGTCATCTCGTCCACCGAAGCCCTGGCGCCCAAAGCTTTGCCCAAGCACCTGACGGTGGTTGGTGGTGGCTACATCGGCCTGGAGCTGGGCATCGCCTACCGCAAGCTGGGCGTCGCGGTCAGCGTGGTCGAGGCCCGTGAGCGGATCCTGCCCACCTACGACAGCGAGCTGACTGCACCGGTGGCCGAGTCGATCAAGAAGCTCGGCATAACGCTTTACCTTCAGCACAGCGTCGAAGGCTTCGATGCCGACACGCAGTGTCTGCAAGTGCGTGACCCGGCGGGCGCGTTGCTGCAGCTTGAGACCGACCAGGTGCTGGTCGCGGTGGGCCGCAAGCCTCGCACCCAGGGTTTCAACCTGGAAAGCCTGGCACTGAAGATGAACGGTGCGGCCATCGCCATTGATGACCGCTGCCAGACCAGCATGCGCAACGTCTGGGCCATCGGCGACCTCAGTGGCGAACCGATGCTCGCTCACCGGGCCATGGCTCAGGGCGAAATGGTTGCGGAGCTCATCGCCGGCAAATCCCGTCGTTTCGAACCCACCGCGATTGCCGCGGTGTGCTTCACCGACCCGGAGCTGGTGGTGGTGGGCAAAACACCGGAAAACGTCGAGCAGGAAGGCCTGGACTGCATCGTGTCGCAGTTCCCCTTTGCCGCCAATGGTCGCGCCATGACCCTGGAATCGAAAAGCGGCTTTGTCCGCGTGGTGGCGCGTCGCGACAACCACCTGATCCTCGGTTGGCAGGCCGTGGGCGTCAGCGTCTCGGAGCTGTCGACCGCGTTCGCCCAGTCGCTGGAAATGGGCGCACGCCTGGAAGATGTGGCAGGCACCATCCATGCGCATCCAACCCTGGGCGAAGCGGTCCAGGAAGCGGCACTGCGCGCACTGGGTCACGCCCTGCACCTGTAGAACACTGAAGCGGCTGCGGCCGATTTTGACCCGCTGCACGGCGCAGCGGGTCCTTTTTACTCGCTGATGAACTGCTTGCCGGCCGCCTTGGCCCGGTACAAGGCTTGATCTGCACGTGCCAACAACCCCGCCTGTGCTTCCCCCTCCGCTAACTGCACAATGCCGATGCTCAAGGTCAGACGCGTCTCGCCCACCGGCAGCGCTTGCTGCATGGCCCCACTGATACGCTCAGCCAGCGCTCGCGCCTTCGTCAGCGGCGCCTGCGGCATCACCACGACAAATTCGTCGCCGCCCCACCGTGCCAACAACTCGCCTGCGCCCAGGCAGCCCTTGATACGCTCAACCACGTCGATCAGTGCCGCATCCCCACAGGCATGACCGTAACGGTCATTGACCGGTTTGAAGTCGTCGATGTCCATGACCACAAGCGACAGCGGATGGCGAAAGCGCCGGGCCCGCTCGCACTCCTGCAGCAGGACTTTTTCCAGACGGTACCGGTTGGCGATCAGGGTCAGCGCATCGCGCTCGGCCAGGTCACGGTTCTCGTCGAGCTGGCGCTGCAACTGCTCGTTGACCCACGACAGCTCACGGGTGCGCTCGGCAACCAATGCTTCCAGCGACAGGTTCTGCTGTTTCAACTGTTCGAGCAAACGCTTGCTGGCGTCGATGTTGCGGTGGGCACCGAGCATGCGTGCCACCGAACCATCCGGGTTACGCGCGATGATATGGCCGCTGTCTTCTATCCACAGATAACTGCCGTCCTGACACTTGCAGCGGTACTGCACCCGATACTGCTCTGCACACTGCGTGATATAGGCCTCGAAGTGCTCCATCACCCGCGGGTAGTCATCAGGGTGGATGACGCTTTCCCAGGTGAACACCGAGTTATCCAGCGAATGATGGGCATAACCGAGCATCGCGTACCAACCCGGGTTGCGGTAGACATAACCGGTGTTGGCATTCCAGTCCCAGATACCGTCGCTGATGAGATCGAGCAGGGTTTGCAATTGAGCGTGCTCAAACGTTACGTACGGAACCTTCGGTACTGCCGATTCAGGTGCTTGACTCATGGACTTTCTCCCTTGTCCTCGACGACGGCATCCCAGCCTTGCCTTGACGCTGCCTTGCGCTTTGAATTGGCGCTGACAGGGCCGCCACGACCCGCCCCCTTCATAGCGTAGAACCTTAAGCGCTGTTGGCCAGCCGGCTTGAGACTCGGTTCGATCAGGCATGCACCCAGAATGCACTTTCGGCAAACTGCTCGCCCTTCCACCAGTTTGCCCTGCCAGTGCCATAGCGAAAATTGCTGGCACCCGCCTGGCTCTGCAAGGGCGAAGTCACTTCACCTGCAGCGCTGCGGGTGGCGCTGAACTCAGGGGTTTCGGGAACGACCACGACAATATGCCCTGACTTCCCCTCTTCCTTGCGCCTGGCCACAATCAAACCTATGCCGCCCTGGTCGGCAACTTGCTGGAGCTTGCTCAGCGTCCCGGTCTGGCGCCAGCCAAAGTCGGGACCAAAATCCCGTAACCAGCGAAACAGATCGTTAGCGCGCATCTCGAAGATCGTGTCGCCGATCAGGGGCTCTACCGGGTTGCCCTTGGCAAGCGCAATGGCAGCCCTGGATGTCCACCAGACGCGCGGCAGGTATACCCCTGCCAAATGACAATAATCGTGACAGTAGATATTGCAGAACGTCAGGCCATTATGCGGCTGATAGCGTGTGTGGGAAGGATTGTCCACAGCCAGCCACTTGATGATGGCGGCAAGCTCTGCCCGCAACGCGTCCGGCGTCGTGCCATGTCGTGTCGGCTGGCCAGACTCGTTCAAGGAATGAGCACCCGCCGCGTCCGTTCGTTTGGTCACCCGCCCGGGCTTTCTCGGCATTGATACCGCCACCACGCCAGTGACCGGCGGTGAGTCGGCAGGCGCCATGACAGGGATATCCTGAACTTCCGATGCTGCAACCAGAAACTTCTGCGAGACAAAGCCGTGCAACAGTGCGCCCGCCAGCGACGTTTCTATTTCACGAAAGCCGTTCTGGGCTTTGCTGGCAACCGCTCGCACAGGATGCCCGTCCGGTAAATGACCAATGACGTTGGCTTGTGCCGGGTTACTGATGCTGGGTGCGCTGCGCACCCGCAGCATGCCCTCGCGCGTGTCGACCCTGAAGAAGTCACCTTGCGCGCTAACCGGGCTGGCTGCCGGCATCAACGCCAGGCCGGCTGCCGGCGCCACGAGTTCTGGTGTAGCGCCTGGCAGGGCGACAGTTTGTGCCAGGCGGATGAAATCAAAGATCTTCTCACCATAGAAGTGCTTGCCATCAAAATGGCCTTGCTGGAGTCCTTTCTTAGGATTGAAGCCCCCCGTGTTATAGGCAATGGCGACAGCGGCCAGTTCTTGGGTCGTCAGCTCAGAGCGTCCCTGGAAGCCAAGCTTCTTCAAACCCCGCGAGAGCTCGCCAATGCACATGCTCAGGGTTTCATCAAAATGCTCGTAGCGCCGGTCAAGGAAGTAATCGGGGTCGGTTTTGAAAAACTGCAGATCGCGCTGAAACATGCCAAAGCCATGACAGAACTTGTTCGGTCTCTTGGCCACTGCGGCAAACTCGGGGATATGCACGGCCATATCGATCAGCGCCTGGTGGGCCAAAGCGAACATTTCGTCGCCACGGGGCGCCGCCAGCAAGTCCGACTTGTTCCCGGGAAATGCCGATCGCCCTTTATCAGCGTCCAGCGTGTCTCCCACGCACAAGGCAAGAATCTGTTTGATCGTCATTGATTTGTTACGCAGAACCGACCAGACATGCCCGGTTTCCTGGCAGGCAATCGCTGCAATGAAATCGACGGTGAACGGCACGCCTGCAAGGCGGGGGGTGATCAGGGCTTGAAACTGCGTCTTGAACCACAACACATCAGCACTGTTGGGCATGGTGGGTCTCCCGAGAACAAGTGAACTCGCACACGGATACCACCCGGACTGCGACTCGGGAAAACTGGTTACTTTTCAGGTCCTTCATTAATCAAGTAAAGCTACGAACGGGGGAGCGTCAAGCGTTCGTCCAGGCCAGCGGCCAAGTAACCCTGACGAGATGGTCGTGAAGACAAGAAACAAGCAAAAGCGATTGCGAGCACGTCAGTGCCCATTTGCCCACTTGAGTAGATTGATATGGTGTCCCAGGGCAGGTTCGAACTGCCAACCTTCCCCTTAGGAGGGGGATGCTCTATCCAATTGAGCTACTGAGACACAGGTGTCGGCAACGGGCGCTGCACGACGGAGGACGGCGTGCATGTTAACCAGCACGTCGGCATTTGTCATGTCATCCGTGGGGCTTTTTGACTGTGGCTTTTTCCCACCCGCTGAAGGCCATCGTGCATTTTGCAACAAGGCAGTGAGCCATCATTGCAGAGTGCACGGCCCCGTCACCTCAATCTGAATATAACCATTTGATTAAAATAGAGAAAAGCAGGCAGCTCGACTGGCATGCAGCATGCACTCCACTCTCTAAAAAACGCCCGGCTACCGCCTTTACACTTGTGGAGTACGCCAGATGAACCGCACGCTGCTCTTGCTCAATGCCCTGGCACTGACCGCTTTGCTGGGCCTTATCTTTCAGCCGCAAAGCATGACGCCAACGCCACAGGTTCACAGGATCAGCGCAACCCCTGCACAACTGACAGTACTCGACGACGCCAGCAGTAAAGCGACCGCCACCACGTTGCCAGCCCAGCGCTTGCCTGCTGCTTCTCAAGGAAGGCTGGTGTTCTGAGAGGAATGTTACGGGCTGACAACCACGCCCTGATCACGCAGCAGGTCGAGCAGCCGCGCCACGGCATCGTCGAGCCGGCCGGAATTATCCAGTACGTGTACGCCATCATCCATTACTGACAGCTGTTGACTACGTGCCAGACGCTGCTCGATGTCCTCCAGGCTCTCGCGGCCACGCGCGAGCAAGCGCTGACGCAGCACCTGCGGCTCGACAGCCAATAGCACTGGCAGCAGGTCTGGGTAACGCTGGCGCGCTTCAGGCAAATGCGCACGGGAGCCGTTGACCAGCACCGCCCTGCCCTGCTTCAACCAACCGTCGATCTGCTCCGGTATGCCATACGCCAGACCGTTGGCCCGCCAGTGCAAGGCAAAGGCGCCCTCGGCACACAGCTGCTCGAAGCGCTCGCCTGAAACACCCACGGCATCTTCGCCCTTGGCTTCGGCCGAACGGGTGATAACACGTCGAGCCACCATGACGTTGTGCTGCTCGAGCGTGGCACGGGCAGCCTCTATCAATGAATCCTTGCCGGAACCGGAAGGCCCCATCAAATAGATCAATCGCCCAGAGGCGCTAGAATCGGGCGCGACGCTTGCGTCATGCTGCATAGCCACTATGCTCAGTTGAAGGAAAGCCTGCGCATTCTAGACACTTTCCCCGCTGTTTTCGCCTGTTACCCATTGCGGATGGCGGAGGTTCTGTTCACGTGCCAAACGAAGAAATGAAAACTTTTCAAACCAGTGCTCATTTCTGATAATTGGTACTGGCAAATCGCCTTTACCCGGTTCAATATTTGTCACAGAATTGACGCCAAGGAACCGGCGACAATGAGGCATGATTCACGCCTCATTCACAATTCAGGTTGAACATTTTGTCGCCGTGATGGTCGTAGTTTCATCCTGCGGCCAATTTCGAGAACCGCTTCCCCTGAACTAAAACCGGTCAATTATATGCGCCCAATGAAACAGGCTGTTTACTCAAGCCGCACCGCTGACAAGTTCGTCGTCCGCCTGCCAGACGGAATGCGTGAGCGCATTGCCGAAGTAGCGCGCCACCATCACCGCAGCATGAACTCGGAAATCATCGCCCGCCTGGAGCAGAGCCTGATTCAGGAAGGTGCACTGGGTGACGAACTCAGCATGCGCCTTGACAGCCCGGAGCTGTCGCTGCACGAACGTGAATTGCTGCAACGCTTCCGTCAACTGTCCCACCGCCAGCAAAACGCCCTGGTGGCGCTGATCGCCCACGACGTTGAAATGGCCGCCGACGCGTCCTGAAGTCCGACCTGCAATTGAAAAAGCCAGCGAAAGCTGGCTTTTTTGTGTCTGCGGTATTGTCCAGACCTAGAGCAGGAAAATGGTCGCCAGGCCAAGGAAGATAAAGAAGCCGCCGCTATCGGTCATCGCAGTGATCATCACACTGGCGCCCATCGCCGGGTCACGCCCCAGGCGCGCCAGGGTCATGGGAATCAATACCCCCATCAGCGCTGCCAGCAGCAGGTTCAGGGTCATTGCCGCGGTCATCACTACGCCTAGCGACCAGCTGCCATACAGCAGGTAGGCCACCACACCGATCACCCCACCCCAGACCAGGCCGTTGATCAACGCTACCGCCAATTCCTTGCGCATCAGACGCGAAGTATTACCCGGGCTTACCTGGTCGAGCGCCATCGCCCGCACGATCATGGTGATCGTCTGGTTGCCGGAGTTGCCACCAATGCCCGCCACGATCGGCATCAGGGCCGCCAGGGCCACCAGCTTCTCGATGGAACCTTCGAACAAGCCGATTACACGGGAAGCAACAAACGCGGTGATCAGGTTGATTGCCAGCCACGCCCAACGGTTGCGCAGCGATCGCCAGACCGAGGCAAAGATGTCTTCTTCTTCGCGCAGACCGGCCATGTTCAGCACTTCGGTCTCGCTTTCTTCACGAATCAGATCGACCATCTCGTCGATGGTCAGACGGCCGATCAGGCGGCCGTTCTTGTCGACGACCGGTGCCGATACCAGGTCGTAACGTTCGAACGCCTGGGCGGCATCGTAGGCGTCCTCTTCCGGCTGGAACACCACCGGGTCGTCGGCCATGACCTCGGCCACCTTCTTCTCGGGGTCGTTGACCAACAGGCGCTTGATCGGCAGCACGCCCTTGAGGATGCCGTCGTAATCAACCACGAACAGTTTGTCGGTGTGCCCCGGCAGCTCCTTGAGCCGGCGCAGGTAGCGCAGGACCACTTCAAGGCTGACGTCTTCGCGGATGGTCACCATCTCGAAGTCCATCAGCGCACCGACCTGCTCCTCGTCATAGCTCAGCGCGGAGCGAACACGCTCACGCTGCTGGGCATCGAGGGTCTCCATGAGCTCATGGACGACGTCACGGGGCAGCTCGGGCGCCAGGTCAGCCAGTTCGTCGGCGTCCATCTCCTTGGCGGCAGCAAGCAGCTCGTGATCGTCCATGTCGGCGATCAGGGTTTCACGAACCGAGTCGGATACTTCGAGGAGGATGTCACCGTCACGCTCGGCCTTGACCAGCTGCCAGACCGTCAGACGATCATCCAGGGGCAAGGCTTCGAGAATGTAGGCGACGTCGGCAGAGTGCAGGTCGTCGAGCTTGCGCTGCAACTCGACCAGGTTCTGGCGGTGAACGAGGTTTTCTACCAGGTCATGGTGATGACCTTCCTGACGGTGGGTCAGGTCTTCAACCACACGCTGACGCTGCAGCAGCTCGACCACCTGGGCAAGGCGGTCCTGCAAGCTTTCTTGCGTCTTTTTTGCTTCGTTTTCAGTCATAGGCGAACTCCACTCCCAGCAGCGGAGCACGCCGGGAGATTCAATCAGTCAGATCTTGATTGGCAAAACTTGCTATTGAGTAACTACTGGGTAAGTCCATGGTGGTTTTCCACAAGCCCCGGCGGGGCTGACGGGCGCATCATACACCGCTTGAGCGGTAAGGGCGCTTAAAAAATCGCGGCTAGAACAATCGTTTGCGAGCTATAGCTATGACAGTCTATGCAACTATCAGTGCGACGGTGGCCAGAATAAAAAAAACACATGCCTGAGCGAAAAATAACAGACGCAGAAAAGCAAAAAGCCCGCCTGAGAAGGCGGGCTTTCTGTTGTATGGTGCACTCAGGAGGATTCGAACCTCCGACCGCTCGGTTCGTAGCCGAGTACTCTATCCAGCTGAGCTATGAGTGCAGGTTGGCGCTTGATAGACCAGATCACCTCTGGTTGAAGCTGAAACAATCTTCACGAAGAAAACCGCTTCATATATGGTGCACTCAGGAGGATTCGAACCTCCGACCGCTCGGTTCGTAGCCGAGTACTCTATCCAGCTGAGCTATGAGTGCAGGGTTGGCGCTTGATGGACCAGATCACCTCTGGTTGAAGCTGAAGCAATTTTCAAGATGAAAACCGCTTCGTCGTATGGTGCACTCAGGAGGATTCGAACCTCCGACCGCTCGGTTCGTAGCCGAGTACTCTATCCAGCTGAGCTATGAGTGCATTTGTTGCCGCGCATTATAGACCGCTAAATCTTTTTGCCAACCACTTTTTCGTTTAATTTCAACGACTTACGCGATTCAGGCAGATTACAGCGTCCTACATGAATAATGGCGGAGAAGGGGGGATTCGAACCCCCGATACCCTTGTGAGGTATACTCCCTTAGCAGGGGAGCGCCTTCGGCCACTCGGCCACCTCTCCGCAACACGGGGCGTATAATAACCAGAGCCTTCCCCGTTTGCAAACTCTTTTTTGAAAAAAACTCGATAAAAATTAATGGGTTGGTTCTTCGTCCTTCTCTTTCTTGATCCGCAGGTAGATTTCTTCACGGTGAACGGCCACTTCTTTAGGGGCATTCACGCCGATTCGCACCTGGTTTCCTTTGACGCCGAGCACCGTCACGGTGATCTCGCCGTCGCCAATGATCAGGCTCTCGGCGCACCGACGAGTCAGAATCAACATACCTTTCTCCTCACGAAATTCAGTTCAGGGATAACAGTCTGCAAAAAAAAGGGCTTGGGCCTGCAACCGCTGACGGTTACCGACCCACGCCTTAGTATTGACCAGTGCGAGCAAAACGATGGCTTTGCCACACCTGCCAGAAACGCGAAGGGCGCGGCTTAGCCGCGCCCTTTGGGCAACGCCTTACTCGCCCTGTCGGGCTGGCGCGTCCAGTTCGAAAGCGGTGTGCAGGGCACGCACAGCCAGTTCCAGGTACTTCTCTTCGATGACCACCGAGACCTTGATCTCGGACGTGGAGATCATCTGGATGTTGATGGTCTCCTTGGCCAGGGCTTCGAACATACGGCTGGCAACACCGGCGTGAGAACGCATGCCGACGCCGACGATCGAGACCTTGGCGATCTTGGTATCACCGACCACTTCACGAGCGTTGAGCTCTTCGGCAGTCTTGTCCAGGACCTTGTGGGCCTTGTCGTAGTCGTTGCGGTGCACGGTGAAGGTGAAGTCGGTGGTGTTATCGTGCGAAACGTTCTGCACGATCATGTCGACTTCAATGTTGGCGGCACTGATCGGGCCGAGGATCTTGAAAGCAACGCCCGGGGTATCCGGAACGCCACGAATGGTCAGCTTGGCTTCATCGCGGTTGAAGGCGATGCCGGAAATGATCGGCTGTTCCATGGATTCCTCTTCATCAATAGTAATGAGGGTGCCCGGACCCTCTTGAAAGCTGTGCAGCACGCGCAGCGGAACGTTGTACTTGCCGGCGAACTCGACGGCACGGATCTGCAGAACCTTGGAACCGAGGCTGGCCATTTCCAGCATCTCTTCGAAGGTAATCTTGTCCAGGCGCTGAGCCTGGGACACCACACGCGGGTCGGTGGTGTAGACACCATCGACGTCGGTGTAGATCTGACACTCATCGGCCTTCAGTGCTGCCGCCAGGGCAACACCGGTGGTGTCCGAACCACCACGCCCGAGCGTGGTGATGTTGCCGTGCTCGTCGACACCCTGGAAACCTGCAACCACAACCACACGGCCGGCCTTGAGGTCGCCACGGATTTTCTGGTCGTCGATTTGCAGGATACGCGCCTTGTTGTGCGCACTGTCGGTCAGGATGCGTACCTGGTTACCGGTGTAGGACACCGCAGGAACGCCCCGCTTCATCAGCGCCATGGCCAGCAAGGCGATGGTTACCTGCTCACCGGTGGACACAATCACATCCAGCTCACGTGGAACCGGCTGATCACTGATCTGCTTTGCCAAGTCGATCAGGCGATTGGTTTCGCCACTCATCGCCGACAGCACAACCACCAGGTCATCGCCGGCCTCGCGGAACTTCTTGACCTTGTCGGCAACCTGCTCGATTCGCTCGACCGTGCCGACCGAAGTGCCGCCAAATTTCTGTACGATCAACGCCATTTCAAAGCCGCCTCAGCCCATGAAGGGCACCCAATAAACATTCAAACGACACCAGGGCCCGCCACTAGACGACGGGCCGGATGGTGCCTTAAACGCCCTGCTCTACGAACGGAACGGTCAGGGCCAGCGCGTTGTCCAGCGCCGCGGTGTCAACGCCACCGCCTTGCGCCATATCCGGACGACCGCCGCCCTTGCCGCCCACTGCGGCAGCGGCTTGCTTCATCAAATCACCGGCTTTGAGTTGGCCAGTCAGGTCTTTGGTCACACCGGCAACCAGCACGACCTTTTCCTCATGGACACTGCCGAGCAGGATCACTGCGCGGCCGAGTTTGTTCTTCAGTTGATCGACCAGCGCCAGCAGCGCCTTGCCGTCCTGACCATCCAGACGCGCAGCCAGGACCTTCACGCCCTTGACCTCGACCGCCGAGTTGGACAGATCGTCGCCCGCAGCACTGGCGGCCTTGGCCTGCAGTTGCTCCAGCTGTTTTTCCAGCTGACGGTTGCGCTCCAGCACGGCCGAGAGCTTGTCGATCAGGTTGTCACGACTGCCCTTGACCAGCTGCGCGGCTTCCTTGAGCTGCTCTTCGGCTGCATTGAGGTAGGCCAGTGCCGCTTCGCCGGTGACCGCTTCGATACGGCGCACACCGGAAGCCACACCACCTTCGCTGATGATCTTGAGCAGGCCGATATCGCCGGTACGCTTGGCGTGGATACCACCGCACAGCTCGACGGAGAAATCACCGCCCATGCTCAGTACACGCACGTTGTCGCCGTACTTCTCGCCGAACAGCGCCATGGCGCCCTTCTGCTTGGCGGTCTCGATATCGGTCTCTTCGGTTTGCACCTCGGAGTTCTTGCGCACTTCGCGGTTGACGATGTCTTCCAGTGCCTTGAGTTGCTCTGGCTTGACCGCTTCGAAGTGGCTGAAGTCAAAACGCAGGCGCTGGCTATCGACCAGCGAGCCTTTCTGCTGCACGTGCTCGCCGAGCACCTGGCGCAGGGCGGCGTGCAGCAAGTGCGTCGCGGAATGGTTCAACGACGTGGCGTGCTGCACATCGGCGTCAACCTTGGCGTGAACCTTGGCGCCGACCACCAGGGTGCCGCTGGCAACCACACCGTGGTGCAGGAACGCGCCGCCGGTCTTGGTGGTGTCACGCACATCGAAACGTACGCTGGCCGCTTGCAGGTAACCGGTGTCGCCCACCTGGCCACCGGACTCGGCATAGAACGGCGTGCGGTCGAGGATGACCACGCCCTGCTCGCCTTCGCTCAGCTGCTCGACGACTTTGCCGTCCTTATAAAGAGCAACGATGTTCGCCTCGCCTTCGGTGCTGGTGTAGCCGGTGAACTCGGTGGCTACATCGACTTTGACCAGGGTGTTGTAGTCCAGGCCGAAGGCGCTGGCGGAACGCGCGCGCTCACGCTGCGCTTCCATTTCACGCTCGAAGCCTTCTTCGTCAATGGTCAGCTCACGCTCACGGGCGATGTCGGCGGTGAGGTCCATCGGGAAGCCGTAGGTGTCGTAGAGCTTGAACACTACGTCACCCGGAACCACGCTGCCCTTGAGCTCGGCGAGATCCTGCTCGAGGATCTTCAGGCCCTGCTCCAGGGTCTTGGCGAACTGCTCTTCTTCAGCCTTGAGCACGCGCTCGATGTTGGCCTGCTGCTGGGTCAGCTCAGGGAAGGCTTCGCCCATCTCGGCAACCAGCGCCGCGACGATCTTGTAGAAAAAGCTACCGGTAGCGCCGAGCTTGTTACCGTGACGGCAGGCGCGACGAATGATGCGACGCAGCACATAGCCACGGCCTTCGTTGGAAGGCAGTACGCCGTCGGCAATCAGGAAGCCGCAAGAGCGGATATGGTCGGAAACCACCTTGAGCGACGACTGTTCTTCGTTCTTGCAGCCGATGGCAGCGGCCGACGCGTCGAGCAGGCTGCGAAACAGGTCGATCTCATAGTTCGAGTGCACGTGCTGCATGACCGCACTGATACGCTCCAGGCCCATGCCGGTATCCACCGACGGCGCTGGCAGCGGGTGCAGTACGCCATCGGCAGTACGGTTGAACTGCATGAACACGTTGTTCCAGATCTCGATGTAACGGTCACCGTCTTCTTCCGGCGAGCCGGGTGGGCCACCCCAGATGTCAGGACCGTGATCGTAGAAGATCTCGGTGCAAGGACCGCACGGGCCGGTATCGCCCATGGTCCAGAAGTTGTCGGAGGCGTAAGGCGCGCCTTTGTTGTCGCCGATGCGCACCATGCGCTCGGCCGGGACGCCAATTTCCTTGGTCCAGATGTCGTATGCCTCGTCATCGCTGGCATAGACGGTTACCCAGAGTTTTTCTTCCGGCAGGTTCAGCACCTTGGTCAGGAAGGTCCAGGCGTAGGTGATGGCGTCTTTCTTGAAATAGTCGCCGAAGCTGAAGTTACCCAGCATTTCGAAGAACGTATGGTGACGGGCGGTGTAACCGACGTTTTCCAGGTCGCTGTTCTTGCCGCCGGCGCGCACGCACTTCTGGCTGCTGGTCGCGCGGGTGTAGGCGCGCTTTTCCTGGCCAAGGAAGCAGTCCTTGAACTGGTTCATCCCCGCGTTGGTGAACAGCAGGGTCGGGTCGTTGCCCGGAATCAAGGAGCTGGAGGCAACTCGGGTGTGTCCCTGCTCTTCGAAGAAGCGAAGGAAGGCTTCACGGATTTCTGCGCTTTTCATAGGTTCTTCCACGGAAACGGCGGCCTTAAGGCAAATGCTTGCGTCAAATTGACGAAACGACGGCAAAGGGCCGCATTATATCGGGCCTTAGGCTTGGATGCAGTGTGTTTATGCTATAGAAACCGTCAATTGGACGGACTTCGACATTCGGCCGATGCAGTATTACTGGGGTTCGAATGTAAAATTGGCAAGGTTTCCCGGATGAAATGCCGTTCACCTTCGAAAAAATCGTTAGCAGCCTATACGTTCACTTCACATATGTGCTAATAATTCTCCGCCGCCGACACTCGGTGGCAACGTTCTCAGGGCGGGGTGCGATTCCCCACCGGCGGTAATTGCGTGTACTGCGCATAGCCCGCGAGCGCTTGCAGGCCTGCCCTGCAAGGTCAGCAGACCCGGTGTGATTCCGGGGCCGACGGTCATAGTCCGGATAAAGAGAGAACGGGATCGGCACACCTGTGTCTGTCGTTGCGCACCTGCGTGGCGAAATCCCTTTCGATCCAGATGCCCTGTTTCTCATACAAACAGGAGTCCGTTTCAATGCAACCCACCGCAATCGATAGCAAAAACCCTACTCACGAACGCATCGCTTTTATCCAGGCTTGCTGGCACAAGGATATTGTCGATCAGGCGCGCAAGGCCTTCGTCGAGGAAATGGGTCGCCAGGGCTATCAGGCAAGCGATATCGACTTTTTTGAAGTCGGTGGCGCCTTCGAAATTCCTCTGCACGCCAAGCTGCTGGCGAAAACCGGCCGTTATGCCGGTATCGTTGCCGCCGGCCTGGTGGTCGATGGCGGCCTGTACCGTCACGAGTTTGTTGCCCAGTCGGTTATCAGCGGCCTGATGCAGGTGCAACTGGAAACTGAAGTGCCGGTGTTCTCGGCGGTGCTGACCCCCCACCACTTCCACGCCGGTGACGAGCACCAGAATTTCTACTTCGAACATTTCCTGGTCAAGGGTGCCGAGGCCGCGAAGACCTGCGCCGATACGCTGCAGAAGTTGCGCGCCCTGCGCCGCAATGAAATGCCACAGAAACGCGTAGGCTGATATACACCGCGTTATCGTTCATCGCGGGCAAGCCTCGCTCCTACAACACAGCGGCGTGATCCGCAGGAGCCAGGCTTGCCCGGGTCAGCCCAGTTGATCCGGCGTGGTCGGCACAATCAGGATCCCGGCGCGCAAGCCATTCTTGACCTTGGGGTTGGGGAAAATGATGCGCGCCCCCTCCTCCTCAACGATCCAGCGCGTGCTGCTCAAGTCCTCGGCCAGCAGATAGCCCTTGGACAACTCCGAAAAGTTCTCGATATCCGCCGGCAGGTGCAGGTGGAAACTGTCGCTATGCTTGATGATTTCGCGCGCCACACTGAACAGCTTCAGCCCGTCCAGTGCTTCCGGCTCGCCCGGCTCGTTGCCTTCGATGATCTGCTTCAGCCGGGTTTCCAGACGCTCCAGATTGACCTGCTCGTTCTGCCCGAAAGGCCGCGCCTTGCCCAGTTCCAGGGTGAAAGCTTCAGCGTCGAGGGTTTCGTAGGTAAAGGCGGTGAAGGTAATCGACGGCTTGCTTTGCAGCAGTACCGCCTCCATGCCTGCTGCACTCAAGCGCGCCAGTTCACGCCGGGAATGCTGACGCCCCTCTTTGTAGGGGTACAACGCAAACTGCTCGATTTTCGACCCACGAATGGCGGTGTGCAGGTCGTAGTGCAACCGGGTACGTCCGGGAACACTGAAAAAGGTGGTGGCCAGGCGTTCCAGCTCACAGGCACGTAGCGCCTCGGTGCCGCTGGACAACTCATGACGGCCGTTGAACAGGCGGTTAACGTCCTGTTCGAGGTAACGCTCGCCCCTGCGAATCGCTTCGGGGTTGCCGAACAGGAACAGAATCCGCGCCCGTGGCTTGATCTCGCCGCGGGCAATGCCATGGAGCAACTCGTCGAGCAACTCGATCGGCGCGGTTTCGTTGCCATGGATGCCTGCCGACAGCAGCAGGTCCATGCCATTGTCACGCGCCTCGGGCGGGCGCACTTCAAGTGCTCCCTCACCCAGCCAGCGCATGCGCACGCCTTCGACAGTCAGCTGAGTCTTCTCCGCCGGTTCACGACCGGCGAGGGTCAGTTCGAGCAGTTTGCCGAGGGCGAGCATGGGCTATTCCTTAGTGATGGTGGCCGCAATCAGGACCATGGACGTGATCATCATCGTCGCCGGCATCAGCCGGTTCCATTTCCAGCTGCAGGCTGACCAGGTTGGTGGCCAAAGGACGCAACAACAGGTTGGCATACTCGGCGTCGTCTTCTTCGACATCGACGCCGATCAGTAGCTGACCACGGCCGTCCTGCTGAATCCATACCTCCTTGCCTTGCCAGACCACGGCGAAACGGGTGCAGGAAGTTTCCAGCTGGGTACCATCGTCATCTTCAAGGATCAGCTGCAGGGCGTCGGACATAGTCGAATTCTCTCTCAAGGTTGGAGTTGGAACGGATACACCGAACCCAGCTTCAGGATCTGGGTCAGTTCATCCAGTGCCGTACGGCATTCCAGCAACAGCTGCGGATCCGCCAGATCAGATTCGCTCAAACGGTCGCGGTAGTGCTTGTCGACCCATTGGGTCAGGGTGTCGTACAGCGGTGCCGTCATGATAACCCCTGGATTGACCGCCGCCAGCTCCGTTTCATTGAGCGCCACACGCAAACGCAGGCACGCCGGGCCGCCGCCGTTCTGCATGCTTTGCTTGAGGTCGAACACCTTGACCTCGGCAACCGGGCCGCCCTGCTGGGTCAAGGCCGACAGATAGGCCCATACCCGCTCATTGTTACGACACTCTTCCGGAACGATCAGCAGCATCGAACCGTCGCCACGGGACAGCAGCTGGCTGTTGAACAGGTAGGAACGCACTGCATCCTCTACCGTAACCGCCGAGCGCGGGACGCAGATTGCTTTGAAATTGCCACCCCGTTTAGCCAGTTTAGCCTGCAGTTGGCCAAGCATCGCCTCGGTCTCGAGGAAGGCGTCTTCGTGATAGAACAGGACTTCGCCGTTACCCACTGCGATCACATCGTTGTGGAACACGCCCTGATCGATCACCGCCGGGTTTTGCTGGGCGTAGACCACGCCTTCGTCGCTCAGGCCATGCAGACGGGCCACTGCCTGGGAGGCCTCGAGGGTTTGTCGCGCCGGGTACTTCTGCGGTGCCGGGTAGCGGGTGTCAAACGCACTGCGGCCATAGACGAAGAACTCCACGCCAGCCTCGCCATAGCTGCGGCAGAAACGCGTGTGGTTGGCCGCCCCCTCGTCGCCGAACTGCGCCACTGCCGGCAGGGCGTCATGGTGCGCGAAGTGCTTGCTGTCAGCGAACATCGCACCGAGCACACGGCTGGTAGTCGGGTGTTCGATGCTGCGGTGGTATTTGCAGTTGAGGTTGGCCGCAGTGAAGTGCACGCGACCGTCGGCAGTGTCGGCACTCGGGCTAACGGTGGCGGCATTGGCCACCCACATGCTCGACGCCGAGCAACTGGCGACGAGCAACGGCATGGCTTCTTTCGCGGCACGCTCGATCACTAGCGCATCGGTGCCGGCAAAACCCAGGCGGCGCAATGCGGCAACATCCGGGCGCTCCTGCGGGGCCAGCACGCCCTGCTGGAAACCCATTTCCATCAGCGCCTTCATTTTCGCCAGGCCCTGGCGCGCCGCTTCACGCGGGTTGGAGGCCTGCTGGCTGTTGCTCTGCGAGGCCACGTTGCCGTAGGACAGCCCGCCGTAGTTGTGCGTCGGTCCTACCAGACCATCAAAATTCACTTCAAACGATTTCATCGGCAAGGCTCCGTGGACCTTTTGTTATAGGGAGACGCCTGGCGTCAGCGTGGCAGGCAGGGTCAGGCTGGCGGTCTCCAGCGAGGCTACCGGGTAAGCGCAATAGTCGGCCGCATAGTAGGCACTGGCGCGATGGTTGCCGCTGGCCCCCACACCGCCGAACGGTGCGCTGCTGGCCGCACCGGTCAGCTGTTTGTTCCAGTTGACGATACCGGCACGGCTCTGCAGCCAGAAATACTGATAGCGTGCGCGTGAATCAGACAACAGGCCGGCCGCCAGGCCGTACTGGGTGTTGTTCGCCTCGGCAATCGCCGCGTCGAAATCGCTGTAGCGAATCACCTGCAGCAGCGGGCCGAAAAACTCTTCATCGGGGCGATCGGCCACCGCCGTCACATCAATGATGCCCGGGGTCAGCAGGGCAGCAGAGGCTTGCGGCTGAGTCATGCCCAGCAGCGACACGCCACCATTGCTCAGCAGTTGCGCCTGGGCATCCAGCAATGCCTTGGCCGCAGCCAGGGAAATGACCGAACCCATGAATGGCGCCGGCTGTTGATCGAATGCGCCGACGGTAATGCTTTTGCACACTTCGACCAGACGCGTGAGCAGCGAATCGCCCCAGGCGCCTTGCGGTACCAGCAAGCGACGTGCACAGGTGCAACGCTGACCGGCGGAAATGAACGCCGACTGGATGATGGTGTAGACCGCGGCATCCAGATCTTTGACTTCATCGACGACCAGCGGGTTGTTGCCACCCATTTCCAGCGCCAGGATCTTGTCCGGGCGACCGGCAAATTGCTGGTGCAAGAGGTTGCCGGTACGGCTGGAGCCGGTAAAGAACAGGCCATCGATACCCGGGTTGGCGGCCAGCGCCACGCCGGTTTCGCGGGCACCCTGAACCAGGTTCAACACACCTGCCGGCAGCCCGGCTTCGATCCAGCACTTGACCGTCAGCTCGGCCACCTTGGGGGTCAGCTCACTGGGTTTGAACACCACGGTGTTGCCCGCCAGCAGCGCCGGCACGATGTGGCCGTTGGGCAGGTGGCCCGGGAAGTTGTAGGGACCGAACACCGCCACCACGCCATGGGGCTTGTGTCGTAGCACGGCAGTGGCATCCGCCAGCGGGCCGCTTTTCTCACCGGTACGTTCACGGTAACTCTGAACCGAAATGGCGACCTTGTTGACCATACTGGTCACTTCGGTAGCGGACTCCCATAGCGGCTTGCCGGTTTCTTCACCGATGCAGTGGGCCAGCGCTTCGGCATTGGCTTTGAGTGACGCGGCAAAGGCTTCGAGCACACTGATGCGCGCTTCCAGCGACTGCAACGCCCAGGCAGGAAACGCCTGGCGGGCGGCCTTGACGGCGCTGTCGACCTGCTCGGCACTAGCGCCCTGGCCGTGCCAGATGACCTTCTGGCTAACCGGGTCCAGCGACTGCAGCGCCTCGCCCTGCCCTGCCTGCCAAACGCCTGCGATAAAGTGGGTCGTCATTACTTGGCCTCCCGGGCAGCAGACAGCGGTACGGCACGCACCTGATCGCCGGCCGACAGGCGCAGGCGTTTTGCAGTCAACGGATCGACCACCAGGGTACCGGCCGCCAGGCGCGCTGGTGCCGCAGTAATACGGCAGTCTTCACGCTTGCGGTTATGGATGAGGAACGGGGTGACATCGTCGCCCGGCGTACCAACGGCCAGCACCAGCGGCTGGCTGTCGTGCACCGCACGGATCTTGGAAGTTTCACACTCCACCGCAGGACCGGCGTCGAAAATGTCGACATAGCCCTGGTAGCTGAAGCCTTCGCTTTTGAGCATCGCCAGCGCCGGCTCGGTGTCGGTGTGCACCCGGCCGATCACGCCGCGGGCCGCTTCGGACAGGAAACAGGTGTACAGCGGAAACTTCGGCATCAGTTCGGCGATAAAGGCCTTGTTGCCAACGCCGGTCAGGTAATCGGCCTGACTGAATTCCATCTTGAAAAAATGCCGCCCCAGGCTTTCCCAGAACGGTGAACGGCCCTGCTCATCGGACATGCCGCGCATCTCGGCGATGATTTTGTTGCCGAACAGCTCCGGGAACTCGGCGATGAACAACATGCGCGCCTTGGCCAGCAAGCGGCCATTGAGGCCACTGCGGTAATCGCTGCGCAGGAACAACGAGCACAGCTCCGAATTGCCGGTGAGGTCGTTGGCCAGGAACAACGTCGGGATTTCCCGGTAGATGTTCAGTTCCTGGGAAGCGCTGACGGTAAGGCCGACGCGGTAGTTGTACCAGGGCTCACGCAAGCCGACGGCACCGGCGATGGCAGAAATACCCACTACGACGCCGTCATCGTTTTCCAGCACGAACAGGTAGTCGGCATCAGCGCGCTCCGCTTCGCCACGGAAGGTTTTCTCGGCCCAGCCGACGCGATGCGACAGGCGCTCTTCGTTGGCCGGCAAGGTGGTCAGGCCGGTGCCAGTGCTGCGCGCCAACTCGATCAGCGCCGGTAAATCGCTGCTGCGTACGGGACGAACGATCATGCTATCTCCTCGGGCGGCGGCCTGTGGCCTGCCGCAAAACTCGACCTGGGGTGCGCGGTTATCGAACCGCAGGGATCAAACCGCGACCAGGCGCACACTGGCGCCATCGCCGACGCCCAGGGCTTCGGCGGCTTCAAGACTCAAGGTGACCGGCTTGCCTGGTACCCAGTCGAGCTCCAGCAGCACGGCGCGGTAATCCTGCAGCTGGCCATTGCAGACCAGGTAAGGGCGCCCGCCCTTGACCACCGTGCTATCAAGCTTGACCGGCACCACACGGCTCTGGGCGATCGAGCGGATGCTCGAGACGCGTGCGTGCAGCGTCGGGCCGCCGTCGAAAATGTCGATGTAGTGATCGGTTTCGAAGCCTTCGCGCATCAGGATGTCGAAGGTGATCTGCGCCCGCGGATGCACCTGGCCCATGGACTCTTGCGCCGCATCCGGCAGTAACGGCACGTAGATCGGGTAATGCGGCATCAGCTCGGCCAGGAAGGTCCGGCTCTTCAGGCCGCACAGGCGCTCGGCCTCGGCGTAGTTGAGGTCGAAGAAATTGCGCCCGATGGCATCCCAGAACGGCGAATCACCGTTCTCGTCGCTGTAGCCGACGATTTCGGTCACCACTGATTCTGCGAAGCGCTCCGGGTGAGCAGCCATGAACAGCAGACGTCCGCGGGAGTTGAGCTCCGACCAGCCGGTACCGACCAGTTCCGGCAGCACATAGAAGCTGGTCAGCAGGCTGTTGCCGGTGAGGTCGTGGCACTGCGAAAGCACGTGAATCTTGTTGTGAATTTTCAACTCACGCGAAGCGTGCACAAACGTCTCGTTGCGAAAGCTGTAGAACGGCTCGGAGTAACCGGCCGAGGCGACGATGGCCGAGCACCCCACCAACTTGCCGGTGCTGCTGTCTTCGAGCACGAAGAAGTAGCTTTCTTCGCCGTTGAAACTGACTTCGGCAGCGAAGGACGTCTCCGAGGCGGCAATTTTGTCGCTCAGGCGACCGGCATCATCCGGCAAGGACGTGACACCAATGGGGCTGTCCGCTGCCAGACGCTGTACTTCGCCCAGATCAGCCATTTGCGCGGGGCGCATCACCAGCAGGGTGTCACTCCTTTCGGGAAAACAGGCCAGCCACTGCCGGCACAGAAAAAAACAGCAAGCGCCCGGTGGGCACCGGCTCTGAAATTCGGATTCACCGGCCCCGAAGGGCCGGCGAAAGCACCGCAGGCGCCAATCAGGCCTGGGTCAGGGTTGCAGCTGCACGTTCGAAACGGGCGAGGCCTTCGTCGATGTCGGCATCTTCAACCACCAGGCTCGGGGCGAAACGCACCACATCCGGACCAGCCTGAAGCACCATCAGGCCTTCTTTCTCGGCCGCGTTGAAGACGTCCTTGGCCTTGCCTTTCCAGGCATCGCTCAGCACACAACCGATCAGCAGGCCGACGCCACGCACCTGGGTGAACAGGCCGTATTTCTCGCCGATCTGTTCCAGGCGGGCCTTGAACTTCTGGTGCTTGGCCTTGACGCCCGCCAGCACTTCAGGGGTGTTGACCACGTCCAGCACCGCGTTGGCTACGGCACAGGCCAGCGGATTACCACCATAAGGGGTGCCGTGGGTGCCGACGGCCAGGTGCTTGGCCAGCGCTTCGGTGGTCAGCATCGCGCCGATCGGGAAACCGCCACCCAGGCTCTTGGCGCTGGACAGGATGTCCGGGGTTACACCGTAGTGCTGGTAGGCGAACAGCTCACCGGTACGACCGACGCCGGTCTGCACTTCGTCGAAGATCAGCAGCGCGTTGTGCTGGTTGCACAGCTCACGAGCACCTTGCAGGTAGGCAACATCGGCAGGAACCACACCGCTCTCGCCCTGGATCGGTTCGATGACCACCGCGCAGGTCTTGTCGGAGATCTGTGCTTTCAGCGCTTCCAGATCGTTGTACGGCACATGGCTGATACCAGTGATTTTCGGGCCGAAACCATCGGAGTACTTGGGCTGACCGCCGACGCTCACGGTGAACAGGGTGCGACCGTGGAAGCTGTTAACGGTGGCGATGATTTCGTGCTTTTCCGGACCGAAGCGGTCATGGGCAACACGACGGGCCAGCTTGAATGCGGCCTCGTTGGCTTCAGCGCCGGAGTTACAGAAGAACGCCCGCTCGGCGAAGGTGGCGTCGACCAGTTTGTGGGCCAGGCGCAGCGCCGGCTCGTTGGTGAAGACGTTGGATACGTGCCACAGCTTGTTGGCTTGCTCGGTCAAAGCGCTGACCAGCGCCGGATGAGCATGCCCCAGAACGTTCACGGCAATCCCGCCCGCGAAGTCGATCAGCTCGCGGCCCGACTGATCCCAGACGCGGGAGCCCGCACCACGAACGGGGATAAAAGCCGCCGGTGCGTAATTGGGAACCATTACCTGGTCAAAATCGGCGCGTTGCACCGGAGCTTGCGGAGCGGACATCGGAGTCTCCTGAAGAGGAACGCCTGCCTGGAACTGGCGAGCGATGGGGGGATTGTAAGGACAGATTGGCGCCCGACATTGCCGCCAAGCGACAACTTCTTATAGCGCCCAACCCTGTTTTACCAAGGCTTTCGGCAATGCGACAAATAGGGTCGCAAAGGCGCAGTTTAAACGGTGCGGGGAATGGGTGGGAGATTCTGTTTCGACAAGCGTGCAGGAGCGGATTCACCGGGACGCGGCACCGGTGAGTCTCTTACAGTGTGATCAACAATCAGCCGCGCTCGGCAGGCGCCGAAGAGAGTTCAAACGGGCTGCTGCTGCGGCGCTGGTTACGGTCTTCGCGCGGTGTTGCACCGAAGAAGTTGCGATACGCGCTGGAAAAGTGCGGCCCCGAGGAGAAACCGCACGACAGGCCGATCTGAATGATCGACTTGCTGGTCTGCATCAGCATCTGCCGCGCCTTGTTCAAGCGCAGCTCCAGGTAATACTGGCTTGGCACACGATTGAGATACTGCTTGAAAATGCGCTCCAGCTGGCGCCGCGAGACACACACATGCTGGGCGATTTCATCGGTGGTCAGCGGCTCTTCGATGTTTGCCTCCATCAACAGTACCGCCTGAGTCAGCTTCGGATGGCTGGACCCCAGGCGATTCTGCAGTGGGATGCGCTGACGTTCGCCGCCCTCGCGGATCCGCTCGACTACCAGTTCTTCCGAGACCGCACCGGCAAGCTCGGCACCGTGATCGCGGGACAACACCGCCAGCAGCAAATCGATCACCGACATGCCACCACACGCGGTCAGGCGATCACGGTCCCAGTCGAACAGGTGACTGGTTGCAATGACCTTGGGGAAACGCTCGCCAAAATCGTCCTGCCAGCGCCAGTGCACCGCGGCGCGATAACCATCGAGCAAGCCGAGTTGCGCCAACGGATAGACACCGGCCGACAGGCCGCCAATCACACAACCGGCGCGTGCCAGTTGCTTGAGCGCAGCCCCCAGCCCCGAAGCGACCGACTGCGGCGGCTCATCCGCCAGCAGGAACAATTTCTGGCAACCTTCCAGGCGCCCCGCCCAAGGCTCGCCAGGCAAGCGCCAGGCGCCCTCGGCCGCAGGCTCGGCCTGAAGAAACGCCAGGTCGTAGACCACCTCCGGATGAACCTTTTGCGCAACCCGCAAAACCTCTTCAGCCAGCGCCAGAGTCAGGGCTTTGGTGCTGGGCCAGATGAGAAAACCGATTCGCTGGGTGGTCATTGAGTGCGGTCCGAAACCTGTGTGAGGTCAAGAGAGGGAAGCCGGGTCATGCTGCGCTGGATTTGCAGCATGACCCATTTTGGTGCGACGGGGCAATCTTACTTCAAGCTGCCCGAAAGGAACTGCTGCAGCCGCTCCGATTGCGGATTGACCAGCACCTCGCGCGGGTTACCGCTCTCCTCCACCAGGCCCTTGTGCAGGAATACCAGCTGGTTCGACACCTCACGGGCAAAGCCCATTTCGTGGGTCACCACTACCATGGTCCGGCCTTCCTGGGCCAGCGACTGCATGACCTTGAGCACATCACCGACCAGCTCGGGGTCGAGTGCCGAAGTCGGCTCGTCGAACAACATCACTTCCGGCTCCATCGCCAGTGCACGGGCAATCGCCACACGCTGCTGCTCACCGCCGGACATGTGCCCAGGGTAAGCATCCTTGCGATGGGAAACGCCGACTTTGGCCAGGTAGTGCTCGGCTTTCTCCAGCGCATCCTTCTTCGACATACCCAACACATGCACCGGCGCTTCGATGATGTTTTCCAGTGCCGTCATGTGCGACCACAGGTTGAAGTGCTGGAACACCATCGACAGGCGCGAGCGCATGCGCTGCAACTGCTTGGGATCGGCGGCCTTGAGCGCGCCATCCTTGTTGGCAACCAGCTTGAGCTCTTCGTTGTTGAGCAGGATTTTGCCCGCGTGCGGCTGCTCAAGCAGGTTGATGCAGCGCAGGAAGGTACTTTTGCCCGAACCACTGGAGCCGATGATGCTGATCACATCGCCCGCCTTGGCGGCCAGGGATACACCCTTGAGCACTTCGTGACTGCCGTAGCGTTTATGCAGATCTTGGATTTCGAGTTTGTACATGCTGTCGATTCTCACAAAGCAGTCAGTCTTGAGCTAACGCCCAGGGCGAAAAAGTTGGCGCAGGCCTCAGTGCTTGCGCGGCGCCAGGTAGCCGAGCCAGCGGCGCTCGGCCAGCTTGAACAGGCGCACCAGAATGAACGTCAGGCACAGGTAGAACACGCCGGCGGTGATGTAGGCTTCGAACGGCAGGTAATACTGGGCGTTGACCGTCCGCGCTGCACCGGTGATGTCGATCAGGGTAACGATCGACGCCAGGCTGGTGGTCTGCAGCATCATGATCACTTCGTTGCTGTACTGCGGCAGCGCCCGGCGCAGAGCCGAAGGCAGCAGGATGCGACGGTACATCTTGACCCGTGACATGCCCATGGCCTTGGCGGCTTCAATCTCGCCGTGGGGCGTGGCCTTGAGGCTACCGGCAATGATTTCTGCGGTGTAGGCGCTGGTGTTGATGGCAAAAGCCAGGCACGCACAGAAGGTCGCGCTGGACAGCCACGGCCACAGGAAGCTCTCGCGCACCGCCTCGAACTGGGCCAGCCCGTAGTAGATCAGAAACAGCTGAACCAGCATCGGCGTGCCGCGGATCACGTAGGTGTAAAGCCAGGCGATCAGGTTGACCAGCGGCTGCTTGGAAACCCGCATCAGGCCGAGCGGGATCGCCGTCAGCAGGCCGAAAAACAGCGACAGCGCCAACAGCTTGAGGGTCGTCAACAGCCCGCCGAGGTACAGGGGCAGCGCTTCCCAGATGACGTTGTAGTCAAAAATCATAGATCAGCCGCCTTTACGCCAACCGAGTAGCGCTTCTCAAGGTAACGCAGGGCCAGCAGCGAGACACTGGTGATCACCAGGTACAGCGCCGCAACCGCCAGGAAGAAGGTGAAAGGTTCGCGGGTGGCATCGGCCGCCTGCTTGGCCTTGAACATCATGTCCTGCAGGCCGACCACCGAGATCAGTGCCGTCGCCTTGGTCAGGACCAGCCAGTTGTTGGTGAAACCGGGAATTGCCAGGCGAATCATCTGCGGCACCATGACCCGGAAGAAAACTTGCAGGTTGCTCATGCCATAGGCCACGCCGGCTTCGGCCTGCCCTTTGGGAATGGCCATGAAGGCACCGCGAAAAGTTTCCGAGAGGTAGGCGCCAAAAATGAAGCCCAGGGTGCCAATTCCCGCCATCAGCGGATTGAGGTCGATGTAATCGTCATAACCGAGCAGCGGTGCGACGCGGTTAAGCAGGTCTTGACCGCCGTAGAAAATCAGCAGGATCAATACCAGATCGGGAATCCCGCGGATCACCGTGGAATACAGGTCACCCAGCCATGCCAGCCAGCGCACGGGCGACAGGCGCAGGGCCACACCGATAAGGCCGAGTACAATGGCCAGGGCCATGGACGACAAGGCAAGCTGCAGCGTAAGCCACACGCCGTCGAGGATAACTGCCCCGTAGCCTTTCAACATGATGAGGTCCTCGACCTTAGGGATGAAAAAATGGTGCAAACCTCAGAGCCTCTGCTGCTTGCACCATTACACAGGTGAAACGTCGACGATTTACTTGGCTTCGGGGCCGTAGATGTCGAAGTTGAAGTACTTGTCCTGGATCTGCTTGTACTTACCATTGGCGCGGATGGCCGCGATGGCAGCGTTCAGACGATCGAGGTTGGCCTTGTCACCCTTGCGCACAGCAATACCGATACCGTCACCGAAGTACTTGGCGTCGGTGAAGGCCGGACCGACGAAGGCGTAGCCCTTGCCGGCGTCAGTTTTCAGGAAGCCATCTTCGAGCAGCGTAGCATCGGCCACGGTGCCATCCAGGCGACCGGCAGCGACATCCAGGTAGATTTCGTTCTGGGTGCCGTAAGGAACGATAGTCGCGCCCTGAGGAGCCAGGACTTCTTTGGCAAAACGGTCATGGATCGATCCACGCTGCACGCCGATTTTCTTGCCCTTGAGCTCAACCAGGCTGTCGCTGACGGTGGTCCCGTCCTTCATCACCAGGCGTGCCGGGGTCAGGTAGTACTTGCCGGTGAAGTCCACGGACTTCTTGCGGTCTTCGGTGATCGACATCGACGAGAGGATAGCGTCGATCTTGCGCACTTTCAGTGCCGGGATCAGGCCGTCGAACTCTTGTTCGACCCAGGTGCACTTGACCTTCATCTCTTCGCACAAGGCGTTACCGATGTCGTAGTCGAAGCCGACGATACTGCCATCCGGGGCTTTCGAAGCGAACGGTGGGTAGGCGGCCTCGATACCGATTTTCAACGGTTTCTCATCAGCCAGCGCTGCCAGGGAAAACACAGATAGCGCCAATGCGCCAAGCAGTGCGAGTTTCTTCATCTGGAACTCCATCGGTAAAGGGCAATAGCAGGCAGCGCGTAAACAGCCTGATATGCGAATGGGTACAACGCGAGCTGCGCAGGGTCGACGAAGGTCGAACGCCACGAGCGAGTGATCGGCATTTTAGCGACAGCTCCGAAGCCGATATTTCCTCAATGCGACAACTAGTTATAGAAGCGCAGGAACGCGGGGGCGGAGATATTGACAGCTTTCGCGAGATATGCAAAAGCAAAAGACAAATAACCAATCAACGAAGCAATAAACGGGCCTATTATTGGCAAAGCCTTCTAATCCGGCAAGTGTAGCGTGCCAGAAGCCAATGACAGAACGGAAAATTCCTCAACAACCGGCGCATTCGTTCCCCTTTGCCCCGTTTTTGCGCGCACGCGGTGACAGAAAAGGTTACCGATGGTTATTGACGTAACAGGTAGCAAAAAGCCCCGCTGGCGGGGCCTTTTTGAGCGTGGGAGCTGGCGCAGCCTGCGATCGAGCGCGCAGCGGTCGCAGGGCTGCTGCGCGGCCATCGCCGGCAAGCCTGGCTCCTACTGGCAGCATAGGAGCCAGCACTAGCGTCAGGCCGAGGCCAGGTTCATCGACTTGTGTGTATCGATCAAGTGCTGGACCACACTTGGGTCAGCCAGGGTCGAGATATCACCCAGGGCATCGTACTCGGCCGTGGCAATCTTGCGCAGGATACGCCGCATGATTTTGCCCGAACGCGTCTTGGGCAGGCCTGGCGCCCACTGGATGACATCCGGCGAAGCAATCGGGCCGATCTCCTTGCGCACCCAGTTTTTCAGCTCCAGACGCAGCGCCTCGCTCGGCTCCTCGCCACCGTTGAGGGTGACGTAGACATAGATGCCCTGCCCCTTGATGTCATGCGGCACACCCACAACAGCAGCCTCGGCCACTTTCGGGTGGGCAACCATGGCGCTTTCGATTTCGGCGGTACCCATACGGTGCCCGGACACGTTGAGCACGTCGTCAACCCGGCCGGTGATCCAGTAGTAGCCGTCTTCATCGCGACGCGCGCCGTCACCGGTGAAGTACATGCCACGGAAGGTCTTGAAGTAGGTGTCGACGAAGCGGTCGTGATCGCCATACAGCGAACGCGACTGGCCCGGCCACGAATCCAGAATCACCAGGTTGCCTTCAGCCGGGCCGTCGATCAGGTTGCCCAGGTTGTCGACCAGCGCTGGCACCACACCGAAGAACGGACGCGTCGCCGAACCCGGCTTGAGTGCAGTGGCGCCTGGCAACGGGCTGATCAGCACGCCACCGGTTTCGGTCTGCCACCAGGTATCGACGATCGGGCAGCGTTCTTTGCCGACGGTCTGGTAGTACCAGTTCCAGGCTTCCGGGTTGATCGGCTCGCCCACCGAACCGAGCAGGCGCAGGCTGGAGCCATCGGCACCGGCCACAGCGGCCTGACCTTCGGCCATCATTGCGCGGATCGCAGTCGGCGCGGTGTAGAGGATGTTGACCTTGTGCTTGTCGATGATCTTCGACACGCGAGTGATGTCCGGGTAGTTCGGCACCCCTTCAAACAGCACGGTGGTCGCGCCGTTGGCCAGCGGGCCGTAGACAATGTAGCTGTGACCGGTGACCCAGCCGACGTCGGCGGTGCACCAGTAGACTTCACCCGGACGGTAGTCGAACACCCGCTCGTGAGTCAGCGCGGCGTAGACCATGTAGCCGCCGGTGGTGTGCAGCACGCCCTTGGGCTTGCCGGTGGAGCCGGAGGTGTAAAGGATGAACAGGGCTTCTTCGGCACCCATTTCTTTCGGTGCACAGTGGCTCGAAGCAACCTTCATCAGGTCTTCGTACCAGATGTCACGGTGCTGGTGCCAGGCAATGTCGCCACCGGTGCGCTTGCACACGATGATCTTCTGCACACTGGCGGTTTCCGGGTTGGTCAGGGCCAGATCAACATTGGCCTTGAGCGGCGTGCGACGGCCACCACGCAGACCTTCGTCGGCGGTGATCACCACTTTCGATTTGCAGTCGATGATGCGCCCGGCCAGGGCCTCGGGCGAAAAGCCACCGAAGACCACCGAGTGGATTGCGCCGATACGGGCACAGGCCAGCATGGCCACCACGGCCTCGGGAATCATCGGCATGTAGATGGTCACCACGTCGCCACGGTGCACGTCCTGGCCGCGCAAGGCGTTGGCGAATTTGCACACTTCTTCGTGCAGCTCGCGATAGGTGATGTTGCGGTGTTCGGAAGGGTCGTCGCCTTCCCAGATGATTGCGACCTGATCACCACGCTCGGCGAGGTGGCGGTCAAGGCAGTTGTAGGAGACGTTCAGAGTGCCATCGGCAAACCATTTGATATCGACATGGTGGTCGTCGAAGGAGGTCTGCTTGACCTTGGTAAAGGGCTTGATCCAGTCCAGGCGCTGCGCCTGCTCACGCCAGAAGCCGTCCGGGTTGATAACCGACTGCTGGTACATGGCCTTGTAGGTCGCCTCATCAGTCAGCGTAGTGGCCGCAACCTCGGGACGAACGGGGTACAGGGGAGCCGCACTCATCTTTATCTACCTCGGTGTAATAGTTGTTTTTGTATGACCTCGTTGTAACTGTACCAGACCTCATGGGCCATTCGACGTTGGTAGTAACTCCGACCCCATTTGCACCCATGCACTTGACCGCAGGCTCAAGACCGGGCATCAGCGCCGGAAAAATAATTTCGCGAATGCGCAAAAAGGCGATTGTTACAGTTTTTGCCAACAGTGTTTATCAAAACGTCATCTGTTTAAGGCAGGTGGCCACCCCTAAAATTCACACCGCCAGCAACGGCAACGCGATTAACTTCTTGTTACAGCCCCCACGAAGGCCGTTAATCCCGCGATAACTGTGATAGTTGAACTTTAGTTGTACACGTGGCGCCACAAGCGCTACGTGCCCCCTTACGACCTTAGACAGGTAAACGAAAAATGAAAGCTTTACTGGTATTGGTACTTGGCAGTCTTTGCAGCGTGGCGATGGCCGACGAAGTTGCAAACGGTGGCGCCGAGCAAATTCCGGTTGAACAGTACAGTTACTCGCAGCATCTGGACATCGCCAAAGTCATTTCCATGAGCGAAGTTCCAAACGTCTGCGAAGTCGTCCCTGCCCGCATGACCTACGAGGACTCGCAGGGCCAGCGCCATATTCTCGAGTACCGTGTGATGGGCAACGGTTGCTCCAACGGCTAATCTGCAGATTACCGCTCGCCGCGCCTCGATCATTCAAGACCGAGGCGCGCGGTTCAAATTTACTACGTGTGCTTTAAATATCCCGCGACGCAAATACTGCAACTAAACGCCGTTATTCAACCGACTTGCCCACGCCATGTTCGCGCAACTTGTTGGCGATCGTGGTATGCGAAACACCCAGCCGCTTTCCAAGCGCCCGACTGCTGGGAAATTCGCTCATCAATTGTTCCAGCACCGCTTTTTCAAAGCGTCCGACAATATCGCCCAGATCACCGTCCAGGGAAAACTCGCCCAACGGTTGACGCGCGCCGTAGTCGGGCAAACGTATGTGTTCACTCTTGACCACCCCGCCATCACACAGCGAAACCGCCTGGAACAATACGTTTTCCAGCTGACGCACATTACCCGGCCAGTGGTACTGGCTCAGCCGCTCCATGGCGGCCGGCGCCAGGCGCGGTAACGGGCAACCGATCTGGCGGCTGGCCTGGTCGAGAAAATGCTCAACCAGCGGCTGCAGGCCATCCAGGCACTCGCGCAGTGGCGGAATATGCAGCGACAGCACGTTCAGGCGGTGGTAAAGGTCCTGGCGAAACTCGCCACGCGCGCACAGCTCAGACAAGTCGACCTGGGTGGCACAGATGACCCGCACATCCAGGTACACCTCCTCGTCACTGCCAACACGGCGAAAGCAACCGTCCTGCAGAAAGCGCAGCAACTTGACCTGCAAGCGCGGGCTCATTTCCCCTACCCCATCAAGGAACAGGGTGCCGCCAGCGGTCAGCTCCAGCAAACCGAGCTTGCCTTCGGCCCGCGCCCCTTCGAATGCCCCCGGGCCGTAACCAAACAATTCGGTTTCTGCCATGGATTCCGGCAGGCCGGCGCAGTTGAGTGCCATCAACGGTGCCTGCCCACGCGGACTGGCGAGGTGACAGGCGCGAGCCAGCAGTTCTTTGCCCGTCCCGGTTTCACCTTCAATGAGCAGCGGTGCATCCAGCGGCGCCATACGGCGCGCCTCGCGAACCACCGCAGCCATCACCCGCGAACTCTGGAAGATGCTGTCGAAACCGCGCAGCTCCTGCTTGCGCACGTTGTAGATGCGCTCGCCAATGCGGTCGGCCCGGTGCAGGGTCAATACCGCGCCGGCCAGGGCTTCACTGTCGTCATGCTCCGATTGCAGCGGGGCGATATCCGCGAGAAACACATCGCCCTTGACCTTTACCCGCAGGCCGTTGATCCGCGACTTGTTGGCCCGCACCAGCTCGGGCAGGTCAAAGTCTTCGGCATAACGCGACAACGGAATGCCCGGCACCTCGTCCACCCGCACCCCGAGCAACTGCGCCGCCGCCCGGTTGGCCGCAACAATGGAGCCGCCCATATCGATCGACAGCACCGGAAAATCCAGCGCACCGAGCAACGCATTGAGCTCCATGTGCCTGCGTTCGCTGGGCATCAAGCCCACACGCTTGACCCCGAACACACCGGCAATCGACTCGAACTTGGGCCGCAAAGCCTGGAACTGCAGGTTGATCAGGTTCGGGCAGTGCAGGTAGATGGCATTGCCGTGCTCGCCACCCACCTCGCCGCGGGCGACGTTGATGCCGTACTCAACCAGCAAATTGAGGATGTCGCGCAGAATGCCGATGCGGTTTTGGCAATGCACTTTGATACGCATGAAATGTCCTACAAATAGGTCTGGAACGCGTGCTGACAGCGGTCAGGCAGGCATTGATTTACCGAGCCGACAGATTATTTGTAAAGATTACGTGACAAAAAGCCGGAAATCGAGCGCCGACACCCCTCGGATTTTCGGACCCTGACTGATTTCGTAAAATATTCGTTACGAAAAAGCCCCGCCAAACCCTGCCAGCCAGACCGCGAAGCGATGCAAAGCCTCGCGCCGCGCGCTATTTCTTAAGGCAATCGCTTGTACTCATAACAAGAACGGCCCTCAGCAGGAGAGCAGTATGAAACAGACGCAATACGTGGCTCGCGAGCCCGATGCGCAGGGTTTAATCGACTACCCGCAGCAGGAACATGCGGTGTGGAATACCCTGATTACCCGCCAACTGAAAGTGATCGAGGGCCGTGCGTGCCAGGAATACCTGGACGGCATCGAGCAACTGGGCCTGCCGCACGATCGCATCCCGCAGCTGGGCGAGATCAACAAAGTGCTGGGCGCCACCACCGGCTGGCAAGTCGCCCGGGTTCCGGCGCTGATTCCGTTCCAGACCTTCTTTGAACTGCTGGCCAGCAAGCGCTTCCCGGTGGCGACGTTCATTCGCACCGAAGAAGAGCTCGACTACCTGCAAGAGCCAGACATCTTCCACGAAATCTTCGGCCACTGCCCGCTGCTGACCAACCCCTGGTTCGCCGAGTTCACCCACACCTACGGCAAGCTCGGCCTCAAGGCCACCAAAGAAGAGCGCGTGTACCTCGCCCGCCTGTACTGGATGACCATCGAGTTCGGCCTGGTCGATACCCCGCAGGGCCGCAAGATCTACGGTGGCGGCATTCTGTCATCGCCAAAAGAAACTGTTTACAGCCTGTCCGATGAACCTGAGCACCAGGCCTTCGACCCGCTGGAAGCCATGCGCACGCCGTATCGCATCGACATCCTGCAGCCGCTGTATTTCGCCCTGCCGAACCTCAAGCGCCTGTTCGACCTGGCCCACGAAGACATCATGGGCATGGTCCACACCGCGATGAAAATGGGCCTGCACGCGCCAAAATTCCCACCTAAGGTTGCTGCCTGAGCCACCTTGCAAACCAATAACAAACCACTTGCGGAAAACCTTATGAACGCCTTGAACCAAGCCCACTGCGAAGCCTGCCGCGCCGATGCCCCTCAGGTCAGCGACGAAGAACTGCCGGTACTGATCAAGCAGATCCCGGATTGGAACATCGAAGTCCGTGACGGCATCATGCAGCTGGAAAAAGTCTTCCTGTTCAAAAACTTCAAGCACGCCCTGGCCTTTACCAACGCCGTCGGCGAAATCTCCGAAGCTGAAGGCCATCACCCTGGCCTGCTGACCGAGTGGGGCAAAGTCACCGTGACCTGGTGGAGCCACTCGATCAAAGGCCTGCACCGCAACGACTTCATCATGGCCGCGCGCACCGACGAGGTTGCCAGCACCGCCGAAGGCCGCAAGTAATGCACTTCGGCGCAATCGGGCGCGTACCTGGCGATCCGATTCTGGGGCTGATGGAGGCTTATGCCAAAGACAGCAACCCCCAGAAGTTCGACCTGGGTGTCGGCGTGTTCAAGGATGAACAGGGCCTGACGCCGATTCCTGCAGCCGTCAAACATGCAGAGCAGCGCCTGCTCGACCGGCAAACCAGCAAGAGCTATGTCGGCGGTCACGGCGATGCCGACTTCGGCCGCCTGATCAGCGAACTGGTGCTGGGCAATGGCTCACCGCTGCTGGCCGACAAGCGCGTCGGTGCCACCCAGACACCGGGTGGTACCGGGGCATTGCGCCTGGCAGCCGAGTTCATCGCGCACTGCCTGCCGGGCCGCGGCATCTGGTTGAGCGACCCGACCTGGCCGATCCACGAAACCATCTTCGCCACTGCCGGCCTCAAGGTCAGCCATTACCCCTACGTGGGCACAGACAACCGCCTGAACGTCGCCGGCATGCTGGAAGCGCTGGAGGCGGCGCCTGTGGGCGACGTGGTGCTATTGCATGCCTGCTGCCACAACCCGACCGGGTTCGACCTGTCGCAGAATGACTGGCGCGCAGTGCTGGAGGTGGTGCGTCGCCGACAGTTGCTGCCGCTGATCGACTTCGCCTACCAGGGCTTCGGTGACGGCCTGGAAGAAGATGCCTGGGCGGTGCGGTTGTTCGCCAGCGAACTCCCCGAGCTGCTCATCACCAGTTCCTGCTCGAAGAACTTCGGCCTCTACCGTGATCGCACCGGCGCGCTGCTGGTGTGCACCCACGACGCCGAAAAGCTGCTGGACGTGCGCAGTCAGCTGGCGCTGCTGGCGCGCAACCTGTGGTCGACGCCACCAGACCATGGCGCAGCGGTGGTTGCCGAGATTCTCGGTGATGCCATGCTGAAGAAGCTGTGGAGCGAAGAAGTCGAAGCCATGCGCCAGCGCATTGCCGAGCTGCGCGTGGGCCTTGTCGAGGCACTGGCGCCGCACGGCCTTAGCGAACGCTTTGCCCACATTGCCGCGCAACGCGGCATGTTCTCCTACACCGGGCTGTCGCCGGAGCAGGTCAGGCAATTGCGTGAACGTCACAGTGTGTACATGGTCGGTACGGGTCGGGCGAACATCGCCGGTGCCGATGCTGCGCGCCTGGGCGCACTGGCTGCCGCCATCGCTGACGTCTGCCGCTGAAATCCTCACCCGGCCGGTCGCATTTCGAATGCGGCTCGGCCGGATGATGGCCATTAAGCAGGAAAATTCATACTGTCATCCAGACTCCTGTATCCTGCACTGGCTTTTTATGAGCCATTGCGCGCCTTGCGCAGCCTTTCCACACACTTGCGAGGAACGACGAGATGCATGAAATCCCGAACTTTCCCTTCCCAAGCCTGACTCCAGAAGAGCAGTCAACTGCCACCCACAGCGCCGAACCAGCCCAGGCTGATCACGACGGCGACGAAACTCCCAGCGCCGACCAGGAATAACCGCGCACCGATCAGACTGTGTGAAAACGCTTGATGCCGGGACTCCCTCGCCAATACGTTTTCACACTGTCAAGAAGCCCTCAGCGACGAAAGCCCCTCATGCCCGACTCACCGCGTCCCCTTGCGGTCACCCTGCAAGTCGTCTCCATCGTCCTCTTCACCTTCATCGGCTACCTGAACATCGGCATCCCTCTGGCCGTTCTGCCCGGTTACGTGCATAACAACCTGGGCTTTGGCGCCGTGGTCGCTGGCCTGGTGATCAGTGTGCAGTACCTGGCCACCCTGCTCAGCCGGCCTTACGCCAGCCGCATCATCGACAACCTTGGCAGCAAGCGTGCTGTACTTTATGGCCTGGCGGGTTGCGGATTGAGTGGCGTATTCATGCTGCTTTCTGCCTGGCTTGAGCATGCCCCCTGGCTGTGCCTGGGCAGCTTGCTGGTCGGTCGCCTGATCCTCGGCAGCGCCGAAAGCCTGGTAGGTTCCGGTTCGATTGGCTGGGGCATTGGCCGAGTGGGCGCGCAACACACCGCCAAGGTGATCTCCTGGAACGGCATTGCCAGCTACGGCGCGCTGGCGATTGGCGCACCGCTGGGCGTAGTGCTGGTGCAACAGTTCGGCTTGTGGAGCATGGGTGCAAGCATCGTCGCCCTGTGCCTGCTGGGCCTGGCACTGGCCTGGCCCAAAACGGCTGCCCCCATTGTCGCCGGCGAACGCTTGCCGTTCATGCATGTACTCGGGCGTGTATTTGGCCATGGTGCCGGCCTGGCGCTGGGCTCGATCGGCTTCGGCACCATCGCCACGTTCATTACCCTGTACTACGCCAGCCATGCCTGGAACAACGCGGCACTGTGCCTGAGCCTGTTCGGCGCCTGCTTTATCGGCGCACGCCTGCTGTTCGGCAACCTGATCAACCGTATCGGCGGTTATCGCGTCGCCATCGCCTGCCTGTCAGTGGAGACCGCCGGCTTGCTGCTGCTCTGGCTGGCACCGTCCGCCGAACTGGCGCTGGCAGGGGCCGCACTCAGTGGCTTCGGTTTTTCACTGGTGTTTCCGGCCCTCGGTGTAGAGGCGGTGAACCTGGTGCCCGCCTCCAATCGTGGCGCCGCCGTGGGAGCCTACTCGTTGTTCATCGACCTGTCCCTGGGGATCACCGGACCACTGGCCGGTGCGATTGCTGCCGGTTTCGGCTTCGGCTCGATTTTCCTGTTCGCAGCGATTGCAGCCCTGTGCGGCCTGCTGCTGAGCCTGTACCTGTATCGCCAGGCACGGCTGCACCCTCGGCCGCGCGAGTAGCCCTAGTACTCGATCTTGCCACGCCCGGCCTTGATCGCCCCGCGCTTGCTCTTGGTGTCCAGGCGCCGGGTTTTCGAGCCCAGGGTCGGTCGCGTCGGGCGACGCGCCTTCTCTACCTTTACCGCCGACACAATCAGCTCGCGCAGACGCTCCAGTGCATCGGCGCGATTCTGTTCCTGAGTACGGTATTGCTGGGCCTTGATGACGATCACACCGTCACGGGTAATGCGGCTGTCGCGCAGGGCCAGCAAGCGTTCCTTGTAGAACGGCGGCAACGAGGAAGCCTGGCTGTCAAAACGCAGGTGCATGGCACTGGAGACCTTGTTGACGTTCTGTCCGCCGGCACCTTGGGCGCGAATGGCATTCAGCTCGATCTCCTGGTCGGGAATCTGCACGGTATTGGAAATGATCAACATGGGTCACGGGCCTGATAAGGCCTTGAGGATACCGCAAAAACAAAAAGCCCGGCGCACAGGCCGGGCTTTCTGGTCAAAGGCTGCGCGTTACTTGGTTGCCGCAGCCTCTGGCTTTTTGATGCGACGGGCGTGGCGATTGCCCTTGAGGCCGTAGCAGGCAAACATCACCAGCAGCCACACCGGAATCGCGTACACCGACATCTGGATACCCGGGATCATCAGCATGATGCCCAGGATCAGCACCACGAACGCCAGGCAAATGTAGTTGCCGTAGGGGTACCACAGCGCCTTGAACAGCGGCTTCTGGCCGGTCTTGTCCATGTGCTGGCGGAACTTCAGGTGCGAGTAGCTGATCATCGCCCAGTTGATTACCAGCGCCGCAACCACCAGCGACATCAGCAGCTCCAGCGCATGATGCGGCATGAAGTAGTTGAGCAGCACCGCCACCAGGGTCACGGCGGCCGACGCCAGGATCGAACGTACCGGTACACCGCGCTTGTCGATCTTCGCCAGACCCGCCGGCGCATCGCCTTGCTCGGCCATGCCGTAGAGCATACGGGCGTTGCAGTAGGTGCCGCTGTTGTACACCGACAGCGCCGCCGTCAGCACCACGAAGTTGAGGATATGCGCCGCCACATCGCTACCCAGCAGCGAGAACACCTGAACGAACGGGCTTGCGCCATAGGTGCCGCCCGAGGCGTCAAGGCTGCTCACCAGGCTGTCCCACGGGGTCAGCGACAGCAGCACGACCAGGGCGCCGATGTAGAAAATCAGGATACGGTAGATCACCTGGTTGATCGCTTTCGGGATCACGGTCTTCGGCTTGTCTGCTTCAGCGGCGGTGAAACCGAGCATTTCCAGGCCGCCAAAGGAAAACATGATGATCGCCAGTGCCATGACCAGGCCGCTCACCCCGTTCGGGAAGAAGCCACCATGCTCCCACAGGTTGCTGACCGAAGCCTGCGGGCCACCGCTGCCGCTGACCAGCAGGTAGCTGCCCAGGGCAATCATGCCGACGATGGCCAGCACCTTGATGATCGCAAACCAGAACTCAGCCTCGCCGAACACCTTGACGTTGGCCAGGTTGATCGCGTTGATCAGGATGAAGAAAGCCGCTGCCGATGCCCAGGTCGGAATCTCCGGCCACCAGTAGTGCACGTACTTGCCGACAGCCGTCAGCTCCGACATGCCCACCAGGATGTACAGCACCCAGCAGTTCCAGCCGGACAGGAAACCTGCGAAACCACCCCAATATTTGTGGGCAAAGTGACTGAACGAACCGGCCACCGGCTCTTCGACGATCATTTCGCCCAGCTGGCGCATGATCATGAAGGCGATGAAGCCACAGATCGCATAACCCAGAATCATCGACGGACCCGCCGATTTCATCACGCCGGCCGAGCCCAGGAACAGGCCGGTACCAATTGCACCGCCCAGGGCTATCAACTGGATATGGCGATTTTTCAGGCCGCGTTTCAGCTCGCCTGAATGCGTGTTTTGTCCACTCATGAACGAAGTCACCTGCGTTGTTTTTATCTGTGACGGGATCGGACCCACCGCGCTCGTGGCGCAGCGGAATTAACAAGGTGGTTACCTTGAGGATCTTGGACAACTGCTGCCCTTCCAGGGCAAAAGCCGTGGGGAAATCAGCCGGGTGTCAGCAAGAGTGCGCGGTACGCATTGGGGTCACAGGTAAAACGCGGCGCATTGTATACCCCTGCTGACGCGCAGGGGTCAACACGTTGCGTAAATGTCCGACGACAAAACGCAGCGTTCCTGAGGAAAGAATGAAGCCTGGGGAGGTAATCGGCGTACATGGCGCCTCCATTTGTTCTTATTGAATGCCCGGCTCTCCGGCCCGGCTTTGCACTCGGCAATGCGCACATATCACCGCCCCGGGGACCGGCGAGCAAGCACTTGACGTGCGCGTAAATGCTGGCGCCGCAGGTTTTGCGGCAAGTTCTGTTTACAGTGGCGGCGGACTGCGTAAACATCCATGCAGGGCGGGTATTTTTGTAAGGATTTATTTACAAGGCGGTCTGAAAACTTTCCACGGTGCGCACTACCGTTCGTAAGACAATGTTTTTTCAGGCAAAAAAAAGCCAACCCGAAGGTTGGCTTTTTAACCGGACCGCAGAACCGCTTACGGGCGAGGCTTGTTGCGTGTGCTGCCCGGACGCTTGGGCGCCGGCTTGTCACGCTTGTTCATCTCGCTAGGACGCTCGGCGACGGTGCTACGACCACGCCCGGCATCTTTGCGCGGCGCTTCGCCACGTGGCTGGCGCGCAGGACGCTCGCCCTCACCACCACGCGGTTGACGCGCTGGACGCTCGGTTTCGCCGCCACGTGGCTGACGCGCCGGACGCTCGGCTTCACCACCGCGCGGCTGACGTGCCGGGCGCTCGCCTGCCGCAGCAGCGTCCTGCGCCGGACGCAGAGTACGCACACGCTCGCCACGGCCCATAGGACGGGTGGATTTACGCTGCAAGCGCTCCAGCTTGTCCTTGGACTTGTGGTTCAGGGTCGGCATCGCCACCGGCGTCAGACCGACTTCAGCCGCCAGGATATCCACTTCCTGCTGGCTCATTTCGCGCCAGCGGCCCATCGGCAGGTCGGAGTTCAGGAACACCGGACCGAAACGCACGCGCTTCAGACGGCTGACCACCAGGCCCTGGGATTCCCACAGGCGACGTACTTCACGGTTACGACCTTCCATTACCACGCAGTGGTACCAGTGGTTGAAACCTTCACCGCCAGGCGCTTCCTGGATGTCGGTGAAACGCGCCGGGCCGTCTTCAAGGACAACACCGGCCTTGAGGCGGGCAATCATGTCTTCGTCGACTTCGCCGCGTACCCGTACCGCGTATTCGCGGTCCATCTCATAGGAAGGGTGCATCAGGCGGTTGGCCAGCTCACCGTCGGTGGTAAACATCAGCAAACCGGTGGTGTTGATGTCCAGGCGCCCGATGTTGATCCAGCGGCCTTCTTTCGGCCGTGGCAGGCGGTCAAACACGGTCGGACGGCCTTCCGGGTCGTCACGGGTGCAGATCTCGCCGTCGGGTTTGTTGTACATGATCACCCGGCGCACGGTCTCGGCAGACTCTTCACGCTTGATCAGGCGGCCATCGACCGAAATGGCGTCATGCAGGTCGACACGCTGGCCGAGGGTAGCGTCCTTGCCGTTGACCTTGATGCGGCCCTGGCTGATCCAGGCCTCAACGTCACGACGCGAGCCCACGCCGATACGCGCGAGAACTTTTTGCAGTTTCTCGCCTGATGGCGGCAACGGTTGGGTTTCTTGCAGGTCTTTATCACTCATCTGGGCACCTCCCGGTGTAAGAATTGAATACTGATTGGGCGAACTTGCGCCAAAAAGGTCGCGAATCATACGCTGATCACGCCTGAAGCGCACCTGAGACTAGCTGAAATTCTTGTGGCCGCCGGGTAAATCCGCCCGAAGGGTACTGATTACTGACGTGGCGACTCGGGCTCGGGCTCAACATCCAGCACTTCGGCGTCGTCGACCGCAGGCGATGCGTCGAGCAAGTCGTCAAAGTCGGTCTTGAGGCCCTCCTCCATGGAATCAAGCTCGACCAGCAAGGTACGGAAGCTGGTTTCTTCCCGAGGCTCTGCGGGTTCGGCACTTTCATCGGCAAGCGCCTGAAGGTGAGCCGGCACCGGCGCATCATCGAGTTCCAGCACAGGCTCCGGTTCCATCTCGCGCAAGTCGGCCAGGGCCGGCAGGTCGTCGAGGTTCTTCAGGTTGAAATGATCGAGAAACGCCTTGGTGGTAGCGAACATCGCCGGTTTACCCGGCACTTCGCGGTAGCCGACGATGCGAATCCACTCGCGCTCCAGCAAGGTCTTGATGATGTTGCTGTTCACCGCCACGCCCCGAACGTCTTCGATCTCGCCACGGGTAATCGGCTGGCGATAGGCGATCAAGGCCATGGTTTCGAGCAGCGCCCGCGAGTAACGCTGCGGCCGTTCTTCCCACAGTCGCCCTACCCAGGGGGCGTAATCTTCGCGAATTTGCAGGCGATAGCCCGAGGCGACCTCCTTGAGCTCGAAGGCCCGGCCGTTGCACGACTTGCGCAACACCTCGAGGGCTTTCTTGAACACGGCAGGTTCAGGCCGCTCGGCCTCTTCGAAAAGCTCGAACAGGCGCTCCAGCGATTGCGGCTTTCCGCTGGCCAGCAAAAAGGCTTCAAGCAAGGGCGCCAGGTCGCGCGGATCAGTCAGGTTCATGGCGTTGCTCGTTGTCACTCGGCCCGGGCGCGGACGTGGATCGGCGCAAAAGGCGCATTTTGCACCAGTTCGATCAAGGATTCCTTCACCAGTTCAAGAATGGCCATAAAGGTCACCACCACACCCAGTTTGCCCTCCTCGGCGGTAAACAGCTCGACGAAGGGGACAAAACCGCCGCCCTTGAGGCGCTCCAGCACTTCGCTCATGCGTTCTCGGGTCGATAGCGCCTCACGGCTGATCTGGTGGCTTTCGAACAGGTCTCCCCGGCGCAGCACTTCGGCCATCGACACCAGCAACTCCTCCAGGCTGACGTCCGGCAACAGTTTGCGGGCCTTGGCCTGCGGCGCATCCAGCCGCGGCACGATGATTTCGCGGCCCACCCGGCTGAGGCCATCGATCCCTTCGGCAGCGGCCTTGAAGCGTTCGTACTCCTGCAGGCGGCGGATCAGCTCGGCGCGCGGGTCACCCTCTTCCTCTTCAACCTCGGTCGAGCGCGGCAGGAGCATGCGCGATTTGATCTCGGCGAGCATCGCTGCCATCACCAGGTACTCGGCCGCCAGCTCCAGGCGCACGGTTTTCATCAACTCGACATAGCCCATGTACTGGCGCGTGATCTCGGCCACCGGGATATCGAGAATGTCGACGTTCTGCTTGCGGATCAGGTAGAGCAACAGGTCCAGCGGGCCTTCGAAGGCTTCGAGGAAAACCTCCAGCGCGTCGGGCGGGATGTACAAATCCACCGGCATTTCGGTCATGGCCTCGCCATACACGAGTACCAGCGGCAGTTCCTGTTGGGCGCCAGCCTGCGGGTCGGCAATCACCTCGGCGGGTGTTGTCTGACTCACGCTTCAACCATGAACGGGGTAGGGTCGCCGCAGCCGACACGGATCACCTCGGGCTCATCGCCACTCAGGTCGATGATGGTGGACGCCTTGAGGTCGCCGTAGCCACCGTCGATGATCAGGTCGACGTGCTTCTCCAGGCGTTCGCGGATCTCATACGGATCAGTCATGGGCTCTTCATCGCCCGGCAAAATCAGGCTGACGCTCATCAGCGGCTCGCCAAGTTCTTTGAGCAGATCGAGCAAGATGGGGTTCTGCGGCACCCGCAGGCCGATCGTGCGGCGTTTTTCGTGCAGCAGCAGCCGCGGCACCTCGCGGGTGCCGTTGAGGATGAAGGTGTAGGGCCCGGGAATATGAGCCTTGAGCAGCCGGAAGATCCCGGTGTCGATCTTGGCAAACAAACCCATTTGCGAAAGGTCGCAGCAGATCAACGTGAAGTTGTGGGTTTTATCCAGCTGGCGCAAACGACGAACGCGCTCAATGGCATTCTTGTCGCCGATCTGACAGCCCATGGCGTAGGAGGAGTCGGTGGGATAGACCACTACACCGCCCTTGCGAATGATTTCCACGGCCTGTTTGATCAGGCGCGGTTGCGGGTTTTCCGCATGAATCTGGAAAAATTGACTCACGTGCTCTTCCTGTTCAGACGGCCGCGATAGGCTGCTCATGTTTGAATCGACGCCACAAGGGCGGCAGATCCTCTGGCAATGGCCGGTAGACACCGATCTCACCCCAGGTGCCAGGGCCATGGAAGTCACTGCCAGCACTTGCCAGCAGACCGAACTCACGGGTCAGGATGGACATCGTCCCCACCTGCTCGGCCGGCATCATTCCATTGACCACTTCCAGTGCCTGCCCGCCTGCTTGAATATAGTCGGCAATCAGCCGGCGGCGCTTGCTGCGTGTTAATTCGTAGTGCATCGGATGCGCAAGGCTGACCCAGGCCCCCGACTTGCGTAGCGTCTGTACGGTGTCGTCCAGGGTTGGCCAATGCAGTTTGACGTCCCCCAGCTTGCCGGCGCCCAGCCACTTGCGAAAGGCTTCGGCGCGATCTTTTACGTGGCCTGCACGCACCAGGTATTCGGCAAAATGCGGACGCGCCGGCGCGTTGCCGCTGTCACCCAGCTCCTGCTGAATGGCCCGAGCACCGTCCAGCGCCCCCGGCATGCCCTTGAGCCCCAACCGCCGGTCGATTTCTTCGGCGCGCAACCAGCGTCCGCGGTGCAGCGACTCGACCGCTTCAAGCAAGGGCGCGGCATCCAGGGGAAAGTTGTAACCCAATATATGGATGGTGGCACCGCCCCAGGTGCACGACAGCTCAATGCCGCTGACCCACTGCATGCCCAGTGCCTGGGCGGCGGCGCGCGCCTCGAGCTGGCCCTCGAGGGTGTCATGGTCGGTCAGCGAGAGCATCCGCACGCCGTGCTCAAAAGCCCGCTCGACCAGAACCGTCGGCGAGAGTGCGCCGTCGGAGGCCGTACTGTGGCAGTGCAGATCAACATTCATAGGAGGCGCTTTCGCTGTCATTGATGTTTGTTATTATGCCGTCACATCCTGCTTCTGGCTGCCACTGTGAAACAATTCATCGATTTCATCCCGCTGCTCCTGTTTTTCATCGTCTACAAACTCGATCCTCGGTCCGTAGAATTTGCCGGCCACAGCTTCGAGCTGGGTGGCATCTACAGCGCCACGGCGATGTTGATCATCAGCTCGCTGGTAGTCTACGGCGCCCTGTTCATCCGCCAGCGCAAGCTGGAAAAGGGCCAGTGGCTGACGCTGGTCGCCTGTCTGGTGTTCGGCGGCCTGACCCTGGCCTTCCACAGCGAAACCTTCCTCAAATGGAAGGCGCCGGTGGTCAACTGGCTATTTGCCCTGGCCTTTGCCGGTAGCCACTTCGTCGGCGACCGGGTGCTGATCAAACGCATCATGGGTCATGCCATTGCCCTGCCGGACGGGGTGTGGACACGCCTGAACCTGGCCTGGATCGTGTTTTTCCTGTTCTGCGGCGCCGCCAACCTGTTTGTTGCCTTCACCTTCCAGGACTTCTGGGTCGACTTCAAGGTGTTCGGCAGCCTGGGCATGACCGTACTGTTCCTGGTGGGCCAGGGTGTCTACCTGTCGCGCCACCTGCACGACAGCGACCCCACCACACCGCCTTCCACCCCGAAGCACGAGGACTGACATGCTCTACGCAATCATCGCCACCGACGTTGCCAACTCCCTGGACGCCCGCCTGGCCGCCCGCCCGGCTCACCTGGAGCGCCTGCAGCAACTCAAGGCCGAAGGCCGCGTGGTATTGGCCGGCCCACACCCGGCCATCGACAGCAATGACCCGGGCGCTGCCGGCTTCAGCGGCAGCCTGATCGTTGCCGAATTTGACTCCCTGAGCGCAGCGCAAGCCTGGGCCGATGCCGACCCGTACATCGCCGCCGGTGTTTACGCCAACGTCGTGGTCAAGCCTTTCAAGCAAGTCCTGCCGTAAAGGCTTCAGGCAGTGCGCCTCGCTGCGCACTGCCTCCCCCCCTTTTTACTGACGTAACTGCTCATTATTCTCGTCTTGCAGCCGACAACCTGCCGAATCGACGAGAATCAGGAGTCCCCATGCGTCAAGGTCCGTTGTCCCTGCTGCTGTGCCTGTTGTTGCTGAGCCCGTTCGCCCTGGCCGAAGAACCCGCTGCCGCCAGCACGCCGCTGTCGCTCAGTGCCGGCAGCCAGATCACCGAGCTGCAACAACGCCTGAAAGAAAGCGAGCGCCAGCGCGACGTGCTGGCCCAACAACTGCACAACGCCGACAGCGAACGTGAAAGCGCCCAGCTCACCCGCCTGCGCCAGGAAAACCAGCGCCTTAAAATGGCACTCAAGGAACTCCAGGCCAGCGCGCCTGAACGCCTGATCACCGACCAGCAACAATGGTTCCTGATTGGTGGCGCAGTTGCCCTGTTGGCTGCAGTCTGCGGTATCTTTGCCAGTGGCGGACACAGAAAGCGTCGGCAATGGTTGAATTGAGTGAGTCATGAGCGAGCTGTTACTGATTGATGATGACCAGGAACTCTGCGAGCTGCTCGGCAGCTGGCTGAGCCAGGAAGGTTTCGTGGTACGTGCCTGCCACGACGGCCAGAGCGCCCGCCGGGCCTTGAGCGAGCAGCCCCCCGCCGCAGTGGTACTGGATGTGATGCTGCCCGATGGCAGCGGCCTGGAGCTGCTCAAGCAACTGCGCAGCGAGCATGCCGAGCTGCCCGTGCTCATGCTGTCGGCCCGTGGCGAACCCCTGGACCGCATCCTGGGCCTGGAGCTGGGTGCCGACGACTACCTGGCCAAGCCTTGCGACCCACGTGAACTGACCGCACGCTTGCGCGCGGTACTGCGCCGCAGCCACCCCAACGCCACACCGAGCCAGCTGGAAGTCGGTGACCTGTGCTTCAGCCCGGCACGCGGCGTTGTCAGCATCGACGAACACGAGTTGACCCTGACCCTCTCGGAAAGCCGCTTGCTCGAAGCCCTGCTGCGCCAGCCAGGTGAACCGCTGGACAAACAGGAACTGGCGCAAATCGCCCTGGGCCGCAAACTCACCCTGTATGACCGCAGCCTGGACATGCATATCAGCAACCTGCGCAAAAAGATCGGGCCACATCCCGACGGTCGCCCGCGCATCGTCGCCCTGCGCAGCCGTGGCTATTACTACAGCCTGTAATGTCAGTTCGGCGTCCGGGCATCTTTACCGAAGCTTTACCCTTGCCTGACCGCCATTGACCTTGATCTCCCTAAACTGAGCACATCCGGTAACCACCGGCCTCAGAAAGGAGAGACACCATGCGCAAGACCCTTATCGCCCTGATGTTCGCTGCCGCACTACCGACCGTCGCCATGGCCATGCCAGAAGGCGGCCCTCGCCACGGCGATCACCACCGCGGTGACGCGCCTTTCGCCCAGCTGGACCTGAGCCGTGAACAACGCCAGCAAATCGGCAAGCTGATGGGCGAGCAGATGAAAGGCCGCCAGGAAATCACCAAGCGCTACCTGGAAAAACTCCCGGCAGCCGACCAGAAGGCGCTCAAAGACGAGCTGCAAGCCAAGAAGGACAAGACCCAGGCCGACATCCGCGCCCTGCTCAAGCCTGACCAGCAGAAGAAGTTCGACGAGCTGCAAAAAGAGCGTGCCGCCCAGCGCGCCGAATGGAACGAGTTCAAGACCTGGAAAGCTGAAAAAGCTGCCAAGGCCCAGTAAGCTGTCAGCCATCCGCCCGGCCTGCCTTCGCGCAGGCCGGGCTTTTTGCCGTAAAAGGAGCCTCCCTTGCGTTCATTGTTCTGGCGCATCCTGGCCAGTTTCTGGCTAGCCATCGCCCTGGTTGCCGGCCTGTCGATTCTCCTCGGGCACATGCTCAACCAGGACGCGTGGATCCTGAGCCGCCATCCGGGCCTCAACACCCTGGCGCAGACCTGGACCGAGCGCTATGAACAGCAAGGGCCGGAAGCTGCCCAGCATTTTCTGGAACACCGCAAGCACCGTTACAACATCGATGTGCAGGTGCTTAACGACAGTGGCGAGGCGGTGGTCCCCGGGACCTTTCCGCGTCGTGCTGCAGCGTTCGAGGCGCGTCGCAACAACGACGACCGGCGCCTGCCCTGGCGCCGTCTGACCGAGGAATACACCAGCGCGCAAAGCGGTGACACCTACCTGCTGATCTACCGCATCCCGCACCCGGAACTGGACGCCTGGCATCGCGACAGCCTGATGTGGCCCCTCAGCGCGCTCGGCATCGCCCTGGTGGTACTGACCTTGTTCAGCTTGCTGGTGACACTGTCCATCACCCGCCCGCTGAGCCGCTTGCGCAGCGCGGTGCATGACCTGGGCCAGACCTCATACCAACAGAACAGCCTGGCGCGACTGGCCAACCGGCGTGACGAATTCGGCGTGCTGGCCAACGATTTCAACCGCATGGGTTCGCGCCTGCAAAGCCTGATCGGCAGCCAGCGCCAGCTGTTGCGCGATGTCTCCCATGAATTGCGCTCGCCCCTGGCACGTTTACGCATTGCCCTGGCCCTGGCCGAACGCGCCGAGCCGGAACATCGCCAGGCCTTGTGGCCCCGCCTGACGCGCGAGTGCGATCGCCTGGAAGCGCTGATCAGCGAGATTCTGGTACTGGCCCGTGTTGATGCCGAACAGACCCGCGCCGAGCCGGTGGACGTGGATGCGGTGGTACACGCCGTGCACAAGGACGCTCAGTTGAGTGCGCCTGAGCAACAGATCCAGCTCCATCAGGAAACCGGCCTGACCCTGCAAGGCTGGCCGACCTTGATTGAGCGTGCGCTGGATAACCTGTTGCGCAATGCCCTGCGCTTCAACCCACCGGGGCAGCCCATCGAGATCACCGCTGTGCGCGGTAACGAGCAGATCACCCTGAGCGTGCGCGACCATGGACCGGGCGTTGCCGAAGAGCACCTGGCGCAACTGGGCGAGCCGTTCTTCCGCGCCCCGGGGCAAAGCGCTGCAGGCCATGGCCTGGGCCTGGCCATTGCACGCAAGGCTGCAGAACGCCATGGCGGCAGCCTGAGCCTGGGTAATCACCCGCAGGGAGGGTTTGTTGCCAGCCTCGAACTGCCATTGGCCGGGCCCGGTAGCGCCTGACCCCTACAACCTGTAGGAGCCAGGCTTGCCGGCGATGGCTGCGCAGCAGCCCTGAGGCCCGTGCAGGCTGCAAGGACCTGCGACCGCTACGCGCTCGATCGCCGGCAAGCCTGGCTCCCACAAGGCACTGCAGGCCATGGCCTGACCCTGGGTAATCACCCGCAGGGAGGGTTTGTTGCCAGCCTCGAAGCCATTGGCCGGACCTGTAGGAGCCAGGCTTGCCGGCGATGGCTGCGCAGCAGCCCCGAGGCCCGTGCAGGCTGCAAGGGCCTGCGACCGCTACGTGCTCGATCACCGGCAAATCTGGCCTACCCCACAAGGGAGGTGGGGTTACTGCCCCCAGGCGCTGACGAAGTCAGCCGTGGCCTGTACCGGCGCCGTACGCGGCTCGTTCAACGGCGTCCCCAGGTACAGGAAGGCAATGATCTCTTCGTTGTCAGCCAGCCCCAGGCCTTTGGCCACATGCTTGCTGTACGACAGCTCACCGGTGCGCCAGACCGCGCCGATACCCTGCGCATGGGCCGCCAGCAAAATACCGTGGGCAGCACATCCGGCCGCCAGGCGCTGCTCCGATACCGGCACTTTGAAGTGATCCTGCAAACGCGCAATCACTACGATCAGCAACGGCGCACGTAGTGGCATGGCGTGGGCCTTGTCGAGGGCTGCCGCCGAAGCGTCACCGTCGACTTTCACGGCTTCAGCCAGCAGTGCGCCAAGCTTTTCGCGCCCCTCACCTTCTACCGTAAGAAAGCGCCACGGCCGCAACTGACCGTGGTCCGGCGCGCGCAAGGCCGCCTGAAACAGGGCCTCGCGCTGCGCGGCATTAGGCGCGGGCTCCACCAGGCGTGGTACGGAAACACGGTTGAGCAATGCGTCGAGAGCCTCCATCGGCTACCCCCTGAAAAGAAATGTGCGGCTATTCTAGCGTTTACTTAAAAAGGCCCATAGGTAGAATGGCGCCCTTCCGTTACGAGTCAGAGCAGATTACATGGCGTTGCCGACCTTAAGGATCATTGGTTTCATCATCGGCATCTTCCTGATCACCCTGGCGATCAGCATGGTCGTGCCCATGGCCACCCTGGTGATCTTCGATCGCACCAGCGATCTGCCCTCGTTTCTCTGGGCCAGCATGATCACTTTTGTCGGCGGGCTCGCCCTGGTCATTCCGGGGCGCCCCGAGCACGTCCACCTGCGTCCGCGCGACATGTACCTGCTGACGGTCAGCAGCTGGCTGGTGGTGTGCATCTTCGCCGCCCTGCCGTTCCTGCTGACCCAGCACATCAGCTACACCGACGCCTTCTTCGAGAGCATGTCCGGCATCACCGCCACCGGCGCCACCGTCCTCAGCGGGCTGGACACCATGTCCCCCGGTATCCTGATGTGGCGCTCGCTGCTGCACTGGCTCGGCGGCATCGGTTTTATCGCCATGGCCGTGGCGATCCTGCCGCTGCTGCGCATCGGTGGCATGCGCCTGTTCCAGACCGAATCATCGGACCGCTCGGAAAAGGTCATGCCGCGCTCGCACATGGTCGCCAAGTCGATCGTTGCGGTTTATGTCGGTATTACCGCTCTGGGCGGCCTGGCGTTCTGGCTGGCGGGGATGAACGTGTTCGACGCGATCAACCATGCCATGTCTGCGATCTCCACCGGCGGTTTCTCCACCTCCGACCAGTCGCTGGCCAAGTGGGACCAGCCGGCCGTGCACTGGGTGGCAGTGGTAGTGATGATTCTCGGCAGCTTGCCCTTTGCGCTGTATGTGTCCACCTTGCGCGGCAACCGCAAGGCACTGATCAAGGACCAGCAGGTTCAGGGGCTGCTGGCCATGCTGGTGGCCACTTGGCTGGTGCTGGGCACCTGGTACTGGGCAACCACCGACCTGCACTGGCTCGACGCATTGCGTCACGTGGCGCTGAACGTCACCTCGGTCGTCACCACCACCGGTTTTGCCCTGGGCGACTACAGCCTGTGGGGCAACTTCTCGCTGATGCTGTTTTTCTACCTGGGCTTCGTCGGCGGCTGTTCGGGCTCCACGGCGGGCGGGATCAAGATTTTTCGTTTCCAGGTGGCTTACATCCTGCTCAAGGCCAACCTCAATCAGCTGATCCACCCACGGGCAGTGATCAAGCAGAAATACAATGGCCACCGCCTGGATGAAGAGATTGTCCGCTCGATCCTGACCTTCTCGTTCTTCTTCGCCATCACCATCTGCGTGATCGCCCTGCTGCTGTCGCTGCTCGGGGTCGACTGGATGACCGCGCTGACCGGCGCCGCCAGCACGGTTTCGGGTGTAGGCCCGGGCCTCGGTGAGACCATTGGCCCGGCCGGCAACTTTGCCACGCTGCCGGATGCAGCCAAATGGATCCTGGCCTTCGGCATGCTGCTCGGACGCCTGGAGATCATTACGGTGTTGGTGCTATGTATGCCGGCGTTCTGGCGTCACTGACCGGTTCATTGCTCGCCTCTTCGGGCTCTGTCACCACCACGCCGCTGCACATGCGGGCCCGGTACTCACCGGGCGTGACCGCGAACCAGCGGCGAAACGCCCGGAAAAAGTTGCTTGGGTCAGCAAAGCCGAGCAGATAAGCGGTTTCCAGCAGGGTCATGCTTGGCTGCGCCAGGTACTGCTCGGCAAGTTCACGCCGGGTGTCGTCGAGCAAGGTCTGGAAGCTGGTGCCCTCCTCCTGCAACCGCCGCTGCAACGTGCGCTGGGACATGTGCAGGGACTGGGCCACCATCTCTCGCTTGGGCTCCCCCTGGGGCAACACACGACAAAGCACCTGACGTGCCCGATGGGTCACCCGGCTCTCGGAAAAGCGCGCCAGGTACTCACCCGCGAAGCGGTCATGCAGCGTCGCCATCGCCTCATTGGCTGTCGGTAACGGTGCCTCCATGTCGGCACGTTCAAACACCAGTGCATCGTGGGCGGCGCCAAATATCAGCGGCGCATGAAACGCCACCTTGTACGGCGTCAGGTCAGCCGGTTGCGGTCCCTGGATCAGTACCCGCCGCGGCTGGATCAGCCGCCCACTGAGCCAGCTGCACAACGACAGGGCGCAGGCCAGCGAGGCTTCGGCACTGTGCCGGGTGGGAGGAAGATGGTCGCCATGCACGGTGAGGATCAACGCATAGCCGTCGGGTTCCAGACGAAAGCTCAGGTCAGAGCTTTCGGCGATGATACGCTGGTAACGTACCAGCCGCTCGAAACCTTCGGCCAGGGTCCGGCTCGACATCAAGGCGTAACCGACCACATGAAATGACGCAGGGCGCACCACCCGGGCCATGTTCAGGCCAATGGCCTGGTTGCCAGACAGGTCCACGGCCAGTTGCCACAGACGGGTCATGGAATCTTGGGTAAAACGTGCATCCGGGTCGTCCAGCGCGGCGAAATCCAGGCCGAGCTGTTTGAACATTGCACGGCAATCCAGCCCTTCCAGCTCGAGTGCCTTGACGATCCCTGATGCCCAGCTTGCTGACGTGGTTCTTTCGCTCATGGCCGGCTTCTTTTTGTTCGAACTGACCGCTCCTGCGGCGAACTCAAAGGATACTCAAATGGCGCCCATTGTCACTGCCCGCGATTTTTACTCACTCTAGACTCAGATTTGGATCCATGCCGTGTATCTTCACTTGTATCGTTAGCTTTAAGGAGCTACATCGTGAACAACGCTCCGCAATTTCGCAGTTTTGCCGAGTTTTACCCCTATTACCTGGAAGAACACAGCAACCCCACCTGTCGGCGCCTGCACTTTGTCGGCACCAGCCTGGTAATCGCCTTGCTGGCCTTCACCATCGGCAGCGGCAAATGGCTGTTGTTGCTGGCGATCCCCTTCGCCGGCTACGGGTTTGCCTGGATCGGCCATTTCTTTTTCGAGAAGAACCGCCCCGCCACCTTCAAGCACCCGCTTTACAGCCTCATTGGTGATTTCGCCATGTACCGCGACATGCTGCGCGGCAAGGTGTCGTTCTGATTTAGGCCCACAAGGCCAGAAACGCGTCTTCAGCGGCCACTGCCTCGATTGACCGCCCGGGTAGAGTGGACTGACAGCCCCTGCCTCTGGAATGCCGATGAATCAGCTGGCCCGCTTCACGCACATGCAAGAAGGTACCGAGCAGGACTGGGCGATCATTGCCAATGATTTCAGAGCCTATGCCAGCCAGCTTGCCGAGCGGATCCTCACGCACCTGCAACTGCTCGACGGTGATTTCGGCGGTTTCCCCATCGACCGGCTCAGCCACTCCCTGCAAACCGCCACTCGCGCCTGGCGCGATGGACGTGACGAGGAATACGTGGTCTGCGCTCTGCTCCACGATATTGGCGACACCCTCGGCAGCTTCAACCACCCCGATATCGCCGCCGCCATCCTCAAGCCCTTCGTCAGCCCGGAAAACCTGTGGATGGTGGAAAAACACGGGATTTTCCAGGGTTACTACTTCTTTCATCACCTAGGCATGGACCGGCACCTGCGCGAGCAATTTCTGCCCCACCCGCAATACCAGCAGACCATCGAGTTCTGCGCCCTCTACGATGCCGCCGCCTTCGACCCGGCGTATGAAAGCCTGCCTTTGAGCTTTTTCGAGCCGATGCTCAAGCGCCTGTTCGCCCAGCCACGCCAGTCGATCTACAAGGCAGCGCTGCAAGCGATGGCAGAAGACGCCTGATTTAGCGACGTTCAGTGACGCTGAACATAACCAGTCAACGTCGATCCGATGACATGCCAGGTGCTCCAGCAACCCTGTACACTGCCGCCACTGCTTGGAGGACTCCGCAATGAGCAGCGGCTCGATACTTTCCCTGCGTCACTACCGCCACGACCTGATTGCCCACAGCCATGAACACCCGCAACTGGTGTTCGGCCTTCGCGGGCAACTGGACTTCGAGCTGGAAGGCCGTGGCGCCCGGGTTGAACGCCAAGGCCTGATGGTCGTACCGTCCGGCGCCCATCATACCTGCGGCAGTGCCTCGGGCAGTCACTGCCTGGTCCTTGATGTACCCGGCGACAACTGGCTCGACAACAGCCTGGGGGAGCACGCCCAGGCCAGCCGAAGACTGCTCGAACATCACGGCCCGCTCAGCCTGGATACCCGCCAGCAGCAACTGGTCGACTGGTTGGCCACAAGCCCGGTGAACGACCCGTTGATAGCCCAGCAAGGCGCGGTCTTGTTGCTGGCCAGCCTCAACGCGGCTCCGGTGCCTGCTCCGCTGCCCAAGCGCCTGCCTTTTGCGCGCTTCGATGCGCATATCGAACAGAACGCCGCGTACCCCTTGCAGGTGGCCGACCTCGCGCGCCTGGCCGGGTTGTCCGGCGCGCGCCTGCATGCTCGGTTTATCGCCGAAGCGGCAATGACGCCCATGGACTACATCCGCCAACGGCGGCTGCTGCAAGCACGCAAGCTGCTGGTCGAAACCGACCTTGCGATCGGTGAAATCGCCAACCGGGTTGGCTACAGCTCGCAAAGCGCATTCTCTGCCGCCATGCTCAAGGCCTTTGGTTGTGCACCCCGGACACTACGCCAAGAGTCTGGCGACAACTGACGCGAGGACCGCGACAGACAGCCACCTGCACGGCTTCGTACACTGGCCGGGCTGTCTTGCCTACCACAAGGATCACCATGAACCACCGCACTGCCCTTGGCGCCCTGCATATCGGCGCGCTGTTCTTCGGCCTGACTGGCGTTTTCGGCAAACTGGCCCAGGCGGCGCCGTCCGTCATCGTGTTTGGCCGCGCGGCTTTTGCGGTGTTGGCGCTCGGCCTGTTCGCCCGCCTGATGCAAAAAGGCTGGCAACCGCTGCAAGGCCAGGACTGGCGTCGACTGCTGTTGGGGGGCGTGCTGCTGGCCGGGCACTGGGTGAGTTTCTTCATTGCGGTAAAAGTTGCCGGTGTTGCCATTGCCACCCTGGGCTTTGCCAGCTTTCCGGCATTCACAGTGATCCTTGAAGGGCTGCTGTTTCGCGAGCGGATTCGTAGCAACGAAATCATCCTGGTGCTGTTGGTCAGCATCGGCCTGGTGCTGGTCACTCCGGATTTCGACCTGGCCAGCCAGGCCACCGGCGGCCTGCTCTGGGCTTTGTTGTCAGGCTTGCTGTTCTCGTTGCTGTCGCTGACCAACCGCGCCTCCAGCGGCCGCATTCCGGCAGTTCAGGCGGCGCTGTGCCAGAACGCGGTGGTTGCCCTGTGCCTGCTGCCGGCGGCCGCCCCGGCACTGGCCGATGTAGCAGCCATGGACTGGTTATGGATTGGCTTGCTGGGGGTGTTCTGTACGGGCGTCGCCCATAGCCTGTTCGTTGCCAGCCTTGCCGTGATCAAGGCGCGTACCGCCGCGGTGGTGTTTGCCCTTGAGCCGGTCTACGGCATTGCCATGGCCTGGCTGATCTTTGCCGAAATCCCGACCCTGCGCATGCTCCTGGGCGGCGTTCTGATCATTCTTGCCATTATTGTTTCCAGCCGCATGGCGGCTGGCAATCAGGGAGCCAAGACAGTTGCAGTCGAAAGCTGAAGCTCAGGAGCGGTCGTTGTGCCCAAGGTCGCGCTGCGGATCGATCTGGTCACGCACCCGTTGCTTGAGCACCTTGGCCTCCGGAAAGCCGCCATCGGCCTTGCGCTCCCAGATCTGCACGCCGTCGCAGGTAACACGGAAAATACCGCCGGTAGCAGGCTCCAGGGCCACTCGCGCCAGGTCATCACCGAACGTGCTGAGTAACTCCTGGGCCAGCCAGGCGGCACGCAGCAGCCACTGGCACTGGGTGCAATAGGTAATGACAATTTCAGCTTTGTGGACATTCATGGGGAAAGGACTCCTGACGGACGGGCGCGCTTATACTAGCGGTCTTTTGCCTTAGCTCCGAGAGCCATGATGCGCCGCTTGCTGTTGAGTTTGTTGTTGACCGTCATCGCCATGCCCCTGCTGGCCGCCGAGCCACCACGTCCGAAAATCGGCCTGGTACTCTCCGGCGGCGCGGCCCGGGGGCTTGCTCATATCGGCGTGCTCAAGGCCCTGGAGGAACAGGGCATCAAGATCGATGCGATTGCCGGCACCAGCATGGGCGCGGTGGTCGGGGGCCTGTATGCCTCTGGCTACAAGGTCGATGAACTGGAGCGCCTGGCCCTGGAAATCGACTGGCGCCAGGCGTTGTCGGATGCACCGCCGCGCAAGGATGTGCCGTTCCGGCGCAAGCAGGACGACCGCGATTTCCTGGTGAAACAGAAGCTCAGTTTCCGCGATGACGGCAGCCTTGGCCTGCCGCTGGGGGTGATTCAGGGGCAGAACCTGGCGCTGCTGCTCGAAAGCTTGCTCGCGCATACCAGTGACACCCGTGACTTCGACAAGCTGGCAATCCCCTTTCGCGCCGTGGCCACCGACATCGCCAGCGGCGAAAAAGTCGTGTTCAGTCGCGGGCACCTGCCTCAGGTGATTCGCGCCAGCATGTCGATTCCCGCCGTATTCGCACCGGTCGAGCTCGATGGCCGACTGCTGGTCGATGGCGGCATGGTCGACAACATTCCACTGGATGTTGCCCGCGAGATGGGCGTCGATGTCGCCATCGTGGTCGACATCGGTTCGCCGCTGCGCAACCGCAAGCAACTGGCAACGGTGGTCGACGTGCTCAATCAGTCGATTACCCTGATGACCCGGCGCAATTCCGAAGAGCAACTGGCACAACTGCATCGCGACGACATTCTGATCCAGCCGCCGCTGGCCAGTTTTGGCGTCACCGATTTCGGCCGCGCCCAGGAAATGATTGATGCAGGTTACCGCGCTGCCCAGGCACTGGACCTGCGCCTGGCAGCCCTCAAGCGCCCCGACAACACCGATGCCGAGCTGGATGTCGCGCGCTCGCCGAGCCAGCGCACCCCCGTCATTAATGCGATCAGGATCGAGAACGACTCGAAAGTCAGCGACGACGTGATCCGCTACTACATTCGCCAGCCCATCGGCGAACCCCTGGAGCTGGGGCGCCTGCAGACCGACATGGGCACCCTGTACGGCCTCGACTACTTCGACCGGGTGCAATACCGGGTGGTGCACAAGGGCAAGGAAAACACCCTGGTCATCAACGCCCGTGGCCGCCGCGGCGGTACTGACTATTTGCGCCTCGGCTTGAACCTGTCAGACGACCTGCAGGGCGACAGCGCTTTCAATATAGGCGCCAGCTACCGCGTAAACGGTATCAATGAGCTGGGCGCCGAGTGGCTGACGCGGGCACAGATTGGCGATCAGCAGGAGCTGTACAGCGAGTTCTACCAACCCCTGGATGCCGGCTCGCGCTACTTTGTTGCGCCCTATCTGGACCTGGGTTCACAGAATATCGAGGCTACCCTGGAAGACGATCCGGTCGCCGAATACCGCCTTGAACGCTACGGTTTCGGCTTGAACCTGGGACGCCAGATCGGCAACAGCGGTGAGGTACGTTTCGGGGTGGGCCAGGCTTGGGGCAAGGCCGACGTGCGCATCGGCGACCAGGACCTGCCGAGCTTCAGCTTCAACGAAGGCTTCTACGAGCTCAAATACTCCTTCGACACCCTGGATAACGTCTACTTCCCCCACAACGGTGAAGACATCAACCTGATCATGCGCCAGTACGACGAAGGCCTGGGCTCCGACCAACGCTACCGGCAGTGGGCGTTCAAGCTCGACAAGGCCTTGAGCAGCGGCCCGAATACCTGGGTGCTGGGCGGACAATACGGACGCACCCTGGATGACGCCGAAGTGGTCACCTCAAGCTTCGTGCTGGGAGGCGCCAGGCAACTGTCCGGTTTCCGCCAGGACTCGGTATCCGGACAGAACGTCAGCCTGATGCGCATGGTCTACTACCGTCGGCTGACCCCGCGCGCCTACCTGCCCCTCGACTTCCCGTTGTACCTGGGCGGGTCACTGGAGCGCGGGCGTGCCTGGAACAACGACAACGAGTTCGACAGTGGCTACATCAATGCAGCCAGTGTCTTCATCGGCTTCGAGACGCCACTGGGGCCACTGAACTTCAGTTACGGGACCAACAGCGAGCACCAGCAGGCGTTGTACCTGAACCTCGGAAACACGTTCTGAGGTCGCTCAGGACTTTTCCAGGTTGGCCAGAATACGTGCGTGAACCTTCATGCACACGCGCAGTTCTTCTTCGTCGACGCCTTCGAAGAGCTCGATGCGCAAGGCATTGGCAATGGTTTCAATCTGCTCGATCAATGGTTTGGCCGGGGGGCACAGGAGGATTTTCTTTGCCCTGCGGTCTTCCAGCACCGCCTGACGACGTACCAGCCCCTGGGACTCAAGGCTGTCGAGCAGACGTGCCAGGGTCGGGCCTTCGACGCCGACGCTCTGGGCCAGCTCACGCTGGGTAGGTGCCTCTTCGAAACGAGCCAGGTGCAGCAGCACCAGCCAGCGAGCCTGGGAAAGGTTGAGCCCGGCCAGGCGGCGGTCCAGTTCGGCGCGCCAGCCTCGTGACATATGGGCCAGCTGCATTCCGAAGCGGTGTTGATCGGTCAACGGCATAGAAAACTCATCATCAGAACTAATTATTAGTCAGCTAACCATGCTCCTGCGCATCAGGCAAGACTCATCCGGACGAGATCCGGCTGACAATCGTTATAAATGATGACAGATGGCCGCTTACATCCCGAATTCCGCGGCCAGCGCAGCCCGCACGCAGTACAGCACCCCTTCCGGCACACGGCTGCCAAACTGCTCGGCAATCGCCGAAACTGGCGGCAGTTCACCCTCACCATCGAGGAAGGCATCCTGAACCTCGCCGAGCAGGTCTTCTGGCAAGTCCAGCGCCTGCTCGAGGGACAGCTGCTGGCGGCCGATGGCTTCGGCAAGCATGCTGTAGACGTTCTTCTCGCTGCAGTTGAGCTGCCCGGCGATTTGCGCCGGGGTCATGCCGGCGCGGGCCAGGCTGGTCAGCTCGTGACGCAGGTCGGCGACCTGTGGCGGGGCCTCGGCCGCACCGCCCAGCACGTCGAGGAACGCTTCGCCGTAGCGCTCAAGCTTGCGCGCACCGACGCCACTGACCTGGGCCATTTCACTGAGGCTGGTCGGCTGGCTGCGCAGCATTTCCAGCAACGTCGAATCGGGGAAAATGACGTAAGGGGGTACGCCGTGTTCCTCGGCCAGTTTGCGCCGCAACGCACGCAGCGCTTCCCATTGTTCTCGCTCGTCGCCACGCACCAGCTGGCTGGCCGGGCTGCCACCGCTGCCACTGCTTTTGCTGCTGGTCTGCGGCTTTAGGTCACGGCGCAACTCCAGGCTCACCTCGCCACGCAACAAGGGCCGACAGGTATCGGACAGGCGCAAGCCGCCATAACCTTCAAGGTCGATATCGGCGAGGCCTCGCGCCACCAGCTGACGGAACAACGAACGCCAGTCACCTTCGGACCGGGCTTTGCCAACACCGTATACGGCAAGTTTTTCGTGGCCGAAATTACGAATCTTCTCGTTATCGCGGCCGAGCAACACGTCCACCAGGTGCCCGACACCATAGCGCTGACCGGTGCGGTACACCGCCGACAGCGCCTGACGGGCAGGCTCGGTGGCATCCCAGGTCTGTACGCCATCGATGCAGTTGTCACAGTGCCCGCAGGGTTGCGGCAATTCTTCGTCGAAGTAATTGAGCAGTGTCTGCCGACGGCAGCGGGTTTCTTCACACAGCGCGAGCATGGCATCTAGCTTGTGCTGCTCGACGCGCTTGTGCCGCTCATCGCCTTCGGAGTTTTGCAGCATCTGCTTGAGCATCACCATGTCCTGCAGGCCGTACGCCATCCAGGCATCGGCCGGCAGGCCATCGCGGCCCGCTCGACCGGTTTCCTGGTAATAGGCTTCCAGTGACTTGGGCAGGTCAAGGTGAGCGACAAAGCGCACGTTGGGCTTGTCGATGCCCATGCCGAAGGCAATCGTGGCCACCATGATCAGACCTTCCTCATTGAGGAAGCGGCGCTGATTGGCGGCGCGGGTCTCTGCCGGCAGGCCGGCGTGATAAGGCAGCGCCGGGTACCCCTGCTCACACAGGTAGGCCGCAACATCGTCGACTTTCTTGCGCGACAGGCAATAGACGATGCCGGCGTTGCCGCGGCGCTCGCTGAGGAATGCCAGCAACTGCTTGCGTGGCTGCTCCTTGGGCACAATGCGGTAGAAGATGTTCGGCCGGTCGAAACTGGACAGAAAACGCTCGGCGTTCTGCAAATGCAGCCGGGTGACGATCTCTTCGCGGGTACGCATGTCCGCGGTAGCGGTCAGGGCGATGCGCGGTACCTGGGGGAACAGCTCGGCCAGTTGCCCCAATTGCAGGTACTCGGGCCTGAAGTCATGGCCCCATTGCGATACGCAGTGGGCTTCGTCGATGGCAAACAGGGCGATATCCAGCGTGCGCAGGAAGTCCAGCATGCGCGGTTGCACCAGGCGTTCCGGTGCTAGGTAGAGCATCTTGACCTCGCCGCGACGGATCCGTCCGGCAAGGTCACGTTGCTGCTCGGCGCTCAGGGTGGAGTTCAGCGATGCCGCCGCCACGCCCAGCTCGTCGAGTGTCGCCACCTGGTCTTCCATCAGCGCGATCAGTGGTGATACCACCACTGCCAGCCCCGGGCGCAGCAGCGCCGGTACCTGGAAGCACAGGGACTTGCCGCCGCCGGTGGGCATCAGCACCAGCGCATCGCCACCTTTGGCTACGCATTCGATAATCGCCCCTTGGCGACCCCGAAAGCTGTCGTAGCCGAAGATGTCCTTGAGGACGCGCTGAGCCTGTTCGAGCATAAAAACTCCATAAATCGCAGAACCATCCTGGCCACAGGCTGGATGAAAACCTTCCCCGCCACACCCCAAAATGCGTAAGCGGCTTTTACCAGGCCGGGCGTTTGCCCATGGCCAGGTACAAAAGCCGGGCAGTATACCCGAGCACCGCCTCGTGCAGGGCGCTCTGCGATAGGCGTCATCCTTTGCCTCGCCAGGGCTGCAAGATGCTAGAATTCGCTCATCGTTTATTCCCAAGGTAGCCCTGTAATGTCCTTCGCCGAGCAATTGAACCGCCTGCAAGCCTTCCTCGACGCCGACGAGCTGCACGAAGAAGCGCTGGACTACGTTGCCGCCCACGGCTACCTGACCGCTTTGTCGATTGGTACCGAGGCGGTTCCCGAGCGCGAATGGATCGAAGCCCTGTTCGCCGAAGAGCCTCATTACAAGGACGACGCCCAGCGTCAGGAGATCGAAGCCACGCTGATCCAGCTCAAGGCGCACATCGCCCGCCAGCTGGCCAGCGACGAGGAATTCGAACTGCCTTGCGACCTGGACCTGGGCGACGAGCCGGACGATTCCGACCTGCGCGGCTGGTGCATCGGCTTCATGGAAGGCGTGTTCATGCGTGAAGAGGCCTGGTTCGAAACGGCCGAGGAAGAAGTCAGCGAGATGCTGCTGCCGATCATGGTCGGTTCCGGCCTGTTCGACGAACAGCCTGAATTCGCCGACATCGCCAGCGATGCCAACCTGATGGACGACATGATCGTGCAGATTCCAGAAGCCCTGACCGCGCTGTACCTGTTGCAGCACGCGCCAGACGAAAAGCCTGCACCTGCACTGCTCAAACCGCGCCACCACTGAGTTTGCTGCGGTGCGCTACCTGCTGCTGGCCATCGGCTGGCTCAGCGTCGCGCTCGGGGTGATCGGCATCTTTCTACCGGTGCTGCCGACCACCCCGTTCCTGTTGCTGGCAGCGGCCTGCTTTGCCCGCAGCTCCCCACGCTTCCACGACTGGCTGGTCTACCATCCCAGGCTGGGACCGTGGATTCGCGACTACCTGAGCGGCGAAGGCATTCCGCTCAAAGGCAAGGTGTATGCAATCGGGCTGATGTGGCTGAGCATCGGTTTTTCCTGCTACCTGGTGCCTCTGCCTTGGGCACGCGGCTTCATGCTGACCAGCGCGGTGCTGGTAACCATCTACATCTTGCGCCAGAAAACCTTGCGTCGACCGTCCTGACAGAGTCTTCCGGCGTCCCGGTAAATTCGGCAATCCCACCTCGTAGGCGCCAGGCTTGCCGGCGAACCAGGCACTGCGGTGCCCCTGGTGCACCGCGTCATCGTTTTTCGCGGGCAAGCCACGCTCCTACAGGTTGGGGTGCATCGCAGACCTGTAGGAGCGGATTTATCCGCAAATGGGAACAGCGCTAAACCGTATCTACCTTCAGTGAATGATCATTGAGCATGCCGTTGATGATCGTCGCCGTGTCCTGCCCCGCCGCAATCACACCGCCCGCCCCCGCCGTCACACCGTAGTGCTGGGCCAGATCGACACCGGCAAGGTCGATGGTCTGGGTCGGTGCCGCACCGGCCACCGCACTCACTTCAATGGTCGAGACCACGCCGGGGCCACTGCCGGTCACTTTGAAGTGCAGGTAATCATCCAGCGATGCCGAGGTCGCGTTCTCACCCTGCAGCAATTGCGACAGGTCCAGACGGTCGGTGCCCGGGGTGAAGTCAGTCACCCGGTCATGTCCGCTATTGCCCTGTTGCCAGAGGAAGGTATCGGCGCCCGTCCCGCCAGACAGGGTGTTGTTACCCGGCCCGCCGATCAGCACATCATCGCCGCCACCGCCATTCAGGGTGTCATTGCCCTTGCCGCCGACCAGCAGGTTGGCGTTGCTGTCGCCGGTCAACGTGTCGTTATAGTCCGAGCCGATGAGGTTTTCGATCGAGTTCAGCGTATCGGTTCCGGCACCGCCAGTATTCTGAGGCCCGGTCAGGTTCAGGTTGACCGTTACCGCGCCTGGCGCACTGGCATAGCTGGCGGTATCGATCCCTGCCCCGCCGTCGAGCAGGTCGTTACCCAGGCCACCGATCAGCAGGTCGTTGCCGTTACCACCGTGCAGCACATCATCGGCATTGCCGCCCACCAGCACATCGTTGCCGTCGCCACCGTTGAGCGTTGTCGCAGTATTGGCGGCTACCAGGACATCATCGTGGCTGGTACCAGTCAGTGTGTCGCCTGCCTGATAGGTGATGTCTACAGCGCCCGTGCCGCTACCTCCGTGTCCATCGCTCACGCCGTAGCTACCGTTGTACTGCGGGGTGCTGTCCTGCGCGCCAGCGTAGTTGATGCTCATGTTCAACTGGTAGTTCTCGGCAGCGTTGGCATTGCCGCCACTGAGATTGGTCTGGTTCTGCAGGTGGATGGTATAGACGCCATCATGGCTGGCGGTGAAGCTGTCACCGTCGGCAATGCTCTGGAAGCTACCGTTGGCATCTTTCCACTCCATCAACAGGTTGTTTTTGGCCTGGAGATCGTGATTGAGCGTCAGTGTTTCTCCCTGCTTGAGGGTGACCGTGATGAGGTCCTCGTCATTGGCACTGGTATTACTTACCGCCCCCAGATAGCCGCTGACAATCAACGCCGCCGTCATTGACCCCGAAGTCCCGGTGAACGAACTGCGCGAAAGGTTCAGCAACTGGTTGGACGCCGTGTTGGCATTGGTACCGGTAAAGGAGACAGTTGGCGTCGAGTTGCCCACCGTGAAGTCGGCCCCACGGACGGCCCAGCCGGTACTGAAGGTGATTGGCGAAGCATTCAGCGAATCATTGTTGGCATCACTGTCGTTGGCCAGCAATGCTTCGGCCGGCACGGTGATTTTGCTCGACAGCAGGTTGGTGATGACGTGGTCGGCACCGGCCAACGGGTTGGCGTTGGCGTAGACGTTGACCACCAGCGTCGCACTGGAAGTGTCGCCGTCATTGTCACTGACCACAAAGCCGATCTGCTCGACCTTGCCGCTACCGGAGTCCTTGGGCGGTGTGTAGGTGAACTCGCCCGTGTCCATGTCAACCACGATGCTGCCACCGAGCGCCGTTTTCACGGTGATGCTGTTGGTGACTGTATCGAAGGTGCCACGGTCCGCAGCACCACTGGTGGCATAGGAGCCGGCACCGGACTTGCCCAGTGGATCGAAGGTGTAGGTAGTGCCGTCAATCACCAGTGACTTGATGAAGCCGCCATCGGCACCAAACTCGCCGCCACTCATCAGGCTGCCGGTGACTGGCGCGCCCTGTACGGTACCGGTGAGCACTGAGTTGAGCTGGTTGAGGTCGGTGACAATATTGGCGTTGGTGTTGGTATGAGTGCTGCCGTCATACGCCAGCGGGTTCAGGTTCTCGGCGTTGACACCTGTGCCCAGACCGATTGCATACGACTTGATGCCGTTGGCATCGAGGAATGCCTTCCACGCGGCTTCATCGGTTGCATCAATCCCTTGAGCATTGGTCGATGGCTCACCGTCCGAGAAGAAGTAGCCGACATTCTGCGCACCGGTCAGCTTGCCGCTGGTGTTGAACGCCGATTGCGCGCCCGACACAGCGGCATCGTAGTTGGTACCACCACCCGCGCTGAGGCCGGCAACGATGTTCTTGGCATCGGCTACCGACACCCAGCTGGTTTCTTTCACCGAGGCGTTGGAGCTGAAGGTGACGATCTGTACCTTGACATCACCCATGTCGTCGTACTTGTCGAGCAGCGCACTGATCGCTTGCTTGGCGAGCTGCAAACGAGTCAACCCGGTGACACCGGACGGGTCGTTCATGCTGCCGGACACATCGATGGTCAGCAGCAGGTTGGAGTCGACCTGGCCTGGTGTGACCGAGCGTTCAGCGCCTACCGCCGACGGTACGTCGTCGATGATGTTCACATCGATGGTGGCTGTTTTGCTACTGCCATCGGCATCGGTTGCCGTGACAGTGATCGCCTCGTTGAGGCTGTTGGTACTGTTGCCCGCCGGATGGGTTTCACTGTCCTTGAGCGTGTAGGTGTAGCTGACCACACCGGTGCTTGGGTTGTAGCCGGTGATGGTCAGCGAATTGCCCATCGGCGTCACACCCGTTTGCGGGACACCATTGGCCACCCCGTTACTGACCAGGGTGATGCTGCCGACCGTCAGGGTCTGCAGGCCATCAGGCGCCGTCACGGTAAAACTCCCCGATCGGGTCAGTGCCGACTCATCCGGGCTGGTACCGTCACTGAGGTTCTTCTCGTAGACAATCAACTCACCACCCTTGACGTCAAGACCGTCAATGGACACAGGGTGATCCACGCTGCTGACGTTAAGGGTCAAGGTCGCCTTGCTGACGTCACCGTCGGCGTCCTTGAGGGTATAGGTGAAGTTCTCCACACCGCTACCGCCACCATGCAGGTTGATGAAGTCCGGGTCGCTGGTGTTCAGCGTGTAGGTGTAGGTGCCATCGGCGGCCAGTACCAGGGTGCCGTAGGTACCGGTGAAGGTGCCCGCCGTGATCGGGCCGCTCGCGATACGGTCTGCACCCTGGATGTCGTTGGTCAGCACGTTGCCAGTCAACGTGAGGTGCGCTTCGGTGGCGTTCACAGCGTTGGTGTCGTTAACCGCTGTCGGCACATCATCGACAATGTTGATGTCCGCCGATGCCTTGGCCGTACTGCCGTCCTTGTCGACGGCTACGACTTCCAGGCTCTCAACCAAGGTGTTGGTGCCGTTGGCATTCGGATGCGTTTCGTTGTTCAGCAAGGTGTAGCTGGCCGTCACCACACCGGTGACCGGGTCGAAGCTGTGGATGGTCAGCAGGTTGCCAAACGGTGTCGTCCAGGGGGTCGAGAAGTCGCTGACCACACCGTTGCTGACGATGGTCATGCCGCCAATGGTCAACGATTGCAGGCCATCCGGGGCGACCACGGTGAAGGTCCCGCCCGAGGTCAGTGCCCCTTGGTTCGGGCTGCTGCCGTCGCTGAGGTTCTTCTCGTAGAACGTCAGCTCACCGCCGCAAATGTCCAGGCCGTGGATCACTACCGGGTCGTTGATATTGGTGACGTTGAATTTCAGGGTCGCGTTGCTGGTGTCGCCATCGGCATCGTTGAGGGTGTAGGTGAAGACTTCGACGCCGTTACCGCCGCCGTGCAGGTTGATGAAGTCCGGATCGCTGGTGTTCAGCGTGTAGGTGTAGGTGCCGTCGGCGGCCAGCACCAGGGTGCCGTAGGTGCCGGTGAAGGTGCCTGCGGTGATCGGGCCGCTGGCGATACGGTCAGCGCCCTGGATGTCGTTGGTCAGCACGTTGCCAGTCAACGTGAGGTGCGCTTCGGTGGCGTTCACAGCGTTGGTGTCGTTAACCGCTGTCGGCACATCATCGACAATGTTGATGTCCGCCGATGCCTTGGCCGTACTGCCGTCCTTGTCGACGGCTACGACTTCCAGGCTCTCAACCAAGGTGTTGGTGCCGTTGGCATTCGGATGCGTTTCGTTGTTCAGCAAGGTGTAGCTGGCCGTCACCACACCGGTGACCGGGTCGAAGCTGTGGATGGTCAGCAGGTTGCCAAACGGTGTCGTCCAGGGGGTCGAGAAGTCGCTGACCACACCGTTGCTGACGATGGTCATGCCGCCAATGGGCAACGAGTGCAGGCCATCCGGGGCGACCACGGTGAAGGTCCCGCCCGAGGTCAGTGCCCCTTGGTTCGGGCTGCTGCCGTCGCTGAGGTTCTTCTCGTAGAACGTCAGCTCACCGCCGCAAATGTCCAGGCCGTGGATCACTACCGGGTCGTTGATATTGGTGACGTTGAATTTCAGGGTCGCGTTGCTGGTGTCGCCATCGGCATCGTTGAGGGTGTAGGTGAAGACTTCGACGCCGTTACCGCCGCCGTGCAGGTTGATGAAGTCCGGATCGCTGGTGTTCAGCGTGTAGGTGTAGGTGCCGTCGGCGGCCAGCACCAGGGTGCCGTAGGTGCCGGTGAAGGTGCCTGCGGTGATCGGGCCGCTGGCGATACGGTCAGCGCCCTGGATGTCGTTGGTCAGCACGTTGCC
>NZ_JADUCM010000007.1 GCF_016009175.1 Pseudomonas alkylphenolica
GGTTTTTACAACAGCTGTCGGCTGCACTCAGCACTGGGCTATCGCTCACCGAACGCTTTTGCAAAGGACTTAAAGTGCAAGCCTTAACGCCCAGCTTCTTGGCGTCTGCTGCCAAGGGACAGAACCAGCAAAACCGCTCGCTCCTGCATACGGCCCTACGCTACGCTCCGGGTCCCTTCCCTCCGGCACCTTCCGGGACCACGCGGCCTACGACTTGCTTCGCCAAGTCTACATCTCGCGTCTTCGGCTTCGCCGAAGGTGCTGCGCACTGCCCCTACAGGCACCTCCACTCAGCCTCCTGAAGTCGCAGTCTGCGGCGTCTGAACCGACGTGCTTGAAGATCAAGATCAAAAGCCGGATCAAGATCAAGATCAAGATCAAGATCAAGATCAACAGCGATCTCCATGTTTTGAGTTCGAAGATGCGTCCGTATCGGCGCCACGGATTGCTTTTGCGACTTCAGGAGGCTGAGTGGAGGTGTCTGGAGGGGGCTGGTGCGCAGCACCCTTCGGCCTTGGCCGAAGTTCGCGAGCCGGAGACTTGGCGAAGCAAGTCGTAGGCCGCGATGCCCCTGGAGGGCACCGGAGGGAAGGGACCCGGAGCGTAGCGTAGGGCCGTATGCAGGAGCAGGCGGTTTTGGTTCCTTTTGCCAAGACAAAAGGGACCCGCCGTAAGGGCGGAAGGGGCCGTCAGCTGCGCCACATAGAATGGATAAGCTCCCAGCCCCCAAAGCCAAAGCCAAAGCCACAGCCAAAAAAAAGCCCCGCATCAGCGGGGCTTTTTCTCAAGCGGTGAGGCTGGCTTACATCATGCCGCCCATGCCGCCCATACCACCCATGCCGCCCATGTCTGGCATGCCGCCACCAGCAGAAGCTTCTACTGGCGCGTCAGCAATCATGGCCTCGGTGGTGATCATCAGACCACCGATCGAAGCTGCAGCCTGCAGCGCGGAACGGGTAACTTTGGCTGGGTCCAGGATGCCCATTTCGATCATGTCGCCGTACTCACCGGTAGCAGCGTTGTAACCGAAGTTGCCCGAACCTTGCTTGACCTTGTCGGCCACAACGCTTGGCTCGTCGCCAGCGTTGGAAACGATCTGACGCAGCGGCGCTTCAACAGCGCGACGCAGCAGGGCGATACCGACGTTCTGCTCTTCGTTGTCGCCTTTCAGATCCTTGATGGCTTGCAGGGCGCGAACCAGTGCAACACCACCGCCAGGCACCACGCCTTCTTCAACGGCTGCACGGGTAGCGTGCAGGGCGTCTTCAACGCGGGCTTTCTTCTCTTTCATTTCGACTTCGGTGCCAGCACCGACCTTGATCACGGCAACACCGCCAGCCAGTTTGGCCAGACGTTCTTGCAGTTTTTCACGGTCGTAGTCCGACGAAGTTTCTTCGATCTGGGCACGGATCTGTTTGACGCGTGCTTCGATGTCGGCTTCAACACCAGCACCGTCGATGATGGTGGTGTTTTCCTTGGACAGGGTGACGCGCTTGGCGTTACCCAGGTGCTCCAGGGTAGCGGACTCCAGGCTCAGGCCGATTTCTTCGGAGATCACGGTACCGCCGGTCAGGACGGCGATGTCCTGCAGCATGGCCTTGCGGCGGTCGCCGAAGCCAGGTGCCTTGACCGCTGCAACCTTGACGATGCCGCGCATATTGTTGACTACCAGGGTAGCCAGCGCTTCGCCTTCAACGTCTTCAGCCACGATCAGCAGTGGACGGCCGGCCTTGGCAACGGCTTCCAGAACTGGCAGCAGTTCGCGGATGTTGGAGATCTTCTTGTCAACCAGCAGCAGCAGTGGGCCATCCAGCTCGGCAACCATGGTGTCTGGCTTGTTGACGAAGTAAGGGGACAGGTAGCCACGGTCGAACTGCATGCCTTCTACAACCGACAGTTCGTTTTCCAGGCCCGAGCCTTCTTCAACGGTGATCACGCCTTCTTTACCGACTTTTTCCATGGCTTCGGCAATGATGTCGCCGATGGAGTTGTCGGAGTTGGCGGAGATGGTACCTACCTGGGCAATGGCCTTGGAGTCGGCGCATGGCTTGGACAGGGACTTCAGCTCGGCAACGATGGCAGCAGTGGCCTTGTCGATACCGCGCTTGAGGTCCATCGGGTTCATGCCGGCAGCAACGGATTTCAGACCTTCGCTAACGATGGCCTGAGCCAGAACGGTAGCAGTGGTGGTGCCGTCACCGGCAGCATCGTTGGCCTTGGAAGCAACTTCCTTGACCAGCTGGGCGCCCATGTTTTCGAACGCGTCTTTGAGTTCGATTTCTTTGGCAACCGATACACCGTCTTTGGTGATGGTCGGAGCGCCGAAGCTCTTGGCGATCACTACGTTACGGCCTTTCGGGCCCAGGGTCGCTTTTACCGCGTCAGCCAGAACGTTGACACCAACGAGCATTTTTTTGCGGGCGGAATCGCCGAATTTTACGTCTTTAGCAGCCATGATCGTTTAATCCTTGAATACTTTGGAGTAACGGGAAACCAGCAGAATCAGCCTTCGATAACAGCGAGAATCTCGTTCTCAGCCATTACCAGCAGGTCTTCGCCGTCAACTTTCACAGTGTTGCTGCCCGAGTAAGGGCCGAAAACCACCTTGTCACCCACTTTCACGGCCAGCGCACGCACTTCACCGTTGTCCAGAACGCGGCCGGTACCTACAGCGACGACTTCGCCACGGTTAGGTTTTTCAGCGGCCGAACCTGGCAGAACGATACCGCCAGCGGTTTTCGATTCTTCTTCGCTGCGACGGATGACGACGCGGTCATGCAGAGGACGAAGCTTCATTGTCGATCTCTCCTAATTGTGGTTTTCATCGGCCGGTATCGACACCGGCGGGTTGATGCTTGCGGCGTAGCCGCTCGTAGCTCGCTGTGCGAACTACCCATGTAATGTCCAGGGCAAACCCCTGGAAACCTTGCGGTAACCCCTACATGAGGTCGCCAAGATCAATTACAAGGCTTGCCGGTTAAATTTTTTAGCGATGGCTCATACAAAACAGAACGGCCCCGTCAGGGGCCGTTGGCAAAAAGCGCTGGATCAAATGTCGCGGGGGTTGCGCGGTACGCGCGCATCAGGCCCGTCGCGGTGTTCATACTCGCCTTCGATCACGTTTGGCTGGCGCGGCTGAGCACCCGGGTTACCCGGGCGCGCCATGAACGGATCATCACCAAAGGCACGCTGGCGCATGGCCTGGGCCTCGGCACGCTCGCGCATCTTGCGCCCCACCAGACGGCGGGTGAAAGGCAGCAGGCAGACCAGGCCGATCACGTCGCTGATAAAACCAGGAAGCAGCAACAGGCCACCACCTAGTGCCAGCATCAAGCCCTGGAACATGTCTTCGGCGGGCAGTTCGCCACGTTGCAGGCTCTCACGGGCGCGCAGGGCGGTGGCCAGACCGGCCACCCGCACCACCAGCACACCCAGGGCGGAGCCGGCGATAATCAGCAGCAGCGCCGGAAAGAAGCCGATCGCGGTGCTGACCTTGAAAAACACATACAGCTCCAGCACCGGAAAAATCAGAAACAGCAATAGAAAAGCACGCATCAAGGGTTCCTCTGCGCAAGAATGACTTGCAGTAAACCTTTAATGGATGCGATCCACCGCTATTTCAAGGCTATGCGCTTTCACGAACGGGCCACTGATCGGCGCGCGCCAGAAAAACCAGGGCTTCGCGCACTTGTATCGGCGTATTGCAAGGTACTGCAAACGGCAACCAGTGTACGCCTTGGCCGATACGCAAGTGCATGCCTTCGCTGTCGATACCGACCAGCTGCGCCGGAACGCCCTGTGGCAGGCCGCTGAGCTGGACGTAATGTTCGATGGCCGAGGCATGGTCACTGTTCATGTGCTCGATCATGCTCAGCTCGGCTTTGCCGGCAAAGGGATTGGCCAGGCTCAGGTGATCGACCCAGTGGATGGCGCCGAAACCACCGATGTAGCGGTGACGAACCGGCTTGAGCACCCAGAAATCGAAGTCATGCGCCTTGTGGTAACTGCTCGACTCGGGGAAGTACCGGTAGTAACGCTCGGCAGCCGCTTCAATGGCAGCCGGATCGTCGAGCTTGTGCGCTTCGGCCAGCACGGTAAGCCGACCGACGGCCTGCACATCCTCAGCTTCACGCTCGCCGACCAGCAACGAGCACTTGGGGTCTTTTTGCAGGTTGTGGGTGTGCTGGGCAATGCGGCTGATCAGGATAAGCGGGTTGCCCTCAGCATCCAGGCAATACGGCACCACCGAACCGAACGGAAAGCCTGGCATCGACTTGGAATGCGTCGACAAGACTCCACGGTACTCCTTGAGCAGCAGCTCACGGGCCTGTTGTGCGACTTTTGCGCTCACGGTGTAACTCCCGACTCGATAATGTTGCGAAGGTCGGCCGGACCTGAAGTCCGGCGCGTGCTAAACCGTCAAAATAATCATTATCGCCGGCGCTTGCCAGAAGACTTACCAGGTTACGCCGAAGCCTGCGGTGTAACGGGTCTTGTCGAGGTCACTGTCACGGGTGCCGCTGATCACGTCCTTCTCGGCCTTGAGGTTGAGCGAGGCCCATTCGGTGACTTTGTAACGCAGGCCGACTTCGGCATCCAGGGCATAGTTGGCGACCCCGTCCAGCGGCTTGCCGAGTTCACCGTTGGTGAAGAACTCGACGCGTTTGCCAATCAGGTAGCGGTTGTAGTCCCACTTCATGGCCAGGGCGTAGAAGTTGTCCTTGCCGCCGTCGGCGTATTCATAGTCGGTGCGGTTGATCAGCGAGCCCAGCGAGAACGCGCCCAGTTCATCATCCCAGAACTGGTAACCCGGGCCGGTACCCACGGTGCGTTGACGGGCCAGGTCCTCGATATGATCACGCTTGTACTCCAGGCGCCCCTGCCAGAACCACTTTTCCGTGATAAAGCGGTCCAGGGCGTATTCGGCGCTCCAGTTGTTGGTCGTGGTGACATCGTCCTTGGATTCGCGGTTGTACTCACCCTCAGCCTGATGACGCCAGCGGCCATGGCGGGCCGTAGTCTTGAAGTCGACGTCGTAGTCGTCGCTGTCGGTGTCAGCGCGCTTGTAGTCCATCGCCACGTCGACGTTACCTTTCCAGGAAAGGTCTTCGATCACGGGCTTGGGTTTCATGATCTGCTGGATACTGGCCAGCTCAACCGTCTTCGGCGCCTCGCCGTTGGCCAGGATGACCTTGCCATCATCTGCCGGGTGCAGGGACTTGGCCTTCTCGCCGGTGTACGCGTCCTGCTTGACCAGCAGCTCCTGGTCGCTTTCCAGGGTTTTGACCTGTTTCCAGTCGAGGGCGACGGAGCCACCGTACTCGGTCTTGATCAGCAGCTTGCCACCGTCAAAGACGGTGATCTTGCCACTGAGCCGGTCACCATTTTTCATCCAGACGGTATCTGCCATCGCCGCAGAACACAGGCCAAGGAGGGTGAGGCACAGCAAGACTCTAGAAAACATAAGCAGGTACGGACTCGGGTTCACAAAAAAAGTCGGGCATTATCCAGATACCAGCCCGTAGAGCAAGGACTGACCCACCCCATGCCCATGAGTTCAATGCCTGTTACGGCAAACGATTCCTGCGTTTACCCGCCTACGCCCGCGAGGCCGCGATGAAACCGACACCTGGCGATCCCACTGAAAACGCAGAAGCCCGACGAATGGCGCTCTACCTAGTGCTCGGCCAAGTGCCCTGCGGCAAGGTCGTCAGCTATGGACAACTGGCCGAACTGGCCGGTTTGGGCCGCGCAGCTCGCTGGGTTGGACGCACCCTCAGTCAACTGCCTGCCGACACTCAATTGCCCTGGCATCGGGTGCTGGGAGCAGGCGGACGCCTGAGCCTGGCCCTGGGCACGCCGTCAGGCGACGAGCAGCGTGCACGATTACGGGCAGAAGGCGTCACCCTGCACAATAATCGTGTGGATATGTTGCGCCATGGCTGGCGCCCGATAGAGCACAGCGGTTAGAGTGCGCGCTTTGTTTTCGTAATATTGAGGCAGATGTTGGCCCATGCCCCGTAAAACCTGGCGCGCTGCGCTCGCTGCCTATGCCAGCCCGTCGACCCTGGTGCTGCTGCTGCTCGGCTTTGCCGCCGGCCTGCCCTACATGCTGGTGTTTTCGACCCTGTCGGTATGGTTGCGCGAGGCCGGTGTAGCACGCGAAACCATCGGCTATGCGAGTTTGATTGGCCTGGCCTACGCCTTCAAATGGGTCTGGTCGCCGCTGCTCGACCAATGGCGCCTGCCGTTGCTCGGCAAGCTCGGTCGACGCCGCTCCTGGCTGGTGTTGTCCCAGGTGCTGGTGGTGATCGGCCTGGTGGGCATGGGTTTTTGTGACCCCCAAAAACATCTGTCATGGCTGATTGCCCTGGCCGTGCTGGTGGCCTTCGCCTCCGCCACCCAGGATATCGCCGTTGACGCCTACCGCCTGGAGATCGCCGACGATCAACGCCAGGCTGCGCTGGCTGCCAGCTACATGGCGGGCTACCGTGTCGCTGCCCTGCTGGCCACTGCGGGTGCGCTGTTTTTCGCCGAAGGCTTCGGTTCCACCGGCTTCAGCTACCTGCACAAGGCCTGGACCGGCACCTACGTGCTGTTTGGCATACTCATGCTGCCCGCGGTCATCACCACCCTGCTGATGCGCGAACCGCCGGTACCGCTGCGCACGCAGTTGTCGGCCGCCCGTTACGGCCTGGTGCATCAGCTGGTTTCGGTGTTCGTCCTGATCGTTCTGCTGGTCTCGGTACCGGCCACCTTCACCCAGCTGTACAACACCGACTTCGCCAGCGTGCTGTTCGACGGCATGAGCCTGCTCGACCTGCTGCTGCAAGACCGTGCGTTCTTGCGCGCGATCCTCTACATCACCCTGACCACCCTGTGCCTGTCGTCCATGGGCCGACGCGGCCTGGCACCGGTACTGACCCCGGTCAACGACTTCATCCTGCGCTACCGCTGGCAGGCACTGCTGCTGCTCGGGCTGATCGCGACCTACCGGATGTCCGATACGGTGATGGGCGTGATGGCCAACGTGTTCTATATCGACCAGGGCTTCACCAAGGACCAGATCGCCAGTGTCAGCAAGATTTTCGGTTTGATCATGACCCTGGTCGGCGCCGGCATGGGCGGCTTGCTGATCGTACGCTTCGGCATCCTGCCGATCCTGTTCATCGGCGGTGCGGCTTCGGCCGCCACCAACATCCTGTTCCTGATGCTGGCCGACATGGGCCCGAACCTGCAGATGCTGGTGGTGACCATTTCCCTCGACAACTTCAGCTCGGGCCTTGCCACCTCGGCGTTCGTGGCCTACCTGTCGAGCCTGACCAACCTGAAGTTCTCGGCGACCCAATATGCGTTGCTCAGCTCGATCATGCTGCTGCTGCCGCGCCTGATCGGCGGCTACTCCGGTGTCATGGTGGAGAAGTTCGGTTATCACGACTTCTTCCTGATCACCGCCCTGCTGGGTGTGCCGACCCTGATCCTGATCGCCCTGCAGTGGCGTCAGGAACAGAATCGCGCGAAACAACTACCCACCGACAACCCGGTTGCCGAGCAGCGCCCCTGAGCCCGAATGAGGCGCTTACGGGTTTTATTCCGGTAACGCCTGCACTTCTACGCTGGAGGCCCTCAAAACGACCCTCAGCGGCCACAGCGCGAGGATACCGGCAACTCCGGCGGCCAAGGCAAAACTCAGCAGGCTGGCACCCGCGCCCAACATGGCCAGCAAAGCACCTCCCAGGCCCAGCAGGGCAATGGTGATCATCCCCAGCATCGCCGACACCAGTCCTTTGCTCTGCTCACTGGCAAACAGGGTCATGCGGTAGAGTACCGCGTTGGCAATCCCCAGCCCCAGGGCGTAGACCGACAGGCCGGCCACCAGGCTCGGCACGGTCGGGTGCAGCCAGGTCGCCAGCATCATGCCCAACAGCCCGGCCAGATACGGCCACAGCGCGCGCCGTACCAGGCTGGTCAGCGGGTAACGGTCGGCAATACGGTTGATGATCAGGTTGCCGAGAATCAGGCCGCCAAACACCGGCAGTTGCCACAGCGCATAGTCAAAGGTGCTCAGGCCTTCGTCGTGAATCAGCAGCACCGGTGACAAACCGATCCAGCCGATCAACGGCAAGCCCACCAGGCCCAGTGCGGCACTGCCGGCCACAAAGCGGCGGTTGGCAAGCAACTGGCCATAGCCGGCCAGCAGCGGCAGCAGGTGAATGGGCTGAAACGCCAGCCGTGAGCCGTCTCGGCGCTCAACGCCGAGGGTTTCCGGCATGAAGCGATACAGTGCCAGCCACGACAGCACGGCACAGGCGCCGAAGATCACGAACAGCCAGCGCCACGACACCCACTCAAGCAGCAGCGTGCCCACCAACGGCCCGAGCAGAGGCGACAACAGCGCAATATTGGCCAGCAAGGCCATCATGCGCACCGCATCCGCTTCACTGAAAGCTTCGTTCAAGGCCGGATAGCTGACCGTCACCACAAAGCCCAGGCCGATGCCCTGCAGCAGACGCAGCAGGTTGAACAGTTCAATACCTTTGACCCAGAACGTCGCCAGACAGGCCGCACAGAAGAACGCACAGCCCACCAGCAATAACGGCCGGCGCCCATAGCGGTCGGCCAGCGGACCGATCAGCCACTGCAACAGCACACCGCCGAGCAGGTACAGGTTAAGGGCATGCGGTATGAATTCTGGGCTGGCATCGAGATCGCCGACCACCACCGGCATGGCCGGCATGACCACATCGCTGGCGAGGTAGGTCAGCAGTTCGAAGAGTGCCAGGGTCATGGCAAAGCAAAACGCCCGAAATGGCGTGATGTTGATCAGCGGGGTCAGCATGGTAGGGCCGGCAAACAAAGGTAAGCCAGCCTATATGCCAGAAACACCAGGACGCAGGTAGCGCGAAGACGTGAACAAGTGTAATGGCAGGCCCCGCGCTACGCGCTCGGTCGCAGGCTTCGCCCGCTCCCACAGCTCAGACACTGTGGGAGCGGGTTTACCCGCGAAACAGCCAGAATGAAGGCTGTTGCTACTAGACGACCGTTTCCTGCACCACGCGGATTACCCGCTGCGGGAAGGGAATGTCGATGCCCTCTTGCTTCAGACGGTCACGGGCGTGTTCGTTGAGCATGAACATCACGTCCCAGTAATCGGCGGTGTTCACCCACACCCGCAACGACAGGGTGATCGAGCTGTCGCCCAGCAGCGAAACCACGGCCTGTGGCGCCGGGCTCTGGTGGATACGCGGATCATCGGCCAGCTCCAGCAGCACCTGCCGCGCCTTCTGCAGGTCGGCTTCGTAATCAACCCCCACATCAAACACAACTTTGCGGGTCGGCTGACGGTTGGTGTTGGTGATGATGCCGTTGGACAGGCTGCCGTTGGGCAGGATCACGGTCTTGTTGTCACCGGTGCGCAGCACGGTGTGGAAGATCTGGATACTGTCCACGGTGCCGGAGACGCCTTGCGCCTCAATCCAGTCGCCCAAACGGAACGGACGGAACAGCAGGATCAACACGCCGCCCGCGAAGTTTGCCAGGCTGCCCTGCAACGCCAGGCCGATGGCCAGGCCGGCAGCACCGATGGCGGCGACGAACGAGGTGGTCTCGATACCGATCATCGAGGCAACGCTGACCACCAGCAGAATTTTCAGAATGATGTTGGCCAGGCTGCTGATGAAGCCCTGCAAGGCCAGGTCGACTTTACGCAGGGCAAGGAGCTTGCCCAGGCGGTCGGCCACTTTGTTGATCAGCCACCAGCCGATCGCCAGGGTCAGCAGCGCCAGCAACAGGCGGCTGCCGTACTCCATGATCATCGGGACCCAAGTTTGCGACGTTTTTACCAGCTGATCGACTTCAGCACTCAAATCCATAATCCATTCCTCATGCCGAAGGGCAAAAGCTGTGAAAAACACGCCGCAATCGTTTCAGCGGCAGCACAAACCTCGGACGCCAAATCGGCGCCAAGGTTCCAAAGCGCCATGATCAGTCGCGGAAGTTGTTGAACTGCAGTGGCATGCCGAATTCCTTGGCGCGCAGGGCTGCAATGGCTTCCTGCAGGTCATCGCGTTTTTTACCGGTGACCCGTACCTGCTCACCCTGGATGGCGGCCTGCACCTTGAGTTTGGCGTCTTTGATATGGGCAACGATCTTCTTCGCCAGCTCCTTGTCGATGCCTTCCTTGAGGGTGGCGTCCTGTTTCATCACTTTGCCCGACGCGTAGGCGTCCTTCACTTCCAGGCACTGCACGTCGATCTTGCGCTTGACCAGGGCCAGCTTGAGGATCTCGATCATCGCCTCGAGCTGGAATTCGGCTTCGGCCGTCAGGGTGACGGTCAGATCCTTTTCCTTGAACTCGAAGCTGCCCTTGCCCTTGAGGTCATAGCGACGGTCCAGGTCCTTGACCGCGTTTTCCACGGCGTTGGTGACTTCGTGCTTGTCCAGTTCCGATACCACGTCGAACGACGGCATACCTTCTCTCCAAAAAATAAACGCACGCTCACCGCTCTGATAACAGAGCGCGATGGAGCCTGCAGGGTTTGACGGTTAAAATACCGGCTCATTATAACGGTTGCGAAACGCTGATGAGCAGCACCTGGCATATTCTCGGCGCCGGCAGTCTGGGCAGTCTCTGGGCCTGCCGGCTGGCACGCGCCGGCAAAGCGGTCCGGCTGATTCTGCGCGATGCGGCACGCGTGCAGGCCTACGAGGCCAGCGGCGGCCTGACCCTGATCGAGCAGGGCGAAGCGCAACTGCACGCCATTCCGGCGCAAACCGCGCACGACACCACGCCCATTCATCGCCTGCTGGTGGCCTGCAAAGCCTATGACGCCGAGCACGCCGTCGCTCAGCTGGCACCGCGCCTGAGCCACGGTGCCGAGGTTATCCTGTTGCAGAACGGTCTGGGCAGCCAGGATGCCGTTGCGGCACTCGTCCCTCACGCCCGCTGCATCTTTGCCTCCAGCACCGAGGGTGCATTTCGCCAGGCCGACTGGCAGGTCAACTTCGCCGGGCACGGTTTCAACTGGCTGGGCGATCCGGCCAACCCCACCCCGGCAGAGTGGCTGGATGATCTGGTTGACGCCGGCATCCCCCACCAATGGACGCCCGACATCCTCACCCGCCTGTGGCGCAAGCTGGCGCTCAACTGCGCCATCAATCCCCTGACCGTGTTGTATGACTGCCGTAACGGCGGCCTGCAGGAACACCACTGCGAAGTGGCCACCCTGTGCGCCGAACTCGCCGAGCTGTTGCAGTGCTGCGGCCAGCCGGAAGCCGCCGAAGGCCTGGACGAGGAAGTCGAGCGGGTGATCAAGGCCACCGCCGCCAACTACTCTTCCATGTATCAGGATGTTCGTCAGGGCCGGCGCACCGAGATCCATTACCTGCTCGGTCATGCCTGCCGGGTGGCAAGCCGACATGGTCAAGAGCTACCGCACCTTGAACGCCTGTACCGGCGCCTGGTCGAACACCTGAATGCACGCCGATTGCCCAGCGACTAAGCGCAGCGGTACCCTGCCCTTTCACCTACCGACCAGGATCTGGCTTTCACATGACGCTGCGCGAACGCCTGGAGAACCTGCCGGTCGGCCAGAAACTGCTGGCCGCCCTGCTGGTGTTGTTGATCACCATTTTGCTGGTGGCCAACGTCACCTTTATCAGCGCCGCCTACTGGATCTCCCAGGAAAGCATGGCCCCACAGGCCCTGCAGACTATTGGCCGGCTGGTAGCCAACCCGCAACTGTCTGCCCAGGCCGCAGACTCGCCCGACGCGGCGAACGAGCTGCTCAAGGAACTCGACAGCTATACACCACTGCGTGCGGCGGCGGTGTACGGCGGCGACGGCAAACTGCTTGCGCAATTGCAGCACGGCGAACAACTGCCCCTGCCCAAGCGTTACCGCAACATCGAGAACTGGCGTCTGACCGAGTTTCGCAGTACCCAGCTGACGCCAATACCGCGCCCGGGCGGGGCTCCCGGGCATCTGTTGATGGTCGCCAGCAGCGAACTGCCGATGGCGTTCTATACCGGTATCCTCACCGCCAGCCTGGGCATCCTGGTGTTCAGCATTTTGCTGTGGATGGTTATCGCCCGGCAGATCAAGCGCCTGATCACGCAACCGATCTATCAACTCGAACAGCTGTCGCGCCAGGTGACCCGCGAAGAAAACTATGCGCTACGCGCGCACCGCGGCAACGACGACGAAATCGGCAGCCTGGCCGAAGCGTTCAACACCATGCTCTCGCGCATCGAAGCCCGCGAGCAGCAACTCAAGCGCACCCGTGACGAATTCCAGCAAGCCTACGACCAGGCGCAGGGCCTGGCTGAGGAAACCCGCCATACCAACCGCAAGCTGGAGCTGGAAGTCCAGGTGCGCAGCAAGATCGAGAAAAAGCTCACCGGCTTTCAGAACTACCTCAACAGCATCATCGACTCGATGCCCTCGGCATTGATCGCCCTCGACGAGCAACTCTACGTCACCCAGTGGAATCAGGAAGCCAGCGCACTGTCCGGCACGCCGCTGGACGAAGCGCTGAACCAGCCGATCTTCCTCGCCTTCGAGCCGCTCAAGCCGTTCCTGCCGCAGCTCAAGGAAAGCGTCGAGAAGCACCGGGTGGCGAAAATCGAGCGGGTCACCTGGACCAAGGGCGACGACAGCCGCTACTACGCCCTGACCTTCTACCCGTTGATGGGTGGCGGCGGGCGCGGCGTGGTGATCCGGATCGACGACATCACCCAGCGTCTGTCGCTGGAAGAAATGATGGTGCAGTCGGAGAAGATGCTGTCGGTGGGTGGCCTGGCCGCCGGCATGGCCCATGAAATCAACAACCCGCTGGGGGCGATCCTGCACAACGTACAAAACGTACGCCGGCGCCTGTCACCGGACCTGGCGAAGAATCAGGAGCAGGCCGGCGAGCTGGGCATCGACCTGGCTACCGTCAACCGCTACCTGGAAAGCCGCGAGGTCCCGCAGTTGCTCGATGGCATTGCCCAGGCTGGCGCGCGTGCGGCCAAGATCGTCACCCACATGCTCAGCTTCAGCCGGCGCAGCAATCGCCAACTGGCGCCTTGCGATCTGCCGGCATTGATCGATCAAGCCGTGGAAATTGCCGGCAATGACTTCGACCTGACCATCGGCTTCGACTTCAAGGGCCAGGCCATCATCCGCCAGTTCGACCCGAACCTGGGCCCGGTACCCTGCACGGCCAACGAACTGGAGCAGGTGCTCCTGAACCTGTTGAAAAACGCCGCCCAGGCCATTCATCTGCGCGAAGACGACAGTGAGCCGGGGCGCATCATCCTGCGCACCCGGCTGAACCCGCCCTGGGCCGAGATTCAGGTAGAAGACAACGGCGTCGGCATGCCCGAGGCCGTGCGCAAGCGCACCTTCGAACCGTTCTTCACTACCAAGGAAATCGGCCAGGGCACAGGGCTTGGCCTGTCCGTTTCGTACTTCATCATCACCAACAACCACAAGGGCCAGATGGAGGTGCAATCGGCACCGGGGCAAGGCACCTGCTTTACCTTGCGCCTGCCACTGGCCAGCAGCTCGCCCACCGTGGTCGAGCATCACTCAATGGAGTCATGAACATGGGTTTTCGGTTGTCGAAGATCTACACCCGCACCGGCGACAAAGGCGAAACCGGCCTGGGTGACGGCCGTCGGGTACCCAAGGATCATCCGCGCATCGAGGCCATTGGCGAGGTCGACAGCCTGAACAGCCAGCTCGGGCTGCTGCTGGCCGGGCTGGCCGAACAGCAACTGGATGAGGTGATCGAGGTGCTGGCGCCTTGCCAACACCGTTTGTTCGATCTGGGCGGTGAGCTGGCGATGCCCAGTTACCAGGCGCTGAACGCCACCGAAGTAGAACGCCTGGAAGCGGCGATCGACCGCTGGAACGAGGAACTGGGGCCACTGGAAAACTTCATTCTGCCCAGTGGCTCGGCACTGATCGCCCAGGCCCACGTGTGCCGTAGTCTGGCGCGCAGTGCCGAACGGCGCTGCCAGCAACTGAACAGTGTCGAACCGCTGGCTGGAGTGGGTTTGGCGTACATCAACCGGTTGTCGGATCTGCTGTTTGTAGCGGCGCGCTTGATCGGCCGGCGGCAAGGGGTTGCAGAGGTGCTTTGGCAGGCGGCGGCGAAACCCCTTCGCGGGTGAACCTGCTCCCACAGGGCCAGGGCAATCTGTAGGAGCAGGCCCGCGAAGGATTCAGACCTCAGGCCAGAACGCGCGGATTCCCGCTACACCTTGAGCGCCGTGCTGCCAGGCCTTTTCGCGTTCGGCAGCGCCGACGCCACCGAGCAGGTACACCGGCTTGCTGAAGCCTTCGATCAGCAGGCAGGCCTGCTCCCAACCCAGCGGCTGGGCATCCGGGTGCGTCTGGGTCGCTTGTACCGGCGACAGGGTGACAAAGTCCACTCCCATCTGCTCGGCCAGGCTCAACTCTTCGGCATTGTGGCAGGACGCCGCCAGCCAGCGCTCTTTCGGGAACGGCCGCCCCTTGCTGGCATACTTGCGCAACTGCTCGGACGTCAGGTGCCAACCGGCCGCAGGGAAATCACCCAGCCACTCCAGTGGCCCCTTGAGCATCAATTGCGCCTTGCCAGCACACAGCCCCACGGCATCGACGGCAACGTCGCGGTACTTGGGGTCATACATGTTCGGCGCACGCAACTGAACCAGTTTGATCCCGCCGGCAATGGCCTTTTGAATGCCCCGCAGCATCTGCGGCACTTCCAGGCCTTCCGGGGTAATCATGTATTCGCCAGGCAGACGCGCCGCTGCGACGATCGACTGGTTGGCTTCCGGGAAATCGTACTGCGGCAGCTCGCGGGCAGTTACCCAGGCCAGCGGCTGGCCTTCGGCGCCATGCGGTTCGCCGGTGAACGCGCTGACTTCCCAGACATCCAGCAATACCTGTTTGTCCGGGTAGTCGTGGTGAACCTTGATCAACGGCCGGGCGGCCGTGACGACAATGCCCAGCTCTTCGTTCAGCTCACGGGACAGGGCGATTTCCACGGCTTCGCCGTCTTCCACCTTGCCACCGGGGAACTCCCACAGACCGCCCTGGTGCTGGGTATCCGCGCGCCGGGCAATGAGGATTCGGCCGTCAGCACCACGAATGACCGCGGCGGCTACATGAATGCGTTTCACCCTTCACGCTCCGCCAGGCCAGCGTTTTGCCATGCCTGAAAGGCCGGCCACTGGTAGATGGTTTCGATGTAGGCCGCTGCTTCGGCAGGCACTTCCACCCGGTAGGTGCGCAGGCGCACTGCAACCGGCGCGAAGAAAGCGTCAGCCAGGCTTGGCTTGCCAAACAGGAACGGACCGGCTTCTTTGGCCGCCAGGCGGCACTCAGACCATAGCGCGACGATACGATCGATATCGACCTGCACTTCCAGCGGCATGTTCTCCAGCGCCTCATCACGAGACAGGTCGAACGGCATGTTGCCTCGCAGCGCGAAGAAGCCACTGTGCATCTGCGCGCAGGCCGAACGGGCCTGGGCACGCGCGGCGACATCGGTCGGCCACAGGTTGGCCTCGGGATGACGCTCGGCAAGGTATTCGGCGATCGCCAGGGAGTCGGCAATGATGCCGTGCTCGCACTTGAGCAGAGGCACCTTGGCGGTAGGCGAGAACTCCAGCAGGCGCGCACGGGTGTCGGCCTGATTGAGTTTGATCAGGGTTTCCTCATAGTCGGCACCCGCCAGCTCAAGGGCCAGGGCGCCACGCAGCGACCAGGAGGAGTACAGCTTGTCGCCGATGATCAGGTGGTAACTCATGGTTCGGCTCCATCAGGGGGAACGATCGCGGAGCCGGTCGAAGCGACTGGCCCCGCGATGTGATCAGGTACGGTACTCAGCGTTGATTTTTACGTACTCGTGGGACAGGTCGGTGGTCCAGATGGTTTCGCTGCACTGGCCACGGCCCAGCTCGATACGGATGGTGATTTCCTCTTCGGCCATCACCGCCGAGCCCTGAGCTTCAGTGTAGGTGGCACTGCGGCCGCCTTTGCTGGCAATACAGACATCGCCCAGGTACACGTCGATCAGGCTGACATCCAGGTCAGGCACCCCAGCGCGGCCTACGGCTGCCAGGATACGGCCCCAGTTCGGGTCGGAGGCAAACAGCGCGGTCTTGATCAGCGGCGAGTGGGCCACGGCGTAACCGACGTCCAGGCACTCCTGGTGGTTACCGCCGCCATTGACTTCAACGGTGACAAACTTGGTCGCGCCTTCACCGTCACGGACGATGGCCTGGGCCACTTCCATGCACACTTCGAATACGGCTTTTTTCAACGCGTCGAACAACGCGCCCTTGGCTTCGGTGACTTCAGCGACATTCGCCTTGCCAGTGGCAATCAGCATGCAGCAATCGTTGGTCGAGGTATCGCCGTCGATGGTGATGCGGTTGAACGACTTGTTGGCGCCGTCGAGCATCAGGTCCTTGAGCACCGCCGGGGCGACCTTGGCATCGGTGGCGATGTAGCCGAGCATGGTGGCCATGTTCGGACGGATCATCCCGGCGCCCTTGCTGATACCGGTAACGGTGATGGTCACGCCTTCGTGCTGGAACTGACGACTCGCACCCTTGGGCAGGGTATCGGTGGTCATGATTCCAGTGGCAGCAGCCGCCCAGTTGTTTTCCGACAGGTCATCCAGCGCAGCCTGCAGTGCGCCTTCGATTTTCTCGACTGGCAGCGGCTCGCCGATGACACCGGTAGAAAACGGCAGTACCGCGCTGGCGTCGACGCCAGTGAGCTCGGCCAGCTTGGCGCAGGTGCGCTCGGCAGCCGCCAGGCCCGGCGCGCCGGTGCCGGCATTGGCGTTACCGGTGTTGGTCAGCAGATAGCGCACGGTGCCCTGTACGCGCTGCTTGGCGAGGATCACCGGCGCTGCACAAAAGGCATTGAGGGTGAACACGCCAGCCACGCTGGAACCTTCGGCACAGCGCATGACGACGACGTCCTTGCGCCCCGGGCGCTTGATACCCGCAGAGGCGATGCCGAGTTCAAAACCTGGAACCGGGTGCAACGTTGGCAAAGGACCAAGACCAACAGCCATGAAAGCGCTCCTAGAAAAAATACACCGGCTCGAATATACCGGTGCTTGAGATGGAACAACGCCGCGAGGGTACGGAACCGGTCGCGGCGTGGTGTTCGTGAATCAGCAGATTGCCGGGTCGATTACTTTAGTTGATCTGACCGTGGCAGTGCTTGAACTTCTTGCCCGAACCACACCAGCACAGTTCGTTGCGGCCCAGCTTCTGGTCGTTGCGCACAGGGGCGGCGGCGACGGCGACTTCAGCGCCCTCCTCCTGCTCCTGAACCTGCTCAAGACCTGGAGCAGCAGCGTGCTGGAACTGCATGCGGGCGGCCAGTTCCTCGGCCTCGCGGCGCAGGCGTGCTTCTTCTTCGGCAGGGTCTTCGCGGCGAACCTGAACGTGCGAGAGCACGCGGATGGTGTCGCGCTTGATCGAGTCGAGCAGCTCCTGGAACAGGTTGAACGACTCGCGCTTGTACTCCTGCTTCGGGTTCTTCTGGGCGTAGCCGCGCAGGTGGATACCGTGACGCAGGTGGTCCATGGTCGACAGGTGGTCTTTCCACAGGTCGTCCAGTACGCGCAGCAGAATCTGCTTCTCGAAGGTGCGCAGGGCTTCGGCGCTGGCCTGCTCTTCCTTCTCGTTGTAGGCCGCCATCAACTCGGTCATGAGCTTCTCGCGCAGGGTTTCTTCGTACAGGTGATCGTCTTCGTCGAGCCACTGCTGAACCGGCAGTTTCACACCGAAATCGCTCGCCAGCGCGGCTTCCAGGCCAGCCACGTCCCATTGCTCGGGCAGCGACTGCGGCGGAATGTGCTGGGCGACGGTAGCGTCGAGCACTTCCTGACGGAAATCGGCAATGGTGTCGCCGATGTTGTCAGCTGCCAGCAGGCTGTTACGCATGTGGTAGATGACTTTACGCTGTTCGTTGGCAACGTCGTCGAATTCGAGCAGTTGCTTACGGATGTCGAAGTTGCGCCCTTCAACCTTGCGCTGGGCCTTCTCGATCGCGTTGGTCACCATGCGGTGCTCGATCGCCTCACCGGACTGCATGCCCAGTGCCTTCATGAAGTTCTTCACCCGGTCAGAGGCAAAGATGCGCATCAGGCTGTCTTCCAGCGACAGGTAGAAACGGCTGGAACCCGGGTCACCCTGACGGCCGGCACGGCCGCGCAGCTGGTTGTCGATACGGCGGGATTCGTGACGCTCGGAGGCGATCACATGCAGGCCACCGGACTCGATCACCTGCTGGTGACGCTTCTGCCAGTCGGCCTTGATCTGGGCGATCTGCTCGGGCGTCGGGTTCTCCATCGCCGCGACTTCCACTTCCCAGTTACCGCCCAGGAGAATGTCGGTACCACGACCGGCCATGTTGGTCGCGATGGTCAGTGCCCCCGGACGACCGGCCTGGGCAATGATCTCGGCTTCTTTTTCGTGGTACTTGGCGTTCAGTACCTTGTGATCGATGCCTTCCTTCTGGAGCAGATTGGACATGTGCTCGGAGGTCTCGATGGTGGCCGTACCGACCAGCACCGGACGGCCCTGGGCCATGCTTTCCTTGATGTCGGCAATGATCGCCGCGTACTTCTCTTCGGCGGTCAGGTAGACCAGGTCGTTGAAGTCCTTACGGGCCAGCGGCTTGTTCGGCGGGATGACCATAACGTTGAGGTTATAGATCTGGGCGAACTCGAAGGCTTCGGTGTCAGCGGTACCAGTCATGCCGGACAGTTTGTTGTACAGCCGGAAGTAGTTCTGGAACGTGGTCGATGCCAGGGTCTGGCTTTCGGCCTGGATGTTCAGGTTTTCCTTCGCTTCGATCGCCTGGTGCAGGCCTTCGGACAAGCGACGGCCCGGCATGGTACGGCCGGTGTGCTCGTCGATCAGCAGGATCTGGCCGTCCTGGACGATGTACTCGACATTGCGATGGAACAGCTTGTGCGCACGCAGACCGGCATAGACGTGGGTCAGCAGGCCCAGGTTGTGCGCCGAGTAGAGGCTCTCGCCCTCGGCCAGCAGGCCGACCTGGGCAAGCATCTCTTCGATGAACTGGTGACCGGCTTCGTTGAGCTCGACCTGACGGGTCTTCTCGTCGATCTTGTAGTGGCCTTCCTGGGTAACCTCGCCTTCGACTTCCTCGATGTGCTGCTTGAGGCGCGGGATCAGCTTGTTGATCTCGATGTACAGCTTGGAGCTGTCTTCGGCCTGGCCGGAGATGATCAGCGGGGTCCGCGCTTCGTCGATCAGGATGGAGTCGACTTCGTCGATCACGGCGAAATTCAGCTCGCGCTGGAATTTCTCGTCCATGCTGAACGCCATGTTGTCGCGCAGGTAGTCGAAACCGAATTCGTTGTTGGTGCCGTAGGTGATGTCAGCGGCATAAGCAATGCGCTTCTCTTCCGGCGGCTGGAACGGCGTAACGACGCCAACGCTCAGGCCGAGGAATTCATACAGTGGACGCATCCAGTTGGCGTCACGGCGGGCCAGGTAGTCGTTGACCGTAACCACGTGCACACCCTTGCCCGACAAGGCATTGAGGTATACCGCCAGGGTTGCGACCAAAGTCTTGCCTTCACCGGTACGCATTTCTGCGATAGTGCCTTCGTGCAAGGCCATGCCACCGATCAGCTGGACATCGAAGTGGCGCATGCCCATGACCCGCTTGCCAGCCTCGCGGGCAACAGCGAAGGCCTCCGGCAGCAATTGGTCGAGGGTCTCGCCTTTGGCCAGGCGCTCTTTGAACTCTGCGGTTTTGGCGCGCAGCTGTTCGTCCGAGAGGGCCACCATCTTCTCTTCGAAGGCATTGACGGACTGCACCGCCTTGAGCAGGCGTTTCACCTCACGCTCGTTCTTGCTTCCAAAAAGTTTTTTTAACAAAGGCGCAAACATATCGGCAGGATCTTCCACACATAGGGATGGAGGGCGGCCCCGTGAGTCGCCCGTGCAGCCCTTATGGCCGCATGCGAACGAGCATTCTACCCGGAAACGACGGTGAGGAAAGTGGCGGATTTCCACGATGCTGGCACAGCGCTTTGACGGGGCTTTTTTACAATAAGGGCTTTTTTCACAACTTCAACCCACCGGCAACATGAAGTTTTTCCACAAGCACCCGCGCAAGGCGTGCGCCGGGGGATCTGATAAGATGCCGGTACTGTAACTTCAGGTGTCCCTTCATGGCTTTTCGCCCCTTGCCGGCCCGCGCGCCCGCCGTACTTCTGCGCGAAGCCCGACCACTCAAAGCCCTGTTCAGTCAGGCCCAGCGTCTGGCGCAGCTGCAAAAGCTGCTCGACAGCCAGTTGCAGCCAGCCGCCCGCGAACACTGCCATATCGCCTCCTGGCGCGAAGGTACCCTGCTGCTGATTGTCACCGACGGCCACTGGGCGACCCGCCTGCGCTACCAGCAAAAGCGCCTGCAACGCCAGCTGCAGACCCTGGAGGTGTTCGCCAGCCTGACCCGGATCCTGTTCAAGGTGCAACCCACTGCCGGGACGCCGCCTGTCGCCGGCCACCCCATGGATATTTCCACCGAGTCGGCGCAGAACATCCAGTCGACCGCCGAAGGCATCAGCGATCCCAACCTGCGTGCTGCCCTGGAACGCCTGGCCAGCCACGGCAAAAAGTGACCGCGCATAAAAAAGGCCACCCGAAGGTGGCCTTAATCACTAGAGAGAGTGTTCGAACTTACACTGCCGCAACGGGACGCATGTAAGAGATCGGTGCCGTACTGGCATCTTCGAAGGTCACCACTTCCCAGGCATCTTTCTCCTCGATCAGCTTGCGCAGCAGCTGGTTGTTCAGCGCGTGTCCGGACTTGTAGCCCTTGAACTCGCCGATCAGGCTGTTGCCCAGCAGGTAGAGGTCGCCGATGGCGTCGAGGATCTTGTGCTTGACGAATTCGTCTTCGTAACGAAGGCCGTCTTCATTGAGCACGCCGTCCTTGTCGACCACGATGGCGTTTTCCACACTGCCGCCGAGCGCGAGGTTATGCTTGCGCAGGTACTCGATATCGCTCATGAACCCGAAGGTCCGGGCGCGACTGACTTCCTTCACGAACGAGGTGCTGGAAAAGTCCACGCTGGCACTTTGGGTCCGGTTGCGGAACACCGGGTGATCGAAATCGATCTCGAAGCTCACCTTGAACCCGTCGAATGGCAGGAAAGTGGCGCGCTTGTCGCCGTCCTCCACTGTTACTTCGCGCAGGATGCGGATGAACTTCTTGGCTGCGTCCTGTTCTTCCAGGCCAGCCGATTGAATCAGGAATACAAAGGGCCCTGCGCTACCGTCCATGATCGGCACTTCGGACGCGGAGAGCTCGACGTAGGCGTTATCGATGCCCAGGCCAGCCATGGCCGAAAGCAGGTGCTCTACCGTGTCTACCTTGGTATCGCCGTTGATTAATGTCGTCGACATGGTGGTCTCGCCGACATTCGCCGCGCGAGCAGGAATTTCCACCACGGGATCGAGGTCGGCTCGGCGAAATACAATGCCGGTATCCACAGGTGCAGGTTTGAGGGTCAGGTAAACCTTTTCCCCGGAGTGCAGGCCGACACCTGTGGCACGGATAATATTCTTCAGGGTGCGTTGTTTAATCATGGCATTGGCCGCTTCAGCGCAAATTGCGAACTGGTATCAACAAAGGTTGAGGATAATACCAGACCCGACCTTTGCTGAATACCAATCACCCTTATACCCCTGATAAATTTCATTAATCGGCCTGACGACGCAGGAAAGCTGGGATGTCCAGATAATCCAGATCGTCTTGCGGATTAAGTTTGGCCGCGGCGGCAGCACCGGCGTGAGCCTGGTTACGCATCACGGTAGGACGCTCCAGGTCACGGTAGTTCACCGACGACTGCTCCTGGCGAACCGGTGCAGGTGCAGGCGTCTGCATGGCAGCGGTCTGCATGGTGTTGTCGATGATCTTCACCGGCTTCTCGATCTTCGCGCCCAGACCGGTGGCGACGACAGTCACGTGCAGCTCGTCGCGCATGTCCGGATCGATAACGGTACCGACCTTGACCATGGCGTGATCGGAAGCGAAGGCCTCGATGATGCTACCCACGTCCGAGTACTCGCCCAGCGACAGGTCCGGACCGGCGGTGATGTTGACCAGAATACCGCGGGCACCCTGCAGGTTGACGTCTTCGAGCAGCGGGTTGCGGATGGCCGCTTCAGTCGCTTCACGTGCACGGTTAGGGCCGCTGGCGCAGCCAGTACCCATCATGGCCATGCCCATTTCGCTCATCACGGTACGCACGTCGGCAAAGTCGACGTTGATCATGCCCGGACGCTTGATGATGTCGGAGATACCGCGAACGGCACCGGCCAATACGTCGTCGGCCTTGGCGAAGGCGGACAGCAGGCTGGCATCTTTGCCCAGGATGGTCAGCAACTTCTCGTTCGGGATGGTGATCAGCGAGTCGACGCTGTCTGCCAATGCACGGATGCCTTCATCGGCGATCTGCATGCGCTTGCGGCCTTCGAACGGGAACGGACGGGTCACCACCGCAACGGTGAGGATGCCCAGCTCCTTGGCGACTTCGGCAATGATCGGCGCAGCACCGGTACCGGTACCACCGCCCATGCCGGTAGTGATGAACACCATGTTGGTGCCCTGCAATACCTCGGCAATGCGCTCACGGTCTTCCAGCGCGGCCTGACGGCCGACTTCCGGATTGGCACCGGCGCCCAGGCCCTTGGTGACACCGGTACCCAGTTGCAGAATGGTACGTGCACCGATGTTTTTCAGCGCTTGAGCATCCGTGTTGGCGCAGATGAACTCAACGCCTTCGATGTTGCTCTTGACCATGTGATTGACGGCGTTGCCACCGCCGCCACCGACGCCGATCACTTTGATGACCGGACTTTGCGGGACGTTGTCTACGAGCTCGAACATTTTCCCTCTCCTTACAGTTCTCTAGTTTTTTGCGCCTACTACTACTGCTTTGAAACTTTAAAAGTTGCCCTGGACCCAGCGTTTGAAACGCTCGAACGCTGGAGCCTTCGGTTCATCGCCATAGCTGTTGCTGCTGTTACCGGTCAGGGACACGCCGTCGGACTGCTTCTGCAAGCCGTAGGTCAGCAGGCCCACACCGGTGGAATAAATCGGGTTGCGCACGACGTCACTCAGACCCCGAACGCTATGCGGAACGCCCAGGCGCACCGGCATGTGGAAAATCTCTTCGGCCAGCTCGACCGCACCTTCCATTTTCGCGGTGCCACCAGTGAGCACGATGCCGGCCGGCACCAGGTCTTCGTAGCCGCTGCGACGCAGTTCGGCCTGGATCAGGGTGAACAGCTCGGCGTAGCGCGGCTCGACCACTTCGGCCAGCGCCTGGCGCGACAGTTCGCGCGGCGGACGGTCGCCAACGCTCGGCACCTTGATGGTTTCACCGGCACCGGCCAGCTTGGCCAGGGCGCAGGCGTAACGGATCTTGATCTCTTCGGCGTACTGGGTCGGGGTACGCAGGGCCATGGCGATGTCGTTGGTCACCTGATCGCCGGCAATCGGGATCACTGCGGTATGACGGATCGCGCCTTCGGTGAAGATGGCGATATCGGTGGTGCCGCCGCCGATGTCCACCAGGCACACGCCCAGCTCTTTCTCGTCGTCGGTCAGCACCGAGTAGGCCGAGGCCAGTTGCTCGAGGATGATGTCGTCGATTTCCAGACCGCAGCGACGCACGCACTTTTCAATGTTCTGTGCAGCGTTGACAGCGCAGGTGACCACGTGAACCTTGGCCTCAAGACGTACGCCAGACATGCCCAGCGGCTCGCGCACGCCTTCCTGGTTATCGATCACGTAGTCCTGAGGCAGGGTATGCAGGACCCGCTGATCGGCCGGAATGGCAACCGCCTGAGCGGCGTCGAGTACGCGCTCAAGGTCGGCCGCGCTGACTTCACGGTCGCGAATTGCAACGATGCCGTGCGAGTTCAGGCTGCGGATATGATTGCCGGCCACACCGACAAACGCCGAGTGGATACGGCAGCCGGCCATCAGCTGGGCTTCTTCCACCGCCCGCTGGATCGACTGCACGGTCGACTCGATATTGACCACGACGCCCTTCTTCAACCCGCGCGAAGGGTGCGTGCCAATACCGACGATTTCCAGGGTACCGTCTGCCGCGACTTCGCCTACCAGCGCCACCACCTTGGAGGTACCGATATCCAGCCCGACGATCATTTTGCCGCTATGCGCATTTGCCATGGTCCTGCCTCTCTCTAATTCTTCGCAACGGCGGGTTGGGCCGTCGTCGGTGCAATCGGTTCCCGCCAGCCAACAGCCAGGCCGTTGGCGTAACGCAGATCGATGCGGGCGATGTTCGTGATCTGTTCTTTGAGTGTCTTGTCGTAAATGGCAATGAAACGGCGCATTTTTTCCACCAGATGATCGCGCCCCAGCAGCAGTTCGATACCCGCCCCCGCACTACCGGCGCCGGTGGTCAGGAACCAGCTGCCGCGCTCGCGCAACTCCAGCCGGGCAATCGAAAAGCCCATCGGCCGCAACATCTGGCTCAGTACCTGATATTGCTGCATCACTTGTTGCTGCGCCCGCTGCGGCCCGAACAGCTGCGGCAGGTGCTCGTAGTTGGCCAGTTCGCGTGGGGTGAAGGCCTGGCCCTGGTTATTGAGCAAGGCCTCCTCACCCCAGCGCGCCACCGGCAACTGTTCTTCCAGGCGGATAACCACCTCGTCCGGCCACACCCGACGCACTTCGGCGTGGGCGATCCAGGGCATCTTTTCCAGTTCCGCGCGCATGCTGGCGAGGTCAACGGTGAAGAAGCTGGCGGCCACGTACGGAGCAATACGCTGTTGCACGGCTTGCTGGCTGATGTAGCTGAGGTCGCCCTGCACCGCGATCTTGGTGATCGGGCGGTCGGCATACGGCATCAGCCGCTGCGCACCCTCGTATGCACCAAACGCTGCAGCGACCAGCAACACCGGCCAAATCAGGCGTTTGAAGATGCTGAAGTTAGCCTTGGGCAGGCGCGCCGACAGTGGCTCCTTGGCCACCATCCGGCTGGCACCGCGCGGCACCGGCTTGCTACGGCCGGTGGCGGGTTGCTGATGACGTAACATCGCGCCTTGCATGGGCTTAACCTCGCGCCTCGACGCTGGCCGCCAGGATCGCCAGCACCAACTGCTGGAAGTCCAGGCCGGCCGCGCGTGCCGCCATTGGGACCAGGCTATGATCCGTCATGCCTGGTGCGGTGTTGACTTCGAGCAGCCAGAAGCGGCCCTGCTCGTCCTGCATGACGTCCAGACGCCCCCAGCCAGCGATGCCAATGGCGTCGCAGGCACGGGCGGTCAGGTCGATCAGTTCCTGTTCTTTCTCGGGGCTCAAGCCACACGGAATCCGGTACTGGGTATCGGAGGCCAGGTACTTGGCGTCGTAGTCGTAGAACGAATGCGGGGTGCCCAGCGCGATCGGCGGCAATACCTGGCCACGTAGGGTCGCGATAGTGAACTCCGGACCTTGAATCCATTGTTCGACCAACACTTGCGAATCGTAGGTGGCGGCGTCTTTCCAGGCAGCGATCAATGCCTCAACGCTGCTCACTTTCGCCATACCGATACTGGAACCTTCATGGGCCGGTTTGACGATCAAAGGGAAGCCCAGTTCCGTGCCCGCAGAAATACAGTCAGCTTCGCTGCTCAGCACCGCGTGACGCGGGGTCGGAATACCCAGGCTCTGCCACACCTGCTTGGTGCGCAGCTTGTCCATGGCCAGGGCCGAAGCGAGGATACCGCTGCCGGTGTACGGGATGCCCAGGCACTCGAGCAGGCCCTGCATGCTGCCGTCTTCACCGCCACGGCCGTGGAGGATGATGAAGGCGCGATCAATCTTTTCGCTCTGCAGGCGCGCCAGCAGGTCGTCGCCGACATCGATGCCGACGACGTCGACACCGGCACTGGTCAGCGCCTCGATTACTGCCGCGCCGGATTTCAACGACACGGCACGCTCAGCACTCTTGCCGCCATAAAGCACGGCAACGCGGCCGAAGGCTTTCGGGTCGAGGGTCGAGTGCAACGAGGCAAATGCGTTATCAGTCATTTCGACTTCTCCTGACTGGCAACGGCACCAGCGAACAACGGACTCTTCAACAGTTGTGGGGCCAGGCCACCAATGTCACCGGCGCCCTGACACAACAGGATGTCGCCGGCACGCAGCAACGGCTTGACCAGCGGCGCCAGCTCAACGCCGCGCTCGATGTAGATCGGATCGAGCTGGCCACGCTGACGAATGCTGTGGCACAGCTGACGGCTGTCGGCGCCGGGAATCGGCTCTTCGCCGGCCGGGTAGACTTCCATCAACAGCAGCACGTTGGCGTCAGCCAGGACCTGGACGAAGTCGTCATACAGGTCGCGGGTACGGCTGTAACGGTGCGGCTGGTAGACCATCACCAGGCGGCGCTCAGGCCAGCCACCGCGCACGGCCTTGATCACCGCGGCCACTTCGGTCGGGTGGTGACCGTAGTCGTCAACCAGCATCACGCTGCCACCGTCGACCGGCAATTCGCCATAGACCTGGAAGCGCCGACCGACGCCCTGGAACCCGGACAGGCCCTGAACGATGGCTTCATCGCTGATGCCCTCGTCCGTAGCAATGGCGATGGTTGCCAGCGCGTTGAGGACGTTGTGGTTGCCCGGCATGTTGACCGACACATCCAGCGGCTCGCGGTCACGGCGCAGCACGGTGAAGTGGGTCTGCATGCCCGACTGGCGAACATTGATAGCGCGCACGTCGGCTGCTTCGCTGAAGCCGTAGGTGACCGCCGGACGTTTGACCAGCGGCAGGATTTCACGCACCACCGGGTCGTCCAGGCACACCACCGCCAAGCCATAGAACGGCAGGTTGTGGAGGAACTCGACAAAGGTCTTCTTCAGTTTGTTGAAGTCACCTTCGTAGGTCGCCATGTGGTCGGCGTCGATGTTGGTGACCACGGCCACCAGCGGCTGCAGGTGCAGGAAGCTGGCGTCGCTCTCGTCGGCCTCGGCGATCAGGTAGCGGCTGGTGCCAAGCTGGGCATTGGTACCCGCTGCATTCAGACGCCCTCCGATAACGAAGGTCGGATCCAGGCCGCCAGCGGCGAACACCGAGGCCAGCAGGCTGGTCGTGGTGGTCTTGCCGTGGGTACCGGCGACGGCGATGCCATGACGGTAGCGCATCAGCTCGGCGAGCATCTCGGCACGCGGTACCACCGGAATGCGGCGCTCAAGGGCGGTGGCAACTTCCGGGTTGGCAGGATTGATGGCACTGGACACTACCAGCACGTCTGCACTGGCGGCGTTTTCGGCGCGGTGGCCGATGAAAATTTCAGCGCCGAACGAGGTCAGACGTTCGGTGACCGGCGAGGTCTTGAGGTCAGAACCCGATACCTGGTAGCCCAGGTTCAGCAGCACTTCGGCAATACCGCACATGCCCACGCCGCCGATACCGACGAAGTGAATACGGCGGATACGGCGCATTTCCGGTTGCGGGATGGCCTTCTGATTTTCAACCATGCGCCACCTCCAGGCAGATATCGACCACGGTGCTTGTGGCAGCGGGTTTGGCCAGGCGCCGGGCAGTGGCAGCCATGGTGTTGAGTTTTTCCGGTTGCATCAGCACCTCGTTCAGGCGTTCAGCGAGCTGCGCTGCGCCAGTTGTCGCTTGTGGCATCAGGAAGGCAGCGCCTTCGCGGGCCAGATAATGGGCGTTGTGGGTCTGGTGATCGTCGATGGCGTGGGGCAACGGCACCAGCATCGATGGCAGGCCGGCTGCGGCCAGCTCGCTGACAGTGAGTGCGCCGGCGCGGCAGACCACCAGATCGGCCCAGGCATAGGCCTTGGCCATGTCTTTGATAAAGGGCTCTACCTGAGCCTCGACGCCGGCTTCGCGATAGCGCTCGGCGGTAATCTGGTCATGCTTTTTACCCGCCTGGTGGAATACCTCGGGACGAACGTCCGCAGGCACCTGGGCCAAGGCTTGGGGCAACAATTTATTCAACGGTTCAGCGCCCAGGCTTCCGCCCAGCACCAGCAAGCGCGGCCGCCGTGCGCCCAAGGGCTCACGCGGCGCCTGGATGAACAGCTCACTGCGCACCGGATTACCGGTGGTGCGCAGTTTTTCCGACGCACTGAATGTGCCGGGGAAAGCTTCGCAGACTCGGCCAGCCAACGGCACCAGCAGCCGATTGGCGGTACCGGCACGGGCATTCTGTTCGTGGACCACGACGGGCACGCCGCACAGTTTGGCAGCCACACCGCCCGGCCCGGTCACATAGCCACCAAAGCCGACCACGCAGACCGGCTTGAGCTGGCGAATGATGCGCCGTGCCTGGAACACGGCCTTGACCAAGGTAAACGGCGCCTTGAGCAGCGAAAGCTTGCCTTTGCCGCGCAGGCCGCTGACCTGGATCAGGTGCAACGGCAAGCCCGCCTGCGGTACCAGTTCATTCTCGATACCACGCGGGGTGCCCAGCCAGTGCACGCTGTAGCCGCGCGCCTGGAACTCCCGGGCACAGGCCAGTGCCGGGAACACATGGCCCCCGGTGCCGCCTGCCATGATCAGTACGTTCTTGCCGTCAGCGGCCATGATTCGGCTCCTCGGCAAAATCGCTTTCATCGAATTCGTGCTCTTCGCTGCCCAGGTGGGTACGACTCTCCCACTCGATCCGCAGCAACAACCCGACACAGGCACAGCAGATAACCAGCGAGCTACCACCGTAGCTGAGGAACGGCAGGGTCAGGCCCTTGGTTGGCAGCAGGCCGACGTTTACGCCGATATTGATCAGGAACTGACCAATCCACAGGAAGGCCAGGCCGAATGCCATATAGGCAGCAAAGAACTGTTTGGCTTTCTCGGCCCACAGGCCGATGTACAGCGCGCGCACGGTGACGAACACGAACAACGCCACGGTGACCAGCGAGCCGACCACACCCAGCTCTTCGGCAAGTACCGAAAACACGAAGTCGGTGTGTGCTTCCGGCAGGTAGAACTGCTTTTGCACGCTGTTGCCCAGGCCGACGCCGAGCCACTCGCCGCGGCCGAAGGCGATCAGTGCCTGGGTCAGCTGGTAGCCGGAACCGAACTGGTCGGACCAGGGATCGGTAAAGGTGATCAGACGCGCCATCCGGTAGGGCTGGGCCTGTACGAGCACGAACACTGCTCCCACCGCCAGCACCACCATCAAGCTGAAGCGGAACAGCCCCACCCCGCCGAGAAACAGCATGGCCGCAGCCGCCCCCATCATCACTACCGTGGCACCGAAGTCCGGCTCCATCAGCAGCAGGCCGGCCATCGGCAGCAGGACAATGAATGGCTTGAAGAAGCCCATCCAGCTTTCGCGCACTTCGGTCTGCCGGCGTACCAGGTAGCCGGCCAGGTAGATAACAACGAATACCTTGGCGATTTCCGAAGGCTGCACGTTGAAGAAGCTGAAACCGATCCAGCGCATCGAACCGTTCACTTCACGGCCAATACCTGGTACCAGCACCAGCACCAGCAAGCCGAAGGCACCGACGAGCATGGTGAAGCCCATCTTCTGCCAGGTCGCGATCGGCACCATCATCGTGACGATGCAGGCGAAAATGCCGATGGCCACGTACACCAGGTGGCGGAACATGTGATACAGCGGGTTACCCGACTGCGCGGCGGCCACTTCCGAGGACGCCGAGGTGATCATCACAAGGCCAAGGCCAAGCAACGCCAGGCAACCCGCGAGCATGGCAAAGTCGAGATCGATGCCGCGACCGCTGATCAGCGGCGACGGGTAGGGCTTGATGATGCCGAAGATCATGCCAGCCCTCCTACGGCCTGGGCGAACAGACGCCCACGCTCTTCAAAATTCTTGAACATGTCGAGGCTGGCGCACGCTGGCGACAGCAGCACGGCGTCACCCGGTTGTGCCTGCTCGGCACATTGCGCGACGGCCTCGTCGAGAGTTTTTACGCGGATCAGCGGCACACGGTCGCCCAGTGCTTCAGCCAGGCGTTCGGCATCGCGACCGAGCAGCACCACCGCACGGCAATGGGCCGCGACTGGCTCACGCAACGCGCTGAAGTCGGCGCCCTTGCCATCGCCACCGGCGATCAGCACCAGCTTGCCGTCGATGTCGGCACCCAGGCCTTCGATCGCAGCCAGCGCGGCGCCGACATTGGTCGCCTTGGAGTCGTCGTACCAGCTCACGCCGTTACGCTCACGCACCCACTGGCAGCGGTGCGCCAGGCCTGCGAAGGTACGCAGGCTGGAGAGCATGGCGTCCATCGGCAAACCGACGGCATGGCCCAGCGCCAGCGCCGCCAGGGCGTTGGACTGGTTATGTGAACCGCGAATCTTCAACTCACGTACCGGCATCAGGTTCTGGAACTCGAACGCCAGGTACTTCTCGCCGCCCTCTTCGCGCAGGCCGAAGGCCTTGAAGTCAGGGACGTTCAAACCAAAGGTCCAGACCGGCTGGCCTTCAGCCAGGAGCGGTCGGCTCAGCGCATCCTGACGATTGACTACCACTTGCCGCGCACCCCGGAAGATCCGGTGCTTGGCCAGGTGATAGGCCGGCAGGCCGCTGTAGCGGTCCATGTGGTCTTCGCTGACGTTGAGCACAGTGGCCACTTCAGCATTGAGCTGGTCGGTGGTTTCCAGCTGGAAGCTGGAAAGCTCCATCACGTAAAGCTCGACATCGTCGCTGAGCAGATCCAGCGCCGGTGTGCCGAGGTTACCGCCCACCGCCACACGTTTGCCTGCCGCTGCCGCCATCTCGCCGACCAGGGTGGTCACGGTGCTTTTCGCATTGGAGCCACTGATCGCAATGATGGGCGCCTTGGCATTGCGTGCAAACAGTTCGATATCGCCGGACAACTTCACGCCACGGGCTGCCGCCTGCTGCAGTGCCGGCGTGGCAAGGGCCAGGCCAGGGCTGACATACAGCTCGTCGGCGCGGCACAGAAATTCAACGTCCAGGTCACCACAACGCACTTCTACCTGCGGGTAATCGCGGCGCAGGGTTTCCAGTTCCGGGGGTTGCTCACGGGTGTCGGCGACCGCAAAGGCAACGCCCCGGTTCGCCAGGAAGCGAACCAGGGACATGCCGCTCTTGCCGAGGCCGACAACGATGCGGAAGTGGTCAGAAGCGATCAGTGACACGCGTTTCTACCTCAGTTTCAGGGTGGCAAGGCCGATCAGCACAAGAATCACGGTGATAATCCAGAAACGGACGATCACCCGCGGCTCGGGCCAACCCTTGAGTTCAAAGTGATGGTGAATCGGCGCCATGCGGAACACCCGCTTGCCGGTCAACTTGAAGGAAGCGACCTGGATCACCACCGACAAGGTCTCCATGACGAACACACCGCCCATGATGAACAGGACGATTTCCTGACGAACGATAACGGCGATGGTGCCCAGTGCAGCGCCCAGCGCCAGGGCACCGACATCCCCCATGAACACCTGGGCCGGATAGGTGTTGAACCACAGGAAGCCCAGCCCGGCGCCGATCAGCGCGCCGCAGAATACGATCAGCTCACCGGCACCCGGCACGTAAGGGATCAGCAGGTACTCGGCAAATTTCACGTTGCCCGACAGGTAGCAGAAGATGCCCAGGGCACCACCGACCATCACGGTTGGCATGATGGCCAGGCCATCGAGGCCGTCGGTGAGGTTGACGGCGTTGCTCGAGCCCACGATCACAAAGTAGGTCAGCACGACAAAACCGATGCCCAGCGGGATGGTGACATCCTTGAGCATCGGTATCAGCAAGGTGGTTTCGACACTGCTCGGCGCGGTCACGTAAAGGAAGATTGCTGCGCCCAGGCCGAATACCGACTGCCAGAAATACTTCCAGCGACTTGGCAGGCCACGGGAGTTCTTCTCGATCACTTTGCGGTAGTCATCCACCCAGCCAATGGCACCGAACAGCAGGGTGACGATCAGCACAACCCACACATAACGGTTGGTCAGGTCGGCCCAGAGCAAAGTGCTGATACCGATTGCCGAGAGAATCAGGGCGCCGCCCATGGTCGGGGTGCCGGACTTGGACAGGTGGGATTGCGGGCCGTCATTACGAACCGCTTGACCGATCTGGCGAATCTGCAAGGTACGGATCATCCATGGCCCCAACCACAGGGCCAGCGACAACGCGGTCAGTACACCGAGGATCCCGCGCAGGGACAGGTACTGGAAGACCGCGAAGCCTTTGTAGAACTGTTGCAGATACTCAGCCAACAGCAGCAGCATTAATGTTTCTCCCCGCTGGAACCGCACAAGGCCGCCACGACGTTTTCCATCGCAGCGCTGCGCGAACCCTTGATCAAAATGGTGGTATTGGTGGCCTGCTCGCCGCGAACCGCGTCGATCAGGTCAGCTTGAGTAGCGAAATGACGGGCATTGGCGCCGAACGCTGCCACGGCGTGAGCCATGTTAGGGCCCACCGCATACAGTGCCGAAACCTTGTCTTTGGCGTAGTCGCCTACCTGCCGGTGCCCTTCCTCAGCCCACTGGCCCAATTCGCCGATGTCCCCGAGCACCAGAACGGTGCGCCCGGAAAAGCCGGCGAGTATATCAACGGCAGCGCACATGGAGGTGGGGTTTGCGTTGTAGGTGTCATCGATTACCCGCACACCGTTGGCGGCCATCTGCACCACAGTGCGGCCCTTGACCGGCTGCACATTATTCAAGCCCTCGGCGATGCCGTTCAGCGCCAGACCAATGGCATGAGCGGCCGCAGCCGCGGCGAGAGCGTTGGCAACGTTGTGCGTACCCAGCAGATTGAGCTGAACCCGTGCTGCACCCTGTGGGCCGCGCAGGTCGAAGGCCGGGCAGCCGCGTTCATCATGGGTAATGTTGCCGGCGTGGAAGTCCGCGTCGGCATTGTTCAGGGCAAAGGTCAGCACCTGGCGATTGCCAGCGCGCTGTTTCCAGATGCCGAATGCCTTGTCATCAAGATTCAATACGGCGACGCCATCCTGATCCAGACCCTCGAGGATTTCGCCCTTGGCTTCGACAATCTTCTCCGGCCCGCCGAATTCACCGACATGCGCCGTACCGGCGTTGTTGATCAGCGCCACGTGAGGTTTCGTCAAGCCCACGGTGTAGGCGATCTCGCCAATGCGCGAAGCGCCCAGCTCGATGACCGCTGCGGTATGTTCCGGGGCGATTTCAAGCAGGGTCAGCGGTGCGCCCAGGTCGTTGTTCAGGTTGCCACGGGTGGCCAGGACCGCGCCTTGCGTACGCAGGATGCTGGCAAGCATTTCCTTGACCGTGGTCTTGCCGCTGGAGCCGGTGATGGCTGCGACCGGCTTGTCGAACGCCGCACGGTTGAGCGCACCGAGCTGACCGAGGGCCAGACGGCTGTCGGCAACTACAAGCTGGGGCAGATCAGTACCCGGCACTTCGCGCTCGACCAGCGCGGCAACCGCGCCCTTGGCCTGCACCTCGTTCAGGTAGTCATGGCCGTCGAAACGCGGCCCGGCCAACGCTACGAACAGCTGCCCGGCAACGATTGCGCGGCTGTCGATGCTGACGCCGGTAAAGGTTGCATCGGCACCTGTCAGGCGCCCTTGCAGCGGCGCGACCAACTGGGCAAGGGTCAATGGCTTAAGCATGGGGAGCCTCCCAGACAGCGAGGGCTTTTTCAGCCTCGACCAGATCGGAAAAATCATGACGCTGGCCGTTGATTTCCTGATAGTCCTCGTGGCCTTTGCCGGCCAGGACAATGACATCGTCACCACCGGCGCTGGCAATAAGATGAGCAATCGCAGGACCACGACCAGCCACGAACTCAACCGCATCAGCCTTGGCAAAACCCGGGCGGATATCGGCAAAAATCTGCTGCGGGTCTTCACTGCGCGGGTTGTCGTCAGTCACCACCACCCGGTCCGCAAGGCGTTCGGCCACTTCGGCCATCAACGGGCGCTTGCCGCGATCACGATCGCCGCCGCAACCGAACAGGCACACCAGTTGCCCCTTGGCGTGCGGACGCAAGGCTTGCAGCACTTGCTCCAGCGCATCCGGGGTATGGGCGTAATCAACCACCACCAAGGGTTTGCTGCCCCCACCCAAACGCTGCATACGGCCGATCGGCCCTTCCAGATTGGGGGTGACGGCAAGAATTTCATCCAGCGCATAGTTGAGCGCGAGCAAGGTACCGACGGCCGCCAGCATGTTGCTCAGGTTGAAGCGACCCAGCAGGCGACTGCGCAGCGTGCGCTCGCCCTGGGCGGTAACGATCACGGCACGCACACCGTCATCATCGAAGTGCGCTTCGCGGCAATACAGCGAGGCGGCACTGTCGTTGAGGCTGTAGCTGATCAGACGCGACTCGGCATGTTCGGCGGCCAGCCGACGACCAAAGTCATCATCCAGATTGACCACCCGGCAACGCAGGTTCGGCCAGGCAAACAAGCGCGCCTTGGCCTTTTCATAGGCCTCCATACTGCCGTGGTAGTCGAGGTGATCACGGGACAGGTTGGTCATCACCGCGATATCGAAATCCAGGGCGGCAACCCGCCCCTGCTCCAGGGCGTGGGAGGAAACCTCCATCGCCACGGCCTTGGCGCCGCCTTTCTTCAGGTCATTGAGGGTGGCCTGCACCGCGATCGGGTCCGGCGTGGTCAGGCGACCGCTTTGCAGCTCGCCATAGAACCCGGTACCCAGGGTGCCGATCAGGCCACAGCGCTGACCGAGCTTGTCCAGGGCCTGAGCCACCAGTTGCGTCACGCTGGTCTTGCCGTTGGTGCCAGTGACCCCCACGAGATCCAGTTGACGGCTCGGCTCGCCATAGAAGCGCCCGGCAATGTCCGACAGCTGGGCGATCAGCCCTCGCACCGGAATCAGCGGTACTTCGGTAATCGGCAGCACCGTGGCGCCTGCAGCTTCATAGGCCACGGCAGCAGCACCACGCTTGAGCGCGTCGGCAATATGATCACGGCCGTCGACCTTCGCCCCGGGCACTGCCAGGAACAGGTCACCGGGACGGATGTTACGGCTGTCGAGCGTCAGCTCGCGAATCAACGGATCGCGGCTGGCCTGGGCGAACAGTTTGCTCAGTGGCATCGTCATCAACCGCGCCCTCCTTTGGCGGGCGCAGCATTGACCTGCTGCTGTGGAGTCGCCGGCGGCAGGTTATCCGGCGGAATATTCATCAGGCGTAACGTGCCCGACATGACTTTGCTGAATACCGGTGCCGAGACCAGGCCACCGAAGTAGCCACCTTTGCTCGGCTCGTCGATGACCACCACCACGGCATAGCGCGGATCGCTCATCGGGCCGAAGCCGGCGAACAGCGAACGGTAGGAATTCTCGGTGTAGCCTTTGGAACCAATCGTGGCTTTACGCGCCGTACCACTCTTGCCACCGACGTGATAGAACGGCACCTGGGCGCGGAACACACCGCGCGGCGCTTCAATTACCTGCTGCACCATGCCTTGGATGGTCTTGGCGACTTCCACCGGCACCACCTGGGTGGATTCCGGCGCCTTGTCGACCTTGAGAATGCTCAGCGGCACCATCTTGCCGTCGTTGGCCAGCGCGGCGTACGCATGCACCAGCTGCAAGGCGGTGACCGACAAACCGTAGCCATACGACAGGGTGGCGGTTTCGGCCTTGCGCCACTCACGGTGGTTCGGCAGGTTACCGACGCGCTCACCCGGGAAGCCCAGGCCGGTGTACTGCCCCAGACCGAGCTGGGACATCACGCGGTAGATCGACTCGCCACCGATATCGAAGGCAATCTTGCTCATGCCGACGTTACTGGAGTTGATCAGGATGCCGGTCAGGTCAAGGATCGGGCCTTCGCTCTTGGACACGTCACGAATGGTGTAGCGCCCAAGCTGCAGGGTGCCCGGGTAGACTTCGACCTTGTCGGTCGGCTTCCAGCGCCCGCTTTGCAGCGCAGCACTCATGGACAGCGGCTTGACCGTGGAACCGGGCTCGAACACGTCGATGATTGCGCGGTTACGCATGGCCGCCGGGAACATGCTGCGGCGGTTGTTCGGGTTGTAGGTGGGCTGGTTGACCATGGCCAGCACTTCACCGGTCTTCACATCGAGGATCACCAAGCTGCCGGCCTTGGCTTCCTGCTCGGCAATGGCATTGCGCAGTTCACGGGTCGCCAGGTATTGCAGGCGCAGGTCGATGGACAACGCCAAGGTCTTACCGGCCTTGGCGTTTTTGGTTACCTGGATGTCTTTGATCAGCCGCCCGCGCCGATCCTTGATCACCTGTCGCTTGCCGGGTACCCCGGCCAGCCATTCGTCATAGGCCAGCTCCACACCTTCGCGACCATGGTCATCGAGGTCGGTAAAGCCGACCATGTGTGCGGCGACATCACCTGCCGGGTAGAAACGACGAAATTCCTCGATGCCATAGACACCGGGAACCTTCAGGTCGAGCACCACCTGCCCCTGCTCCGGGGTCAGGCCGCGAACCAGGTAGATGAACTCCTTGTTGGCCTGCTGCTCGAGACGCTGGGTCAGCTGTTGCGGATTCTGCTTGAGTGCGGCAGCCAGTGCCGGCCAGCGATCCTTGTAAGCCTGCATTTCCTTGGGGTTGGCCCACAAGGTAGTGACCGGGGTACTGACCGCCAGCGGTTCACCGTTACGGTCGGTGATCAGCCCGCGGTGCGCAGGAATGGGGATATGACGCAGGCTGCGGGCATCGCCCTGGCCCTTGAGGAAGTCACGGTCCACGACCTGCAGGTCGATAATGCGCCAGGCAATTGCACCGACCATCACCGCCAGCAAGGCAATGACCACGCGGAACCGCCAAGGATAGAGTGCACCCTCAAGTTTCATCATGGCGCCACCATCCGTACTTCGTCGGCGGCAGGGATGCGCATCTGCAATTGTTCGCTGGCCAGGTTTTCGATTCGGCTGTGCGCGGTCCAGGTGCTCTGCTCAAGAATCAACCGGCCCCACTCGGCTTGCGCCTTGTCACGTTCGCTGAGTTCGCCGTAAAGGGTGTTGAGCAACTGACGGTTCCAGTGCGCGCTGTACGACACCGCCACCGAAGAAACGAGCACGGCAACAAACAGCAGAAGCATCAGGAAGCTTCCGCCTGGCAAAGGCTTGGCGAACAGGCGACTCACCGCAGCTTCTCGGCAACGCGCATGACCGCGCTGCGTGAACGTGGGTTGGCCTTGAGTTCGGCTTCGGAGGCAAATTGCGCCTTGCCGATCAGCTTGATCTTCGGTTCGAAATGCTTGTGCTGCACGGGCAGGTTGCGTGGCAGGTTGTCGCCCTCGCCCTTGACCAGCTTGCGCATGAACAGCTTGACGATGCGGTCTTCCAGGGAGTGGAAGCTGATCACCACCAGACGCCCACCGACTTCCAGTGCGTCAAGGGCAGCCTCGAGGCCGAGCTCCAGATCGCCCAGCTCGTTGTTGACGTGAATGCGCAGCCCCTGGAACGCACGGGTGGCCGGGTTCTTGCCCTTTTCCCAGGCCGGGTTGGCAACCTTGAGTACTTCGGCCAGGTCGGCGGTGCGCTCGAACGGCTGGATTTCACGGCGCGCAACCACAGCGTTGGCCATGCGTTTGGCAAAACGCTCTTCGCCATATTCCTTGAATACGCGGGCGATCTCTTCGGCTGGCGCGGTGGCGATGAACTCGGCGGCGCTGACGCCACGGCTCGGGTCCATGCGCATATCCAGCGGGCCATCATTCATGAAGCTGAAGCCGCGCTCAGGATCGTCCAGCTGTGGCGAAGAAACGCCCAGATCGAGGAGGATGCCATTGACCTTGCCATTGATACCGCGCTCAAGCGCTTCGGCACCCAGTTCGGCAAAACTGCGCTGCACAATGACAAAGCGGCCGTCTTCGGCCGCCAGCGCTTGCCCGGTAGCAATCGCTTGAGGATCTTTGTCAAAACCCAGCAACCGGCCTTGCGGCCCGAGCTTGCTGAGGATCAGGCGGCTGTGCCCACCGCGTCCGAAGGTGCCATCCAGATAGCAGCCATCGGCGCGTACGGCGAGAGCCTCAACGGCTTCGTCAAGCAGTACGGTGATGTGGTTAAAGCCGCTATCTATAGTCACAGGATCAAATCACGCAGTTCATCAGGCATGGCGCCCGGTTGTTGAATAGCTGCAAGGTCGGCTGCCGAAACTGCGTTCCAGGCATCCTCGTCCCACAGCTGAAATTTGTTCAGTTGCCCCACCAGCATCGCTTTCTTGTCGAGCTTGGCGTATTCGCGCAAACGCGGAGGCACCAGGAAACGCCCACTGCCATCAAGCTCCAGATCCACCGCATTGCCGATCAGCAAACGCTGCAGGCGACGGTTCTCTTCACGCAATGACGGCAACGCGCGTAACTTGGCTTCAATCAGTTCCCACTCGTCGAGCGGGTATACACACAAGCAAGGGTCGACAGCGTCGATGGTCACGATCAACTGCCCGGAACTACGCGATTCGAGCTCGTCACGGTACCGGCTCGGCATTGCGAGACGGCCCTTTGCGTCGAGGTTGATGGCGTTTGCTCCGCGGAACACGGCTGCGATTCCCCACTTGTTAGCTTTTTTGTGATCAGAAAACCCACTTCATGCCACTTTCTGCCACTTGCGCACACTATAGGAATCCGCCTACCACACCGTCAAGGCGCGCTTATAAGGAAATCCCTTACAGATCGGAGATTTAGCGTATGGAGGGAAGATATTCGGAGAATTCGAAGAGGCTTTTGACAGAAAAAATCAAACTCATTCAGACAAATAGAGCCCGAAGTTAAAGTGATTTATTAAGAGTAAGATTTTTTTGGTATTACCGGGACACATCTGCTATCGAATCAAGCAGGGGAGGGAAAGGTGGAGAGTCGATCTGTAAGCCGGGTTCTGTCGAGGACAGTCATTCCTCTACGACGGCCATCACTGGACGCCTTTAGCAACCTACCCGGTTCCAACGCGGGCCGCGCCATATGGAACCCTATTTGGTCTTGCTCCGAGTGGGGTTTACCTAGCCACGAACTGTTGCCAGTCGTGCGGTGCGCTCTTACCGCACCTTTTCACCCTTACCGGCACCGAAGTGCTTAGGCGGTTATTTTCTGTGGCACTTTCCGTAGGCTCACGCCCCCCAGGTGTTACCTGGCACTCTGCCCTATGGAGCCCGGACTTTCCTCCCCCCTCTTTTGCGGAACAAAAGAAGGCAGCGACTGTCCGATCGACTCTCCGCCGCAAAGGTTAACGGCAGAGAGGCTCAAGAACAAGCAATAAAACAGATTGTAGCAACGGGTCAGCCGTTGTCTTTCTGTTTTTCCAGCGCCGCCTGGTACAGCACATTCTTGCGCACGCCAGTAATTTCCGCCGCCAGCGCTGCAGCCCGCTTGAGCGGCATCTCCGCCAGCAGCAGGTCGAGCACCCGCATCGCCTCGCTGCTGATCGCCTGCTCATCTTCAGGCGCGGTCCAGCCTGCCACCAGCACAACACACTCGCCGCGCTGCTGATTGCTGTCCGCCTCGACAAACGCACGCAACTCACCCAGCGGCAGGCCTTTGAGGGTTTCGAAGGTCTTGGTCAGTTCGCGCGCCAGCAGGGCAGGACGCTCTGCACCGAACACCGCCTCCATGTCCTGCAGGCATTCAAGGATACGATGCGGCGCTTCGTAGAAGATCAAGGTCCGTGGTTCTTCCTTGACCTGACTCAGGCGCGCACGCCGCCCAACCGCCTTGGCCGGCAAAAAGCCCTCGAAGATGAACCGGTCCGACGGCAAGCCAGCCGCCGACAGTGCGGCAATCAGCGCGCACGCCCCCGGCACCGGCACCACCTTGACTCCAGCCGCACGCGCCTGGCGCACCAGATGGTAGCCAGGATCGGAAATCAACGGCGTACCGGCATCGGAAATCAGCGCCACATTGTCGCCCGCCAACAAACGCGTCAGAAAGCGGCTGCCTTCATCACGCTCGTTGTGTTCGTGGCAGGCCGCCAAGGGCGTGTTGATGCCGAAATGCTGTAGCAAACGAATGGAGTGGCGTGTGTCTTCTGCGGCAATCAACGCCACGTCGCCAAGCACCTTCAGGGCCCGTGCGCTCATGTCGTCCAGGTTGCCAATGGGCGTGGCCACCACGTAGAGCGTGCCGATCGTGGAATGGGAAGCCCCTGGAACATCTGTCACAGCACACACCTTTGAAAGTGAACAAAGCGCCATTGTAGCCCGACTGACGGCAACAATGCGTAACCAGCACAGCCTGCAGGGCGCGTTCCAGCGCCTATATTGAAGGATTAACGCCAGCGACATCGCGCCCCGGCCAGTGCTTGGGTACAATTGCCAGTTAATTTGATCGAGTAACAGGACCTTTACATGATCGCTTGCCTGCGGCTGTTCACAGCCCTTTGCTTCGCCGCCCTGCTGGCAGCCTGCGCCAGCTCGCCCTCGTCGAGCCTCGGCGAACTGCCGCGCACCCCGGACGCCAGCATCGAGCAACTGCTTGAACAAGCCAACACCAGCAAGACACCGGAACAAGCCGCCCTGCTGCGCCTGAGCGCCGCCGACCTGGCGCACCAGCAAAAAGACAACGTGCGCGCTGCACGCATCCTCGAACAGGTGCCGATGGAGCAGCTCAAACCTGCCCAGCAGATCTTCGCCAGCACCCTGAGTGCCGAGCTGGCCATGAGCCGCAACCAGCCCAAGGCTGCCCTGAGCGCCTTGAGTCACCCAAGCCTGGCACGCCTGAACGAATTGCCGGACGAGCAACAGCGCCGCACCCGCAGCGTGCAGGCCAGCGCCCTGGAGGCCGATGGCCAGACCCTGGCCGCGGCGAAAACCCGCGTCGACCTCGCCCCGCTGCTCACCGGCAATGCCGCCAGCGCCAACCAGGACGCCATCTGGAACCTGGTTGCCGCCCTGCCCAGCGATCAGCTGCAAGCGGCCAGCACCGGCGACGACACCTTTGCCGGTTGGGCCAGCCTGGCCCTGGCGGTGAAAAGTGCCGGCACCCTGGAGCAACAACAGGCTGCCATCGACACCTGGAAAACCCAGCACCCCAAGCACCCGGCCGCCCTGCAACTGCCGCTGCCGCTGGTAAAACTCAAGGAACTGGCCAGCCAGCCGCTGACCAAAATCGCCTTGCTGCTGCCCCAGGAAGGCCAGCTGGCCGGTGTGGCCCGCGCCCTGCGTGATGGTTTCATGGCCGCGCACTTCCAGGCGCAACAAGCCGGACAGAAACCCCCTGCGGTCGAAGTCTTCGACAGCTCGCGCATGACCTCCCTGGATGACTTCTATCGCCAGGCCCAGGCAGCCGGCGTCCAGCTGGTCGTTGGCCCGCTGGAAAAGCCCCTGGTCAAACAGCTCGCCTCACGCCCGCAACTGCCTATCACCACCCTGGCCCTGAACTACAGCGACGTCGGCCAGAACGGCCCGGCGCAACTGTTCCAGTTCGGCCTCGCTGCCGAAGACGAAGCCCGTGAAGTCTCGCGCCGCGCCCACGCCGACGGCATGGTTCGTGCCGTTGCCCTGGTACCACGTGGCGATTGGGGCGACCGCGTACTCAAAGCCTTCCGCCAGGACTGGGAAGCCAAGGGCGGCACCCTGCTCGCCGCCGAGCATATTGACCAGCCTGTCGCCCTGGCCCAGCAAATTGCCGATCTGTTCCAGCTGCGCCAGAGCGAAGGCCGCGCCAAGAGCCTGCAGGACACTGTCGGCGGCAGCGTTTCGGCCCAGCCGTCGCGTCGCCAGGACATCGACTTCATCTTCCTCGCCGCCACTCCGCAGCAGGGCCAGCAGATCAAGCCGACCCTGAACTTCCAGTACGCAGGCGACGTTCCGGTCTATGCCACCTCGCACCTGTACAGCGCCAGCGGTGACGTGAACCAGTACAACGACATGAACGGCATTCGCTTCTGCGAGACCCCGTGGCTGCTCGACACCAACAACAGCCTGCGCCAGCAAGTCGTCAGCCAGTGGCCACAAGCCGCCGGCAGCCTCGGTCGCCTGTACGCCATGGGTATCGATGCCTACAGCCTGGCGCCACGCCTGACTCAGCTCAAGGCCCTGCCAGACAACCGCATTGAAGGCTTCTCCGGCAGCCTGAGCATGAACCCGAACCAGCGCATCGAGCGTCAGCTGCCTTGGGCCGAGTTCTCCGGCGGTCAGATCAAGCGCCTGCCTGACACCCCGCGCTGATGCCCCACAGTTCGCGCCAGCAGGCCGGCCAGGCCGCCGAACAATACGCCCTTGAGCACCTTCAAGGGCATGGCCTGCAACTGCTGGCGCAGAACTGGCGATGCAAAGGTGGCGAGCTTGATCTGGTCATGCTCGACAGCGATACAGTAGTATTCGTCGAAGTTCGCTATCGGTTGCATGCGGACTTTGGCGGTGCACTCGGCAGTATCGACGGGCGCAAGCAGGACAAACTGGTGCTAGCCGCCGAGTCTTTTCTGCACAAGGAAACACGCTGGGCCAATCACCCCTGCCGTTTCGATGTGATCGCCGTGCAAGGCAGAGGCCACCAGGGCCAAGCGCTTCAATGGCTGAAAAACGCCTTCGAATGCTGAGCCCGCCCTGACCCTGCACCTTTACCCCATTAATTTTTTTGCTCTTTGCTTCGCGGGCTGCACAGTCATGTGCCGGGACCTTTTCTGTACACTCCCGACACGCCCGGCCAGCCGCCCTACTTAAGGTCTCACTGATGGACATGCAATCCCGAATTCGCCAGCTTTTTCAGGCCAGCATCAACACCAAGCAACAGGCGATGGAAGTCCTTGCACCCCACATCGAGCAAGCCAGTCAGGTCATGGTCAATGCGCTGCTCAACGAGGGCAAGATGCTCGCCTGCGGCAATGGCGGCTCGGCCGGCGATGCCCAACACTTTTCCTCCGAGCTGCTCAACCGCTTCGAGCGTGAGCGCCCAAGCCTGCCGGCCATCGCCCTGACCACCGACAGCTCGACCATCACCTCGATCGCCAACGACTACAGCTACAACGAAATCTTCTCCAAGCAGATCCGCGCCCTCGGCCAACCAGGCGATGTGTTGCTGGCGATTTCGACCAGCGGTAACTCGGCAAACATAATTCAGGCGATCCAGGCCGCACATGATCGCGAAATGATTGTCGTAGCTCTGACCGGACGCGATGGTGGCGGCATGGCCTCACTGCTGCTGCCCGAAGACGTCGAGATTCGCGTACCGGCCAACGTCACCGCACGTATCCAGGAAGTCCACCTGCTGGCGATCCACTGCCTTTGCGATCTGATCGACAGCCAATTGTTCGGGAGTGAAGAATGACCCCTAACCGCCTCGGCCTGATGGCCCTGACCCTGTGCCTGAGCCTGACCGGCTGCAGCTCGGTGCTCACCGCCACGCGCGACACGCCGATCGAAGACGATCGCGGCACGCGCACCTTCGGCAGCAAGATCGATGACTCGCTGATCGAAACCAAGGTATCGGTCAACGTTGCCAAGGCCAGCCCAGACCTGGACAAGAACTCGCACATCGTTGTCAGCAGCTTCAACGGCATCGTCCTGCTGGCCGGCCAGACCCCGCGCGCCGACCTCAAGTCCCTCGCCGAGCAGGCAGCCGGCCAGGTGCAACGCGTTAAGAAAGTCCATAACGAACTGCAGGTACTGCCGCCTTCGTCGATCCTGGCGCGCAACAACGACGCCTGGCTGACCACCAAGATCAAAGCCCAGATGCTGACCGACAACAACATTCCCGGTTCACGCATCAAAGTGATCACCGAGAATGGCATTGTCTACATGCTCGGCCTGCTGACCCAACAGGAAGCCACCCGCGCCACCAACCTGGTGCAGGGCGTGTCGGGCGTACAGAAGATCGTCAAGCTGTTCGAATACATCGACTGAATACCCACTCTCTACACCTAGCCTAGGAAGTCCCCATGAAAAACGGCCTGCTGTCCACCCTGCTGATCGGCGCTTTCGCCACCCTGGCCGGCTGCTCCACCCCAAGCCTGATCACCCTCAACGACGGCCGCGAATTCCAGGCCGTCGATGCCCCGCACTTCGAACGCAGCACCGGCTTCTACGAGTTCGAGCAACTGGACGGCAAAGTGACCCGCGTCAACAAGGATCAGGTCCGCACTATCAGCGACCTGTAATTCTTTCGCGCAATAAAAAAGGCGATCCAACCGGATCGCCTTTTTTATTACTTCACAACCTTCAGGCTCGGACGCCCACTTGGCCGCGGTGGCTGCCCACCCGCCGGCGGACCGTCATCATCGGGCTCGACACCCTCGTCGTCGGCGTATTCTTCATCTTCTTCGAATACCGGCGGCTCGAGCTCAAAGACCATGCCCTGACCGTTCTCACGGGCATAGATACCGAGAATCGCACCGGCAGGCACGAACAAGGTATGGGCAACACCGCCAAAGCGTCCCTCGAAGCTCACTGCGTCGTTATCCATGTGCAGATGACGTACGGCATTGGGCGAGATGTTCAGGACGATCTGGCCGTCACTGGCGAAGCCCTGGGGCACCTGTACCTTCGGGTACTCGGCATTGACCAGCATGTGGGGGGTGCAGTCGTTATCCACGATCCACTCATAGAGTGCACGTACCAAATAGGGGCGACTGGAGTTCATCGACAGCTCCTTAAAACCTAGCGCATTTCACGTTCAGCAGCGGACAGGCTTGCCTGGAAAGCTTCGCGGGCAAACTGTCGCTCCATGTAATCGAGCAACGGCTTGGCCGGCCGCGGCAGTTCAATTCCCAACACTGGCAAACGCCAGAGTATGGGCAGTAGACAACAATCAACCAGACTTTGCTCCTCACTGAGGAAACAGGGCTTGTCGGCAAACAACGGCGACACGCCGGTCAGGCTCTCGCGCAGCTCCTTGCGGGCCTGGACCCGGACGGCATCCTTGGTGCGCGGATCAAGGATCTGATCGACCAAAGCACACCAGTCGCGCTGGATGCGATGGATCAGCAGCCGGCTGTTGGCCCGCGCCACCGGATACACCGGCAGCAAGGGAGGATGCGGGTAACGCTCATCGAGGTATTCCATCACCACGGTCGACTCGTACAGTGCCAAGTCGCGATCGACCAGGGTCGGCACGCTGCCATAGGGGTTCACTTCGACCAGCTTGGGCGGCAGGCGTCCGGGATCGACATTGATGATCTCGACGCTGACACCTTTCTCGGCGAGAACGATGCGCACCCGATGAGAATAATGGTCAGCGGGGTCGGAGTAGCAGGCCAACCGGTTGGTCACGCCCATAGTGGTCCTCCTCGCAGATGAAATTATAGAAGCTACAAATGCAAACGCGCCCTGCGGGCACCTCCGTTATCCGGAGGCACCCCAGGGCGCGTTCAACTACCAGAAACTACTGCGTGATCAGTGCACGTCCTTCCAGTATTCGCGCTTGAGCAGGTAAGCGAATATGAAGAAGAAGGCCAGGTACAGCAGCACGTAGGTGCCGATGCGCTGACTTTCCAGTTTGACCGGGTTGGCCGAGTAGGCCAGGAAGGTCACCAGATTCTTGACCTTCTCGTCGAACTGCTCTTCGTTCAGGGTACCGGATTTCGGCTCCACGGTCAGCTGGTCGCATGCTTCATGGGTCAATGGCGAGCCGGTCAGCGGGTCAAATTGCTTCTTGCCGTCGACCACGGTCTGCACTTGTTTGCAGCCGATGACCTGATTGCCCTGCAGGCCAACCAGCACGTTAGGCATGCCAACGTTCGGGAAAACCTTGTTGTTCACCCCGTACGGACGCGAACTGTCCGCATAGAAGCTGCGCAGGTAGGTATACAGCCAGTCGGTGCCACGCACCCGTGCAACCAGGGTCAGGTCGGGCGGCGCCGCACCGAACCAGGTCTTGGCGTCTTCAGGCTTCATGCCGATCTTCATATGGTCGCCAATCTTGGCGCCGGTAAACACCAGCTTCTCGAGCATCAGCTCGTGAGGAATGCCCAGGTCGTCGGCAACCCGCTCGTATCGCTGGAACTTGGCGCTGTGGCAACCCATGCAATAGTTGGCAAAGGTACGCGCACCGTCCTGCATGGCCGCCTTGTCGCTCAGATCGATATCGACCTTGTCCAGCTCCAGGCCGTGCTCGGCCGCGAAGGTCAACGAGGGCATCACTGCCAGAATCAATACTGCAAATAGCTTTTTCATCAGCCAGTCACCCTTTCCGGAACCGGTTTGGTCTTCTCGAGCCGGGTGTAGAACGGCATCAGAAGGAAGTAGGCGAAATACAGGAAGGTGCATACCTGCGACAGCAACGTACGGCCCGGGGTTGGCGCCAGCACGCCGAGCACACCGAGGATCACGAACGAGATGCAGAACACCACCAGCCAGATCTTGCTCATCCAGCCCTTGTAGCGCATGGACTTCACCGGACTGCGGTCGAGCCATGGCAGCACGAACAGCACGGCAATCGCGGCACCCATGGCGATAACGCCGAGGAGCTTGTCCGGTACTGCCCGCAGGATTGCGTAGAACGGTGTGAAGTACCAGACCGGGGCAATATGCTCTGGAGTCTTGAAGGCGTTCGCCTGCTCAAAGTTCGGTTTTTCCAGGAAGTAACCACCCATTTCCGGGAAGAAGAACACAATGGCGCAGAACACGAAGAGGAACACGACGACACCGACAATGTCCTTCACGGTGTAGTACGGGTGGAACGCGATACCGTCCAGCGGTACACCGTTTTCGTCTTTGTGCTTCTTGATATCGACGCCATCCGGGTTGTTCGAACCCACTTCGTGCAGGGCCAGGATGTGCAGCACCACCAGGCCAAGGATCACGATGGGCAGTGCAACGACGTGCAAGGCGAAGAAGCGGTTCAGGGTAATGCCGGAGATCAGGTAGTCACCACGAATCCACTGGGTCAGGTCATCGCCGATCACCGGAATCGCACCGAACAGCGAGATGATCACCTGGGCGCCCCAGTACGACATCTGGCCCCATGGCAGCAGGTAGCCCATGAAGGCTTCGGCCATCAGCGCCAGGTAGATCAGCATGCCGAACACCCACACCAGCTCGCGAGGCTTCTGGTACGAGCCGTACAGCAGACCGCGGAACATGTGCAGGTAGACGACGATGAAGAATGCCGACGCGCCGGTGGAGTGCAGGTAGCGCAGGATCCAGCCGTACTCGACATCACGCATGATGTATTCGACCGAGGCAAACGCCTCTTCGGCCGAAGGGGTAAAGCTCATGGTCAGCCAGACACCGGTAACGATCTGGTTAACCAGCACCAGCAGCGCCAGGGAGCCGAAAAAATAGAAGAAGTTGAAGTTCTTTGGTGCGTAGTACTTGCTGAGGTGGTCTTCCCACATCTTGGTGGCGGGGAAGCGGGCGTCAACCCAGTCCATGAACTTACTCATCACGCGTTCTCCTGATCGACGCCGACGACAATGATGTCGTCCGACTCATAAGAGTGCGGCGGCACTGGCAGATTGAGCGGCGCCGGCTGGGATTTGTAAACGCGGCCGGCCAGGTCGTAGTGGGAACCGTGACATGGGCAGAAGTAACCCCCCACCCACTTGGGACCCAGGTCGACCGGGGCGACTTCAGGACGGAAGGTTGGCGAGCAGCCCAGGTGGGTGCACAGGCCGACCAACACCAGGATTTCCGGCTTGATCGCGCGGTTTTCCGGGTTGACGTAAGTGGGCTGGACCGATGCTTTGGACTCAGGGTCGGAGAGGTCGCCGGTGATCTTCTTGAGGTTGCCAAGGATCTCTTCGGTACGGCGGACGATGAAGACTGGCTGGCCGCGCCATTCAGCAATCATTTGCTGGCCCGGCTCAATCTTGGCGATGTTGACCTTCACCGGTGCACCCGCGGCTTTCGCCTTGGCACTGGGGAACCATGACCCCACGAACGGGACCGCAGCCCCCACCGCTCCTGCAGCACCCACCACGGATGTGGCTGCTACGAGGAAGCGACGCCGGCCTGCATTGACGCCGTCATTGCTCATTCAGTCCTCTCCCATCAGCTTTATGGCCTGTTACAACAGGCATCTACTTAAGTAATTTCTGAACTGCTTAAAATTTGCCGCATGGTAATGAAAAGACCCTGCTATTACAAGGTGATTAGCCATGGCAAAAGGCTGCATCCCTTATAGCACTTGACTTGCGTCTATGCGGCAAGTTGTCACGTCACAGGCTAAGTAAAGGCCAATATGTTTATTCAAGACATAAAAAAAGCCCGGTTCCACTGGAACCGGGCTTTTTTTGAACGCCGAAGCGAAAATTAACGCTTGGAGTACTGAGGACGCTTACGTGCTTTACGCAGACCCACTTTCTTACGCTCGACTTCACGAGCGTCGCGGGTGACGAAGCCAGCACGACGCAGAGCGCCACGCAGAGTCTCGTCGTAGTCCATCAGTGCACGGGTGATACCGTGACGGATCGCACCAGCCTGGCCGCTGACACCACCACCGATAACGGTGACGTAGATGTCAAACTTCTCGGTGGTTTCAGTGAGTTCCAGCGGCTGGCGAACTACCATGCGCGCGGTTTCACGACCGAAGAAGGTGTCCAGAGGACGGTTGTTGATGGAGATGTTACCGGTACCTGGACGCAGGAAAACGCGAGCGGTTGCGGTCTTGCGACGGCCAGTGCCGTAATTTTGAGTCGCCGACATAATGAACTATTCCGTTAAATCTTCAGTTCTTGGGGCTGCTGAGCAGTATGAGGGTGAGCAGCGCCCGCATAGACTTTCAGCTTACGGTACATGTCGCGACCCAGTGGGTTTTTAGGCAGCATGCCTTTAACCGCGGTCTCGATCACGCGCTCTGGGGCCTTGGCGATCAACTTCTCGAAGTTGATTTCCTTGATACCGCCCGGGAAGCCGGAGTGGGAGTAGTACATTTTGTCCGAAGCTTTGGCACCAGTAACACGTACCTGCTCGGCGTTGATTACGACGATGTAGTCGCCGGTGTCAACGTGAGGGGTGTATTCTGGCTTGTGCTTGCCACGCAGACGGGTAGCGATTTCGGTAGCCAGACGACCCAGGGTCTGACCAGCGGCGTCAACTACGAACCAGTCGCGCTTTACTGTTTCCGGTTTAGCAGTAAAAGTTTTCATTCTTTATAGCCTCAGGGGCCGCCCAGCGAAAATAAGACGGCGGATCTTACTGGATAGTGCGCACCTTGACAAGTCAAGGACACAGCCGCACACGGACGCTATCGGGGGCTCGGGTCAGCGCGTCCAATATTCGGCAGGGTTCTTCTATGAAGCGGGGCATCACTCCCACAACACGGAGAGGGGCTGAATTATCCAGATTGCGAAAAAAAATTCAACCTGCTTTTATGCTTCTTTTGCCAGGAACACGCCAATGGACTACCGCAAACTGGGCCGTACCGACCTCAACGTCAGCGCCCTGTGCCTGGGAACCATGACCTGGGGCGAGCAGAACGACCAGGCTCAGGCCTTCAGCCAGATCGAACGCGCCAAGGCCGCGGGGATCAACTTCATCGACACCGCCGAGATGTATCCGGTGCCGCCCCGCCCGGAAACCTACGCCAGCACCGAGCGCATTATCGGCAACTGGTTCAAGGCCCGCGGCGACCGCGCCGACTGGATCCTGGCCAGCAAGGTAGCCGGGCCGGGCAACGGCATCAGCCACATCCGTGACGGCCAGCTCAAGCACAACCGCCAGCACATCGTTGCGGCGCTGGACGACAGCCTCAAGCGCCTGCAGACCGACTGGATCGACCTGTACCAGTTGCACTGGCCGGAACGCGGCACCAATTTCTTCGGCAAGCTGGGCTACCAGCACCTGCCCGAGGACCACTTCACCCCGCTGGAAGAAACTCTGGAAGTGCTCGACGATCAGGTCAAGGCCGGCAAGATCCGTCACATCGGCCTGTCCAACGAAACGCCGTGGGGCACCATGAAGTTCCTGCAACTGGCCGAGAGCCGTGGCTGGAGCCGCGCAGTGTCGATCCAGAACCCCTACAACCTGCTCAACCGCAGCTTCGAGGTGGGCCTGGCAGAAATCGCCATCCGCGAACAGTGCGGCCTGCTCGCCTACTCGCCGCTGGCCTTTGGCATGCTCTCGGGCAAATACGAAAACGGCGCGCGCCCCGCGCAAGGTCGCCTGACCCTGTTCAGCCGCTTCTCGCGCTACTCCAGCCCGCAAACGGTAGCGGCCTGCAGCCGCTACGTGAAGCTGGCCCGCGACCACGGCCTGGACCCGGCGCAAATGGCCCTGGCCTTCGTCACCCAGCAGCCGTTCGTGACCAGCAACATCATCGGCGCCACCAGCCTCGAGCAACTGGACAGCAACCTCGCCAGCATCGACCTCACGCTTTCCCAGGAGCTCTTGGCAGGCATCGAAGCCATCCATCAGGACCAGCCCAACCCGGCCCCCTGAAGCGCGATAGCAGATCCCGCGCACTGCGCGGGATTCGAGGGTAGACACAACGGCCAAAAAATAAGACGATCCAGCCGGTGATTGACCACTCTCCCCTATAAGAATAAAGAAAATGATGTTTACCCAACCGAGCGCGTCCTTGCGGCGCGTCAGTATCCTGGCCATCGATAACGTCTTTGCGTCGACCCTGATGCAGGCCAAGGATTTCTTCTACCTGGCCAGCCTGCGCTACGGCAAGCAACTGGGGCTGGGCCTCAAGCCGATGTTCGAGACTCGCCTGGTGAGCCCCGACGGGCAGCCGGTGCGCAGCTTCAGCGAAGTCATGCTCCCCGTGGACAGCGGGCTGGAGCAGGCCGATGTGATCATCCTGCCGGCCTTCTGGGACGACTTCGACGCGCTCTGCCAGCGCTACCCGCAGGTGTTGCCGTGGCTGCGTGAGCAGCATGCACGCGGCGCCGTGCTGTGTGGCGAAGCCAGCGGGGTGTTCTGGCTGGCCGAGGCCGGCCTGCTCGACGGCAAGGAGGCGACCACCTACTGGCGCTTTTTCAGCCAGTTTGCCGAGCGCTTCCCCAACGTCAGCCTGAATCAGGACAAGCACCTGACCGACGCCGACAACCTCTATTGCGCTGGCGGCACCACCTCGGCCTGCGACCTGTACATCTACCTGATCGAACGTTTCTGCGGCGCCAACGTCGCTCAGGCGGTCGCCCGCGACACGCTCTACGAGGTGCAGCGCAACTACACCCCGGGGCGCATGGGCTTTGGCGGGCAGAAGCTGCACCAGGACCTGACCATCCTGCAGATCCAGCAATGGCTTGAAGAGCACTTTGCCGACAAGTTCCGCTTCGAAGATGTGGCGCGCAACCACGGCATGAGCATTCGCAACTTCATGCGTCGTTTCCAGGGTGCCACCGGTGACAAGCCGTTGCATTACCTGCAGCGACTGCGTATCGAAACGGCCAAGGGCCTGCTCTCCGGCACGCGCAAGAGCATCAAGACCATCAGCTATGAAGTGGGCTATGACGATGCCAGCTTCTTTGCACGCCTGTTTCGGCAGCACACGGAACTGTCGCCGAACCAGTATCGCCAGCAGTTTGTGCAGGAAGCCTGAAAGGTAACGATGCAGGAGCCCGGCTTGCCGGCAAGCCGGCTCCTGCAGGACGCGTTAAGGCTTGTGCGCCCGCGACAGGAACTCGTGGGACTGCATTTCCAGCAAGCGGCTCAAGGTGCGCTGGAACTCGAAGGTCAGGCGACCGCCGGTGTACAGGTCCTTGAGTTCAACTTCGGCCGAGATGATCAGCTTGACGTTGCGGTCGTAAAATTCGTCGACCATGTTGATGAACCGGCGGGCGATGTCGTCGGTGGCCACGCTCATCTGTTCAACGCCGCTGAGCAACACGGCATGGAAGATCTTGCCCAGTTCGATGTAGTCGTTCTGGCTACGCGGGCCATCGCACAGCTCGCGGAAGTCGAACCAGGCCACATCGTCACAGGTACGCAGCGCACGGATCTCGCGGTTTTCGATGATCAGTACGTCGTTTTCCACCGCCAGGGTGCATTCAGGCGTCAACGCCCGGAAGCTTTTACGCAGGCTTTCGTGAGCGGCTTCGTCCAGTGGGAAGTGGAACAGCTCAGCCTGCTCCAGATGACGCAAGCGATAGTCGACGCCACTGTCGACGTTGACGATGTCGGTGTTCTGCTTGATCAGGGCGATGGCCGGCAGGAAACGCGCACGCTGCAGGCCGTCCTTGTACAGGCCGTCCGGCACGATGTTGGACGTTGCCACCAGGGTCACGCCGTTCTTGAACAGCTCTTCCATCAACGTGCCAAGAATCATCGCATCGGTAATGTCCGAGACAAAGAATTCGTCAAAGCAGATCACCCGCGCTTCTTCGGAGAAACGCTTGGCAATGATGGTCAGCGGGTTCTTTTCGCCCTTGAGGGTTTTCATTTCCTCGTGCACCCGCTTCATGAAGCGGTGGAAGTGCGTACGCACCTTCTGCTTGAACGGCAGCGCTTCGAAGAAGGTATCGACCAGGTAGGTCTTGCCGCGCCCTACCCCACCCCAGAAGTACAAGCCCTTGACCGGTGCCTGCTCCTTCTTGCCGAACAACTTGCCGAACACGCCCGGCTTGTTGTTCTGCGCCGCGATCAGATCGTCGTACAGGCGCTGCAAATGACGCACCGCAGTTTCCTGCGCCGCATCATGGAAGAATTCGGGACGTTTCAGATCTGCTTGATATCGTTCTAGGGGCGTCATAATTCGTTAGCAAGGTAACAAAAACGGGCCGTCACTGTAGCGACGGCCCCGGATAATGGCAATCAGACTTGCGTCTGGCCGTTCAGTCCTGCTGTGGCTGCAAGGCTACGCGCAGGCTCTCGATGGCGGCATCACGCGCGGCTTCATCAGCCAGCTGCGGACCGTCGGCAACGCATTCGCCTTCCAGCCACAGGCTGAAGCCCAGGCCTTCGGTACGCACATCCAGCTCGCCGCCTTGTTGCAGTTGCTTGCTCACCGCACCGGCAGTTTTGCCATCGGCAAAGTTACGCGACAGCAGCAGTTGCTCGCCATCGGCCGCCAGCAGACGGAAACGGAAGCTGCCGTCGTCTTCGCGGAAGCTGACAAAACGCGCGGCCTTGGCGGCTTTCTTTTTGACCTGGGCGGTGCCCTGCTCAATGCTGCGGAACGAACGCAGGCCCACCGCTTCACGCAGTTGCTCGAGGAACGGCGTGGCGACCTTGCGTGCTTTTTGCGCACCGGCCAGAAGAATGTCTTCGAGGTCGGCCGGACGGCTGATCAGTTGGTGATAACGCTCGCGCGGCTCACTCAACTGGCCATCGAGCAACTGGAACAGACGCTGCTTGGCTTCACCCCAACCCAGCCCTTGCAGCAGTTCACTGCGGAATTCATCGGCCTGAGCCGACGTGGCGAAGGCCTGGAACAGGGTGAACAGGTGCGAATTGTCCGGGTCTTTCGCTTCGCCCGGGGCGCGCGAATCGGTAACGATACGCGAGATCGCGTCCTTCATGTCCTTGGCGCTGGTGAACAACGGAATGGTGTTGTCGTAGCTCTTGGACATTTTGCGGCCATCCAGGCCCGGCAGGGTTGCCACGCTTTCTTCGATCAGCGCTTCGGGCATGGCAAAGAATTCCTTGCCCTGGCCGAACAGGTGGTTGAAACGCTGGCCGATATCGCGGGCCATTTCCACGTGCTGGATCTGGTCGCGACCAACCGGAACCTTGTTGGCGTTGAACATCAGAATGTCGGCAGCCATCAGCACCGGGTAGCTGTACAGGCCCATGCTGATACCCGCATCCGGGTCTTCACCGTTTTCCAGGTTCTTGTCCACCGAGGCCTTGTAGGCATGAGCACGGTTGAGCAGGCCCTTGGCCGCCACACAGGTCAGCAGCCAGGTCAGCTCGGGAATCTCGGGGATATCGGACTGGCGGTAGAAGGTCACCCGCTCCGGGTCCAGGCCACCGGCCAGCCAGGTCGCGGCGATTTCCAGACGCGAGCGCTGGATGCGCTGCGGGTCATCGCATTTGATCAGGGCGTGGTAGTCGGCCAGGAAGTAGAACGAGTCGACTCCCGGCTCACGGCTGGCGAGGATCGCCGGGCGAATGGCACCGGCGTAGTTGCCCAGGTGAGGCGTGCCCGTGGTGGTGATACCGGTAAGGATGCGCGTAGTCATGGGTAATCGCTTATCAGGCTTGTATCAGTTCGAAAGGCGCGGCAGCACCAGATCCTTGAGGTCGGTGAGCTTGCCGTGAAAAAAGTGTCCGCATTCTGCCACTTTCAGCAGCTCATGGGGACGCGAGAGTGCTTCGGACCAGTCGTAGACGAGCTGCGGATCGATCACTTCGTCGGTTTCCGGCTGGATCACGCTCAGCGCGCACGCTTGCGGCACGGCATCGTTGCCGCCCAGGCGCATCACCGCCGGGGCAACCATGAACAGTTGCCTGATGGCCACCTGCTCAGCCTCCAGGCGTCCGCCCAGGCTGGCAGCGACAAAACCACCGAAAGAGAAACCCATCAAGGTCAGCGGCAATTGCGGGTGTTTTTCGCGCAACCAGGCGGCAGCAGCCTGGGCATCGTCGACTTCGCCGCTGCCCATGTCATGGCTACCGGCACTGGCGCCGACCCCACGGTAATTGAAACGCAGGGTGATATAGCCCGCGTCACGTGCGGTACGCTGCAGCATCGACACCACCTTGTTGGTCATGGTGCCACCCTGTACCGGGTTGGGGTGACACAACAGCACCACGCCACGGGCATCGGCCACATCAAGATACAAGGCTTCCAGTTGACCGACCGGGCCATCAATGAATACGGGGGTTTCGCGGATAAGCAAGGATAAACTCCGTGACCTCGGAAAGGGTCGACACGTCTAGCTGAATGATTCTGTCTGAGATATTTGCGATCGTTCGCGGTATACAGCGCAGGTCCGAGCCGTTAACGTAAAGCAAAGCCGTTTATAGAGGAAGGACTCGTGGAACTCTCGCTCTTAGTTTGGTTGTTGCCGACCCTGGCCCTCGTCGTGGGCGTGGTCGTTGGTTTCCTGGTTGCCCGCCTGCTGCCCAATGCTGCACCGAGCAGCACCCAGCGGCAGCTGGACGATATCCAGGAACGCTTCGACAGCTACCAGAATGAGGTGGTTACTCACTTCAACAGTACGGCTGCGCTGGTCAAGAAACTGACCCAAAGTTACCAGGAAGTGCAGGACCATCTGGCTGATGGCGCCAACCGCCTGGCCCTGGACGACCTGACCCGCCAGCGTCTGCTGGCCGCCCTGCATTCGGAGGCCGCACAGGCGCCGCGTGATCGCCTGACCCCGCCAAAGGACGCCGAAGTGCCACGCGACTATGCACCCAAAGCGCCCAATGCACCGGGCATGCTCGATGAGCATTACGGGCTCAAGCGTAACTGACCAAAAAGCCCCGCCATCTGGCGGGGCTTTTTATTGAACCACCGGCGCAGCCACCTCAACAATACCAGGGCGCCTTCCCTGTCTTGTGACCATAGCGCTCCAGCGCCTGATCCAGCACCCGTCGCTCCATGCCGCCCTGAACCACCAGGCTGTGCAGACTGGCCAGCACGATACTGAAGCGGTCCACCTCGAAGAAGCGCCGCAGCTGCTGGCGGGTATCACTGCGACCAAATCCGTCCGTACCCAGGGTGACGTAAGGCGCCTGCACATACTCGGCAATCAGCTGCGGCCAGGCACGCACGTAATCCGTGGCAGCAATGACCGGTTCGTTTCCGGCCAGGCAACGCTGAACATGGCTGAGGGTGTCTCTGTCCAGGCCCAGTCGAGCGGCGCGCTGACCATCCCGCGCCTCACGTGCCAGCTCGCTGAAACTGGTGACGCTGAACACTTGGCTATCGATGTGCCAGTCGCTTGCCAGCAATTCGCTAGCGGCGATGACCTCACGCAGGATCGCCCCCGAACCCAGCAAACGCACCCGTCCTCGTGCATCGACCACCTGCTGCTGCACATAGCAGTACATACCGCGTAACACCTCTTCATGGACCTGCGCAGGCAGGGACGGTTGTGGATAGTTTTCATTCATCAGCGCCACGTAATGGAACTCGTCATGCTGCTCGGTGAGCATGCGCCGGGCCGCATGCTCGAGAATCACCGCCAGCTCACCGGCAAAGCACGGCTCCCAGGCGCGGCAGTTGGGGACCATGGCAGCCATCACCAGGCTCGAACCATCCTGGTGCTGCAACCCTTCCCCACCCAGGGTGGTACGCCCGGCCGTGGCACCGAGCAGCAAACCGCGGGCACGCTGGTCGGCTGCGGCCCAGATCAGGTCGCCGACGCGTTGAAAGCCAAACATTGAGTAATAGATGTACACCGGCAGCATCGGCTCACCGTGCACGACGTAAGAAGTGGCGGCGGCAACCCAGGAGGAGATCGCCCCCGCCTCGGTTATGCCCTCTTCAAGCAATTGCCCATCGCGCGCTTCCTTGTAGGACAGCAGCGAGCCGGCATCTTCCGGCTCATAGCACTGCCCCTGAGGCGAATAGATACCGATCTGACGGAACAGGCTGGCCATGCCGAAGGTGCGCGCCTCGTCCGCCACAATCGGCACCACACGCGGCCCCAGGTGCGGCGCCTTGAGCCAGGCGCCAAGCATGCGTACGGCGGCCATGGTGGTGGACATTTCCTTGCCTTCGGCCTGCAAGGCAAATCGTCCCATGTCTTCCACAGCAGGCACCGGGATCGGGCGCACGTCGGCACGCCGTGCTGGCAAAGGCCCGCCGAGCGTCGCACGGCGCTCGCGTAGATAGCGCAGCTCGGGGCTGTCTTCGGCCGGGCGATAGAACTGCAGCTGCTCGACCTGGGTGTCACTCAGCGGCAGGTGAAAGCGGTCACGAAACGCCAGCAACGCCTGGACGTCGAGCTTTTTCGCCTGGTGCGCGGTCATACGCGATTCACCGGCAGCGCTCATGCCGTAGCCTTTTTTGGTCTTGGCCAGGATCACTGTCGGCCGCCCGCTGCAGGCCTTGGCAGCCGCAAAGGCAGCATACAGTTTGCGAAAATCGTGCCCCCCGCGCTTGAGCGCGTTGATCTCCGTCGAACTCATGTGTTCGACCAGTTTCTGCAAGGCCGGCTGCTGATTGAAAAAGTGTTCGAGGTTATAGGTGCCATCTTTGGCGCCGAGGTTCTGAAATTGCCCATCCGGTGTGGCCGCCAGCTGGCGCAACAACACGTGCTCGGTATCGCGGGCGAACAAGGCATCCCATTCCGAGCCCCACAGCACTTTGATCACGTTCCAGCCAGCACCGCTGAACAGGGCTTCGAGTTCCTGAATGATCTGGCCATTGCCGCGCACCGGACCGTCCAGGCGCTGCAGGTTGCAGTTGATGACAAAGGTGAGGTTATCCAGCTGCTCACGAGCGGCCAGGGTCAACCCGGCGATCGACTCCGGCTCATCCATCTCGCCGTCGCCAAACACGCCCCACACATGCCGTGCGCCAGTGTCGAGCAACTGCCGGTGGTGCAGGTAGCGCATGAACCGCGCCTGGTAAATCGCGTTGAGCGGGCCGATCCCCATGGAACCGGTCGGAAATTGCCAGAAGTCAGGCATCAACCAAGGGTGTGGATACGAGCTCAGGCCGTTGCCCGACACCTCCTGACGGTAACTGGCGAGCTGCTCTTCACTCAGCCGGCCTTCAAGAAAGGCCCGCGCGTAAACACCCGGCGCCGAATGCGGCTGGAAGAACACCAGGTCGGCCGTTCGCTGCTCGCCCCCGGACTCGCCACGAAAGAAATGCTGGAAACCGACCTCGAAAATTTCCGCTGCCGAGGCATAGCTGGCAATATGCCCGCCCAGGTCGCCATACGCCTGGTTGGCCCGCATGACCATGGCCAAGGCATTCCAGCGCAGCAGGCTGGTGATCCGCTCTTCCAGCTCCAGGTCGCCGGGATAGGCGCCCTGCTGCTCTACCGATAACGTGTTGCGGTATGCCGAGAAAGGCTGTGCACCGCGCTCCACACCCAATTCCCGGGCGTGCGCCTCAAGCTGTTCGAGGAGAAAACGCGCGCGCTGCGGGCCACAGTGCTGCAGGGTCGACTCCAGCGCCTCCAGCCACTCGGCGGTTTCGCCCGGGTCGCTATCGACCTCGGGCGCGTCTCCCGGGCGTCGTGGAACGCTATCTCCCGACACAAGGCTCATCGTTGCCACCATTGCGTTGACCTCTTCCGTGAGCAGTTCAGGCGCAGGCGTTCAGGGCCTGCTCGATGTCGGCCAGCAGATCGTCGATATCTTCAAGACCTACCGACAGCCTGACCAACCCTTCAGAAATGCCATACCGGGCGCGCTCCTGCGGGGTATAGCTGGAGTGGGTCATGCTCGCCGGGTGCTGGGCCAGAGATTCGGCATCTCCAAGGCTCACCGCCCTGCTGAACAACTGCAGGGCATTCATGAAGCGCCGTCCGGCACCGATACCGCCCTTGAGCTCGAAAGCGATCATGCCGCCAGGCAAGCGCATCTGCCGCCGGGCCAGCTCGAACTGAGCGAAGCCGGGCAAGCCGGGATAGTTGATCAGCTCCACGGCCGGGTGCTGCTGCAAGTACTCGGCAATTGCCTGGGCGTTGCTGCAGTGGCGATCCATGCGCAGGTTCAGAGTTTTCATCCCGCGCATCAGCAGCGCGGCATCTTGCGGCGACATCACCGCGCCGGTCATGTCCTTGAGCCCTTCAAGCCTCACCCGGTCCACCAGTGCCTGGCGCCCCACCACCAACCCGGCAGTGATATCGCCGTGGCCGCTCAGGTACTTGGTCGCCGAATGCACCACCAGGTCGGCACCCAGTTCCAGCGGGCGTTGCAGGTAAGGCGTGCAGTAAGTGTTGTCGACCACCACAGTAATATCGCGCTGATGGGCAATCTTCGCCACTGCGGCGATGTCGGCCATCTGCATGTTGGGGTTGGCCGGGGTTTCGAAGTAGATCACCTTGGTTTGCGCGCTGATCGCAGCCTCCAGGGCCTGCAGGTCGGTCATGTCGACATGCCGGACCTTGACCCCGAACTCGCCGATGCCGTGATGCAGGAAAGCGAAGGTACAGCCGTAAAGCGTTCGGCCGACCAGCACTTCGTCGCCCGGCCGCAGCAGCGTCCACAGGGTGGCCGTAATCGCCCCCATCCCTGAGGCCAGCGCCAATCCCGCTTCAGCGCCCTCAAGTGACGCTATTCGGGTTTCCAGCAGCGCCAGCGTGGGGTTGGAAATGCGCGTATAGAAATGCCCGCCTGCCTCACCGGCAAAGCAGGCGGCACCGTATTCAACCGTAGGAAACGCGAAGGTGGCGGTTTGATAGACCGGCGGAACCAGTGAGCCTTGATGGCTCAACGGGTCGTAGCCGTGGTGAATGGCACGGGTAGCAAAACCTGAATCCTTGGTGGAGCCGCTCATGACAACAGCCTCTTGTGGTTTGTTATAAGCTTATGCCACTGAGGTGCTGATTTTTTTCCAAATGTAACCACCGTCTTCGATGGTTATTGACATAAAAACAATGAATTCAGGCCACGGAGGGCAAAACATGCCTGCCGCCATCGACCGTACCGACCGCGCCCTGCTGGGTGCCCTGCAGAACAACGCCCGACTGACCGTTTCCGAGCTGGCCGACAGCGTCGCACTGACCACTTCACCGTGCTGGCGGCGGGTCAAGTTGCTCGAAGAGAACGGCTATATCACCGGCTACCAGGCCATCCTTTCGCCCAAGGCGCTGGGCTTTGGTGTGACAGCCTTTGTCAGCATCATGATGGACTCCCACTCCAAGGACATGGCCCGCGCGTTCGAACAGCGTCTGATGGAAATCCCCGAGATTGTTGCTTGCCACAACATCTCCGGACGTTACGACTTCCTGCTGGAGGTACTGGCGAGGGACCTGGAGTCGTTTGGCGAATTCGCCCGGGAGGTGTTGCAGACGTTGCCGGGGGTGAAGGAAATCTATTCGAGTTTTTCGTTCAAGGCGGTGAAGGAGAAGCGGGTGATTCCGGTGTCGGAAAAACATATCTGACCCGGCTCCCACACAACAAAAAGCCCCACCGCAGTGAGGCTTTTTGTTCAACCGTAACGCTTAGATCGCGCCACGCTTGCGCAGCAGCTCCAGCACCTGCTTGACGCCGTCTTCCAGACTGACGTTCTGGGTATCCACCACCAGATCGGCATCCAGCGGAACGTCATACGGGAAGCTTTCGCCCGGGATGTTGTCGCCACCGGCAGCGTACAGGCCCTGTGGATCACGCTCACGGCAGGCCATAGGCGAAGCCTGGACGTAAACGGTGATCAAGCGCTCCTTGCCGATCAGCGCCTTGGCCTGCTCACGGCCTTCGGCATCCGGGGCAACAAACGCGGCCAGGGTCAGCAGGCCGGCTTCGTTGAACTGACGGGCAACGTGCGCGGCACGACGCCAGTTCTCGGTGCGGCCGGCACGGTCCTGGGGCAGACCCTTGTTCAGGTCGTGACGCAGGTTCTGGCCATCCAGCACATAGACCGCACGCCCCATGTCGAACAGCTTGCGCTCAACGGCATAGGCCAGGGTGCTCTTGCCGGCGCCCGACAGGCCGCTGAACAGCACGGTGGCTGGCTGCTGGCCGAAGCGCAGGGCACGCTCTTCGGTAGCCACGTGGGCCAGCTTACCGTGCTGGCCGATGGTACCGTGCGGTACAACCGGTGGCGCGATGATCATGCCGGCGCCTACGGTGCCGTTGGTCAGGCGGTCGATGACGATGAACGCACCGGTGGTGCGGTTGCTGTCATAGCCGTCCAGCGCGATCGGGGCGTCGAGGCTGACCTTGACCTTGCCGATCTCGTTCAGTTGCAAGGCACTGGCAGCACCCTGCTCCAGAGTGTTCACATCGACCTTGTGGGCGATGCTGGCAATCGAACCCGGCACGTAGCTGGTGGCGCGCTTGATGTCGTACTTCTTGCCCGGCAGCATCGGCTCTTCAGCCATCCACACCAGCATGGCATCGAACTGATCGGTTACCGGCGGAACGTTGTCGGCATGCACCAGCAGGTCGCCACGGGAGATGTCGATCTCGTCTTCCATGGTCAGGGTCACTGCCTGGCCAGGGCCGGCGTTCTCCAGTTCACCTTCGAAGGTGACGATGGACTTGACCCGGCTGCTCTTGCCCGACGGCAGCACAACGATTTCGTCGCCCTTGTGCACCACGCCGCTGGCCAGGGTGCCGGCGAAACCGCGGAAGTTCAGGTTCGGACGGTTAACGTACTGCACCGGGAAGCGCAGGTCGGTGAAGTTGCGGTCGGCCGCCACTTCCACAGTCTCGAGGATTTCCATCAGCGCAGGGCCGGTGTACCACGGCGAACGCTCGCTGCGGTTGACCACGTTGTCGCCCTTGAGGGCCGACATCGGCACGAAGTGCAGGCTGCTCGGCGCCATGTTGATGGCTTCGGCAAACTTCAGGTAGTCGGCCTTGATGCTCTCGAACACACTTTCGTCAAAGCCTTTGAGGTCCATCTTGTTGACGGCGACGACGATGTGCTTGATGCCCAGCAGCGAAGCAATGTAGCTGTGGCGACGGGTCTGGGTCTGTACGCCGTAACGGGCATCAACCAGGATGATCGCCAGGTCGCAGGTCGACGCACCGGTTGCCATGTTGCGGGTGTACTGCTCGTGGCCCGGGGTGTCGGCGATGATGAACTTGCGCTTGGCAGTGGAGAAATAGCGGTATGCGACATCGATGGTGATGCCCTGCTCGCGCTCGGCCTGCAGGCCGTCTACCAACAATGCCAGGTCGATGTCGTCACCGGTGGTGCCGACTTTCTTCGAATCGCGGGTGATGGCTTCCAGATGATCTTCGTAGATCATCTTCGAGTCGTGCAGCAGGCGCCCGATCAGGGTGCTCTTGCCGTCATCGACGTTACCGCAGGTCAGGAAGCGCAGCAGTTCTTTACGTTCGTGCTGGGCCAGGTAAGCGAGGATGTCCTCGCTGATCAGATCAGATTGGTGCGACATGAAGAGACCCTAACTTAGAAATAGCCCTGACGTTTTTTGTCTTCCATGGAGCCTGCGCCATCGTGGTCGATGACACGGCCCTGGCGCTCGGAAGTGCGGGTCAGGAGCATTTCCTGGATGATGTCGGTGAGGCTTTCAGCCTCGGACTCCACCGCACCCGTCAACGGGTAGCAGCCAAGGGTACGGAAGCGCACTTTCTTTTTGACGATGCGGGCTTTTTCTTCATCCGAGAGGTGCTCGAGGATGCGCTCGTCGTCAATCATGATCAGGGTGCCGTTCTTCTCGATCACTTCACGTTCGGCAGCGAAGTACAGCGGCACGATCGGGATGCCTTCGAGGTAGATGTACTGCCAGATGTCCAGCTCGGTCCAGTTCGACAGCGGGAACACGCGAATCGATTCGCCCTTGTTGACCTTGCCGTTATAGACGTTCCACAGCTCTGGGCGCTGGTTCTTCGGGTCCCAGCGGTGCTTGCTGTCACGGAACGAATAGACACGCTCCTTGGCCCGCGACTTCTCTTCGTCGCGACGCGCGCCACCAAAGGCGGCATCGAAGCCGTACTTGTCGAGCGCCTGCTTGAGGCCCTCGGTCTTCATGATGTCGGTGTGCTTGGCGCTGCCGTGGGTGAACGGGTTGATGCCCTGGGCGACGCCGTCCGGGTTCACGTGAGTGATCAGCTCCAGGCCCATTTCCTCGACCATCTTGTCGCGGAAGCTGTACATCTCCTGGAATTTCCACTGGGTGTCGACGTGCATCACCGGGAACGGCAGCTTGCCCGGGAAGAAGGCCTTGCGTGCCAGGTGCAGCATCACGGCCGAATCCTTGCCGATCGAGTACAGCATCACCGGGTTATCGAACTCGGCGGCCACCTCACGAATGATGTGGATGCTCTCCGCCTCCAACTGTTTCAAATGCGTCAGTTTGTCGACCATGGCTACTCACGGAAATACGATCTTATGGACGGCCAGCGGGCCGTGTTCGAGCGGGCCACTTTATCACAGCACTCGATTCTATTTAGGCGGCCAACTAGAACGAAACAGTATAAGAATATGCCCTGCCGTTTTAGCTCAAATCGGGTTCGGGCAATCGATGAACAGGTGCTCCAGGGCAAAGCGCCGCGCCAGGTAATCGCCCAGCGCCTGGACGCCGTATCGTTCGGTGGCATGGTGACCGGCGGCAATGAAGCTGATGCCGTTTTCCCGGGCGCTGTGGAAGGTCTGCTCGGAGGCCTCGCCACTGAGGAACAGGTCAACCCCGGCGGCATTTGCCTGGTCGATATAGCCCTGGCCGCCGCCGGTGCACCAGCCGACACGGCGAATGATCTGCTCGCCCTCGATCAGCAAGGGCTCACGGCCCATGGCTTCCTGCACCTTGCGGGCAAAGTCGCGTGCCGACATCGGCTCGGCCAGCGACCCGACCAGGCCGACCACTCGCAGGTTGTCCGGGTCCAGCGGGCCTTCGACGGTGATATCGAGCTGGCGCGCCAGCTGTACGTTGTTGCCGACCTCAGGGTGCAGGTCCAGCGGCAGATGGAAGGCCAGCAGGCTCACATCGTTTTTCAGCAGCGTCTTCAGCCGGCGCTGCTTCATGCCGGTGATGCAGGGGTTTTCGCCTTTCCAGAAATAACCGTGGTGGACCAGCACCAGGTCAGCATTCGCCTCTACCGCCGCGTCCAGCAATGCCTGGCTGGCAGTCACGCCGCTAACGATACGGGTGACCTGTGGACGACCCTCGACCTGAAGGCCGTTGGGGCAGTAATCCTGGATTTTTGCGCTGCCAAGGTAGCGTTCGGCTTCCTCGACCAGGGTGCTCAGGGCAACAGCCATGAAAAGACTCCTCAAAACAGCAGTTCAGTGCGGCGCAAGGCCCCGTATAATGACCGCCATTATGGGCCGTCGCCGGGTTTGGGGAAACCGACGGCAGATGCCTGGGGGCCGGGTCGCTATTTGTTTAGCCTGCGTAACGATTTAACTGTTTGTGCACATCCTGTGCCGCAGTATGATCGCGCGCGCTCTACGCTCCCACGCACCCGACGGCCCTCTGCCCACTCCCAGGACTCGTTCAATGTTCAAGGCTTTGCGTTACTTTGGCTGGCCGCTGCTGGTCGGCGTGCTGATCGCCCTGTTGATCATCCAGCGCTTTCCACAATGGGTCGGCCTGCCCAGCCAGGACGTCAACCTGCAACAAGCACCGCAAACCACGCGGATCATGCAGGGCCCGGTGTCATACGCCGATGCCGTGACCATCGCCGCCCCGGCAGTGGCCAACCTGTACACCACCAAAGTGGTCAACAAAGCCGCCCATCCATTGTTTGAAGACCCGCAGTTCCGTCGCTTCTTTGGCGACAACCTGCCCAAGCAACGGCGCTGGGAGTCGAGCCTGGGCTCGGCGGTGATCATGAGCCCGGAAGGCTACCTGCTGACCAACAACCACGTGACCTCCGGCGCCGACCAGATCGTGGTGGCCCTCAAGGACGGCCGTGAAACCCTCGCCCGCGTCATCGGCAGCGATCCGGAAACAGACCTCGCGGTACTCAAGATCGACCTGAAGAACCTGCCATCGATCACCATCGGCCGCTCCGACAGCATTCACATCGGTGACGTTGCGCTGGCCATCGGCAACCCCTTCGGTGTCGGCCAGACCGTGACCATGGGCATTATCAGCGCCACCGGCCGTAACCAGCTGGGCCTGAACAACTATGAAGACTTCATCCAGACCGACGCCGCCATCAACCCGGGCAACTCCGGCGGCGCACTGGTCGACGCGAACGGTAACCTGACCGGCATCAACACCGCGATCTTCTCCAAGTCCGGTGGCTCGCAGGGCATCGGTTTCGCCATTCCGACCAAGCTGGCCCTGGAGGTGATGAAGTCGATCATCGAGCATGGCCAGGTGATTCGTGGCTGGCTGGGGATCGAAGTGCAGGCACTGGGCCAGGAACTGGCTGACTCGTTCGGCATGCAGGGTCGCCCCGGGATCGTCGTTTCGGGCGTGTTCCGTGACGGCCCGGCGCAAAAGGCCGGCCTGCAACTGGGCGACATCATCCTCAGTATCAATGGCGAGCTGGCCGGTGATGCCCGCCGCTCGATGAACCAGGTGGCGCGGATCAAGCCCAACGACAAGGTAGCGATTCAGGTGATGCGCAATGGCAAGGAGTTGAAGCTGATGGCCGAAGTCGGCTTGCGTCCACCACCTGCGCCGGCCCCTAAAGAAGAAGAGTGACCCCTGCCCGGACACGCCGAGCCCAGGAAACACAAAGGGCTCGAGGGTCTGTTGTCGGAAATCGCAGTCTTTTGCGCCAATAAAAAAGGCGAGCCCTACGGCTCGCCTTTTTTTACGTCTACATTCCGACCCATAACGAACACGTATTCAGTGCAAAATCTGACTCAAGAACAGCTTGGTCCGCTCATTCTGCGGCCGGTCGAAGAAGTCGTCCGGCGCTGCCTGCTCAACGATCTCCCCTTTGTCCATGAAGATCACCCGGTTCGCCACGGTACGGGCGAAGCCCATTTCGTGGGTCACGCAGAGCATGGTCATGCCGTCTTCAGCCAGGCTGACCATGGTGTCGAGTACTTCCTTGACCATTTCCGGGTCGAGCGCCGAGGTCGGTTCGTCGAACAGCATGATCTTCGGTTTCATGCACAGCGCACGGGCAATTGCCACGCGCTGTTGCTGGCCACCGGACAATTGCCCCGGGTACTTGTGCGCCTGCTCCGGAATCCGCACCCGCTCCAGGTAGTGCATGGCGATTTCCTCGGCCTTGCGCTTGGGCAACTTGCGCACCCACATCGGCGCCAGGGTGCAGTTCTGCAGGATGGTCAGGTGCGGGAACAGGTTGAAGTGCTGGAACACCATGCCGACTTCGCGACGGATCGCTTCAATCTGTTTGAGGTCGTTGGTCAGCTCCACGCCATCGACCACGATGCGGCCCTGCTGGTGCTCTTCCAGGCGGTTGAGGCAACGGATGGTGGTTGACTTGCCCGAGCCCGAGGGCCCGCACAGGACGATACGTTCGCCCTGGCGCACATTGAGGTTGATGTCCTTGAGCACGTGGAACTGGCCGTACCACTTGTTCACGCCCTGCATCTGAATAATGCCTTCAGGGCTCACAGGCTGTTTGATCGCTTCACTCATGGTATTGCTCCTAACGCTTGTGGCCTGTGTCCAGCTTGCGCTCCAGATGCATGGAGTAGCGGGACATACCGAAACAGAAAATCCAGAAAACCAGGGCGGCGAACACATAGCCCTCGGTCGCCATACCCAGCCAGGTGGGGTCGGCCGCGGCTTGCTTGACGCTGTTGAGCAGGTCGAACAGGCCGATGATGATCACCAGGCTCGTGTCCTTGAACAGGGCGATAAAGGTGTTGACGATGCCCGGGATCACCAGCTTCAGGGCCTGCGGCAGAATCACCAGGCCCATCGAACGCCAGTAACCCAGGCCCATCGCCGACGCCGCTTCGTACTGGCCTTTAGGGATGGCCTGCAAACCGCCGCGCACCACTTCGGCGATGTACGCCGACTGGAACAGGATCACCCCGATCATCGCCCGCAGCAGTTTGTCGAAGCTCATGCCTTCGGGCAGGAACAACGGCAGCATCACCGACGACATGAACAACACCGTGATCAACGGCACGCCGCGCCAGAACTCGATGAACGTAACGCAGACGACCTTCACCGCCGGCATCTTCGAGCGTCGCCCCAGCGCCAGCAGAATGCCCAGCGGCAAGGCCCCGACAATGCCGACGGTGGCAATCACCAGGGTCAGCATCAAGCCGCCCCACTTGTTGGTCGGTACCGTGGACAGGCCCAGGTAACCGCCGTGCAGCAAGGTGAAGGCAATGATCGGGTACAGCACCAGGAAGCACAGGCCGTAAGTCGCCTTGCGCGGAAAGCGCGCGATGAACAGTGGCGCGGCACCAATCACCGCCAGCCATACCGTCAGGTCGACGCGCCAGCGCAGTTCGCTGGGGTAGTAGCCGTACATGAACTGCCCGAAGCGTTGCTGGATGAACACCCAGCAAGCGCCTTCCTTGGTGCAATCGGCGCGGGTGGTGCCGACCCAGTTGGCGTCGAAGATCGACCACTGCAACAGCGGCGGCACGATCAGCCACACCAGGTACAGGGCAAACAGCGTGAGCAAGGTGTTGAGCCAGCTGGAGAACAGGTTGGCGCGCATCCAGGCCAGCACGCCGACGGTTTTCACCGGTGGCGGCATATCAGGTTTGAAAACATGGGTAGTCATGCGCGTGTCCTCACCGCTCGATCAGCGCAATGCGCTTGTTGTACCAGTTCATCAACAGAGAAATGCTGATGCTGATAGCCAGATAGACACTCATGGTGATGGCGATCACCTCGATAGCCTGGCCGGTCTGGTTGAGTACGGTTCCCGCGAACAACGACACCATTTCCGGATAGCCTATACCGGCGGCCAGCGAAGAGTTCTTCGCCAGGTTCAGGTACTGGCTGGTCAACGGCGGAATGATCACCCGCAGCGCCTGGGGAATGATCACCTTGCGCAATGTCGGGCCTTCACGCAGCCCCAGGGAGCGGGCGGCCTCGGTCTGGCCGTAGCTGACCGAGCGAATGCCCGAACGCACGATCTCGGCAATGAACGCCGCGGTGTAGATGGTCAATGCCAGGGTCAGTGCAAGCAGCTCCGGGATCAATACCCAGCCGCCGACGAAGTTGAAACCCTTGAGCTGCGGCATTTCCCAGTGCAGCGGGCTACCCGCCAGCAGCACGCTGAGGGCGGGAATGCCGAGGAACAGGAACAAACCGACCCAGAACTTGTGAAACGGCTCGCCAGTGGCTTCGAAGCGCCGGTTGGCCAGGCGCACCATCACCACAATGGCGACAATGGCCAGCACCAGGCTGACGACAAATGGCCAGAATCCTTCGGCCACAGAAGCACCGGGCATGTTCAGGCCCCGGTTGCTGATAAAGAAGGCGTCGTTGATATTGATACTGCCCCGCGGTCCCGGCAGGGTCAGGAACACCGCGAAGTACCAGAACAGGATCTGCAGCAGCGGTGGAATGTTACGGAAAGTCTCGACATACACCGTGGCCAGCTTGTTGATCATCCAGTTCGGTGACAACCGCGCCACACCGATGATGAACCCCAGCAGGGTCGCCAGGACGATACCGATAAAGGTCACCAGCAGCGTGTTGAGCAGGCCGATGACGAATACCCGGGCATAGCTGTCTTGTTCGGTGTAGGGAATCAGGTGTTGAGCGATACCGAAACCGGCACTGCGCTCGAGAAAGTCGAAGCCCGAAGTGATGCCCCGGTGCTGCAGGTTGGTCTGGGTGTTGTGAAACAGGTACCAGCCCAGAGCAACCACCGCGACCACGGTGATGATCTGGAACAGCCACGCACGCACACGTGGATCGTTAAGGGATGGCCCCTTGGGTGCGCCGATTTGATTTTGCATGTAATGCCCCGAAAGGAAGGGAAGCGAACAGCCTGCGACGGCCAGGGGCCGCCGCAGGCCGCAACCGTCAGCGCACCGGTGGCGCGTACTGGATGCCGCCGTTGTTCCACAGGGCGTTCAGGCCGCGGTCGATCTGCAGCGGGGTGCTCTTGCCCAGGTTCTTCTCGAAGACTTCACCGTAGTTGCCGACCTGTTTGACGATCTGCACGACCCAGTCCTTCGGCAGTTTCAGGTCCTTGCCATACTCACCGTCGGCACCCAGCATGCGCGCCACGTCCGGGTTCTTGGTGGACTTGGCTTCGGCTTCGACGTTCTTGGAGGTAATGCCCATTTCTTCGGCATTGAGCATGGCGAACAGGGTCCACTTGACGATGCTGAACCACTCTTCATCGCCTTTACGTACTACCGGGCCCAGTGGCTCTTTGGAAATGGTCTCCGGCAGAACGACGTAGTCGGTCGGCGCAGCCAGCTTGGAGCGCTGTGCGTACAGCTGCGATTTGTCGGATGTCAGCACGTCGCAACGGCCGGACTCCAGCGACTTGGCGCTTTCATCGGAGGTGTCGAAGGTGATCGGCGTGTACTTCAGGCCATTGGCGCGGAAGTAGTCGGAGACGTTGAGCTCGGTGGTGGTACCGGCCTGGATGCAGATGGTTGCGCCGTCCAGCTCTTTGGCGCTGGAAACACCGAGCTTTTTATTCACCAGAAAGCCGATGCCGTCGTAATAGGTAACACCGGCGAACACCAGGCCCATGCCGGCGTCACGGGAACTGGTCCAGGTGGTGTTACGCGACAGCACGTCGACCTCGCCGGACTGCAGCGCGGTGAAGCGCTCCTTGGCATTGAGCTGGCTGAACTTGACCTTGGTAGCATCGCCAAACACGGCTGCAGCCACTGCGCGGCAGACGTCTGCGTCGATGCCGACGATGTTGCCCTTGGCATCCGGAACCGAAAAACCCGGCAAGCCGTCACTGACGCCACACTGAACGAAACCCTTCTTCTGCACGGCGTCCAGGGTCGCACCTGCCTGTGCGATACCGCTGATACCGAATACGGTAGCAGCGGTAACCACTGCCAGGGTGGATTTCAACATCTTCATTCAAACCTCCAGTTTTGCTCTTATTGTGTTGAGCCGGGATTGCACCGCACCCTTATGAGGCGCATCCGACCCGTGTTGGCTTGTTTTTGGGTCAATTGGCGCAATGCGCTGTTCTGTGACAGCCTTGGGGACCGCTAACGGGTGTTACCGTCCAAAACGTGTAACCTCGCATCTGGAGTTTCATAGCAAAGCGCGTACCAAACTGAATGGCTAAAGCGTTTCAGTTAACGTCAACAGGAAAACTTGCACCGTTGCGACAGGTTCTTCCCGGATTCACCCGACGCGCCTTCATTTCATGCACGCAAACAAGCGCGCGCGCACATTTTCGGAGCAGTCATGAGCCACCCGCTGATTCTTGAGCCACAAAAAAAAGCAGACGCCTGTGTGATCTGGTTGCACGGCCTGGGGGCCGATCGTTACGACTTCATGCCGGTGGCCGAAGCCCTGCAGGAGGTCCTGCTGACCACCCGCTTCGTCATGCCCCAGGCGCCCACCCGGCCGGTGACCATCAATGGCGGCTACGAAATGCCCAGCTGGTACGACATCAAGGCGATGACGCCGGCGCGCGCCATCGACGAGGATCAGTTGCAGGCGTCCGCCGAGCAGGTAATCGAACTGATCAAGGCCGAGCAGGCCAAAGGCATCGACCTGGCCCGTATCGTCCTCGCGGGTTTCTCACAGGGCGGCGCAGTGGTACTGCACACTGCCTATATAAAGTGGCAAGAAGCCCTGGGCGGCGTCCTGGCCCTGTCGACCTACGCACCGACGTTCAACGACAAGGTCGAGCTGACCGCCTGCCAGCAACGTACCCCGGCCCTGTGCCTGCATGGTGTGTACGATCCGGTGGTACTGCCGGCCATGGGCCGCGCGGCCTTTGAACACCTGAAAAACTGGGGTGTCAGCACGCAATGGGCTGAATACCCGATGGAACATGAAGTTGTGCAGGAAGAAATCAGCGATATCGCCGCCTGGCTGGGCGCACGCCTGCGTTAAAACCGGCCTTCCCTGTAGTTGTCAGTGCAAGCCACTACGCCGCGCCCGATTCTTGCATTACACTGGCCGGCGTACATTCCTTAACCAATTGATGAGATGACCGTGCTCAAAGCACTCAAGAAGATGTTCGGCAAGAGCGAGGTTGAGCAACTCGCCACCGAAAGCGCTGCCCCTGTGAAGCAGCCACCCGCAGCCCCCAAGGCCCCTGCCCCGGCTGCCCCGCTCAACACCGAGACCAAGGCTGAAGCCGCCAAACCGGCACGCGCCGAAAAGCCGGCCGAAGCCAAACCGCGCCGTGAGCGCAAGCCAAAACCTGCAGCCTCCACCTGGAAGCTGGAAGATTTTGTGGTCGAGCCACAAGAAGGCAAAACCCGTTTTCATGACTTCAAGCTCTCGCCCGAGCTGATGCATGCGATCCATGACCTGGGCTTTCCGTATTGCACGCCGATCCAGGCGCAAGTGCTCGGCCACACCCTGCGCGGCAAAGACGCGATTGGCCGCGCCCAGACCGGCACCGGCAAGACCGCAGCCTTTCTGATCTCGATCATCTCCCAGCTGCAGCAGACCCCGCCGCCCAAAGAGCGCTACATGGGCGAGCCCCGGGCGCTGATCATCGCCCCGACCCGCGAACTGGTGGTCCAGATCGCCAAGGACGCTGCCGCGCTGACCAAGTACACCGGCCTGAACGTGATGACCTTCGTCGGCGGCATGGACTTCGACAAGCAACTCAAGGCCCTCGAAGCGCGCCACTGTGACATCCTCGTCGCTACCCCGGGCCGCCTGCTCGACTTCAACCAGCGTGGCGAAGCCCACCTGGACATGGTCGAGGTACTGGTACTGGACGAAGCCGACCGCATGCTCGACATGGGCTTTATCCCGCAGGTACGCCAGATCATTCGCCAGACCCCGCCCAAGAGCGAGCGTCAGACCCTGCTGTTCTCCGCGACCTTCACCGAAGACGTGATGAACCTGGCCAAGCAGTGGACCACCGACCCGGCGATCGTCGAGATCGAGCCGGAGAACGTTGCCAGCGAAACCGTCGAACAGCATGTCTACGCCGTCGCCGGCAGCGACAAGTACAAGCTGCTGTACAACCTGGTGACCGAGAACAAGTGGGAACGGGTGATGGTCTTTGCCAACCGCAAGGACGAGGTGCGCCGCATCGAGGAGCGCCTGGTGCGCGATGGCGTCAACGCTGCCCAGCTGTCGGGTGACGTGCCTCAGCACAAACGCATCAAGACCCTGGAAAACTTCCGCGAAGGCCGCATCACCGTGCTGGTTGCGACCGACGTCGCCGGTCGCGGCATCCACATCGACGGCATCAGCCATGTGATCAACTTCACCCTGCCCGAAGACCCGGACGACTACGTACACCGTATCGGCCGTACTGGTCGCGCGGGCACCAGCGGTGTCTCGATCAGCTTTGCCGGTGAGGACGACTCTTACCAGCTACCGGCTATCGAAGAGCTGCTGGGTCGCAAGATCAGCTGCGAAATGCCGCCAACTGAACTGCTCAAGCCTGTACCGCGCAAACATCACTGATTTTTTGCGCCGTCGCCAAAAACGCAGCCCTCTCCGGCTGCGTTTTTTTATGCCGCCGATATTGTCCAAATAAACAAAGAGTCCATAATGGACAAAATAGTTTAATTGGAGCCTCGTATGTCTGCGCCTCTCGTCATCGACAAACCGCTCGCTCGCCAGCTGCTGGCACAGGTGGATGTGCCACAGATCCTGCGCAACCTGTTTCGTGACCTGGCGGCCGGGCAAGCGGTGCAGCCGCCCCAGCAACTGGTCGAGTTCCCGAACGGCCAAGGGGACTTTATCAATTACGGCGGTGTGCTGGCCGAGCAGCGCGTGTATGGCGTCAAGACCTCGCCCTACATCGTCCGCGAGCAAGGCCCGCTGGTTACTGCCTGGACCTTGCTGATGTCCATGGACAGCGGCCAGCCGTTGCTGCTGTGCGATGCCGGCGAGCTGACCACGGCGCGCACGGCGGCCACCACTGCGGTCGCCGTCGACGCCCTGGCCCCGGCGACGGCCAAGCGCCTGACCCTGATTGGCAGCGGCCCGATTGCCCGCGCACACCTGCACTATGTGCGCGGCCTGCGTGAATGGCAGGACATCCGCCTGTACTCCCCAAGCCTGGCCCGGCAAAGCGCCGAACAACGCCGGGCCCTGAGCGACCTCGACCCGCGCCTGACCCTGAGCGACAGCCTTGAACAGGCGCTGATTGATGCCGATGTGATCCTGCTGTGCACGTCCTCGGCCACGCCGGTCATCGACCCGGCTACCTTGAGCAAGCCGGCGCTGATCACCTCGATCAGCACCAATGCCGTACGCGCCCATGAAGTTCCCCCGGCCAGCCTCAGCGCCATGGACGTGTACTGTGACTACCGGGTAACCACCCCGGGCAGCGCTGGCGAAATGCGCATCGCCGCCGAGCAACACGGCTGGACCCCTGACGCCATCGTCGGCGACCTGGCGCAATTGATGAGCCAGCAGGCACCGGCGCCGAGCTACCAGCGCCACGCCTTCTTCCGCTCCATCGGCCTGGGCCTGGAAGACATCGCCCTGGCCAATGCCCTGTACCACCTGCAGCGCGCCGTCTGAGGAGCTCTTCATGCAACAGGCAGACTTCATCATCATCGGTGCCGGCATTGCCGGTGCCTCCACCGGCTACTGGCTCGCCCGCCATGGCCGGGTACTGCTGCTGGAACGCGAATCGCAGCCTGGCTATCACTCGACAGGCCGCTCCGCGGCGCTGTACACCGCCGCCTACGGCACCCCGCAGGTGCGTGCGCTAACCCTGGCCAGCCGCGCCTTTTTTGACCAGCCGCCGGCAGGCTTTGCCGAGCACCCGCTGCTCAGCCCGCGTGGTGAGATGACCGTCGACCTGACCGGCGATCCCGCAGAGCTGCAACGCCAATACCTGAGCGCCAAGGCCTGCGTGCCGGAGGTCGAGTTGCTCGACGCCGAGCAGGCTTGCGCCCGCCTGCCCGTGCTGCGCCGCGACAAGGTGCATGGCGCCCTGTATGACCCGAGCGCCAGCGATATCGACACCGATGCCCTGCACCAGGGCTACCTGCGCGGTATCCGCCGTCAGCAGGGCGAAGTGCACAGCGACTGCGAAGTCCTGCAATTGAGCCGCGATGCCGACGGCCACTGGCAGGTACAAACCAGCCGTGGCACCTTCAGTGCGCCGGTGCTGATCAATGCCGCCGGCGCCTGGGCCGACCAGATCGGCGTATTGGCCGGTGCCCAGCCACTTGGCCTGCAACCCAAACGCCGCGCCGCCTTCATTTTTGCCGCGCCTGAAGGCATCGACAGCCATGCCTGGCCAATGCTGGTCAGCCTTGACGAATCGTTCTACATGAAGCCTGACGCCGGCATGCTGCTCGGCTCGCCGGCCAACGCTGACCCCGTCGAGCCGCATGATGTGCAGCCCGAAGAACTGGACATCGCCTTGGGTATCTATCAGATCGAGGAAGCCACGACCTTGAGCATCCGCCGACCGACCCGCACCTGGGCCGGTTTGCGCAGCTTCGTCGCCGACGGCGATCTGGTCGCCGGCTTCGACCCCGCAGTGCCCGGCCTGTTCTGGGTTGCCGCCCAGGGCGGCTACGGCATTCAGACCTCACCGGCCATGGGCCAGGCCAGCGCTGCCCTGGTACGCGGCGAAGACTTGCCGGAGTCGCTCAAGGCCTTTGGCCTGAACGAAACCATGCTCTCCCCGCGCCGCCTGCAGGGATGACGCGCCGCCGCGATTGCGGCACACTCGCAGCGCCCTTGCCCCAAGGGCGCTGACACCGCCTGGAGCCTGCCTGAATGTCGACCCCCAGCCGCGACCCTGCCCTGGACAATTACCGGGCCATCGCTGATGCCATCGCCACCCTGTTCTTCCCGCATGCCGAGGTGGTGCTGCACGACCTGCGCAGCCAGAAAATCGACTACATCGCCAACAACCTGTCCAAACGCGAGATTGGTGACGACGCGGCGCTGGAAGACATGCTCGAGACAGGCACCCAGGAAACCAACATTGGCCCCTACGAAAAACTCAACTGGGACGGTCAGAAGATCCGCTCGCTGAGCACCGTGCTGCGCACCGAGTCAGGCACGCCGCTGGCGGTGCTGTGCATCAACCTGAACATCTCGCTGTTCGAAAACGCCAAGGCGGCGCTGGACCTGTTTCTTTCGCCCAGCCGGCTGATCCCGCAACCGGATGCGTTATTTCGCGACGACTGGCAGGAGCGCATCAACACCTTCCTCAACAACTGGCTGCGCCAGCGTCAGTTGAGCCTCAACCTGCTGACCCGCGACCACAAGCGCGAACTGGTGCTGGCCCTGCACGCCGAAGGCGCATTCAAGGGCAAGAGTGCGGCCAACTACGTGGCCAATGTACTGGGGATGGGGCGCGCGACGGTGTACAAACACCTGAAGGAACTCAAGGCCTGAAAAACTTCAGGCCTTGAGGCGGTCAATCAGTCGCCGTAGATGTCCGACTTGAAGTACTTGGCTTGAATCTTCTGGTACTCGCCGTTGGCGCGAATCGCGTCAATGGCGTTGTTGAACTGGCTGACCAGCTCACTGTTGCCCTTGCGAATGGCGATCCCGGCGCCCTCACCGACGTATTTCGGGTCTTTGAGCTCAGGGCCGGTGAAGGCATAGTCGGCACCGCGTGGCATCGACAGGAAGTCATCCAGGGGAATGGTGTCGGCAAAAATCGCATCCACGCGTCCGGATGCCAGGTCCATGTAGATTTCTTCGTTGTTGCTGTAGCGCTTGATCGTGATGCCCTTGGGTTCCAGCACTTCAGTGGCATAGCGATCCGTGGTGGTGGCGCGCTGCACACCCACGGTCTTGCCCTTGAGGCTTTCATACTGGTCGTCGACCGTCGCGCCCTTCTTCATCACCAGGCGTGACGAGGTGAAGTAGTACTTGTGGGTGAAATCCACGGATTTCTTGCGTTCATCGGTGATGGTCATCGACGACAGGGCCGCATCGATCTTCTTCACCTTCAGCGAAGGGATCAGCCCGTCGAATTCCACCTCGTTCCACTCACACTTGACCTTCATCTGCGCGCACAAGGCGTTGCCGATGTCGTAGTCGAAACCGACGATCTCACCTTTGTCGTTCTTCGAAGCGAACGGTGGGTAGGCGGCCTCGATGCCGATGCGCAAGGTGTTCTCGGCGGCGAACAGGCTGCTGCTGGCCAACAGGCTCAGGGCCAGACCGCTGATCAGGGTGAAGGTCTTCATGATGGGTCTCTCTCGCTCGTTGTTGGAGGTGTGTTGCAAGACAGAGGAAAGGGAACAGGCGTGCGTCAGCCTGGAATTATTTTGTACTTATAATTCCATACTGGACTTTATTGTATGAAAACTCAACAGGCAAAAAATTTGCCCGCAGGCGCGAGGCTTGCCCGCGAAAAAACGATAACGCGGTGTTCCCGACACACCGCAGCGACTGCTTCGCCGGCAAGCCTGGCTCCTACGGGGCTCCGCTACCAGCGCCCTGCCGCGTCTTCGTCGCTCTGCTTGCCCTCGACCCAACGCGGGCCGTTACCGGTCTGTTCTTTCTTCCAGAACGGTGCACGGGTCTTGAGGTAGTCCATGATGAAGTTGCAGGCATCGAACGCTGCCTGGCGGTGGGCGCTGGCGACGCCGACAAAAACGATCGGCTCACCCGGATCAAGCGCGCCGATACGGTGTACAACCTCGACTTTGAGCAGCGGCCAGCGCTGCTGCGCCTCGACGACAATCTTCGCCAGAGCCTTTTCGGTCATGCCCGGATAGTGCTCCAGAAACATGCCCGCGACTTCCTGACCGTCATTGAAGTCGCGCACATAACCGACAAACGCAACCACAGCCCCGACGCCGACGTTGGCCGCGTGCATGGCATTGGTTTCAGCCCCCGGATCAAAGGCCTCGACCTGAACACGTACACCCATCTCAGCCTCCGGTTACAGGAGGAAAGAAAGCCACTTCGTCACCCTCGACAAGCGGCTCGTCAAGCTTGCACAGGTCCTGGTTGCGCGCGCACATCAGGTTCTGTTCGGCCAGCACCTCATACTTGCCGCCCCGGGCGAGCAATGCCTGGCGCACCTGCTCCAGCGTGGCAAACGAACCCTCCAGCGGCTCGCCATCCCTACCCAGGGCTTCCCGGTAACGGGCGAAATACACCACGTTGATGCTCATTTTGTTTCATCCGCCTGATAATGGCCGCTCTTGCCGCCGGTTTTTTCCAGCACCCGTACGCTATCAATGATCATGCCGCGATCAACTGCCTTGCACATGTCATAGATCGTCAGCGCAGCGACACTGGCCGCCGTCAGTGCTTCCATCTCCACGCCGGTCTGTCCGGCCAGTTTGCAGCGCGCGACGATATGCACCGTATCGTTGCCTTCGGCGCGGAGTTCGACCTTGACGCTGGTGAGCATCAGCGGGTGGCACAGCGGGATCAGGTCACTGGTTTTCTTTGCCGCCTGGATACCGGCAATGCGCGCCACGGCGAACACATCCCCTTTGGGGTGTTCGCCATCAACGATCATCTGCAGGGTTTGCGGGAGCATGCGCACCCGCGCTTCGGCCACCGCCTCACGCGAGGTCACGGCTTTATCGGTGACGTCGACCATATTGGCCCGACCTTGGGAATCGAGATGAGTCAGCACTGCCTTCCTCCTGTTCAGGAGCAACGAGTGTAAACCCAGGAGTCAGGAATTCGCAGCGAAAAAAAGCCGGGCGGTGAAACCGCCCGGCGCTGGGGATTACAGGTGCGATTCGGCGTATTCGGCCAGGATCGAACGCGGCACACCCTGCAGGGTGATGTGCACGCCGTTGGGGAAGTCCTTGAAGCGCTCGGTCAGGTAGGTAAGGCCCGAGCTGGTGGCGGACAGGTAAGGGGTATCGATTTGCGCCAGGTTGCCCAGGCAGATCACCTTGGAGCCGGCGCCGGCACGGGTGATGATGGTTTTCATCTGGTGCGGCGTGAGGTTCTGGCATTCATCGATGAGGATCAGGCTCTGCTGGAAACTGCGACCGCGAATGTAGTTCAGCGATTTGAACTGCAGCGGTACCCGCTCAAGGATGTAGTCGACGCTGCCATGGGTGTTCTCGTCATCCATGTGCAGTGCTTCGAGGTTATCGGTGATTGCCCCGAGCCAGGGTTCCATTTTTTCCGCTTCGGTGCCCGGCAGAAAGCCGATCTCCTGGTCCAGCCCCTGCACGCTGCGGGTGGCGATGATGCGCCGGTAGCGCTTGCTGACCATGGTCTGCTCAATCGCGGCAGCCAGGGCCAGGATGGTTTTACCGGAACCGGCCGCACCGGTCAGGTTGACCAGGTGGATGTCCGGATCAAGCAGGGCGAACAGCGCCAGGCTCTGGTGGATGTCACGCGGTTTCAGGCCCCAGGCTTCCTGGTGCAGCAGCGGCTCCTGATGGAGGTCGAGCAAGAGCAGTTCGTCGTCCTTGATGCCCTTGATCCAGCCGACAAACCCCTGTTCATCAATGATGAATTCGTTGATATGCACGGCCGGCAGGTTGTCGACCATCTGCACCCGGTGCCAGGTGCGACCGCGCTCCTGGCGCGTTTCGACCTTGCTCACGCGGTCCCAGAACGAACCGGTGACGCTGTGATAGCCCTTGGACAGCAGGGAAACGTCGTCAACCAGCTGGTCGGTGCTGTAGTCCTCGGCCGCGATACCGCAGGCGCGGGCCTTCAGGCGCATGTTGATGTCTTTGGTCACCAGCACCACGTCGAGGTCTTTGCGCCGACTGCGCAGTTCCAGCAACTGGTTGATGATGATGTTGTCGTTGAGGTTTTCCGGCAGCAGGCGGTTCGGTTCGTTGCGGGGGCTCATCAGGATCGACAGCAAGCCCTTGGGCCCGCTCTTGCCACGCTGGATCGGCACGCCCTGCTCGACATCGGCAGGCGAGGCATCGCCCAGGGTCTGGTCAATCAGGCGGATGGCCTGGCGGCATTCGGCGGCGATGGTGTGCTTGCCGGTCTTGAGTTTGTCGAGCTCCTCCAGCACCGTCATCGGTATGGCGACGTGGTGCTCCTCGAAGTTGAGCAATGCGTTTGGATCGTGGATCAGTACATTGGTATCGAGCACATAAAGGATTGGCTGGGTGGAGGAAGTGCTGCGTCCTTGATCATCCATACTCGGTCACCTTTGTGGGAGCCAGACGACGCAATACCTGGTCGGTGCTGCGCCGAGAAGTGGCCGCCGGTTCTCCCCTGATCCGCGTCGTTACGGTCGGGAAACTACAAACAGCTGAGGTGCCAATGACGCCACCTGTGCTGCAGGGTTCGGCGGTCTGTCTTCTTGATACCGCAAAACCCATGACCGGAAAAAGCACTTTTACGTATTTTTGAAGTTTATTTTTCTGCAGGGCATTTTGCCCTTGGCGTGGTGTCAAAGCACCGCTACAGTCATAAATCCAGGTCATTGAAAAAGACATCGCGGTTTTTCGCCTGCCCCGCCCTTCCCCGCCGGTTTTCAGCTTTTCCCGGCAAAATGCCGGCAATCTTCCCAACCGATCCCACTCTGCGACGTCTGTTCAAGCAGCCAGGCCACCGCCTCCTGCGCCTTGGGCTGGGTGTCGTGAAACTGGATGAGCCCGCGGCGCCAGAGCAGCATCAGGGTCAACACCCGCTGCGCTGACTGCTCGGCACTCAATGCGCCCTGATCCTGGGCGTCGATGTTCCACAGTGTCACCTGCAGGCCCTGGCTGGCAAAGAATGCCTGGCTGTCGGCGCGGCGCTGGCCATAGGGCGGTCTGAACAACGGCACATACTGGTCCGGCAGGTCAGCCTGGACCCGCGCCTGGCTGCGCAGCACCGAGCGCTGCCAGTCCTGCCACTGCCCATGGGAGCGGTACTCCCAGCCCTGAATCCCCACGCACTGGCCCTTGTACAGCGCCCGCAGGTCTGCCAGCGAGGTTTTGTCGCGGCGCGTCTGCACGCTGTTGCCGAGCACGAAGAAGGTTGCCCCGAGCTTTTGCCGGCGCAAAAAGTCGGTCAACGCGTCGGTGCTGCTACCTGCAGGGCCCGGCCCTGAATCGAAGGTAAGCATGAACAGGCGATCATTAAGCTCATCGCCGGTGCGCTCAAGGTCCGCGTAACGCTCGACTTCACTGGCGGTTTGCGGAAACAGCGCCGCCTTGCGCAGCAGTTCGTCGAGGTAGCGCTGATGGAACTCGCGGCTGGGCGGCGCCCAGCCGGCATAGAACGAGTCGCTGGCCACTTCGAACCGGGCCGCCTGCTTGCGCAGTTCAGCCTGGCTGTCGATGACATAACAGAACGAGGCATCCTGTTCGCAACTTTGCTGGGCCAGGTCGTAATTGCGCCACAGCTGTTGCCACAGCCGCGCACGTACCTGGTTGATCGACGCCAGGTTGATCTGCCTGAGCCCCAGGCGGGTCGCAAGGCTTGGCTCGTCGAGCGCTTCACTGGCCTCCAGCACCTGGGCGAACGCGAGGATCTCGGCGCGCGAGGCAACATCGAACAGTGCCGGGCTGTTCAATTGCTCAGGCCAGTGACTGCGTTCGAAAGTCGCCACCGGCAACGGCGCGGCCTGCACCGCCACACTCAACAATCCGCCCAGCAATAGAAAAGCAATGCGCACGATCAACTCTCCGATTTCCTCGCCGCGCACTATAGCGTCAAGCGTCGGGATGGTCTGTGGCTATTGACGTCATAGCTGGAGATCAGCGCCCCCGCCCCGTAGAATCGGCGCCACGATTCAAGGAGCCCGACCCATGCTGACGGTGATTTCCCCCGCCAAGACCCTCGACTACGACACCCCGCCCGTTATCCAGCGCTACACCCAGCCGCAGTACCTGGACGATTCCCAGGTGCTGATCGAGCAACTGCGCGAGTTGTCGCCAGCGCAGATCAGCGAGCTGATGCACCTCTCCGACAAGCTCGCCGGCCTCAACGCCGCCCGCTTCGGCAGCTGGACCCCGGCGTTCACGCCGGACAACGCCAAGCAGGCCCTGCTGGCCTTCAAGGGTGACGTGTACACCGGGCTGGACGCCGAAAGCCTGAGCGAAGACGACTTCAGCTACGCCCAGGACCACCTGCGCATGCTCTCGGGCCTGTATGGCCTCCTGCGTCCTCTGGACCTGATGCAGCCTTACCGCCTGGAAATGGGCACCAAGCTGGCCAATGCCCGCGGCAAAGACCTGTACGCCTTCTGGGGCACCCGCATCAGCGAGTGGCTGAACCAGGCACTGGCCGATCAGGGCGACGATGTGCTGCTGAACCTGGCCAGCAACGAGTACTTCAGTGCGGTGAAACGCAGCGCCCTGAACGCGCGGATCATCAACACCGAGTTCCGCGACTTCAAGAACGGCCAGTACAAAATCATCAGTTTCTACGCCAAGAAAGCCCGCGGGATGATGAGCCGCTTCGTGATTCAGGAACGCATCAACGACCCCGAGCAACTCAAGCAGTTCGATGTGCAGGGCTACTACTACAGCGCCGAACAGTCCAAGCCGGACAACCTGGTGTTCCTGCGCGACCATCCGGACGCGTAAGTCGGTAGGAGCAACTGTCTTTGTGGGAGCCAGGCTTGCCGGCGAATCAGGCACCGCGGTGCCCCTGATGCACCGCGTCATCGCTTTTCGCGGGCAAGCCACGCGCCTACAGTTTCGCCCTACAAGCGCCATAAACATGACGCCAACAAAACGGCGCACCCTGTTTTATCGCCAATCGTCATAAGCCCGTTCGTAATTTTTTGACGAATTTCGTAAAAATTTTTTCGATACTGGCATAAAAACATCCCTCCCTGAGTTCGTCCTTTATATACAGGGGTGAAACTACCCAGTGCCATCAAAGTGGAAGTAATGGCACTTGAAAAAATATTTAAAAATCTTTCACGTTGCATGAACCGCCCTCGGAACTTATCCCCTCAGCCATCGCTCATACCACCCGTAACGATTCTCGAGCCCCGTGTGAGAGATGACCTACAACACAGTTGGCAATGCACAACCTGTGTGCAGAACAACCCATACAACGAGAGCGTCACCCATTGGCGCCCCGTTAAACTCAGGAGATCCGCGCCCTAATAAATCGTCCTAGTGGTTGATTTCAAAGGATTTTTATCCAATTGAAAGAGCAAGCACTGCAGTATCGGCGAACCGTTCTGCAATAAAGACGGCTGCATTTAAGGGCACGTCCATAATTTTTGGCCATTGGCTGCCAACTTTGAGTGCAGATTATTTTGCACTCCATATTTATATGCCTGCGTACGGTGAAGTGACATCTTTTTGCCACAACTTCGTTCGCCCGAAAATTGCTGGTTAATCAATCCGGTCTGGCTCTGCTAGTTGAGCCGGCATGATAAACACATGAGGTGATAGCGATGCGTATCAGCATCTTTGGTTTGGGTTATGTAGGTGCAGTCTGTGCTGGCTGCCTGTCCGCACGGGGTCATGAAGTGATTGGCGTGGATGTTTCCAAGACCAAGATCGACCTGATCAACCAGGGCAAATCGCCAATTGTCGAACCCGGGCTTGAAGCACTCTTGCAACAGGGCATCGACAACGGCCGCCTGCGTGGCACCACCGACTTTGCCGCCGCCATTCGCGACAGCGACCTGTCGATGATCTGCGTCGGTACGCCGAGTAAAAAGAATGGCGACCTGGGCCTGGAATACATCGAATCGGTGTGCCGCGAAATTGGTTTTGTCCTGCGTGAAAAAGCCAGCCGCCACACCATCGTGGTACGCAGCACCGTGCTGCCGGGTACCGTCAAGAACGTGGTGATCCCGATCCTGGAGGACTGCTCGGGGAAAAAAGCCGGCGTCGACTTCGGCGTTGCAGTCAACCCGGAATTCCTGCGTGAAAGCACCGCGATCAAGGACTACGACCAGCCTCCGATGACAGTCATTGGCGAACTGGACACCGCCAGTGGTGATGTCCTGCAATCGCTGTACGAAGAACTCGACGCCCCGATCATCCGCAAGGACATCGAAGTCGCCGAGATGATCAAGTACACCTGCAATGTCTGGCATGCGGCCAAGGTCACCTTCGCCAACGAGATCGGCAACATCGCCAAGGCCGTCGGCGTCGATGGCCGCGAAGTGATGGACGTAGTCTGCCAGGACAAGACCCTGAACCTGTCGCAGTACTACATGCGCCCGGGCTTTGCCTTCGGCGGCTCGTGCCTGCCCAAGGACGTGCGTGCCCTCACCTACCGCGCCAGCAGCCTCGATGTGAAGGCCCCGCTGCTCAACTCGCTGATGACCAGCAACGAGTCCCAGGTGCAGAACGCCTTCGACATCATCGAAAGCCACGACAAGCGCAAGGTCGCCCTGCTCGGCCTGAGCTTCAAGGCCGGTACCGACGACCTGCGCGAAAGCCCGCTGGTCGAACTGGCCGAACGACTGATCGGCAAAGGCTACGACCTGAACATCTACGACAGCAACGTCGAGTACGCCCGTGTCCACGGTGCGAACAAAGACTACATCGAGTCGAAGATCCCTCATGTGTCGTCGCTGCTCAACGCTGACTTCGAGCAAGTGATCAAACACGCCGACGTGATCGTGCTGGGTAACCGCGACGAGAAGTTCCGCGCCCTGGCCCAACACGCGCCGGAAGGCAAACAGGTCATCGACCTGGTTGGCTTCATGAGCAAAACCTCCTCGCCAACCAGCCGCACCGAAGGCATCTGCTGGTAATCCCCGCAGGCTGGCCCGGGGCCCCACGGCCCCGGGCAACACCCTTCTTCCCCCACTGGATACGGATGCAGAACATGCAAAGGCTCAAGCACGGCCTGCTACAGGTCGCCGGTTGGCTGTTCTACGTGAGCCTGCTCATGTTGATCGCCCTGGCCTTGCCCAACTCCATTTTCGACCCCGAATCGAAGGACTTCATTTTCCTCATCGGTGCCGTCGGTATCTGGCGCTATTCCATGGGTGCCACGCACTTTGTGCGCGGCATGCTGTTTCTCTACGTGGTCTACCCGATGCTGCGGCGCAAGGTGCGCAAGCTGGGCAGCGCCGCGGACCCCTCGCACGTCTACCTGATGGTGACCAGCTTTCGCATCGATGCCCTGACCACAGCCCAGGTCTACAGCTCGGTGATCCGCGAGGCGATTGCCTGCGGCTACCCGACCACTGTGGTCTGCTCGCTGGTGGAAATGTCCGACGAACTGCTGGTGAAAAGCCTTTGGGAAAAATTCAATCCGCCTGATCGCGTCACCCTGGACTTTGTACGGATCGCCGGTACCGGCAAGCGTGATGGCCTGGCCTATGGCTTTCGCGCCATCTCCCGCCACCTGCCGGATGAAAACGCGGTGGTGGCAGTGATCGACGGCGACACCGTGCTCGGCGAAGGCGTGGTACGCAAGACCGTGCCCTGGTTCAAGCTGTTCGGCAATGTCGGCGGCCTGACCACCAACGAGTTCTGCGAAGTGCGCGGCGGCTACATCATGAGCGAATGGCACAAACTGCGTTTCGCCCAGCGCCACATCAACATGTGCTCCATGGCCCTGTCCAAGCGCGTGCTGACCATGACCGGGCGCATGTCGGTGTTTCGCGCCGCAGTGGTCACCAACCCCGAGTTCATTGCCGACGTCGAAAACGACTCGCTGCAACACTGGCGCCTGGGGCGCTTCAAGTTCCTCACCGGTGACGACAAGTCCAGCTGGTTCAGCCTCATGCGCTTGGGCTACGACACCTTCTACGTGCCGGATGCGGCGATCAACACGGTCGAGCACCCGCCGGAAAAAAGCTTTATCAAGGCCAGCCGCAAGCTGATGTACCGCTGGTACGGCAACAACCTGCGCCAGAACTCCCGCGCTCTGGGCCTGGGTATCCGTCGCCTGGGGCTGTTCACCAGCGTGGTGCTGTTCGACCAGCGCGTGTCGATGTGGACCAGCCTGCTGGGCCTGACCGTTGCCGTCATCGCCAGCCTCAAGTTCGGCCCGGCGTTCCTGCTGGTGTACCTGCTGTGGATCGGCATCACCCGCCTGATCCTGACCATCATGCTGCTGTGCTCGGGCCACGCCATCGGCCCGGCCTACCCGCTGATTCTTTATTACAACCAGATCGTCGGCGCGATCATGAAGATCTACGTGTTCTTCCGCCTCGACAAGCAGTCCTGGACCCGCCAGCCCACTGCCCTCAAACGCGACCTCGCCAGCTTTCAACAATGGTTCAACACCTGGTCCTCCCGGACCATGACCTTCTCGGCAGCCAGCATCTTCATTGCTGTGCTGTTCATGGTCGTGTGAGCCGGAACCCGATTGGATTAAACAGGAACAAATCGCCATGAATACCGCCGTGAATGTCAATGTCGTGCATGAGTCAGAAGCCCAGCGCCAGCACGCCCGGGTGCGCATCCCGGCCAAGCTGCGCTACCTGGGTGGCAACCGGGAAACCCTGGAAGTAAAGGTCGATGACCTGTCTGCCGGCGGCCTGAGTTTCCATGCCAAGCACCCGCTCAAAGTCGGCGAGGTGCTGCGCGGACGCCTGCAGTTCAACGTCGACAAACTCGGCCTGGCCATGGACATCGAGTTCCAGGTGCGTTCCTTCGACCCGTCCAGCGGCCGCACCGGCGTGCAGTTCCAGAATCTTGAGCCGCGTGACATCGCCACCCTGCGCCACATCATCACCTCGCACCTGTCGGGCGAGCTGATCACCGTGGGCGATGTGCTCAGCACCCTGCAACGCGACAACTTCACCAAGGCGCGCAAGCAGAAAGACACCAACGGCGGCATGAGCGCCTTTGGCCGCCTGCGTGCGGTGACCTTCAGCCTCGGCGTATTCGTCGTCGGCGTCGCCGCCTTCGGCTTTATCGCCAAATCGGTCTACGGCCTGTACTTCGTCAGCCATGCCCAGGCCGGTGTGGTCAGTGTGCCCACCACCAACGTCACCATGCCACGCGACGGCACCGTGCAGAGCCTGGTCGAAAGCGGCGGGCAGATCGTCAAAGGCGCGCCACTGGCCTCGTTCAGTACCAGCATGCTGGACATGCTCAAAGGCCACCTGGACGACCAGCAACTGGAGCCGGCCAAGGTTGAAGAGCTGTTTGGCAAACAACTGAGCGGCACCCTGACCAGCCCCTGCGATTGTGTGGTTGCCCGCCAGCTGGTGGACGACGGCCAGTACGCGAGCAAAGGCCAGGTGATCTTCCAGCTGATTCCGCGCACCACCAGCCCGACCATTGAAGCCCGTTTCAGCTATCGCCAGTTCGATGACGTCCAGCCCGGTGCTCGCGTGCACTTCACCGTGGCCGGCGAAGACCAGGCGCGCAGCGGCCAGATCGTCAACAGCGCCAGCCTGAACAGCGACGATCTGTCGTCGGACATCCGCGTGCAGATCAAGCCCGACGAGTCGCTGCCAAGCGAACTGGCTGGCCGCCCGGTCGCAGTCGACAGCAACCGTGGCCCGTCGCTGGACTGGCTGATCGACAAAGCCGTGGCCCGTGGGCTCTAAGAGGATCCGCCCATGAATATCACCAACCACTCTGTGGGAGTCGGCATCGCCGGCGATGAGGCCCTGAACAGCAGCGACCGCCCTGCGCTCGATCGCAGGCTTCGCCAGCTCCCACAGGCCCTGGCTTTTTGCGGATTGGCCCTGGCTGTGACACTGGCCGGTTGCGCCGGCCTGCCCGACCAGCGCCTGGCCAACGAAGCGCTCAAGCGTGGCGACACCGCCCTGGCCGAACAGAACTACCGTCAGCTCGCCGACCTCGGTTACAGCGAAGCCCAGGTCGGGCTGGCCGATATCCAGGTGGAAACCCGCGACCCGGCCAAACTCAAGGAGGCCGAAGCCACCTACCGCGCCGCCGCCGATATTTCGCCGCGGGCCCAGGCCCGCCTGGGCCGCCTGCTGGCGGCAAAACCGGACGCCAGTGAAGCCGAACGCCAGGAAGCCGAGACCCTGCTGAAGAAAGCCTTCGCCAATGGCGAGGGCAATACCCTGATTCCACTGGCGATGCTCTACCTGCAATACCCGCAGAGTTTCCCGAGCACCAACGCCCAGCAGCAGATTGACCAGTGGCGCGCCGCCGGCTACCCGGAAGCGGGCCTGGCCCAGGTGCTGCTGTACCGCACCCAAAACACCTACGACCAGCACCTGGCCGAGGTCGAGCGCATCTGCAAGGCGGCGCTCAATACCACCGACATCTGCTATGTCGAACTGGCCACCGTCTACCAGAAGCGCGGCCAACCCGAGCAGCAGGCGGCGTTGATCGAGCAAGTGAAAAGCGCCTATCAACGCGGCGCAATCCCGGCCACCCGCGTAGACAGCGTGGCGCGCGTATTGGCCGACCGTACCCTGGGCCAGACTGACGAAAAAACCGCACAAGCCCTGCTTGAGCAGGTCGCACCAGTGAATCCGGGGTCCTGGGTGAGCCTGGCGCAACTGCTCTACGACTTCCCCGAACTGGGTGATACCGACACGTTGATGGCTTACATCGACAAAGGCCGCGCCGCCGAACAGCCACGCGCCGAATTGTTGCTCGGCCGCCTGTACTACGAAGGCAAGACCGTACCGGCCGATGCACAGAAAGCCGAGACCCATTTACTCAGCGCCGCCAATGCCGGCGAGATCAGCGCCCACTATTACCTGGGGCAACTGTACCGCCGCGGTTACCTGGGCAAGGTCGACCCGCAAAAAGCCGTCGATCATCTGCTCACTGCCGCCCGCGGTGGCCAGCTCAGCGCCGACTACGCCCTGGCCCAGCTGTTCAGCGAAGGCCATGGCATTCGCCAGGATCCAGTCAACGCCTGGGTCTTCAGCCAGCTGGCACAAGCCAACCCGAGCGATCAATCGCAGGCCCTGGCGACCCAGCTCGATCAGCAACTCACCCCCGCACAACGGCCACAGGCCCAGCGTCTGCTGCAACAGGAGCGCCAGGCCCGTGACGCCATCGGTCAGGGTGTTGGCACCCTGGCCCTGCAGGCCGTGCAAGAACCCGTAGAAGGCGAGGACTCTCTATGACACTCAACCCGTGGATGAAAGCCGGTCTGGGCCTGGGCTTCGCCCTGCTCTGGTCGTGCCCGACCCTGGCGGCGATGACCGCAGAAAAGAACTTTGGCCTGGACGTGAAGATCACCGGACAGTCCGAAGACGACCGCGACCTCGGCACCCGCTCCGGCGGCGACGTCAACGGCGTGGGCCTGGACCTGCGCCCCTGGGTCTACGGTGAGCGTGGCAACTGGAGCGCCTTTGCCATGGGCCAGGCGGTAGCCGCCACCGACATCATCGAAACCGACACCCTGCGCCAGTCCGGCGATGAAGCCGAAGCCGAGAACCGCAACGACGATGGCCGCGAAGCCGATAAAAGCTACCTGGCCCTGCGTGAATTCTGGGTCGGCTACAGCGGCCTGACCGCCTACCCGGGCGAAGAATTGCGCTTCGGTCGCCAGCGCCTGCGCAACGACGACGGCATGTGGCGCGACACCAACATCGAAGCGCTGAACTGGACCTTCGACACCACTTTGCTGCGTGCCAACCTCGGTGTGGCCGAGCGTTTCAGCGAATACCGCACCGACCTCACCGAGCTGGCACCGGAAGACAAAGACCGCCTGCACATCTACGGTGATGTCGCCACACAATGGACGCCGGGCCACTGGGTTGGCCTGCGCGCCCACCACACCCATGACGACGGCAACCTGAAAAGCCCTGGCGAAACCGTCGACGCACTGGACAAGACCCGCACCGGTGACCTCACCTGGCTGGGCATCGAAGCCAACAGCGACGCCTACAACTGGCGCAACCAGAACCGCGTCAACTACTGGGGCAGCGTGACCTGGCTCACCGGTGACCGCGACAGCCTCAACACCACCACGGTCAACGGCGAACAGGTTGCCAGCGGCAAGCAGAGTGGCGACGTCAACGCCTGGGCCACCGACCTCGGTGTTCGCCTGCGCCTTGACCCCAACTGGCAGGTCGGCGCCGCGTATGCCCGCGGCAGCGGCGGCGGTGGCAGCGACGGTTCGGGCAACTACGAGCAGACCGGCCTTGAGAGCAACCGCTCCAACTTCACCGGCACCCGCTCGCGGGTACACCGCTTTGGCGAAGCCTTCCGTGGCGAACTGGGCAACGTCCAGGCCGCCACCCTGTTCACCTCCTGGCAACTGCGCGACGACTACGACGCCAGCCTGATCTACCACAAGTTCTGGCGTGTCGACGGTGACCAGAACATCGGCAGCAGCGGCATCAACGCCGTGGTCGAGGACAACGGCATCAACCGGCCGTTGATCCAGGGCGAAAAAGACCTTGGCCAGGAAATGGACCTGGTGGTCACCAAGTACTTCAAGCAGGGTCTGCTGCCCGCTGCCTTGAGCCAGTCGATCGACGAACCTTCGGCGCTGGTGCGCTTTCGCGGTGGCGTGTTCAAGCCCGGCGATGCTTATGGCAAGGAAGCGGACTCGTACATGCACCGCGCCTTTGTCGACGTGATCTGGCGCTTCTGATGCCTGGAGTGCATTGATATGAGCCTTCAATCCAACACCCTGCAGCACCTGCTGGCTGGCACCCTGCTGCGGGCCAGCAGCATTGCCCTGGCCAACGGCCAGGCACCGGTGCCTGTCGCCAAAGGGCTGCAACAGGCCAAGACCTATACGGTCAGCAGCGCACCGATCGAACCGCTGCAGATTCCGGCGCCGACACTGCCGGACCTGACCGGCTACACCGCCGACGCGGTGCAGAAGAAGATCGAGCGCCAGCACAAGGGCAAGGTCTCGGTACGGCGCATGCTGCAGGAAGATGCACTCAAGGAGTTCATCGGCGGCGACAACAAGATGGCCGAGTGGGTGGCGCGTCAGCACGGCATCCCGCAAGCGATCTTCATCGATGACGGTCATGTCGACTTCACCGAGCTGAGCAAGCGCGTGCCCAAGCAGTACCTGAGCGAAACCGCACCGGGTGTGTTCCTTGCGCGCCTGCCGATCGTGGTCGGAAAAAAAGGCGTGCTGGAGATCGACGCCAAGGTCAAGCAACTGCGCCTGTCCCAGGAGGGCGGCGCGTTCATCGTCAACGACGGCAAGCTGTTCGTCACCGACACCCAGGTGACCGGCTGGCGCGAGAAGGACAACGGCCCGGCGACCTTCCGCTCACCCAAGGAGTTTCGCCCGTTCCTGCTGTCCTGGGGCGGCACCGAGACCTACATCGTCAACAGCAAGATGGCCAGCTTCGGCTATGCCAAGAGTAAGTCCTATGGCGTGAGCATTTCCCAGTACACGCCGAACATGGCCAAGCAGATGGGCCGCGCCGAACCTACCGGCTGGATCATCGGCTCCGAGTTCAGCGACATGTGGTACGGCTTCTACTGCTACGAGACCAGCGACTTCGTGGTCAAGGACAGTGTCTACCGCGACAACATCGTCTACGGCATCGACCCCCACGACCGTTCGCACCGCCTGATCATTGCCGGCAACACCGTGTATGGCACAAAAAAGAAGCACGGCATCATCGTCTCCCGTGAGGTCAACGACAGCTGGATCATCAACAACAAGAGCTACGACAACAAGCTCTCGGGGGTGGTGATCGACCGTAACAGCGTCAACAACCTGATTGCCTACAACGAGATCTACCGCAACCACACCGACGGCATCACCCTGTATGAGAGCGGCGACAACCTGATCTGGGGCAACAAGCTGATCAACAACCGCCGCCACGGCATTCGCGTGCGCAACAGCGTCAACATCCGCCTGTACGAAAACGTCGCCATGGCCAACGGCCTGGTGGGCGTCTACGGGCACATCAAGGACCTCTCCGACACCGACCGCGACATCGCCCTCGACCCGTTCGACACCAAAGTCTCGCTGATCGTGGTCGGCGGCGAGCTGGCAGCCAACGGCAGTGGCCCATTGTCGATCGACTCGCCACTGAGCGTGGAGCTGTACCGCGTCTCGATGCTGGCGCCAAGCAAGGCCAACGGCATCAGCTTTTCCGGCGTGCTGGGCGACCGTCAGGACGAAATCCTCGACCTGATGGTGCGCCAGGGCAAAGCGGTGCTGATCGACCCGGTCGAACGCCAGACCGAAATGCTGGACTGAGGAAGCCAATCCCATGCAACCACAACTGACCAAGCTGCTGTCCCTTTCCGGCCTTGCCGCTGCCCTGCTGGCGATCAGCACCGGCGCCTCGGCCGATACCGTGCAGGCGCCCAGCTTCAGTGCAGAGCCCTGCTGCCAGCTGTGCCCCGAAGCGCACGATGCCAGCCGCTACACCACGCGCTACCAGCAGAACTTCACCACCCTGGTGCAAGCCCAGGGCGACTGGCTGTTCCGTACCCGCGAAGACCTGCGCACCGAATTCGATACCACCCCGAGCGGCTACCGCCGCCTGCAGCAGATTCACGACGCCTTCAAGGCCCGTGGCGTCGAGCTGGTAGTGGTCTACCAGCCGACCCGTGGCCTGGTGAACCGCAACATGCTCAACCCGGCGGACAAAGCCGCGTTCAATTACGAGAAGGCCCTGCACAACTACCAGGCCATGCTCCAGCGCTTCGGCAAGATGGGCTACAACGTGCCCGACCTGTCGCCGTTGACCAACGAACAGCTGGCCGCCGCCGACCAGGGCAAGGATTTCTATTTCCGCGGTGACCAGCACTGGACGCCTTACGGCGCCGAGCGTGCGGCGAAAATCGTGGCCGACACCGTGCACCACATGCCCGCCTTCGCCGACGTGCCCAAGCGCGAGTTCGAAAGCCACAAGTCCGGGCGCATGGGCAAGACCGGCACCCTGCACAATGTCGCCGGCCAGCTCTGCGGCACCAGCTACGCCGTGCAGTACATGGACCAGTTCACCACCGAACCCAAGGGCGAAAGTGGCAGTGACGACCTGTTCGGCGACTCCGGCAACCCGCAGATCACCCTGGTCGGCACCAGCCACAGCGGCAAGAACTACAACTTCTCCGGTTTCCTGGAGCAGTACATCGGCGCCGACGTGTTGAACGTCGCCTTCCCCGGCGGCGGCCTCGAAGGCTCGATGATCCAGTACCTGGGCAGCGACGACTTCCAGCAACACCCGCCGAAGATCCTCATCTGGGAATTCTCGCCGCTGTACCGCCTGGACCAGGAAACCATCTGGCGGCAGATGCTGGCCCTGCTCGACAACGGTTGCGAAGGCAAGCCGGCGTTGATGAAAGCCAATACCACGCTCAAACCCGGCAAGAACGAACTGATGGTCAACGGCAAGGGCGGCGTGATCAAGGACATCGTCAACGGCCGTCATCAGCTGGACATCAAGTTCGAAGACACCTCGGTCAAGGTTCTGCAGGCCACCCTGTGGTACCTCAATGGCCGTCACGAGGACGTGAAGATCGAGAAACCGGAAACCTCCGACACCGACGGCCGTTTCGCCTTCCAGCTACGCGAAGACGAGGACTGGGCCAGCCAGACCCTGCTCGCACTGGAAGTCCAGGGACCGCAAAGCGGTACCCAGAAGGTCGAGGCCACGCTCTGCAAACGCAACAACTTCGCCACTGCGCAACGTACCGCGCAAGTCGGCCAGTGAGGCGCTTATGAACAGTTTCTGCAAGATCGCCGCTCCCGGCCTGCTCGCCCTGGCCCTGTTCGGCCCGGCCGCGCAGGCGGCGGGGCTGGTCCCGCCGCAGGGGTATTACGCCGGGATCGAAAAGCTCAAGAGCGGCCCGGGCGACTTCACGTGCGAAGCCGTACCGACGCCGTACACCGGCTCGTTGCAGTTTCGCAGCAAGTACGAAGGTTCGGACAAGGCCCGGGCAACACTGAACAAGGCCTCGGAAAAAGCCTTCCGCGAATCCACCGCCGACATCACCAGCCTTGAGCGCGGCGTGAGCAAGCAGGTGATGCAGTACATGCGTGACGGCCGCCCGCAACAGCTCGATTGCACCCTGAAATGGCTGGGCACCTGGGCCCAGGCCGATGCGCTGATGTCCAAGGACTTCAACCACACCGGCAAATCGATGCGCAAATGGGCGCTGGGCAGCATGAGTTCAGCGTACCTGCGCCTGAAGTTCTCCAACTCGCAGCCGCTGGCTGCGCATCAGGCGCAGGCCGAGCAGATCGAAAAATGGTTCGGGCGCCTGGCCGACCAGGTGGTCAGCGACTGGAGCGACCTGCCGCTGGCAAAGATCAACAACCACTCGTACTGGGCGGCCTGGTCGGTGATGGCCACTGCCGTGGCGACGGACCGGCGTGACCTGTTCGACTGGGCGGTGAAGGAATACAAGGTCGGCGCCAACCAGGTGGATGCGCAGGGCTTCCTGCCCAACGAACTGCACCGCAAGCAGCGCGCGCTGGCTTATCACAACTACGCCCTGCCGCCCCTGGCGATGATCGCCAGCTTCGCTCAGGCCAATGGCGTCGACGTGCGGGCCGAGAACAACAGTGCGCTCAAGCGCCTGGGTGACCGGGTGCTGTCGGGGGCCGATGACCCCAGTGCGTTCAAGGCGAAGAACGGCGACAAGCAGGACATGACCGATCTGAAGATCGACAGCAAGTACGCCTGGCTGGAGCCGTGGTGCAGCCTCTATTCGTGCAGCGCGAGCGCACTGAAGAAAAAGCACGACATGCAGCCGTTCAAAAGTTTCCGCCTCGGCGGCGATGTGACACGGGTGTACGAGAAGCAATAACGCAGTACCTGTGGGAGCGGGTTTACCCGCGAAGGCGCCCGTCTGGGCACCGGTGTTGAACCTGCTGACGCATTCGCGGGTAAACCCGCTCCCACAGTGTTTCGGTACCCCTTCACTTGTGTGGGGGGGTTGGGGGGCTGCTGCCCCGATTGTGAATAACGACAAGGAGAGATCGGGATGGTGTTCTCGTCCAATGTGTTCCTGTTCCTGTTCCTGCCGATCTTTCTCGGCTTGTACTACTTGAGCGGGCAACGCTATCGCAACGCACTGTTGCTGCTGGCCAGCTACATCTTCTACGCCTGGTGGCGGGTGGACTTCCTCGCGCTGTTCGCCGGGGTCACCTTGTGGAACTACTGGATCGGCCTGAAAGTCGGCGCCGCCGGCGTGCGCAGCAAACCGGCCCAGCGCTGGCTGCTGCTCGGCGTGGCCGTCGACCTGGGCATTCTCGGCTACTTCAAGTACGCCAATTTCGGCGTCGACAGCATCAACGCGATCATGACCTCGTTCGGGCTTGAACCGTTCATCCTCACCCACGTGCTGCTGCCGATCGGTATCTCGTTCTACATCTTCGAGTCGATCAGCTACATCATCGATGTGTACCGCGGCGACACCCCGGCCACACGCAACCTGATCGACTTTGCCGCGTTCGTGGCGATCTTCCCGCACCTGATCGCCGGCCCCGTGCTGCGCTTCAAGGACCTGGCCGACCAGTTCAACCACCGCACCCACACCCTCGACAAATTCTCCGAGGGCTGCACGCGGTTCATGCAGGGCTTCATCAAGAAAGTCTTCATCGCCGATACCCTGGCGGTGGTCGCCGACCATTGCTTTGCCCTGCAGAACCCGACCACCGGCGATGCCTGGCTGGGTGCGCTGGCCTACACCGCGCAGCTGTACTTCGACTTCTCCGGCTACAGCGACATGGCCATCGGCCTGGGCCTGATGATGGGCTTTCGCTTCATGGAGAACTTCAAGCAGCCCTACATCAGCCAGTCGATCACCGAGTTCTGGCGGCGCTGGCACATCAGCCTGTCGACCTGGCTGCGTGACTACCTGTACATCACCCTGGGCGGCAACCGCGACGGCACCGTCGCCACTTACCGCAACCTGTTCCTGACCATGCTGCTGGGCGGCCTGTGGCACGGCGCCAACTTCACCTACATCATCTGGGGTGCCTGGCACGGCATGTGGCTGGCCATCGAACGGGCCCTGGGCCTGGACACCAACCCGCAGCGTTTCAACCCGGTCAAGTGGGCGTTCACCTTCCTGCTGGTGGTGGTCGGCTGGGTGATCTTCCGCGCCGAAAACCTCGACGTCGCTGCCCGCATGTACGGCGCCATGTTCAGCTTCGCCGACTGGCAGCTGTCGGAACTCAACCGCGCCAACCTCACCCGCCTGCAAGTGGCAACCCTGGCGGTGGCCTACGCCACGCTGGCGTTCTTTGGCCTGCGCGACTTCTACCGCAACGCCAAGCCCACTGCCAAAGCCAGCCCGGTGGCCGTGCATGCCGACGGCAGCGTGAGCCTGGACTGGGGCCTGTATGCGACCCGCGCGCTGGTATTGCTGTTGTTCGTCGCCTCGATCCTCAAACTTTCGGCGCAAAGCTACTCGCCGTTTCTCTACTTCCAGTTCTGAGTGAGCCGACCATGACCCGATCATTACGCAAACTCTACTCCGTGTTGTTCCTCGCCCTGCTGCTGGGCCTGGGCGTGTGGTCGCTGGGGGGCCTGAGCGGCTTCCAGCGCACCGCGCAAATGAGCGTGCTCGACGGCAAGCTGGCCAAGGCCGCCGAGACCCACTACGACGAGCAGTTCCCGCTCAAGCGCATTGGTACCAACCTCTGGGCCGCGCTGGACTTCAAGGTCTTCAACGAAGGCCGCCCGGGCGTGGTGCTGGGCCGCGAACAATGGCTGTTCAGTGACGAAGAGTTCAAGCCGGTCGCCAACAGCGACCAGTACGAACAGGAAAACCTCGCGCTGATCCGCGGCGTGCGCGACACCCTGCAGCAACGCGGCGTACAGCTGGTGCTGGCGATCGTCCCGGCCAAGGCGCGCCTGTACAGCGAGTACCTGGGCGAGCAAACCCCGGCCAGCCTGCATGACGACCTGTACAACGAGTTCCATGCCCAGGCCCGTCAGGCCGGCGTCTTTGCACCCGACCTGCTGGCGCCGCTGACCACCGCCAAGACCCGTGGCCCGGTGTTCCTGCGCACCGACACACACTGGACGCCGATGGGTGCCGAAGTGGTCGCCCAGCACCTGGCCGAAGCGGTCAACCGCCAGGACCTGCTCAGCGGCGAGCCACAGCTGTTCGTCACCGAGCAGCAGGCCGCCGCACCGTACAAAGGCGACCTGACCAACTTCCTGCCGCTCGACCCGCTGTTCAGCAACCTGCTGCCGCCACCCGACACCCTGCAGCAGCGCAGCACCCGCCCGGCAGCCGCCAACGCCGACAGCGGCGATGCGTTGTTCGCCGACACAGAAATCCCGGTGGCGCTGGTCGGCACCAGCTACAGCGCCAACTCTCACTGGAACTTCCTCGGCGCCCTGCAACAGGCGCTGCGCAGCGACGTGGTCAATTACGCCGAAGACGGCCATGGCCCGTTGCTGCCGATGCTCAAGTACCTGCAAAGCGATGCCTTCAAGGCCAGCGCCCCGCAAGTGCTGATCTGGGAGTTCCCGGAACGTTATCTGCCAATGAAAAGCGACCTCAGCGACTTCGATCCGCAGTGGATCGCCGAGCTGAAACAAACCCGAAATGCCAATCAAGACCTGGCCCTGTCGTCCAATCGGACGGAACACTGAGAGGAAACGCACATGACCACCAAGCACCGCATTGCCAAAGCCTTTGCCCTGACCGCCGGTATGAGCCTGCTTTCGCTGCAGGCCTTCGCTGGCGCCGATGCCGCCCTGTACGGCCCCAGCGCGCCGAAAGGCTCGACCTTCGTGCGCATCTACAATGCTGGCAACCAGGCGGTCAGCGCCAGTGTCGGCAACACCCGCATCGACAACGTTGCCGCCCAGGCCAGCAGCGACTTCAGCTTCATGCCGCAAGGCGACTACAGCGCCACGCTCGGTAGCCAGAGCGTGCCGGTGAAGCTTGCCTCCGATCACTACTACACCTTGGTCAACCACGCCTCGGGCAAGCCGCAGCTGGTTGAGGAGCCACCCTTCAAGAACAAACAGAAATCCCTGGTACGCGTGCAGAACCTCAGTGACCAGGCCCTGACCCTGAAAACCGCCGACGGCAAGACCGAAGTGGTCAAGCCGGTTGCCGCCAAAGCCCGTGGCGAACGCGAGATCAACCCGGTCAAGGTCAGCCTGGCCCTGTATGAAGGCGATAAAAAAGTCAGCGACCTGAAGCCTGTGGCTCTGGAGCGCGGCGAAGCAGCGGTGCTGTACGTCACCGGCTCCGGCAGCAACCTGTCGCCGGTCTGGGTCAAGCGCCCGGTATCGACCCGTTAATCACCTGCCTATTTTCTAATTTCGGAGAACACTCATGATTCCAGTCATTCTTTCCGGTGGTAGCGGCTCGCGTCTGTGGCCTTTGTCGCGCAAGCAGTTCCCCAAGCAGTTCCTGGCCCTGACCGGTGAACACACGCTGTTCCAGCAAACCCTGTCGCGCCTGGTGTTCGAGGGCATGGACGCACCCATCGTGGTCTGCAACAAAGATCACCGTTTCATCGTCAACGAGCAGCTGCAACAGCTCAAACTCGAAACCCAGGGCATCCTCATGGAACCCTTTGGCCGCAACACTGCGCCGGCCGTGGCACTGAGCGCAATGAAGCTGGTCAACGAAGGCCGCGACGAACTGATGCTGGTACTGCCGGCTGACCACGTCATCGACGACCAGAAAGCCCTGCAACGCGCCCTGGCGCTGGCCACGGTTGCCGCCGAGCGCGGCGAGATGGTGCTGTTCGGGGTGCCGGCGACCAAGCCGGAAACCGGTTACGGTTACATCCGCTCGAGCCAGGATGCGCTGCTGCCCGAAGGCGTCAGCCGCGTGGCCCAGTTCGTCGAGAAGCCGGATGAAAAACGTGCCAACGAGTTTGTTCAGGCCGGTGGTTATTTCTGGAACAGCGGCATGTTCCTGTTCCGCGCCAGCCGCTTCCTCGAAGAGCTGAAAAAACATGATCCGGACATCTACGACACCTGCGTGCTGACGCTTGAGCGCAGCGAGGAAGACGGCGACAACCTGAGCATCGACGAAGCCACCTTCGCCTGCTGCCCGGACAACTCCATCGACTACGCGGTGATGGAAAAGACCCAGCGCGCCTGCGTGGTACCGCTCAGTGCCGGCTGGAGCGACGTCGGTTGCTGGTCATCGCTGTGGGAAGTGAACGAAAAAGACGCCAACGGCAACGTCACCAAAGGCGACGTCGTGGTGCAAGACAGCCGCAACTGCATGATCCACGGCAACGGCAAGCTGGTGTCGGTGATCGGCCTTGAGAACATCGTGGTGGTCGAGACCAAGGACGCCATGATGATTGCCCACAAGGACAAGGTCCAGGGCGTCAAACAGCTGGTCAACACCCTCAACGAACAGGGCCGCAGCGAAACCCAGAACCATTGCGAAGTGTACCGGCCGTGGGGCTCCTACGACTCGGTGGACATGGGCGGGCGCTTCCAGGTCAAGCACATCACCGTCAAGCCGGGCGCCTGCCTGTCGCTGCAGATGCACCATCACCGCGCCGAGCACTGGATCGTGGTGTCCGGCACTGCCGAGGTGACCTGCGACGAGAACGTGTTCCTGCTCACCGAAAACCAGTCCACCTACATTCCGATTGCCTCGGTTCACCGCCTGCGCAACCCGGGCAAGATTCCGCTGGAGATCATCGAAGTGCAGTCGGGCAGCTACCTGGGTGAGGACGACATCGAACGCTTCGAAGACATCTACGGGCGTTCGACACCAATCGAACGCGGCATCTCGATCAAGACCATCGCGCAGTAACGGTAGGAGCCAGCGGGCGGCGTTCCGACTTGCCGGCGAAGCAGGCGCTGCGGTGTATCTGCCGCACCGCGCCATCATTCTTCGCGGGCACGCCTCGCTCCTGCGTGGATGCTTTTTTGAGGGCAGGGCCGATTACGGTTAGGATGAAAGCACACCCGCACACAAGGCGTGCTCCATGTTCATCGGTGCCCTGCTCATTCTCACCTGGCTGGTCCTGTTGCTGCGCTATCCGGCAAAAGCCCTGCCCATCTCCCTCTCGGCCCTGTTCGGCCTGGGCCTGGTGGCGTTGTGGGTAGTCTGGCTCGACAACCGTGAAGCCAGCCAGCTGGCGCGCCTGGAGCTACGCCTGTCGTATGCTCCGCAAGACTGCCCCGCCGACCGCCCGCTACGGGTACAGATGAACAACGGCAATGATGTGCCCCTGGTGGAACTGAACTGGCGCATCGCCGCCTACGCCCCCGGCGACACCGTCAACCTGGCTGAAAACACCTATTCCGCTCCGCGCTACCGCGGCCCCGGTGAACTGCAAGCGGGTGCCACCTGGCAGGAATGCCTGCCGCTGCCACCGCTGCGCGCCGGCTACCGCCCGCAAACCCTGGAGTTTCGTGCCGAGCGCATGCAAGGCAGCTTCGCCAACTAGCCATTCGCAGGATCTGGCACAAATGCACTAGGCGACTTGTCGTATGATCGGTGCATCTTCCCCGATCAGCAGGCCTGTTCATGTCCATCGTGCTTATCACCGGTTGCTCCAGCGGTATCGGCCGCGCCCTGGCCGACACGTTCAAGAATGCCGGCCACACCGTCTGGGCCACGGCCCGTAAACCGGAAGACGTGGCCCAGCTGCAAGCGGCCGGTTTCGTCGGCCGCCAGCTGGATGTCAACGATGCCTGCGCCCTGGAATCGCTGGCCGAAGCCATTGAAAGCACTCATGGCGGCCTCGATGTGCTGATCAACAACGCCGGCTATGGCGCCATGGGCCCACTGCTCGATGGCGGCGTCGAGGCCATGCAGCGCCAGTTCGAAACCAACGTGTTTGCCCTGGTCGGCGTGACCCGTGCACTGTTCCCGGCCCTGCGTCGCAACAAGGGCCTGGTGGTGAACATCGGCAGTGTCTCCGGTGTGCTGGTGACGCCGTTTGCCGGCGCCTACTGCGCGTCCAAGGCGGCCGTGCATGCACTGTGTGACGCCCTGCGCCTTGAGCTTTCGCCCATGGGCATCCGCGTCATGGAAGTTCAGCCAGGGGCGATTGCCACGCAGTTTGCCGACAATGCGCAAGCCCAGGCCGAGCAGATCCTGGCGGCCAACTCACCCTGGTGGCCGTTGCGTGAACAGATTCACGCCCGTGCCCGCGCCTCCCAGGACCGCCCGACCTCCGCCGTGGTCTTCGCCCAGGGCCTGCTGGCGGCGGTGGAAAAGCGCCCGACCCCGCCGCTGGTGCGGTTGGGCAACGGCAGCCGTGCGCTGCCGCTGCTGGCGCGGTGGTTGCCTCGGGGGTTACTGGACAGCGTGCTGAAGAAGCGCTTCGGCCTTAGCCGTCCGCTGTAGCGGCGGTGCACCTGACGGGTCGAATGCCTGCCAGCCACCGCCCAGTGCCTTGTACAAACCCACCAGGGCCTGGGACACCGCCGCCGAGCTGTCGACCCACTGCTCCTCGCTGGCCAGCAATGCGCCCTGCACGCTCAGCACATTGAGAAAGTCTACCGCGCCTTCGATGTACTGCTGCTGGGCGGTGTGCAAGGCAATGCGGTTCTGCCGCACGGCTTCGGCCAACAGGTCGCGGCGCAACTGGCCGGCGTTGTAGCGGCGCAGCACATCGTCGATTTCGTGCCAGGCGCCCAGCACCACTTGCTGGTAGCGCAAGGCAGCCTCCTGTTGCTGGGCTTCACGCAGCTTGAGCACACCCTTCAGGCGCCCGCCCTCAAAAATCGGCAGGCTCAGCTGTGGGCCGATGCCGAAGCGGCGCGAATCCCACCCGGCAAAATCCGACAGTTGCAGCGACTGAAACCCCATGGAACCCGACAAGCGAATGCTCGGATAGAAATCGGCTTTGGCCACGCCAATGCTGGCGGTGGCCGCATGCAGCCGGGCCTCGGCCTGGAGAATGTCCGGCCGCCGTTGCGCCAGTTCCGACGGCACGCCGATGGCGAAGCGTTGCTCGGGTGCCGGCATGGCACCCGGCGCCAACAGTTCGGCCTGCAAGCTGCGCGGGGGTTCGGCCAGCAACAGGCTCAGGGCATTGATCAACTGCGCCTGATGCTCTTCCAGCGTTGGCAAGCGTGCCTCGAGCGAAGCGACCTGAGCGCTGGCCTGGGCCACGTCCAGGTCGGTGGCGACGCCGTCACGCAAACGCATTTGCGACAACTGCAGGCTGTGGCGCGAGACCTCGAGGTTTTCCCGCGTCACCTTCAGGGTGCCCTGTACCGCGCGCAGCTGGATGTAGTTGCCTGCGGTTTCCGCCAGCAACGACAGCAACACGCCACGCCGGTCATTCTCGGCCACTTCGACCACAGCATCGGCGGCTTCAACCTGCCGACGCACGCGGCCCCACAGGTCCAGTTCCCAACTGGCGTTCAGGTCGCCCTGCCAGAGGTTGAAGGCGGATTTGCCGCCATTGCCGGAAGGGTCGTTGAGGCCTTCGGCACTGTTGCGCGCGCGGTTGTAACCGGCGCCAAGATCGACCGCCGGGGTTTGCTCCGCGGCGATGCTGGTGCGCAAGGCGCGGCTTTGCAGCACCCGCGCACTGGCGATCTGCAGGTCGAGGTTGTGCTGGCTGGCACGCTCGATCAAGGCGCTGAGCATGGGGTCATGAAAGGTCTCCCACCAGCGCTGCTCAAGCGCCTCGGCCAGCGGCTGACTCGCTGCCGGCGTTTCCTGCAAGGCAGCCCAGTTCGCCGGCGCCTGGCTGGCGGGCGGATGAAAATCCGGGCCCAGGGTACAGCCCGCCAGCAGGCTCAGTAGCAACGGGCTCAGCGTGCGCACAGCGTTCATCGCGCGCTGACCTCTTTACCCGTGGCGAGCGTGGCGCCGGTGTCGATTTTTGCCACCACCGACATACCCACCCGCAAGCGCTGCAACATCGGCTGATCGGCGTCAAAGACGATCTTCACCGGAATGCGCTGTACCACCTTGGTGAAGTTGCCGGTAGCGTTGTCCGGTTTGACTGCCGCGAAGGTCACGCCGGTGGCCGGGGCGATACTCTCGACGTGACCGTGCAACGGCTCGCCGGCAAAGGTGTCGACCTCGATGAGCACCGGCTGCCCGGGCTGCACGTGGGTCAGCTGGGTTTCCTGAAAGTTGCCGACCACATAGGCCTGCGCAAGCGGCACCACCGACAGTAGGCGTGCCCCTGGGTTGACATAGGCGCCCACGCGCAGCGCACGCTCGCCGACCATCCCGTCGATGGGCGCAACGATCCGCGTGTAGGACAGATCGAGCTGGGCGCGTTCAAGACTCGCTTGAGCATGCTTGAGACTTCCTTCGGCGCTGTCGACTTCGGCGCTGAGAATGTCCACCTGCTTGCGGGCAGCGGCCAGCGCCGCCTGGGCGTTGGCCAGGCGGGCGCGGGCCTGGTCCACCCTGCTGCGCGCTTGTTGGGCGTTCTGCACGGTACCGGCGCCCTGCTCGGCCAGGCGGCTGTGGCGTGTCAGCTCGTGATCGGCAAACGCCGTCTCGGCCAGGGCAGCGCTGACCGCAGCTTGCGCCTGGTCGATCAACGAGGCCTGGCGCTCCAGCGTGGCCCGGGCATTGTGGCGCTGGGCGGTCGACACCAGCAGTTGCGCCTGTGCCGCCGCCAGTGCCGCCTGGTAGTCGCGGTCGTCGATCAGGGCCAATACCTGGCCGGCGCTGACCTGCTGGTTGTCTTCGACCAGCACCTGCTTGATAAAGCCCGGCACTTTCGGCGCGATGACGGTGTAGTCGGCGTAGACATAAGCGTCGTTGGTGCTTTGCTCATCAGCGCTGCCCAGCAACAGCGGGCCGGCAATCCCGAGCACGCCGGCAACGGCCAGCGCGGCAACGATCAAGGCGGTTTTTCGATGGGTCGTTACAGTCGTCATGAAAGGCTCTCGCAGCAATGCACTAGGCCACCGCACGCGGTGGATAGATCCGTGTAGGGACAAAAGGAATCAGCATGATCAGCGCCGCTGCCAGCAGCGCCATGCACAGGTAGAGGTCCGCCGAGGTCAGTACCAGTGCCTGCTCGTGAATGCGTGTGGCCAGCCCCGGCGCGGTGCCATCGGCCAGTGGCGAGTTGCCCAGGTTGTCGACCAGCATGTTCGAGTGAAAATGCCGGCGCAGGGTGGTGAGTGCCTCCAGCAACCCGGTCGCCACGACCGAGGCCAGGCCCTTGACCGTGTTGAACCAGGCCGACGCGAACGGACCGTCCTGCGGGGTCATACCGCCGGTGGCGAGCATCAGCAGCGGCAACACCGCCATCGGTTGACCGAAGATATGCAGCATCTGCAGCAGGTAGAAATTGTCGCGAATCCACACGCTGGTCAGCTGCGTGCCCAGCGCGCACGAGAGCGCCAGCATGCCCAGGCCGGCAGCCAGCACCCAGCGGCAGTCGACCGCGCGGATGTTGCACAGGGCTGCAGTCAACGGCAGGGCCAGCAGTTGCGGCACGGCCACCAGCAACAACAGGGGCGCGGTTTGTGCCGGCCGGTAGCCCTGAATCTGCGCCAGGTAGCTGGAGGGAATGAGGATCACCGCGGTCAACACGATCAGCACGCCAAACAGGGTCACCAGGGCGTGGGTGAGGTTGCGGGTCTTGAGCATCTGCAGCTTGAAGAACGGCAACGGCTCGGACCACTCGTTGTACAGGAACAGCACCAGCAACAGCACGCCACCGCCAAGCAGCCAGCAGATCATTCGCGAGTCGAACCAGCCGAAGCGGTCGCCCAGGGTCAGGCCGATGACCAGCGAACAGATCGCCGGCAAGCCGAGCAACAGGCCGCGCCAGTCGAACTGCTTGAAGCGCTCAAGGCGCAACGGGTCCTGCGGCAGGCCCCAGGCCACGCAGGCCATGGCCAGCAGCGACGGGGCAATGATCTGCCAGAATGCCCACTGCCAACCGACGTATTCGGTCCACAATCCCGCCAGCGGCGTGCCCAGGTTGGGCCCGAAGGTGGCGGTCAGGGCATAGCCGGCCAGACCATAGACCTTGATGCCAGGCGGCAGGAAACGCAGGGCGACGCTCATCAGCATCGGCGGCAACGCGCCAGACGCCAGGCCCTGCAAAATGCGCAGCAGCATCAGGCTGCCCAGGTTCGGCGCATAGGGTTGCAACAGCCCCAGCAGGGCAAAGGCGCTGATCGCGCAGAGCGTGTAGCGGCGCAGGGAAAAGGTCACCGCCAGCCAGGGCGAAAAGGCCATCGCCGACACCGAGGCCGCTGCGTACACCGCGATCAGCCAGGCGCCTTCGTCGGCGCCGATGAACATCGCGCCACGGATATCGGCCAGCGATGCCTTGGTGACCATTTCGTTGAGGCCGGCACACAACACCGCCAGCAACACGCCGAGCAGACCGACCACAATGCGCAGGCCAAAACCGGTCGCTGCTGCAGGTGCGGCCACAGGCGCAGGGGCAACAGCAACAGGCTGCGCAGTCAACGAATTCATCAAAGGCCTCTGGGACGGGAATTACCACCGCCAGAAGTCTATGAAGCGTTAATACTGACGAAAACTGACATATTGGCAGTTTACTAGTGCAGCAAACGCAATCCGCCGTTTAGGCGCTGTCGCTGCAGCACGCCCTCAGGGTCTGGCGCAGCCAGCGATGGGCCGGGTCGTTGTCGAAACGCGGGTGCCAGGCCTGCATCACGGTCACCCGCTCCATCGGCAGCGGAATGCGGAAAGAGCGCAGCGGCAAGCCGAGCTTGGTGACGCTGCTGAGGATGTTGGCCGGCATCGGCAGCAGCAGGTCGGAATCCGGCAGGGAGAACATCGCCGAGTGGAAACTCGGGGTGATCAGCGCCACGCGCCGTTGCACTTTGTAGTTGCCCAGCTCGATATCGATCGGACCATTGGCCCGGCCCCGGCGCGAGACACTGATCTGCGGGTAGGCGGCGAACCGCTCGGGGGTGATTTCGCTATCGAAGATCGGGTGATCCTGGCGTGCCAGCCCGACGTAGATGGTATTGAACAGGCTCTGCACCTTGATTTCCGGGCCCAGGTCGATGGTTGAACTGACGATCAGGTCGGTGCGCCCGTCGCGCAACACCGCGTCGTCGTCCGTGCCGCCTTCGGGCACGAAGCGCAGCACCGTATGCGGCGCCTGCTCATGCATCATGTGCAGCAACTGGGCACCGTACAGCGCGATGAACAGGTCGTTGGTGCGGATATTGAAGGCCCGGTCGAGGGTGCTCAGATCGACCTCCTCGCGGCTGCGAAACACCAGCCCGGCCTGCTCGACCAGCGCCCGCACCTGCTCGTGCAGGGCCAGCGCCCGCGGCGTGGGTACCAGGCCGCGACCGGCGCGCACCAGAATCGGATCGCCAATCGCATCGCGGATTCGCCCCAGGGTCCGGCTCATGGCCGCAGGGCTCAGATTCATGCGCCGCGCGGCCCCCACCACACTGCCTTCATCGAGCAGGGCATCTAGGGCAACCAACAGGTTCATATCCGGGATCTGCATGGCCAGGTATCCATCAGCAAAGGGTGAACGAGCAATGATGTTAACAGCTTGGCAGCGCCTTCCGGGTTGCGTCAGACGCAACTACACAGTGCAGCCCAGGGCCTTTATCCGCGCCAGTGCATGACCAACAATGGGCGGTTCGTCCCTTGCCCAGTGGAGCCCTGCATGACCCGTTCTGTGTTGATCGCCATCGATGGTTCGAGTGCCTGCCACGGCTTGCTGGAACTTGCCCGGCAGTACTGCCGGACCGAGGTTCAGCCCATGAAGGTGGTGCTGGCGATCGACAGCGCCTTTGCCTTGAGTGAAGTCGGTGCGTACGAGCAGCAGGAATTTCCGGCGGCCAGCGATGAGCAACGGCATGCCGAACAGGCGCTGCACAGCGCGGTGCAACAGCTTCGGGAATGGGGCTTCGACGCTGAAGGTCGGCTGGTTCAGGGTGACCCGGTGACGGCGATTGTCAGTGAAGCCAGGCGCCTCGAATGCACCCTGATCATCATCGGCCACCGCCACCTGAACCGCCTGGGACGACTGCTGGATCCGTCGATCAGCAGCAAGGTCATCGATGAGGTCAGCTGCACGGTGCTGGTGGATTCGCGGCCGACCTGACCAAGTGGGGGCCGTTCTGCGGCCCAAACGACTCACCAGCTGCCATAAGGAATACCGAAGCGTTCGATATAGCGTCGGGATTTTTCACTGACCTCGTATACGTACTGACCTTCACTTTTTCCCTGGTCCGGCCCCAAGGGTTCAACCACAGCCTGCGCACGTGCAATTTTGACCGCCTTGCTGCAACGATCCCGGGCCCAGACCTGCACAGTGCCCCCGGGCGCCAACCCCAGAATCATCGATGCACGATATCGAGAGCGTCTGTTTTCCGAACAACGCCGACTGGTGGACGTGCGCATGACCTCTCGCCCCTCCTCCGGGATGTCGACCCAGGCCTTGTAGGTTTGCGGCTCAACAATGGACTGCCAGCGCACAAAAACGCGCTTGGGCAAGGACGCACCGACCACAGGCATGACATTGCCACTGACCCATCGCCAACCACGGGCGGACTCAGTGCCATCCTCCGGGGTATCGCTCCCGATCACTCCGCCGCCGCCGTTATCGATTATTCGCCCATCAACATCTTCCACCTTACTGTTCTCCACCCAGCCCTTCATGTAGGCCGGCCCGTGAAAATCAATGCTCCACCACTGGGCGTGCGCGTCGTGCTCGCCGGACAGTGGATCGGGGGCCTGACAGCCACTTATCAACAGCAAGGCCAGCAGCAGTTTCGTGCGCCGCACAAGCGACGTGATCGATTGCAACGTCATGAATGCGTGTGCCTCACCAGCTGCCATAAGGAATGCCGAAGCGTTCGATATAGCGTCGGGATTTTTCACTGATCTTGTATGCATAACGACCTTCATTTTTCCCTTGGCTTGGCCCCAAGGGCTCGATCTCGGCCTGCGCACGTGCAATTTTGACCGCCTTGCCACAACGATCCCGAGCCCAGACCTGCACAGTGCCCCCGGGTGCCAACCCCAGAATCATCGATGCACCATATCGAGAGAGTCTGGTTTCCGGGCAGCGCCGACTGGTGGACGTGCGCATGACCTCTCGCCCCTCCTCCGGGATGTCGACCCAGGCCTTGTAGGTTTGCGGCTCAACAATGGACTGCCAGCGCACGAAAACACGCTTGGGCAAGGACGCACCGACCACGGGCATGACATTGCTACTGACCCACCGCCAACCACGGGCGGACTCAGTGCCATCTTCCGGGGTATCGCTCCCGATCACTCCGCCGCCGCGGTTATCGATAATTCGCCCATCAACATCTTCCACCGTGCTGTTCTCTACCCAGCCCTTCATGTAGTCCGGCCCGTGAAAATCAATGCTCCACCACTGGGCGTGCGCGTCGTGCTCGCCGGACAGTGGATCGAGGGCCTGACAGCCACTTATCAACAGCAAGGCCAGCAGGCCCATCAGAACGCTCTTCATCCTTGACCTCAGCTCGGTACATGGGGGTGCTGGATACGCACGCCCCCGGGGGCCGGCGCATTGATGTACAGCACCCGGGCTTCACGTTGGCCGCTGGCGTCCAGCGGGTGATTCCAGTGCGCGGACGTATGGATGTAACGCAGCTTGAGCAGTGCCTCCTCGGTCGGCGTCACGTGGTAGTACCCGGCAACAAACCTCTCGCTCAGCGGTTCAAGCTCTTTGGGCAGTTGAAAATCGGACTTTTTAGGGATGTCGTTGAAGGGCACCCCTTTCTGTTTAGCCAGTGCGTGCATCACCCGAAGGTACACCCGCGACAGCTCCCCGCGGACAACCCGCTTGAGCTGCAGCACCGCGAGAAGCCGTTGCTGCCGGGGGCCGAAGCGATCCTGCACGTCGGCTTTCAACAGGGTTGGCGGCAGGGTGACAACCTCCAGCATGGCCGCAGGCCAGCCCTGGGCAATCAGCTGTTCCCTGTGCCGCCAGGCATCGCGATAGATCGACGTGCTCGTCACGGCGGTGCCATTGCCGACGGTCAGCGCTTGCATCGGGCTGACAAAGACACACTCCTCGGCCTCGGGCAGGTAGCCGCCGCCAATGTCCGAGTGCGCCCCGGGCAAGCTCAGCTCGAGATGGTCAGGCTTGACCCGGCTCAGGGGAAAGTTCGCCCGGTACTCATCCCGGGCCACCAGGTGCACCACATGGGAAAACCGCGAGCGCGGCAGGTACAACTGCAAGCCGGGCATAACCGCGTGCTGGACATTGCCCAGATTGGCAACGCCGACCACCGCGGCGACCGTGTCGAACAGGCCGATAAAGCCCACATCGATGTCGTGCTTGTACTGCCCCTGAAAATCACCGCTGAAGCGCTGTTTATGGCTGCTCAGCAGCGCCCTCAAGGGCCCGCGGTGGCCGCGCGCGATCTCGTTGGCAAAATGCCGGGCAGCGGCGGCACCCCGACTGAAGCCAAAGATATCGAACACCAGTGAAGTGATTTCGCTACCGGGGTTTTCCTGAATAACCTGATCAACCAGGGGGTCTAAGTCGTTAAATGCTTGCTGAACACGCCCGAGCACCCCGGTATCACCTCGCCCCGTTGCCGAGCCGATCAGGCTGTCTTTCTCCCCGGCCTGGGTGCCGATGCCTTCAACATAGAACCCTCGCACCGCCATCTGGCTTTGACCTTCACCTGCCACCCTGTTTAATCGGGGATAAAGCTCGCTCAGCTTTTTGATGTTGGTGAAATCGTTCCCATAGCTGCCATCCGGCTCACGCATAAAGGGCATGCAGCCAGCCGCCAGGTCTTGTGGCGTGATCGGGTGCTGTGCGCCACAGGCCTGCCCTGACATCGCATTCGCCGCGTTGTTGCCGGTGCCATCGAAAAACACGCCGATGCGCAGGGTGATGCCGACAGCAGCCCTCTCCTCCCGTTCGACTTCTTCCTCTTCCTCTTCTTCCTCGAGCGCCTCTCTTGCCGGTGCGGCAGCTTGACCCGTCCGTTCGGCAGCGGGGCTGGCAGGTGCTGGCTGCAACGCCGCGGCACCGCGGGTATCGGCGATCGGCTCGCGCATCGCCGGGGAGAAATTCTCGCCAATCAGTACCGTCGCCGATCCACCAATCACCCCCCCACCATGGCTGTCGTGCGAGCCCATCACCACGGCAGGCTGGCCATTGATCAACACGTCGGGAACGACCCGGACCTTCAGCGCTGCACCACACGCCGTGCAATCGCCTTGGCGGGCGGCAGGCAGGCCGTTGAACAGCACATCGGGGGAACCGCTGGCGATCTGGTTTTCGCCACAGCGTGGACAGATTACAGCGTCACCCTGACGGGCAGCGGGCTTGCCGGCCATGACCGACCTCCAGTCCATAAAAATGAGAGGTTGGACACTGGTGATCGCCAAACGTGATGACAATCAGACGGTTCTTTGTTGGATGTAGGGCTTTTCTCTACAGCAGCTGGCGGCAGCCGTTATCGGCTTGGGATTGGGCCCAGACCGTCACGCAGCGGCAAGGCCTGCTTGCGCAGTAGCAAGCCCACCACCACACGGTGGGAGCCGGCGTTGCCGGCGATGGCTGCGAAGCAGCCCCGGGGCTCGGCTGGCAGTAAGAACCTGCGAGCGCTGCGCGCTCGATCGCAGGCTGTCGCCAACTCCTACAAAAAGGGCAAGCCGGCGTTAGCTCGGGTCTTTCGCCGGTTTGACCACCACCGTGCAAGTCGTCCCCGCTGCCAGCAAAAAGCCTTCCGGCACTTCGTCGATGTGAATCCGCACCGGCACCCGCTGGGCCAGGCGCACCCAGTTGAAGGTCGGGTTGACGTCGGCGATCAGCTCGCGGCTCTCCGGGTTGTCGCGGTCATAGATGCCTCGCGAAATACTCTCCACATGGCCCTTGAGCCGCTCACCGCTCATCATCTGCAGCTCGGCCTGGTCGCCGACCTTCACATGCGGCAGCTTGGTTTCCTCGAAGAAGCCGTAGACCCAGAACGAGTCCTTGTCGACCACCGCCATCTTCGGGTCACCCGTGCGCGCATAGTCGCCACGGTGCACGTTGAGGTTGGTTACATAGCCGTCGACGGTGGCCAGGATGCGCGTGCGCTTGAGGTCCAGTTCGGCGGCGGCCAGTTGCGCCTGCGCCTGCTGGTAATCGGCCAGGGCCGAATTGGCAATGTTGCTGGCGTCGTCGCGGTTCTCCCGCGAGATCACCAGGTTGTCCATATCGGCCCGCCGATGAGCGTTGACCTTGCGCATCTCCCAGGTGGCCTTGCGCGACGCCACCAGCGCCTGCGCCTGCTTGACCGCGACTTCGTAGTGCTCCGGGTCGATCTGCATCAGCAGGTCGCCCTTCTTCACCAGCTGGTTGTCGCGCACCGGTACATCGACCACATAGCCCGGTACATCGGCGGCGACATTGATGATGTCGGCACGCACCCGCCCGTCCCGGGTCCAGGGCGTGTTCATGTAGTGCTCCCAGAGCTGCCGGCCGATCACCACGGCAGCAGCCAGCACGAGCAAGGTGGCGATCAGGCTGAAAAACTTTTTCATCATCGGGGTCTCAACGGTAGAGAGTCAGGGCCATGGAACCGAACAAGCAGATAAACAGGCACAGGCGCAGCAGCGCCGGGTGCCAGAAGAAGCGGTAGCCATCGACGCTGGCGATAAAGCGGTCCAGGCCCCAAGCAAGCCCGGCGGCAAACAGGAACATCAGGGTCATGGTCGGCATGTAGACGCCATGGAAGGCGATTTCACGGGGCATGGGGCAGTCCTTGGGCCGGGGCCAGGGCGGCAAGCGGCGACTGGGGGTCGAGCAATGAAGTACGGATGAAGTGCAAGTAACTCTGCACCCGGCGCAGTGCCGAAGTGTCGAAGTGCCGGGCAAAGGGTTCGTCGGTGGCCTGCACCCGGCTGATAGCGTGATCCACCGCCACCAGCGCACGCTCGTGGTTGCTCGCGCTCGGTTGCAGGAACAGCCGGGTCAGCGCCCGGCCCATGACGCGGATCGCCTGGCGCCAGGGTTGCGACTCGGCGTAGCAAGGATGAACCGGCAGAATCGCCTGCTCCTTGCGCAGCTCGATGATCGCGTGGCCCACCTCCAGCACCAGGAACATCCAGCGCAGCAGACTGCTCTGCACCAGCGGCTTGCCCGCCGCCAGGCCATAGGCCTGGTGCAGCAGGTCGCGGGTACGGCTTTCGAATGCCGAACCCAGTCCGCGCAGGCGGCCGCTGATGGCAAACAGCACCTGGCTGCGCAGGTCGTGCTCGAGGCGACGCCACAACCAGCGGCTGTTGGGCGGCAGGATGATTGCCCCCGCGGCGGCGCAGACCAGCATGCCGATGACCATGGCGATGTAGTCGTTGATGAAGTTGTAGGGGTTGTAGACGGTCAGGTTGTCCGGCACCGAACCTGTGCCGAAGAAAATCAGTAACCCCAGGCCGTAGCCGGCATACGCCGGGCGCGATGCGAGAAAGGCACCGAACACGAACACCGGCGCCAGCACCAGGCAGAGCAACGCAAAGCCGTCGATCCAGGGGAACACAAAGAAGGTTTCGAAGAAGCCTACAAAGGCGCCCAGCAAGGTGCCGCAGGCCATCTGGAACGCCATGCGCTTGGGGTTGGGCGTAGCCGCCGAGAGCCCCACCGTGGCGGCGGCGATCAGGGTCATCATCGCCCCGCTGGGCCAGGCCGTGAGAATCCAGAAGCTGCCGAGCACCAGCAGGATGAACGAGGCGCGGACACCCGCAGCCAGCGACACCATCCAGTTGGTTTGCGCCACGTACGGCTCGTCCCACTGCTCGCGGGCATGGTTGTGGTCGGCCAGCGAGGCGTGCGTCAGCGCATAGCTGTGCAAGTCGTCGACGAAGCGGTAGAGCAACTCGTAGGCGGTGTGAAAGTCCAGCAGGTCGGCGTCGGTCGGCCCGGTTTCGACATAAGCGGCGCGCAAACTGCGCACCCGTTCCGGCAAGCCTTCCTTGTAGGCCGCCAATTGCCCGGCCAGGCGCGCCGCATCGGGGCTGGTCAAGGCCCGCCCGGCGTAGCCATCGAGCAATTCGGCCAAGGCGTTGAGGCCCGGTTCGATGGCAGTGACGATTTGCAGCGGGCCGCGCAAGCGCAGGCGCTCAAGTAGCTGGTGCAAGGCATTGAAGCGCGTGGTGATGGCCATGAACTCGCTGTTCATGCGCCCCAGCCGCCCATTGCGCCGACGCATGTGCGGGTCTTCGAAGGCGGTCACGTTGCGCAGGCTCTCCAGCCCCACCGCTTCGGCGATAAAGCGCACGTTGCTGCTTTCGAAGCGGTCACGCTGGCTGTCGCCGCGCAGCCCTTCGCTGACGAACCCGGCGAATACGCCAAAGCGCTGGTACAAGGCGTTGCGCATGGCCGCACCGGCCGACTGCGGCAAAATCGCCGCACTGACCAGCGTCGAGACCAGGATGCCCAGGGAGATTTCCAGCACCCGCCACACCGCCGCCATGAACGCCCCGTCCGGGTGTTGCAGGGCCGGCAGGCCGACCATCGCCGCGGTGTAGCCGGCCAGCACGAAGCCGTAGGCCTGGAAGGTCCGGTAGCGCATGGCGCCGGCCGAACACAGGCCCACCCAGATCGCCAGGCTTGGCAGGAACAGCTCAGTGTTCTGCGGAAAGATGGCGATCAGCGCAACCATCATCGAGGAGCCGGCCAAGGTCCCCAGCAAGCGCCAGAAGCTCTTGGCAAACACGTGCCCGCTCTGCGGCTGCATGACGATGAACACGGTGATCATCGCCGTGCGCGGCTGCGGCAACTCCAGACGCATGGCCAGCCACAGGGTGAGAAACGCCGCGCTGAGGACCTTGAAGATGTACACCCAGGTCACGCCATCGGTACGTGCCCACTCAAAGAACCCCCGGCGCCACTCAAGGCTGGCCAACCAGCGAAACGGCAGGGTCAGCGCACTCATTCGGCGTGACCCGGTTTGTCGAAGATGGCCAGGGTCGCCGGGGTTTTCGGCGCTTGCTGTTTATCTTCGCTCGGCACATCGGTGCCTGCGCCCACCCCGCCACCGAGTGCGGTGACCAGTTCGGCATGCGCGGTCAGGCGTGCGGCCTGGACCTGTTGCTGGATCTGCTGCTGGCGAAACAGCAGGGTCTGGGCATTGAGCACATTCAGGTAGTCGGTCAGGCCACGCTGAAACGCGATCATGGCGATGTCGTAGGTCTTCTGCGCCGAGGCCACCGATTCGGCGGCAAAGTGCTGCTGCTCGTTCATCGACTCGCGACGGATCAACTGGTCGGAAATGCCCTTGAGCGCGCCGACCACGGTCTGGTTGTAGTGCGCCACGGCAATGTCATAGCCGGCCGAGGCGACACCCAACTGCGAGCGCAAGCGGCCGCCGTCGAACACCGGCAAGCTGATGGCCGGGCCGACGTTGTAGTTGAACTTGCGCCCGGTCAGGAACTCCAGCGCGCCGCCACCGGTGGCCATGAAGCCCAGCCCGCCGACCAGGTCGACATTGGGGAAAAAGCCGGCGTGGGCGACATCGATACCGCGCGCCTGGGCGGCCACCTGCCAGCGGCTGGCGACCACGTCAGGACGCTGGCCGACCAGCTCGGCAGGCAGCGCCGAGGGCAGTTTCAAGGCGGCACCAAGGGTCAACTGCGGACGCTGCAGTTGCGCGCCCTCCCCCGGGCCTTTGCCCGCGAGCGCCGCCAGCTGGTTACGCGCCAGGGCAATTTCTTCATTCAGCGCGTCCAGCTGACGGTGAGTTTCCGGCAGCGGGGTCTGCGCCTGGCTGACTTCGAAATGGGTACCGATGCCACCGGCCAGGCGCCGTTCGGCCAGCGCCAGGATCTGCTCCTGCTGCTCAAGCTCGGCCTTGACGATGTCGCGCTGGGCAAAGTGCAAGGACAGCTGGATGTACACCTTGACGATATTGTTCTGCAGCTCCAGCTCGGCCTGGCGCAGCTGCGCCGCGCTCATGTGGGCCATGTCCACGGCCTGTTCGCTGGCATTGCGCTCGCGGCCCCAGAGGTCCAGGTCGTAGCTGAAGCCCAGCGCGGCGTTGTTGTCCCAGGTATTGGCCCCGGACAACGCACCCGGACCGTAGAACTGGTCTTCCGGCCAGTTGTGGCGCTTGATCGCCGACTGACCATTGACCTGCAGTTTCTCCGCTGACTCGACCACGCCGGCCATGGCCTTGGCTTCACGCACCCGTGCAGCGGCCATGGCCATGCTCGGGCTGTCGTTGACGGCCAGGGCGATCCAGCGGTCGAGCTGTGGATCGCCATAGGCGCGCCACCACTGCTGGGCTGGCCAGTGGGCATCACGGGCGGCCTCGCGGATCGCCTCGTCGGTGGTCAGGGTATTGGCTTGCAGCGTCTTGCTTTGCGGGGCAATGCCCCAGGTTCCGATACAGCCGCTCAAGGTCAAGCTAAAGGCACAGACACTGAGCGCATTGAGCGCTCTGATGATGCGACGCGGCACAGCTGCAAATTCCCGACGTAAAAGGTGGATGACGCTTGGAGACGCAATTCTAGGGGGCGGTTGCACTGGCGATAAGCGTGTATTACTGCGAATCTTTGTTACGAAAACGGCGATAATCCGGCTTTAGTCTGAAGACCGGCCCGGTTACTTCATGTCACAATTTGTCGTCTACTTTGAGAGCGACCCATGGACACCCTGCAAAACATGCGTGCTTTTAGTTGCGTAGCCCAGGTCGGCAGTTTTACTGCCGCGGCTGTGCACCTGGATACAACCACTGCGAACGTTTCGCGGGCGGTTTCCAACCTTGAAGCCCATCTGCAAACCCGCCTGCTCAACCGCACCACCCGCCGCATCGCACTGACCGAAGCGGGCAAGCGCTACCTGATGCGCTGCGAACAGATCCTCACCTATGTAGAGGAAGCTGAAGCGGAAGCCAGCGACGCCCATGCGCGGCCGGCCGGGCAGTTGAAAGTGCATTCGATGACCGGCGTTGGTCAGCATTTCGTCATCGATGCCATCGCCCGCTACCGTGAAACGCACCCGGACGTCACCTTCGACCTGACCATGGCCAACCGTGTGCCGGACCTGCTCGACGAAGGCTATGACGTGTCCATCGTGCTGGCCAGCGAGCTGCCGGACTCGGGCTTCGTCTCCCAGCGCCTGGGCATCACCTACAGCATCGTCTGCGCCTCGCCCGACTACGTGAAGCAACACGGCATCGCGCAAAAGCCGGTCGACCTGCTCAAGCACGCCTGCCTGCGCATGGTCAGCCCGGTGATCCCGCTGGAAAAATGGCTGTTCGACGGCCCGGAGGGCCAAGAGCTGGTCAACATCACCCACGCACCCTTCCAGGTGAATTCGGCGGATGCGATGAAAGCCGCGATTCGCAGCGGCATGGGCGTTGGCGTACTGCCGATCTACTCGGCAATCGACGGCCTGCGTGACGGCTCGCTGGTGCGGGTGATGCCCGAGTACCGCCTGCAGGAACTGAACCTGTACGCGATCTACCCGTCGCGTCAGTACCTGGATGCCAAGATCAAGACCTGGGTGGAGTACCTGCGCAACTCGTTGCCGGAGATCCTCGCGGCGCATGAGGCAGACCTCAAGACCCACGAGCTGCGGATCGCCAACTGAAATCTTGCTGCACAGAGGCAGTGGAGAATGATAGCGTGCTACCCATTCTCCACCGCCCGCAGAGATTTCGCCGATGAAAAAGACAGTCCTTGCCTTCAGCCGCATCACCCCGGCGATGGTCGAGCGCTTGCAGCAAGATTTCAACGTGATTGTGCCGAACCCCAAGCTCGGCGACATCAGCGCCCAGTTCAACGAAGCCTTGCCAGAGGCTCATGGGCTGATCGGCGTGGGGCGCAAGCTCGGTGAAGCGCAACTGGCCACGGCCAGCAAGCTGGAAGTGGTGTCGAGCGTGTCGGTGGGTTACGACAACTACGACCTGAACTACTTCAATGCGCGTGGCATCGCCCTGACCAACACCCCGGACGTGCTGACCGAAAGCACCGCAGACCTGGGCTTCGCCCTGCTCATGGGCAGTGCCCGCCGCGTGGCCGAACTGGATGCCTGGACCAAGGCCGGGCAATGGCAGGCCACTGTCGGCCCGGCGCAGTTCGGCAGCGACGTACACTGCAAGACCCTGGGCATCGTTGGCCTGGGCAACATCGGCGCTGCGATTGCCCGACGTGGCCGTTTCGGCTTCAACATGCCGGTCATCTACAGCGGCAATTCGCGCAAGACCGCGCTGGAGCAAGAACTCGGCGCCCAGTTCCGCAGCCTCGACGCGCTGCTTGCCGAAGCGGATTTCGTCTGCCTGGTGGTGCCGCTTGGCGCGCAGACCAAGCACCTGATCAGCAGCCGCGAACTGCAATTGATGAAACCGAGTGCGTTCCTGATCAACGTGTCCCGTGGGCCGGTGGTCGACGAAGCGGCGCTGGTCGAAGCGCTGCGCAACGGCACGATTCGCGGCGCCGGGCTGGACGTGTATGAGAAAGAGCCACTGGTCGAATCGCCGCTGTTCCAGCTGCCCAATGCCCTGACCTTGCCGCATGTCGGCTCGGCGACTGCCGAAACCCGCGAGGCCATGGCCAACCGTGCCATCGACAACCTGCGCAGCGCCCTGCTCGGTGAGCGCCCGCAGGACCTGGTCAACCCGCAGGTGTGGAAGTAATCTTCGCGGGTAAACCCGCTCCTGTAGGAGCCAGGCTTGCCGGCGAACCAGGCACAGAAGTGTCCCTGATGCACCGCGTCATCGCTTTTCGCGGGCAAGCCACGCTCCTACAGGTTGAGGGGCATCCCAGACCTGTAGGAGCGTCTACCTCAAAACAACGGCAGCACCCGTCACCTTGGCCTTGGGCTTCCTGAACACCAGCACATTGCCCAGCATCACCAGCACCAGCCCGCACAGTGCCGGTGCTGTCCACTGGTAGCCTTCGGCAAACGCCGACACATTCAGCGCCACCAGCGGGAACAGGACGGTGCAATACGCTGCCCGTTCCGGCCCCATGCGCCCGACCAGGGTCAGGTACGCAGTAAAGCCGATCACCGAGCCCGGAATCACTAGGTACAACAGCGAGCCGATGTAGCGCGTGTTCCATTCCATATCAAACGGAATACCGCTGAACACGCAATACACCGCCAGCATCCCGGCTCCGTAGAGCATGCCCCAGGCGTTGGTGGTCATCGGCCGCAAGCCGGCTTTCTGCTGCAGGCTGGAGAGCATGTTGCCCGCCGAGAAGCACAGGGTGCCAAGCAGGGCCAGCGCCAGGCCGATCAAGGTTTCGCGGCTGGCCGCGTGCCCCGACAGTTCAGGCCAGAACAGCAAGCCCAGACCGCCCAGGCCCAGCGCGCCACCGCCCAGCACGTTAGCCGCTATCTTCTGCCCAAAAAACACCCGCGCATTGAGCGCATTCCACAAGGTCGCAGTCGAGAACACCACGGCGATCAAACCGCTGGGAATCCACTGGCTGGCCGTCAGAAAACACATGAAATTGACACAGAACAGGCACAGCCCCTGCGCCAGACAGATGCCGTGGCCACGCCGGTTCATCGGCTGCAAACGACGGCTGAGCAGCAGGATCGCGAACAGGATCAGCCCCGCCAGGGCAAAGCGATAGACAATCGACACCGGAATGGCGACCACGCCCAGTTGCAGTTTCAGGGCAATCCAGGTGGTGCCCCAGATCAATACAGTCAACAGGTACAACGACAGGTTCATGGCAGCACTCCTCGCATCCAGGCTTTCAGTCTGTGGCCGCCGGTGCGATGCCCGCTTGCACATTCTTGCGCTTTTGCGCGGACGGCTGCTGCCGGTACGCGCGCGCCGGAGTAGGATGGGCTTGAGAGGGAGTTCAGATGACGCCGTTGAACCAGCTGCAAGTCTTCAAATCCATGCACGACTCACCCCATGCCCGCCTGGAACACAGCGCGCATCTGGGGGACGGCCTGGCAGCAGCCCTGTGGAACAACCGCCACGACGCCCGTGACTACGAGGCCACCACCCACCACACCCTGTCCTGCTACATCGCCGACGGCACCGGCACCTTTCGCCGCGACCAGCCCGCCCGCAAAGGTTCACCCGACAAGCTGTGCATCATGCCGGCCGGCGCGCCGTCACACTGGGTGGTCAATGGTTCGATTCGCCTGGCGCACCTGTACATCAGCGAAGAACAGTTCGCCCTCGGCTGTGTGCGCCTGCTTGATCGCGAGCCCCGCGAGCTGCAACTGCAGGAAGCAACCTTTCTCGATGACCCCGAACAAGCCCGGCGTTTTCGCCAGTTGATCGCGCTGAACTGGGACGAGCCCGGTGAGCGGCTGCTGACCAGCACCCTGGCCCACGCCATTCTCGACCATGCGGTGCTCAGCCAGGTCGGCCTGCGCAAGGGCCTGCGCCTGAAGGGCGGGCTGGCCGCGCATCAGCGCCGGCAACTGAGCGAATACATCGAAAGCCACCTGGACCAGGCATTGAGCCTGGGTGAGCTGGCAGCGCTGTGCAATTTGTCCGAGTACCACTTTGCGCGGATGTTTCGCGAAAGCTTCGGCCTGCCGCCACACCAGTACCTGCTGGCCCGGCGCCTGGCCACAGCCTGCCAGTTGTTGCGCGGAAGCGACCTGGCGCTGGGCGACGTTGCACTGCATTGCGGGTTTGCCAGCGCCAGCCACTTCAGCAACCGCTTCCGCCAGGCGTTGGGCGCCACGCCCGGTGCCTACCGGGCGGCGTTCCGGCGTTAGAACTCGAGGGTGCTCGACAGGCTGACCTGGCGCGAGTCGCCAATCGACACAAAATTGCGGTTCACCGCCGAGCTGTAGTAGGTCTTGTCGAACAGGTTCTTCACGTTGAGCTGAAAGCGCACCTTGTGCTCATCCAGACGGGTTTCGTAACTGGCGAAGGCATCGGCGACGGTGTACGCCGGCAATTCGAAATCGTTGACCGGATTACCGGCACGTTCACCGACATAGCGCGCACCGCCGCCCACCCGCAGACGATCACCGCCAAGCACGCTGCCGACGTCATACACCACCGACACCGCACCACTGTGGCGCGCCACGTTCTGCAGGCGCTTGCCCTTGAGCTCCGGATCTTCGGTGACCTCGGCATCAATGAAGGCATAGTTGCCGATCAGGCTCCAGCGCTCACTGAGCTGGCCGCTCAGGTCGAGCTCGACACCGCGCGAGCGCACTTCGCCGGCATTGCTGTAGAGGGTGTCGCCACTGGCCTGGTCGAAGTTGGCGACCAGCACGTTGCGTTTGCTGATGTCGAACAGCGCCAGCGTGCCGGTCACGGCGCCCGGCAGGTCGAGCTTGGCGCCCAGCTCCCACGACTTGGCTTCTTCCGGCTCGATCGCCGAGTCCAGCACCAGCCCTCCGGTCAACGGCGCAATGCTCGAGTTGGGTTTGAACGACTCGGTGTAGCTGCCATAGAACGACAGGCTGTCGTCGACCTTGTACGCCAGCCCCAGGCGCGGCACCCAGGTCTGGCCGTTATTGTTGGTGTTGGCGGTGAACGGCCGGCCGCGTCCGGCGATCTGGTCGTACATCTGATAGCGCGCACCGGCCACCAGGATCCAGTGATCATCCAGGTGCACCGAATCCTGGAAAAACAGCGAGTCGCTGCGCAGCTTGTCGGTCTGGGCGCTGTCGCTGTCGCGCACCGTGGTGCCCTCCACTTCGCGACCGTAAATCGGGTCGAGGTAGCTGAAGGTGGTCTTGCTGCTCTGGCGGATCAGGTCGTCGCGATAAATTTTGCGGTACTCGTTGTCATAACCGAACAACACGTCATGTTGCATGCCGGCCAGTTGCAGCGTGCCTTCCAGGCTCAGGGTGACAAAACGGTCGCTGCTCAGGGCACCACGGGTGCCGTCCATGCTGCGGGTCAGGGTACCTTTGGCCGGGTTCACCGCAGTCACCCGCACCTGGCTGGCGTCGTAGGTTTCGCGATTGAAGCTGTAACCGAAGTGCGCCTTCCAGTCATCACTGAGCTGGTGGTCGACTTCCAGCCGGTACAGGTCCGAGCGCCCTTCCATGTCGTTGAACGGCTCGTCCAGGCGGCGGGTACTGGGGATATCCAGCGGATGATTGGTGCGCGGATCGATCGCCGTGCCACGGTCGAAGGGATAGAGAAACTCGCGGTGCTCATACGACAGCACAACCTGGGTGGCCTCCCCGTACCAGGCCAGCGACGGTGCAACCAGCGACTCGCGGTGCACGCCAAAATTGCGCCAGTAGTCTTCGTCTTCGTGATCCAGCACCAGCCGATAGGCAAAGCCGCTGTCGCCCAGGGCACCAGTGCTGTCGAGGCCGCCGCCACTGCCATTCTTGCCGCTGCCGTAACTGGAGCCACGCAGGTTCAGGGCGTTGTAGCCCTGTAGCTGCGGGCGCTTGCTGACCACGTTGACCACCCCGCCCGGGTCCTGAATGCCGTACAACAGCGAAGCCGGCCCCTTGAGCACCTCAACCCGCTCGGTGGTGGCGTTGAGGCTGCGGCCCTGCACCAGCGGCATACCGTCACGCATGATCGAACCGTCGCGGTTGTCACCAAAGCCACGCTTCATCACCGTGTCCTGGGTGCCACCGAAGTTATTGCCCTGGGTGATGCCACTGACGTTGGCCAGGGCGTCATCGAGGTTGCGCGGCGTCTGGTCGACCAGCACCTGGGCCGGCACCACGTTGATCGCCTGCGGGATGTCCTGGATCGCTGCCTGGCTGCGCATCACCGAACTGTTCTGCGGCGGTTGATAGCTGTAGGCGGCATCCGCCCGGGAGCTGACCTGGGTCGCATCAAGGTTCAGCACGCCCTCGCTGGCGGCAGGTTCGACGGTCAGGGTGCGGGCGTTGATGCGCCGGTACACCAGTCCCGACGTACCGAGCAGTTGCTGCAACGCCTGCTCGGCACTGAGCGTACCCCTGAGTGCCGGGGCCTGTATGGCCGGCAGCTCGATGGTGTAGATCACGCTCTGGCCGGTAACCCGGCTGAAATCGTTCAAGGCCTGCACCAAGGGTTTGCCTGGCTGGGCAAAGGTGAACTGCTGCTGTTCAGTCGCCTGGGCAATCAGCGGCAGCCCGCTGCAGGTGACCAGCATCGAGGTGCCAAGCCAGAGGGAGAAGTAGCGTGCGGCAGTAGGGGGTGCCCTGAACGTCATGACCGGTGACCTGTGAAAGAATGAGTGTATGCGAATGAATCGCACTTTCACTCACTACACGGCTGCCGCCCTGGGTTACCTCACCCCCGATTGAAAATATTTTTCAGCGGATTACCGTCACTCGCCCCAACAGGGTGTGACGGCTAAAGCCAAGCACTGCGCCCAGCGAGTCCAGCGCTGCCAACGGCTGGTCGGCAGGGAAGCTGCCGCTGACCGTACGCCTCGCCAGCGCGCCGTCGAGCAGGAGGATGCGCCCCGGGTAGTATCGGGCCAGGTCATCGATCACCACGCTCAGCGGCACCTGGTAATAGTTCAGCCAGCCCTGGCGCCAGGCCAGTTGCGCTTCGCTATCCACCGTCTTGACACTGCCCAGCTGCGTGTCGTGATAGCTCAGGCGCTGGCCGCTCTGCAGAAGCTGCTGCGCCTGCCCGGACACCGCGTTCACCCCGACCCGCCCGGACAACACCGTCACCTGGGCACCGGCCGCCTCGCGGCGCCCCTCGAACTGGGTACCCAGCACGTGCACAGCGCCTTCGCCCGCTTCGACCACGAACGGCTCACCGGTGTGGGTTACCTGGAAAAATGCTGCGCCACGGAGCACCCGCACCTGACGCTGGCCGTGGCTGAACTCAACCGCCACAGCGCTGCCAGCATCCAGGGTCATGCGCGACTGATCGGCCAGGGTAATCTGCTGCACCTGCCCCGCCGCCGTCACATGGTCGGCCTGCAGGTCTTGCAGCCAGTAGGCCGGATGCCAGCCGGCCAAGGTGCCCAGTGCCAGCACCAGGCACGCCACGGCGGCGCAAACGCCACCCCGACGCCAATAGCGGCCGGACTTTGCCTGGTCCATCGTCTGCAGGTAGTGCTGCAGCGTCTGCGCCTCTTGCCCGGCAAGGTGGCGCGCCGGGCCTTCCGTCAGCCGCCACAGGGCCTGGGCCTGGGCATAGGCCTGTGCGTGCGCGGGGTCGGCCAGCAGCCAGCGTTTGAACGCGGCGCTTTCGCCCAGGGCAGGTTGCTCGTTGATCTGGCTCAGCCAGTGCAAGGCGGCCTGTTCCTGCTCGGCAGTCGGCGTGATCGATGGGCGGGTCATGGTGCATTCCCTGGCTGGCGGGCCGCGGCCGGAGCCATGGCGATACTGGCTTTGCACGCGTCCAACGCGCGCATCATGTGTTTTTCCACCGCGCTCTGGGAAATCCCCATGGCCTTGGCTATCTCGGCATACTTGCGGCCGTGCACACGGTTGAGCAGGAAAATCTGCCGGGTGCGCTCGGGCAGCTCACGCAAGGCCGCCTCGATACACTGCAGGTCGTGGTCGACTTCGAAGGCCGTGTGCGGTTCGGCACCGTAGCAATCGTCCAGGCTCCACTGCAAGGTGTCATTGACCCGCTCGCGGGCGCCCTCGCTGCGCAGGTGGTCGATGGCAATGTTGCCGGCACAGCGCAGCAGGTAGGTATCCAGCGCCTCGACCCGCACCTGGGGACGCCGCCAGAAGCGCAGGAACAACTCCTGGATCAAATCCGAGGCCGTGGCACGACAGCCAACCCGACGGCTGACCAGGGCCTCCATGCGCGGGCGCTGGGCCAGGAACACCTGAAGAAAACGCGCACGCCCGCTGGCGCCGTCAACGTCTGCGGCCGGCTCACCCGGCCCCTCGAAAGGTTCGTTCATGCGTTTACCCGGGCAACAGCGCCAGCACCGGCCCGAGAACCAGGCTGAGTGCCGCGAGCCCCAACAGCAGGCGCGGTTGATACGGCAGCATGAATACCCACAGGGTCACGCCTCCCATCAATACCGCGACGAGCTCAACCAGGCCCATCGCCCAGCCGCTGTTGCCCACGGCAAGCCACAGCGCCACCAGCAGCAACGACCAGCCACCGACCTGCAAGGTGCGCAAGCGACGCGCCGGCGGCACACGACCGAGCAGTTCCTTGTAGTGTTTTTCCATACACAGGCACAGGCCGGCAAAGCCGGCAAATCCGAACAGGGCAACTGCAAGCATCAGCCCACCTCGCTTTCAATCAAGGTGCTGCGTGCCATTTTTGCCGGTTTCGCCGCGCGCTTGCTCACCACCGGCGTACGCCACATCTTGCCCGCCGCCCAGGCCAGGAACAGGCCACTGCCCAGCGCGGTCAGGTCGAAGCCGGCCATGGCCCAGTCGCCCGCCGGAATCGAGTGCAACAGGCCCTGGCCAGTGGTGAGCTGGTTGAGCAGCGGCAAACCGGCCCACAGCACCGCCGCCAGGCTCAACTGCTCGGCCCAGGCGCGGCGCCCGGGGCGCAGCATGGCGTGCAGCAGCGACAACACCCAAAGCAGGAAGAAGCACCTGATCTCCCAGTCGGCACGTCCCGCCAGCGCCACCGGCAACAGCCGGTTGGCCCAGAAGAACGCCGCCACGCCCAGCACCAGGCCGCTCATGCTGGCGATGTTCAGCACCTCGACCAGACGCAGTTCGAACGGCTGGGCATCACGCTTGGCATGCTTGAGCTGACGCTTGCCCAGCCACATCACCAGGCCCGTGCCGATCACCGCCGTGCCAGCCAGGCCAAAGAAGAAATACAACCAGCGCAGCCAGGGGCCGGCAAACTCACCCATGTGCAAACCGTACATGCCGCCAGAGATCAGCATCGGCGTCGCCTCAAGGCTGCTTTGCGCCTGCAGCGTGCCGTTGACGCCATCGAACAGCCAGCCACCACCGCGCTGGTGGGCAATCCGCTCGCCGGCATGGCGGCTGAAGCGTACGCGGGCATTCTGGTCACCCGGGTTCTGCACTTCGATCCAGCCGACACGGCTGCCCGGTGATTGCCCCTGCACCTGGGCATAGAGCACCGGCAATGGCATCAGCGGCGCGCTCACACCGGCCGCGCTGACCTCGGCAGGCGCAGCGAACAGATCATTGAAAAAGCCCCGGGTGTCGTTGCCGTAGCTGGCGATGATGCTCGCCGGCATGACCATCGCCATGAATATCACCAGGCTGCTGTAGCTGATCATCAGGTGAAACGGCAGCACCAGCACACCAATCGCGTTGTGGCCGTCGAGCCAGGAGCGCTGGCCCTTGCCGGGGCGAAAGGTAAAGAACTCCTTGAAGATTTTCTTGTGGGTGATGATCCCGGTCACCAGCCCCACCAGCATGATGAAGGCGGCAAACGTGGTCAGCCAGCGTCCCCACGGGTGGGGCATTTCCAGCTGAAAGTGAAACCGGTAGAAGAACTCGCCGCCGCGTGTGTCCCGGGCCTGGATTTCGGCACCGCTGGCGGGGGCGAGGGTCTTGTCGACGAAATCCCTTCGCCCGCCACCGGGTGCACGCCAGCTGACACTCAGCCCGGGCTCGCGGGCATCCGGCAGGCGAATGAACCAGCTTGCCGCCTGCGGGGCATGCAGTTGCAGGTAATCCTGCGCCAGGGCCAGGCTCGCCGGCGCATCCAGCGCACGCACCGGGACTTCGGGCTGGGCCCAGTGGCTGATCTCTTCCTTGAAGTAGGACAGGGTCCCGGTCAGGAAAATCGCGAACAGCAACCAGCCGAAGATCAGCCCGGTCCAGGTGTGCAGCCAGGCCATCGCCTGGCGAAAACCCTCTTTCATCAGTTGCCTGCCCAGTAAGCCAGGCCGTTGATCGCCCCCAGCACCAGGCTCGGCAGCAGCACACCCCACCAGGCATGCCAGGCGCTGCGGCAGGCAAAGCACCAGAGAAACGCCACCAGGTAGAAGAGGAACGACAGCATCATGCCGCTGATTACCGCCTCGGCTTTGGGCATGGGCGCCAGCAAGGTCACGCAGACACTGGCCATGGCCGCCAACACATAGCCGCCCAACACTGCTGCCAGGCAACGCGATGTCACGGCCAGGCGATAACTCACGGGCAGTGCGGCGACTTTAAGGTTCATGGCGTCCATCCATATCGAAGAGACGCCAATAATAATGATTAATATTCTCATAAGCAAAGTTCAGAGTGCTGGCCCGAGTCGACATGACCTCCAGTCACCAAACGTTTGCTGATCGCTTAAAAAAAAAACTACAATGCGAACAATTCTTATTCTGTTGCGCATTGTGGCGCCGGAGTGTTCACGGTGCCCAGCGCCCCTTCTTCCTCGCTTGAAGGCCTTTACCACGCCCATCACAACTGGCTCACCAGCTGGTTGCGACAACGCCTGGGCTGCCCGGACAACGCCGCCGACCTGGCCCACGACACCTTCATGCGCCTGCTGCAGGCGCGGGAAACGCCGGTGCTCAACGAACCACGGGCGTTCCTCACCACTGTCGCCAAGCGGGTGCTGTTCAACCATTACCGGCGTCAGGATGTCGAGCGCGCCTACTACCAGGCGCTGGCCCAGTTACCCGAAGCACTGGCGCCTTCGGAAGAACACCGGGCAATCATCTTCGAAACCCTGCTGGAACTGGACCGCCTGCTCGACGGCCTGGCACCACGGGTCAAGCGCGCTTTCCTGATGGCCCAGGTCGACGGCCTGAGCTATGGCGAAATCGCTGCGCAACTGAACATCTCGCTGGCCACTGTCAAACGCGACCTGAACAAGGCGGCCATGCGCTGTTACTTCGCCCTGTGAACACCTCCCACGCGGAATTTTCCCCGCAGGTGGCCGAGCAGGCCGTGCACTGGCTGATCGAACTGCAAGGTGGCGCACTCGACCCGCGCCAGCAGCAGGCCATGCAACAGTGGCTGCAGGCCCACGAAGAGCACCGCCGCGCCTGGGAGCATATTCAGCGGGTCAACCAGCGCTTGCGGGGCCTGTCCTCGCCGCTGGCCCATGCAGCCTTGCAGGCGCCGCGTTCGGCCAGCCGCCGTCGGGCACTCAAGACCTTGCTGATTCTGGGGGTTGGCGGCGCGGCCGGTTTGACCCTGCAACAGCACAACCCGGTACCGGGCCTGCTCGCCGACTATCGCAGCCCGGTGGGCGAACGCCGCCGCCAGCAACTCGATGATGGCAGCCAGCTGCACCTGAACACCCGCAGCGCCGTTGATGTCCGCTTTGACAGCCAGCAACGGCTGATACGCCTGCTGGACGGTGAAATCCAGCTGAGCGTTGCCGAGGATGCCCGTCCGCTGCACCTGCTCACCGACTTTGGCTTGCTGCAGCTGGGCACAGGCCGCTACAACCTGCGCCAGTTCGAGCGCTACAGCCAGCTCGGGATCTACCAGGGCACCGCCCAGCTCGCCGGCAACCCGCTGGCGGCAGGCTATCAGGCGCGCTTCAATAGCCCGCAGTGGCAGGCCCGGCAAGCGCTCGACAGCAATGCCGGGGCCTGGGTCGACGGCATGCTGGTCGCCTCGCACAGGCGCCTTGACGACTTTCTTGCCGACCTCGGCCGCTACCGCCGTGGCCAGCTCAATTGCGCCCCCGAGGTGGCCGGCCTGCTGATCTCCGGCAGTTATCCACTGGCCGACAGCGAGCGCATTCTCGACCTGCTGGAGATTGCCCTGCCCGTGCGGGTGCGGCGCTTTACCCGCTACTGGGTCACGGTCGAAGCCAGGGCCTGAGTTTTTTTCAAATCTTCTGAGCCGATATTTCATCTCGCGTGACAGAGAAGGCAGAACCCTTTGCGTTGACCTTCTCAAGGACCCCTTGCATGCCCCTTCGCCCGAGTCCACTTGCCCAGTCCCTTCGTGCCGTGCTGTTTGGTGCCGGCCTGAGCTTCGCCGCCGTGCCGGCCCACGCCGACGACAGTGTTGCGCGCAGCTACCAGATCGCACCGATGTCGCTGGAAGCCGCCCTGAACCAGTTCGGTCGCGAGAGCGGTGTGTTGATTTCGTTTGGCTCTCAGGTTACCCAAGGCCTGCAGAGCCCGGGCTTGCACGGCCAGTACAGCGCGCAGCAAGCCCTCGACATTCTGCTTCAAGGCAGCGGCTTGCAAGCCCGTGCTGAAGGCGACAACGCCTACAGCCTGCAACCGGCGACGCCTGCCACTGCGCCGGTAGAGCTGGGCGTGTCGTCGGTGGTCGGTGACTGGCTGGGCGCGGCCCAGCAGGACAATGTGTTCGAACACGCCGGTGCCCGCGATGTGGTGCGCCGTGAAGAATTCGAGCGCAGTGGTGCCACCACCGCCCGTGAAGTCCTCAACCGCATTCCTGGCGTCAACGCCCCGGAAAACAACGGCACCGGCAGCCACGACATGGCGCTGAACTTCGGCATTCGCGGGCTCAACCCGCGCCTGGCATCGCGCTCGACGGTGCTGATGGACGGCATTCCGGTGCCTTTCGCCCCGTACGGCCAGCCGCAGCTGTCGTTTGCGCCCATCAGCATGGGCAACATGGATGCCGTGGATGTCGTGCGCGGCGGTGGTGCCGTGCGCTACGGCCCGCAAAACGTCGGCGGTATCGTCAACTTCGTGACCCGGGCGATTCCCGACGAGCCTACAGTCAAGGCCGGTTTCCAGACCCAGACCAGCCCGTCCTCCAGCCATGACGGTTTCAAGACCAGCGCCAACCTGCTGGCCGGCGGCACCAACGACAACGGCCTGGGCGGCGCCCTGCTCTACTCCGGCACCCGCGGTGGCGACTGGCGCGAGCACAGCGACACGCAGATCGACGACCTGATCCTCAAAGGCAAACTGCAGCTCGACGAAGCCAACAGCCTGCACGCCATGGCCCAGTACTACGAAGGCGAAGCACAGATGCCCGGTGGCCTGAGCGTTGCCGACTACGATGCCGACCCGTACCAGTCGACCCGCTTGCAGGACAAGTTCTGGGGCCGCCGGACCATGTTCAATCTCGGTTACGACTACAAGGAAGATGCCCGCCAGTTCAGCGTCAACAGCTTCTTCACCAAGACCCTGCGCAGCGGCTACCTGGACCAGGGCAACTTTATCTCGCTGTCACCCCGCGAATACTGGGTGCGCGGCATCGAAACCCGCCTGTCGCAGGGCTTTGCCATGGGCGAAAGCTGGCATGAAGTCGGGGTGGGCTACCGCTACATCAACGAGGCCAGCCACGAACTGCGCTACCGCGAACCGCTCAGCGCCGACCAGTTGCCCACCACCGCCAGCCGCAAAGACCGCGACACCCGTGGCAGCACCGACGCCCATGCGATTTTCCTCGATGACCGCATCGACATCGGCCAGTGGACCATCACACCGGGCATCCGCTACGAGATGATCGACTCGGAGCAGACCAACAAGATCAACGGCGTGCGCTACCAGGGCGACTACAACACCGCGTTGCCGGCCCTGAACGTCATGTACCACCTGACCGACAGCTGGAACCTGTATGCCAACACCGAAGGCTCCTTCGGCAGCGTGCAGTACAGCCAGATGCCCAACCGGGTCAGCAGCGGCGAAGTCAAACCGGAAAAGGCGCGTACCTGGGAACTGGGCACGCGCTACGACGATGGCCTGCTGCAGGCCGAAATCGGTGCGTTCCTGATCAACTTCGACAACCAGTACGAAAGCAACCAGACCAATGATTCGGTGATTGCCCGCGGCGAAACCCGTCACCAGGGCATCGAGACCAGCGTCAAGTACGCCCTCGAAGGTTTGAACCCTGCGCTGGCCGGTTTCGACGTTTACGCAACCTACGCCTTTGTTGACGCTAAAATCCGCGAAGACGGGCCGAACAAGGGCAATCGCGTGCCCTTCTCCTCGCGCCACAAAGGCACCTTGGGGGTTGGTTACACCGAGGGCCCGTGGCAGCTCAACCTGGACAGCACCTACCAGAGCGACCAGTTCGCCGACAACGCCAACACCACCCGCGAAAGCGCCGACGGCAGCACCGGCCGCATCCCTGGCTACATGCTGTTCAGCAGCCGTGCCGCCTATGATTTCGGCCCGCAGCTGTCCAACCTGAACGTCGCCGTCGGGGTGAAAAACCTCTTCAATCACCAGTACTACACCCGCTCGTTTGACGACAACAACAAGGGCAAGTACGTGGGTGAACCTCGTACGGTATACCTGCAGACCTCGGTCGCGTTCTGATCCAGCGCATGCAAAAGCCCGGCCGCCGCCGGGCTTTTTGCTACAAGATATTTTTCTTCTTCAAGGGGTTGAAATGTTGCGCCAAGTGCCTGACCTTGTAGTCAAGAGGCGATGAGTTCCACCGGCCGCAACGGCCCCATCGATTCTCTTGCGAGCTAGCTGAATAAGGGATTGAACTATGCAAATCCAAGTCAATAGCGACAACCATATTCAAGGCAACATTCGACTGGAAGAGTGGGTCCGCAGCACACTGGAAAGCACGCTCGAACGATTTGAAGAAGACCTCACCCGCGTTGAGGTCCACCTGCGCGACGAGAACGGCGACAAGCCCGGTCCGCATGACAAACGCTGCCAGATGGAGGCACGCCCAAAAGGCCATCAACCGATTTCCGTGAGCCATAAATCCGCATCGCTCGACCAGGCTGTCGAAGGTGCCGCAATCAAGCTCAACCATGCCCTGGAGCACTTCTACGGCAAACTGCGCAGCAAACGCGCCGTCGCTCAGCAAAGCGTCGACGGCGCCCAGAATGACGGTCTGCTGCAGGAAGAGTTCCTGGAGAACGAGCAAGCTCGCAGCATCAGCTGATAAAAAATAAGCAGAACGCAGACGGTAAAAAGGCGAGCCCAGTGGGCTCGCCTTTTTTTGTAGCTGTACATTCCTGGTGCTGCGACAAGGAGCCAGCCAGCACATGCGCTCGACATCAGTCCTCCCCACAACAGCCATTGAGCAGTCCTGCTGAACCAACCCACCCTCACCCGGTCAATCACTGCATGTCTTTCGCAGGTGAAGCCCCATGATCAATCCTTTCGAGCAGATCAACGACGCTTTCGCACCGCACTATCGCGTCAACCTGAGCATCGAGCGACTGGACGGCAGCATCATGCTGACCCTGTCCAACGAACAAGGGGTGGTGGCCAAGCGGCTGATCAGCCCGGCCCAGCGCAACGACCCCAAACGCCTGCAACATCTGATCGAAAGCGTCCAGTTCGGCATCGCCATCGAGCAGGGCCACAACGCCATGGAAGTGCTAGCCGCCATGCAGGCTACTTCGACTCTTCGATCTCTTTGCCGCTCGCATCGATAGCTTTGGTCGACGGGTATTGGTACGAGGCATAGCGCACCACCAGAATGGCAAATGCCAGCAGCAAGATGCCGCCGCACACATACAGCAGGCCGACATCCGGCGCCTTGTGGTGCGAGACGTCGCCGATCAGCAAACGGGTCAGTGCCGTGATCGCGACATAGAGCAGGAAGCGGATCGGCATGTGGTTGGTCTTGAAGTAGATCCCGACCATGGCCCCGAGCTCGAGGTAGATGAACAGCAACAGGATGTCATCGACGCTGACACCGCCCTTGCTGAGCATGTCGATGAAGGTCGCTACCGCCGCATAGGCGGTGATCGCACCAATCCCGAACAACGCCAGATAGTGAAACGCTTCGACGCAAAGGTTGCCCAGCGAGTCGGCTGAGCCATGCAGGCCTTTGCGCAGTTTGTCAGCCCAATTGATGTTCACGATTTCGGTTTCCTTGATACGGCGAGAAGGATGATGCGGCACGCACATGACGCTTTATCTGCATGCAGTAAAAAGGCCAGGCACCCTGTTTGAGAAGGCGACCAAATGCCGCAAGGCACAGCCATTGCTGGCTGTGCCTTGTCCGTTCACGCGCAGGTGGGAAAAACCGGGTTATTCCAGGGCGCTGGCCGGGCCGAAAAACTCGTAGCGGCTCTGCTGTTCAGGCACACCCAGGCCCTTGAGCTGGCGCTTGATGCTGGCCATGAAGCCTTTGGGGCCCAGGAAGTAGGCATCCAGGTCACGGTCTTGTGGCAGCCACTGGCCCAACTGGTCGGCCGTCAACAGGCCCAGGGCATCACCAGGCTCACTCACGCCGTCGTCTTCGGCGTAGCAGTAGAAGCGCTTGAGTTGCGGATGACGCGCAGCCAGTTCATCCACCCAGTCTCGGAAGGCGTGCACCGCACCGTTGCGTGCGCAGTGGATAAAGTGCACCAGACGACCGCTGTCGAGGGCGGCTTCGAGCATTGGCAGGGTCGGGGTAATGCCCACGCCGCCACTGATCAGCACCAGCGGCTTGTCGCTGGCACTCAAGGTGAATTCACCCGATGGCGGGAACAGGTTGATCGTGTCGCCTTCCTTCATCTGCTCGTGCAGGTAGTTGGAGACCTTGCCGCCGTCTTCGCGTTTGACGCTGATGCGGTACTGGCCGGCATTGCTCAGGGCCGACAGGGAATAGTTGCGGCGCTGCTCCTGCTCATCGATGAACAGTTGCAAACCGATGTACTGGCCCGGCTCGGCCTTGAGAATCGCGCCGCCATCCACCGGGGCAAAGTAGAAGGAAACGATCTCGCTGCTTTCCTCGACGCGCTTGACCAGAGTGAACTGACGCGCACCGCGCCAGCCACCCGGGGCCGCCGCCTTCTGTGCATAGATGTCGCCTTCGGCGCCGATCAGGATATCGGCCAGTTGCTGGTACGCCGCGCCCCAGGCTGCAATCACTTCGGGGGTAGCGATTTCCTTGCCCAGCACCTCTTCGATGGCGCGCAGCAGGCAGCTACCGACGATCGGGTAATGTTCCGGAAGGATCTGCAAGGCCACATGCTTGTTGATGATCTGACCGACCAGGCCACCCAGCTGTTCGAGCTGGTCAATGTGCCGGGCATACATCAGCACGCCGTTGGCCAGAGCCCGTGGCTGGTCGCCGCTGGCCTGGTGGGCCTGGTTGAACAGCGGACGCACTTCGGGGTACTCGCTGAGCATCATCTTGTAGAAGTGGGTGGTCAGCGCTTCACCGCCGCTTTCCAGCAGAGGGACGGTGGCTTTGACGATTGCACGATCCTGGGCATTGAGCATGTATGACTCCTGAGCCTGTGGCTGCTTTATGAATGCAGTTGTTATTTCAGGTTTCGTGCCAACTATTAAATCTTTATAAATCAACAGCTTATAAATTAATTAGTCAAAAAGACCACAAGAGGAATATAGTCATTAAGACCAACAGGAGTCTTTATGACCGCAAAATCCCTGCTCACCGCCTTGCTGCCGCTGGTCAGCGACCTGTCCCGCGACCTGCCCGAGCGCGAACGCTACCGTCGCCTGCTCGAAGCCATGCGCGCCCTGCTGCCCTGCGACGCCGCCGCGCTGCTGCGCCTGGACGGTGAATGGCTGGTGCCGCTGGCCGTCGACGGCCTGAGCACCGACACCCTGGGCCGACGCTTCAAGGTCAGCGAGCACCCGCGCTTCGAGGCAATCCTCAGCAGCAGCGAACCGACCCGCTTTGCCAGCGACAGCGAACTGCCCGACCCCTACGACGGGTTGGTCGAGGGCTTGCACCAGCACCTGGAAGTCCACGACTGCATGGGCTGCCCGCTGTTTGTCGATGAGCAGCCCTGGGGCCTGCTGACCCTCGATGCCCTGGACCCGGAGCAATTCCAACAGGTCGAACTCGATGCCTTGCAGGCCTTTGCCAGCCTCGCGGCCGCCACAGTGAATGTCGCTGAGCGCATCGAACGCCTGGCCCTGCGCGCCAAAGATGAACACGAACGGGCCGAGGTCTACCGCCAGGCCAGCGGCCAGCAACACAAAGAGCTGATCGGTCAGAGTAAAGCCCACAAGCGCCTGCTGGAGGAAATCCAGCTGGTGGGCAGCAGCGACCTGACCGTGCTGATCACCGGCGAAACCGGGGTCGGCAAGGAGCTGGTCGCGCAAGCAATCCATCAAGCCTCCAGCCGTGCCCAGCAACCCTTGATCAGCCTCAACTGCGCGGCCCTGCCCGACACGCTGGTGGAGAGCGAGCTTTTCGGCCATGTGCGTGGCGCCTTTACCGGTGCCGTTGGCGAGCGTCGGGGCAAGTTCGAGCTGGCCAACGGCGGCACGCTGTTTCTCGACGAGGTCGGCGAGTTGTCGCTGACGGTCCAGGCCAAGCTGTTGCGCGTGCTGCAGAGCGGTCAGCTGCAACGCCTGGGTTCCGACCAGGAGCACCGCGTCGACGTGCGCCTGATTGCCGCGACCAACCGCGACCTGGCCGAAGAAGTGCGCGCCGGCCGCTACCGCGCCGACTTCTATCATCGCCTGAGCGTGTACCCGCTGTGGGTCCCGCCGCTGCGCGAACGCGGTCGCGATGTGCTGTTGCTTAGCGGCTACTTTCTCGAACAGAACCGCTCGCGCATGGGCCTGGGCAGCCTGCGCCTGAGTGCAGAAGCCCAGGCCGCCCTGCTGGCCTACGACTGGCCGGGCAACGTGCGTGAGCTGGAGCACCTGATCGGGCGCTCGGCGCTCAAGGCCTTGGGGCAACACCGCCAGCGCCCGAAGATCCTCACCCTGGATGCCCACGACCTCGACCTGCGTCCCGTCGAACCAGCGCCCGGGCAGCAAGCCGCCTTGCCGCCCGCTGCCACGTCGCTGCCCAGCGGCGACTTGCGCCAGGCCCTGGACGACTATCAGCGCCAACTGATCCAGGCCAGCCTCGAGCGCAATGAGCACAACTGGGCCAGCACCGCCCGCGAGCTGGGCCTGGACCGGGCCAACCTCAGTCGCCTGGCCAAACGCCTGGGGCTACGCTGATTTGCCTGAGTGATTAAAGCCTGGGGCTGTCGGGTCGATAACCCGGCATCTCCCCATTCAATCTGTCCTGAAGGTGCCTATGGCCTCGCACAATGCCCGCGCCGACTCGCTGTCGCTGCTGCTGTTCACCCTGCGCAGCGGCAAGCTGATGGCCATTAACCTGCTCAAGGTCAGTGAAATCATCCCGTGCCCGCCGCTGACCAAACTGCCGGAGTCGCACCCGCACGTCAAAGGCGTGGCCACCCTGCGCGGCAATTCGCTGTCGGTCATCGACCTGTCGCGCGCCATTGGCGAGCGGCCGCTTGAAGACCCGCTGGGCGGCTGCCTGATCGTTACCGACATCAGCCGCTCCAAGCAGGGCCTGCATGTGCAGGCGGTAAGCAAAATCGTTCACTGCCTGAGCACCGACATCAAGCCGCCGCCGTTCGGCTCGGGCAACAAGTCGTTCATCACCGGCGTCACCCGCGTCGACAACACCCTGGTGCAGGTGCTGGACATCGAAAAGGTCATCCATGGCATCGCACCGCCAGCGCATGAGCCGATCATCAGCGAATTGAACCCGGACGACGCCGCGGTCCTGGCCGCCACCAACATCCTCGTCGTCGATGACAGCCAGGTGGCCCTGCAGCAGTCGGTGCATACCCTGCGCAGCCTCGGCATCGAATGCCACACCGCGCGCAGCGCCAAGGATGCGATCAACACCCTGCTGGACCTGCAAGGCACCGATCAGGAAATCAACGTGGTGGTCTCGGACATCGAAATGTCCGAGATGGACGGCTTTGCCTTCACCCGTACCCTGCGCGAAACGCCGGATTTCAAGCACCTCTACGTACTGCTGCATACCTCGCTGGACAGTGCGATGAACAGCGAAAAAGCCCGCCTGGCGGGTGCCAACGCGGTGCTCACCAAGTTCTCCTCGCCAGAACTCACCGACTGCCTGATCGTGGCGGCGCGGGCTGTGGCCTACAGCGAAAGCTGAGCCCGCCAGTTCAGTGACAGCGCCGCCAGAACTCGGCGGCGAGGCGGCGCAGGTCTTCGGCCAGCGCCGCGACATCGCTGGCACTGAGGTGACTCTGCTGGCCGACCTGCACCGTGGACTCACTGGCCTGGCGAATGCTGATGATGTTGCGGTTGATGCTCTCGCTGACCTGACTCTGCTGCTCCACCGCGGCCGCGATCTGCACGCTCATCTCGCTGATCTGGTTGACCCGCAGGCTGATACCGTCCAGCGCACTGGCGGCGCGCAGCGCCTGCTCGACACTGTGCCCGGCATGCTCGCTGCTTTGCTGCATCACCTGCACCGCGTCGCGCGCACCGTTCTGCAATACGCTGATCATGCGCTGAATCTCGTGGGTCGACTGCGCCGTGCGCTGGGCCAGGCCGCGTACCTCATCGGCCACCACGGCAAAGCCACGGCCCTGGTCACCGGCCCGGGCCGCCTCGATGGCGGCATTGAGCGCCAGCAGGTTGGTCTGCTCGGCAATCGCGCGGATCACCTCGACCACCCCGGTGATCTCGCTGCTGTGATGCTGCAGGGTGTGGATAACTTCCGTGGCGGTCCCCAGCGAGCTGGCCAGCTCCTGAATCGCACTGCGGTTGAGATCGACCAGCTGATGCCCGGCTCGGGTTTCGCCTTCGGCCTGATCAGCGGCCTGTGACGCTTGCTGGGCATTGCTGGCGACCTGGGCGACGCTGGCAGTCATCTGGTTGATTGCCGTAGCGATCTGGTCCGCTTCGCCCTGCTGCTCAAGGTTGCTGCTGTGGCTGCTTTGCAGCGACTGCGCCAGCGACCCGCTGTGCCCGGCCAGGCGCCTTGAGGTGTCGCCGATGCGCCCGACCACCGCGCCGAGCTGGCCTTTGAGCATGCGCAGGGCGAAGTCGATCTGGCCGATGCCATCGCGCCGGCCTGTGTAAAGGTGCTGGCTCAACGGATTGTCGGCAATACTTTTTGCTTCGGCACACAAGCGCCGAAAGGGTCTGAGCACGGCCATGATCACCACCGCGCTCAAGCCACTGGCGAGCAGCAATTCGATGACTTCTGGCCAAGGTAGCAATGGTGCGAGCAACCGGCTCAGGGCCAACGCCAGCACCACCCCCAAGGTCACACCGGCCCAGAGTTGCGTGCCCAGGCCAAACACAGGCAGACGCTGCCACCACGGCGTTTTGCCGCTGCGCAGCTGTGCATAACAACGCTCGGCCGCCTCGATCTGATCGACCGACGGCTTGGTCCTGACCGACTGGTACTCCACCGTTTGCCCCTGGCTGGCAATCGGTGAAACGAACGCGCTGACCCAATAGTGATCGCCATTTTTGCAGCGGTTCTTCACCAGCCCCATCCACGACCGGCCACTTTTGAGGGTCTGCCACATTTGCGCGAATGCCTGCGACGGCATATCCGGATGGCGCACGATATGGTGCGCGCTGCCCATCAGTTCTTCACGGCTGAACCCGCTGACCGTGACAAAATCATCATTGGCGTAGGTGATCGTGCTGGAAAGGTCAGTGGTGGAAAGGATGTTGGCGTCACCGGGATAATCCACATTGCGACCGGTCACAGGCATATTGCTCTTCATCGGAGGCACTCGTTGTTATTGGGGAGAATCGGCAGGGCATACGATGCTAGTGGCAAATTGACCTGATTCATTGATCCAGCGCAGGATATTGGCAATTTGCCAGTAGCCGACTCCGGTGCAGTCCACTGCCCTTCACACCCACCCGGCAACCTGTCAGCGCTGTCAGTTAGGCGTCACGTTGCTGACCCGGTCGGGCCGCTATAACTGACTTAAACTCACGCTCCTTTTCTGTCGGCGGTGTCCAGCACCTATGCGTATCCCCACCCGTTCCCTCGTGATCTGCGCTGTTCTCCTGGCCCTGGCAGGCACTGCCGCGTGGCTGTTCGAGCGCTCGGGCGAAGAAAAAACCGTGCACCTCAGTGCCATCCCGATCCGCGTCGTCGCCGTCAAGCAACAAGACGTGCCGCGCTTTGCCAGCGCCATCGGGTCGGTGCTGTCGCTGCACAGCGTGGTGATCCGCCCGCAAGTCGAAGGCGTACTGACGCAGCTGCTGGTCAAGGAAGGCCAGTGGGTGAAAGAAGGTGACCTGCTGGCAACCATCGACGACCGCGCCATCCGCGCCAGCCTTGAGCAGGCCAAGGCCCAGCTCGGCCAGAGCCAGGCGCAACTGGGTGTGGCGGGCGTCGACCTCAAGCGCTACCGGGAGCTGAGTATCGACAACGGCGTATCGCGCCAGACCCTCGACCAGCAACAGGCGCTGTTCAACCAGTTGCAAGCCACGGTGCAGGGCAACCAGGCGGCCATTGCAGCTGCCCAGGTGCAGTTGTCCTATACCCGGATTCTGTCGCCGGTGACCGGCCGGGTCGGCATTCGCAATGTCGATGAAGGCAACTTCCTGCGCGTGGCCGACACCCAGGGGCTGTTCAGCGTTACCCAGATCGACCCGATCGGCGTCGAGTTTTCCTTGCCGCAAAACATGCTGCCAACCTTGCAGGGCCTGCTCAAGGCACAGCCGGCTGCGGTGGTGCAGGCCTACCTGGAAGGTGACGGCGACAGCGGCGGCACCTTGCTCGCCGAAGGCCACCTGACCCTGATCGACAACCAGGTCGCGGCCAACACCGGCACCATCCGGGTCAAGGCCGAGTTCGCCAACCCCGGTGCGCGCCTGTGGCCGGGCCAATTGGTAACCCTGAAGCTGCAGACCGCCCTCGACCAGCAGGCGCTGGTAGTCCCACCGCAAGTTGTGCAACGCGGCATCGACGGCCATTACGTTTACCGCCTGGTCGGCGACAAGGTCGAGAGCGTGCCGGTCAAGGTGCTGTACCAGGACAGCGCGCTGAACATCGTTGCCGGTGTAAGCAAGGACGACAAGCTGGTCTCCGACGGCCAGTCGCGGCTCAAGCCCGGTGCCACGGTGGAAGTCGCTGCCGAAACCGCCGCGCCTGAAGACGTTGCCGACCGCCAGGTGCAGCCATGAACGCGCGCGGCTCGATCTCGGCCTGGTGCATCGACCGCCCGGTTGCCACCCTGCTGCTGACCTTCGCCCTGGTGCTGCTCGGCGTTATCGCCTTTCCGCGCCTGCCGGTGGCGCCGCTTCCCGAAGCCGATTTCCCGACCATTCAGGTGACCGCGCAATTGCCCGGTGCCAGCCCAGAGACCATGGCCTCCTCGGTGGCGACCCCCTTGGAGGTGCAGTTCAGCGCCATCCCCGGCATGACCCAGATGACCTCGAGCAGTGCCCTGGGCTCGACCAACCTGATCTTGCAGTTCACCCTGGAAAAAAGCATCGACACCGCCGCCCAGGAAGTCCAGGCGGCGATCAACACCGCCACCGCCCGCCTGCCCCAGGACATGCCCAGCCCACCGACCTGGCGCAAGGTCAACCCGGCCGACAGCCCGGTGCTGATCCTTACCGTCAGTTCGGCACAGATGCCCGCCAACGAACTGAGTGACTACGCCGAAACCCTGCTGGCCCGGCAATTGAGCCAGATCGAAGGCGTCGGCCTGATCAACATTACCGGCCAGTTGCGCCCGGCCATCCGCGTGCAGGCGCAGCCAGAAAAACTTGCCGCCCTGGGCCTGACCCTGGCCGACCTGCGCCAGTCGATCCAGCAAACCAGCCTGAACCTGGCTAAAGGCGCTTTGTATGGCGAGAACAGCGTCTCGACCCTGGCGACCAACGACCAACTGTTTCATCCCGACGAGTATGCGCAACTGATCGTCTCTTACCGCGACGGCGCCCCCGTGCACCTGAAGGATGTCGCCAAGGTCATCTATGGCGCCGAGAACGCTTATGTCAAAGCCTGGTCCGGCGAGCAACAGGGCTTGAACCTGGTGATCTTCCGCCAGCCCGGGGCCAATATCGTCGACACCGTCGACCAGGTCATGGAAGCCTTACCGCGTCTGGAGCAGATGCTTCCGGCTTCGGTCGAGGTGTCGGTACTCAACGATCGCACGCAAACCATCCGCGCCTCGCTGCACGAGGTCGAGATCACCCTGATGATCGCCGTCATCCTGGTGATCGGGGTGATGGCGCTGTTCCTGCGCCAGTGGTCGGCGACGCTGATTGTTTCGGCGGTGCTGGGGGTGTCGCTGGTCGCCAGCTTTGCCCTGATGTACCTGTTCGGCTTCAGCCTCAACAACCTCACCCTGGTGGCCATCGTCATTGCCGTGGGCTTTGTGGTCGACGACGCGATCGTGGTGGTGGAGAACATTCACCGCCACCTGGAAGCGGGCGACGGCAAGCGCGAGGCCGCGATCAAGGGCGCCGGGGAAATCGGCTTTACCGTGGTCTCGATCAGCTTTTCGCTGGTGGCCGCGTTCATTCCGTTGTTGTTCATGGGCGGTGTTGTCGGCCGCCTGTTCAAGGAGTTCGCCCTTACCGCGACCTCGACCATCCTGATTTCGGTGGTGGTCTCGCTGACCCTGGCGCCGACCCTCTGCGCGTTGTTCATGGACCGCCCGGTACACGGCGACGCGCATAAGGTGACCTTCGGCGAGCACTTGCTGGCCGGCTACGAACGCGTGTTGGTCAAGGCCCTGGCGCATCAGCGGATGATGATGGGGATCTTCGGCGTCACCCTGGCACTGGCCGTGGTCGGCTACGTGGCGATCCCCAAAGGGTTCTTTCCGGTGCAGGACACCGGTTTCATCCTCGGCACCTCGGAAGGCGCGGCCGACATCTCCTACCCGGACATGATCAAAAAGCACCAGGCGCTGGCCAAGGTCATCGAGGCCGATCCGGCGGTCAAGGCGTTCTCCCACGCGGTGGGCGTCACCGGCAGCAACCAGACCATCGCCAACGGCCGGTTCTGGATCACCCTCAAGGACCGCGCCGACCGCGATGTCTCGGCCAGCGAGTTCATCGATCGACTGCGCCCGAAACTGGCCAAGGTACCGGGCGTGGTCCTCTACCTGCGTGCCGGGCAAGACATCAACCTGAGTTCCGGCCCCAGCCGCAGCCAGTACCAGTACGTGCTCAAGAGTAACGATGGTGCGGCGCTTAACCTGTGGACCCAACGCCTGACCGAACGCCTGAAGGCCAACCCGGCGTTTCGCGACCTGTCCAACGACCTGCAGCTGGGCGCCAGCGTCACCCGCATCGAGATCGACCGCAAGGCGGCCGCACGCTTCGGCCTGACCACCAACGATGTCGACCAGGCGCTCTACGATGCCTTCGGCCAGCGCCAGATCAGCGAGTTCCAGACCGAGACCAACCAGTACAAGGTGATCCTCGAACTCGACGCCCGCCAGCGTGGCAAGGCCGAAAGCCTCAACTATTTCTACCTGCGCTCGCCGCTGAGTGGCGAGATGGTGCCGCTGTCGGTACTGGCCCACGTCGCGCCGCCCAGCACCGGGCCGCTGTCGATCAGCCACGACGGCCTGTTCCCGGCGGCCAACCTGTCGTTCAACCTGGCTTCGGGCGTGGCCCTGGGCGATGCCGTGCAGATCCTCGAACGCACCCAGCGCGAACTGGGCATGCCCGACTCGATCATCGGCAACTTCCAGGGCGCAGCCCAGGCCTTCCAGAGCTCGCTGTCGAGCCAGCCGTGGCTGATCCTCGCCGCGCTGGTGGCGGTGTACATCATCCTCGGCGTGCTCTACGAGAGCTTCGTCCATCCGCTGACCATCATCTCCACGCTGCCCTCGGCCGGGCTTGGCGCCCTGGCGCTGCTGTGGCTGACCGGCCAGGACTTCAGCATCATGGGCCTGATCGGCATCGTGCTGTTGATCGGTATCGTCAAGAAAAACGGCATCCTGCTCATCGACTTCGCCCTCGATGCCCAGCGCACCCAGGGCATGAGCCCCGAGCAGGCGATCCACCAGGCCTGCCTGACGCGTTTCCGGCCGATCATGATGACCACCCTCGCCGCGTTGCTGGGCGCCGTGCCGTTGATGTTCGGGATGGGCGCGGGGGCCGAGCTGCGCCAGCCCCTGGGTATTGCCGTGGTCGGTGGCCTGCTGGTCAGCCAGGCGCTGACACTGTTCACCACGCCGATCATATACTTGGCCCTGGAGCGCTTGTTCCATCGGCGCCAGGCATCGCAACGCGTGGCGCAGTCCCCTGCCAGTTGAGAGCCGAACATGCGCGTGCTGATTATCGAAGATGAAGAAAAGACCGCCGACTACCTGCACCGCGGTCTCACCGAACAGGGCTTCACCGTGGACCTGGCCCGCGACGGCATCGACGGCCTGCACCTGGCCCTTGAAGGCGACTATGCGGTGATCGTCCTCGACGTCATGCTCCCGGGCCTGGACGGCTACGGTGTGCTGCGCGCCCTACGCGCGCGCAAGCAGACCCCGGTGATCATGCTCACCGCCCGTGAGCGGGTCGAAGACCGTATTCATGGCCTGCGCGAAGGCGCCGACGACTACCTTGGCAAACCGTTTTCCTTCCTTGAACTGGTGGCCCGCCTGCAGGCCCTGACCCGCCGCAGCGGCAGCCACGAACCGGTGCAGATCCAGGTTGCCGACCTTTGGGTCGACCTGATCAGCCGCAAGGCCAGCCGCGCCGGGCAACGCCTGGACCTGACCGCCAAGGAATTCTCGCTGCTCAGCGTGCTGGCCCGGCGCCAGGGCGAGATCCTCTCGAAAACGGCCATTGCCGAACTGGTCTGGGACATCAATTTCGACAGCGACGCCAATGTCGTCGAAGTAGCGATCAAGCGCCTGCGGGCCAAGCTCGACGGCCCCTTCGACACCAAGCTGCTGCACACCATCCGAGGCATGGGCTATGTTCTGGAAAACCGTGCCGACTAACTCCATCGCCCTGCGCCTGAGCGCGCTGTTTACCCTGGTGGCGCTGGGCGTGTTCCTGGTGATCGGCAGTGCCCTGTACAAACAGGTCGACCGTAGCCTCGACCTGCTGCCGGCAGCGGAACTGGAAGCGCGTTTCAGCGTGCTGGAGTCGTCGCTGACCCGCTACGACACCCTCGAGCACTGGGCCAAGATCACCAACAAGCTCAACTTGCTTGGCGAGGAAGACCGGCGCATCCGCTTCTGGGTGGTCAGTGGCAACAGCACCTTCGAATACGGTCAGCCCGACGCTGCCATCCGCGCCTTTGCCAATGGCGCACTGGGCATGCGTGACCTGCGCCTGGCCGAAAGCCCCTACCCCTACAAAGTGCTGGTCAGCGAGCTGCCGGCCATGGGCGCGCGACCGCCGTTGCGCTTTCTGATTGCCATCGACACCGAAACCTTCTGGCAAACCCAGCAGACGTTGCTGGTGGCGATCATCAGCCTGTCGGTGTTCGGCGTGCTGCTGGCGTCCTTGCTCGGCTACTGGGTGGCACGGATCGGTTTGCGCCCGTTGGGTTCGCTTTCGGCCGAAGCGCAAAAACTGGCGCCGCCGCGCTTGAGCGGGCGCCTGCAGCAATCGGCGCTGGCCCCGGAGCTGGCGCAGTTTGCCAGCGCCTTCAACTCCACCCTGGAGCGGGTCGACCAGGCATACTCGCGCCTTGAAGCGTTCAATGCTGACGTGGCACACGAGCTGCGCTCACCGCTGACCAACCTGATCGGCCAGACCCAGGTGGCCCTTACCCGCGGGCGCAGTGCCGAACATTACTTCGAGGTGCTGCAATCGAACCTGGAAGAGCTCGAACGCCTGCGCACCATCATCAACGACATGCTCTTTCTGGCCAGTGCCGACCAGGGCAGCAAGGCCACGGCGCTGACCTGCAGCTCGCTGGCCGAAGAAGTCGCGGCAACCCTGGATTACCTGGACTACATCCTTGAAGACGCCCAGGTGCGTGTCGAGGTCAGTGGTGATGCCCAGGCCCATATTGAAAAGGCCCAACTGCGCCGGGCGCTGATCAACCTGCTGAACAACGCCGTGCAGCACACCGCTGCCCATTCGGTGATTCAGGTGAGCATCGAGCAGCGCGACGGGCAGATCAGCATTGCCGTGAGCAACCCCGGCCCGGCGATTGATGAAGCGCACCTGCCGATGCTGTTCGAGCGCTTCTACCGCGTCGATGCCGCGCGCACCAGCGGCGGCGGCAACCACGGCCTGGGCCTGGCCATCGTCAAGGCGATTGCCTTGATGCACGGCGGCAGCGTGTTCGTGCGCAGCCAGGCCGGTGCCAATACCTTTGGCATGTTGTTGCCGGCCTAACAGCTTCGCGGGTAAACCCGCTCCCACAATTAGCGGTTCCTGTGGGAGCGGGTTTACCCGCGAAGGGCCCCCCACCATCACGACTATTACCTTTGACGCAATAGTACTTCTCGAAAAAGTCACTGTTTCTCGCCGGCAATTCCGACTAATTTAATCAAACCTACTTAACACTTGCATCGCAAGAAGGCTGTATCAAATGTCCAACAGTATGGGTGTTGCCAGCGTATTCGTCCTGTCTTCCCTGTTCTTGTCCCCCCTGGCCATGGCCGAGGAATCTCAGGCGTTCGTCGCTCGTAATGCCGAACTGGCCGCTGTCCACGAACAGGCTCGCGACGCCATTGCCGCGAAGGCTGACCAATCGTCAAAACCCGCAGAACAGACTGCCGCCAAGGGTTTTTCGAGTGACGCAAGCGACAGCTGATAGCCACACCGCAAAACTTTTCGACTCCCCCGGCGACAGCACAGGTGACTTAAGCGCCTGTGCGGTTGTCTTCCAAAACCGCTGCCTATCAGCGGTTTTTTTTGGCGTGTCGAAAAGTGCCAGTCCGCTGGCCCGTTCAATCATAAAAAGATCGTGCTTCGCACAATAAAAACTGCCCCACCTTTACAGCAAGGAGTCCACCCCGGTGAACACAGCTTTACGTTTCACCCCGCTATTCGTTGCATTGTCTGCAACGATCCCCTTCAACGCCCACGCCGAGGACGAAAAGGCCGAGGGATTTATCGAAGGGTCCAGCCTGAACGTGCACGCGCGCAACTATTACCTCAACCGCAATCAGCTCGACCGCGGGGTGCGTGACAACAGGGAATGGGGACAGGGCTTTCTCGGCAAGTTCGAATCGGGCTACACCCAGGGCACCGTCGGCTTCGGCCTCGACGCCCACGCCATGCTCGGCCTGAAACTCGACGGGGGTGGCGGTACCGCAGGCTCGAGCATTCTGCCGATCAACACCAAGGGTGACGGAGAGCTGGGCAAGGCGCCGGATTCGTTTTCGACCGCCGGTGCGGCCGTCAAGCTCAAGGCCTTCGACACCGAACTGAAGGCCGGTGACCTGTTCCTCACCAACCCGGTGATCGCCGGTGGCGAAACACGCATGCTGCCGCAGACGTTTCGCGGCGTCAGCCTGACCAACAACAGCATCGAGGGGCTGATGCTCGAAGGCGGCCAGGCCAGCTTCACCAAGCCATACAACCAGAGCGGCCACCGCCGCATCGACACCTTCTACGGCGCCCTCCCCGATGACCGCGAAAGCCGTCACCTGAACTGGGCCGGCATGGCCTGGAGCGGCGTGCCGAACCTGACCTCGAGCCTGTACGCCTCCGAGCTCAAGGACATCTGGAACCAGTACTACTTCGACCTCGACTACACCTACCAGGTGAACGAGCTGGTCAGCCTCAACCCGGGCCTGCACTACTACCACACCCAGGACACCGGCCAGTCGCTGCTGGGGCACATCGACAACAACACCTACAGCCTGCACTTCACCGTCAACGTCGGCTACAACAGCCTCACCGCGGTATACCAGCGGGTCAACGGCAACACCCCGTTCGACTACATCAACCAGGGCGACAGCGTGTACCTGGACAACTCGCAGATGTACTCGGACTTCAACGGCCCCAACGAGCGCTCGTGGAAACTCAAGTACGCCTATGACTTCGCCGGTGTCGGCGTGCCGGGCCTGACTTCGGTGGTGTCGTACTCGAGCGGCAAGATGGACCTGACCAAGGTCGACCCCAACAGCGTCGGTTATGGCGAACACTGGTACAACGCCGAAGGCAATGACGCCCGCCACTGGGAGCGCGACTTCGACCTGCAGTACGTGTTCCAGGAAGGTAGCCTGAAAGACCTGTCGGTGCTGCTGCGCTGGGCCAGCCACCGCGGTAACCAGGACTACGCGCAAATCGACGCCGATGTCGACGAGTACCGCGTGATCGTTGACTACCCGCTGAACATCTTCTGATCACAGCGCCCCAGGCCGGGCTGGCGTTCGCGCCAGCCCTGTCCGTCGGCTGACGGCCATTAAGTTCTTGTCCGACAATCAGCTGCCCCCTAGAATACGGCCGCCACGTAACCAGGCCGCGACTTTTGCAGAGTCATCGGCAACAGCGACCATGACTTTGCCCACCCGATCCACGCGATCCGCCCTGTATAAGTCTCACCCTGAGCTGATCCTTAACCTGGGCAGTTGCCTTGCGGTGCTCGCCATTGTTGCCATCGTCAGCTTCCTGCTGATGCGCGAGCGCACCAGCGTCGAACAAGCGGCAGCGCGTTCCGCCAGCAACATTGTGCAGCTGATCGAAAGCGACATCGTGCGCAACGTCGAACTCTACGACCACTCCCTGCAAGGGCTGATCTGGGCGATCCAGCGTCCGGAGATACAAGCTATTCCAGCTGCACTGCGCCAACCGATTCTGTTCAACCAGGCGGTTACCGCCCCCGAGCGCGGCGACATTCTCTGGCTCAATGCCCAGGGCGACATCGTCGCCGACTCCACCAGCGCCATCCCGCGCCAGGCCAACTTCGCCGACCGCGCGGACTTCCAGGCCCACCGCGACAACCCCAACCTTGGCCTGTTGATCGGCCAGCCGTTCAAGGCGCGCCTGGGTGATCTGGACTGGTGCATCAGTTTCAGCCGGCGTATTTCCGGGCCCAACGGCGAGTTCAACGGCGTGGCCGCCGGCGCTTTGCGCCGGTCGTATTTCAATGCGCTGTTCGAGCGCCTGGATATCGGCAGCGAAAGCAGCATCAACCTGATGAACACCGAAGGCGCCCTGCTGGCCCGCCAGCCCGCCGCGCCCGACGAGCCGACAATCGGCACCAACTACAGCGACCGGCCCAACTTCCAGCGCATCCGTTCACAAATCAGCGGCACCTTTGCCGGCAACTCCGGCCGCACCGGCAAGCAGCGGCTGTTCACCTTTGCGCGGGTGGGCGAGTTACCCCTGATCGTGATCGTCGCCCGCTCGGCAGACGAAGTGTTCGAGTCGTGGCGGCGCACTGCGCTGTTCGTCAGCGGCGCCACCAGCGTGCTGTGCATCGGCATCCTCTGGCTGACACTGTTGCTGGGCCGCGAATTGCGTCGCCGCCAGGGCGCCGAACAAAGCCTGGCCGCCCTGGCCGCCACCGACAGCCTGACGGGCCTGGCCAACCGTCGGCGCCTGGACCAGGTGCTGCGCCAGGAATGGGCGCGCACGCAACGCTCGGCCAGCCCGATGGCGGTGCTGATGATCGATGTGGATCACTTCAAGGCGTTCAACGAACGCCACGGCCACGCCGGCGGCGATGAAGCCCTGCGCCAGGTGGCGGCGGCGATTGAATGCAGTATCCGCCGCCCGGCAGACCTGGCGGCGCGCTACGGCGGTGAGGAGTTTCTGGTGGTGTTGCCGGAGACTGACCGTCACGGCGCGCAACTGCTGGCCGAGCGTATTCGCCGCAATGTCGAGGCGCTGCCGCCGTTCGGCGGCGACACACAACCGGTCACCGTGAGTATCGGCATCGGCTGCCACACGCCAGGCGCCCAGCACGATCTGGCGACCTTGCTGGGCAACGCGGACGAAGCGCTCTACAGTGCCAAGCGCAATGGCCGCAACCGGGTGGAAACGGCGGCTTAAGCCTGAGCCCGGGCCTGGTTGCGCAGGGCTTTGACCTGGTCGTGATTGCGTTGCACGCCATGGTACTGACGCTCTACCAGGGCAATGACCTCGGTGCCCGGCGCCATGCTCAGCTTGGCGAGTTTCTCCAGCGCATCCTTGTAGGCTTTCAGGGCGTGGTCCTCACCGCGCTCGACTTCATTGAGCACGGCCACCTCATCCTTGCCGGTGAGCATCGACTTGAGGTTGACCCAGCCACGGTGCAGGTCGCCGCTGACGCTGGTCGAGGTTTCCGGGTCGCCGCCCAGGGCACGCACCTGATGCTGCAGTTCGGAAACTGCAGTGCTGCACTCGCCGGTGCGCTGCATGAAGTAGGTTTTCAGCCCAGGATTCTTCACGTCTTCAGCGGCGGTTTTGAAACCTTTCTCGCCGTCTTTGCTGAATTCGATCAGGTCGTTGAGTACCGAGATTACGTCTTTGTTGGGATTGCTCATGACACGTCTCCTTTGCATGAATAAAAAACCATGCAGTACTACCGAGCAGTGTTCGTGCCAGCCCTCAAACCAAAAATATAGTTATGTTTTTCAAAGGCTTAAGAAATATTGAACGATCAGGTTTACCGTGTTCTGCATGAACTGTCCTTTGGCCTTCATGCAGTTTGCATGTATGTTCATGCCTTTCCCGCCCAGATCCACGCCTCATGAATCCGGAACTGCTTGTACTGCTGGTGACCCGCGAAATGCCCTTCGGCAAATACCAGGGCCGGCTGATTGCCGACCTGCCCGGCCACTACCTGGCCTGGTTCGCCCGCCAGGGCTTCCCCAAGGGCGAGCTCGGCGGCCTGCTGGCGCTGATGCACGAGATCGACCACAACGGCCTCGGTGAACTGCTGGTGCCCCTGCGCAAGAAGCACCCGCGACGCCACCCCTGATCAGGCCTTGACCGGCTGCACCGCCAGCTCCACCGCTTCGCTGCGTTTGAGCACGGCGTAGACCACGGCGGTCAGCAGGCTGCCGGCAACGATCGCCAGCAGGTACAGCGCGGCATGGTTGATGGCATTGGGGATGAGCATGACGAACAGCCCGCCATGCGGCGCCATCAGCTTGCAGCCGAAATACATCGACAGCGCGCCGGTCAAGGCGCCACCGGCGATGCTTGCCGGAATCACCCGTAGCGGGTCTTTGGCAGCAAACGGAATCGCCCCCTCCGAGATGAAGCACAGCCCCAGCACGAACGCCGCCTTGCCGGCCTCGCGCTCGCTCTGGGCGAACTTGCGCCGGGCGATGAAGCTGGCGATGCCCAGGCCAATCGGCGGCACCATACCGGCGGCCATGGTCGCCGCCATCGGCGCGTAGCTCTGCGACGCCAGCAGGCCCACCGAGAACGCATAAGCGGCTTTGTTGATCGGCCCGCCGAGGTCGACGCACATCATCCCGCCGAGCAACACACCGAGCAGAATGGCATTCGTGGTGCCCATGCTGTCGAGAAAGTGCGTGAGCCCTTCGAGCATCCCGGCCACCGGTTTGCCGACCACGTAAATCATCACCAGGCCGGTGAACAGACTGGCGAACAGCGGAATGATCAGGATCGGCTTGAGAGCATCCAGGCTGCTGGGCAGGCGCACCCAGCGACTGATGGCCTTGGCGCTGTAACCGGCGAGAAAACCCGCGACGATACCGCCGATAAAGCCCGCGCCCAGGGTACTGGCAAGCAGGCCGCCGATCATCCCCGGCGCCAACCCCGGACGGTCGGCAATCGAGTAGGCGATATAGCCCGCCAGTAACGGCACCATCAGCTTGAAGGCCGCCTCACCGCCAATCTGCATCAACGCTGCCGGCAAGGTGCCGGGCTCTTTGAATGCTTCGATGCCGAAGACAAACGACAAGGCAATCATCAGGCCGCCGGCCACCACCATTGGCAGCATGAACGACACCCCGGTGAGCAGGTGCTTGTACACCCCGGTCTTCTCGCCAGAGGCGCTGGCGCTGGCACTGGCCCCTGCCGCTTGCCCGCTGGCTTCCTCGCGCCCTTCGGCCAGCGCCTTGTTCAGGGTGGCCTGGGCCTGTTTGAGGGCGACACCGGTGCCGCAGCGATAAATGCGCTTGCCGGCAAAACGCGCGGTCGGCACTTCAATGTCGGCGGCCAGCAACACCACATCGGCCTCGGCAATCGCCGCAGGCGGCAACGGATTACGCGCGCCCACCGAGCCCTGGGTCTCTACCGTCAGCTGGTAGCCCAGCTGCTGCGCGGCCTGTTGCAACGCTTCGGCGGCCATGAAGGTATGCGCCACACCGGTCGGGCAGGCGGTGATGGCGACGATCTTCGCGCCTTGCCCGGCAGGTACTGCCGACGTTTGCGCAACAGGCTCATATACCGTCGCCTGCTCGGCGGCCTGGCGCAGAAAGTGCTGGGCATCGGCCAGCGCCTGCGCCGGGGTGCACTGCAGCAGACGCTTGCCGGCGAACCGGCGCAGGTCCAGCGGGCCGGTGTTGACCACCAGCACCCAGTCGGCGGCGGCAATCACCGCCTCCGACAACTGCCCTTGCGGCTGCTGCGGGTCATGAATCTCGACACTGGTGCTCCAGCCGAGGCGCTGGGCAGCGGCTGCCAGCAAACGTGCACTGAGCACGCTGGACACCTGGCCATTCGGGCAGGCGGTGACGATGGCAATGTTCATCTGCGACCCTCTTGTTGTTCTTCGCCCACGCGCACGTCGTGCTGCAGTTGCGCCAGCTGCGCGCGGTCGTTGATGCCAAAGCCGATCTGGGTCACCGCTTGCGCGGCAATCGCGGTGGCCAGGCGCAAGGTCTGCGCCGGGGCATCGCCGTTGAGCAGGCCATGCACCATGCCCGCCAGCAACGAGTCACCCGCCCCTACCGTGCTGGCAACCTTGACCTTGGGCGGTACGGCTGACAGCGCACCATTGCGGCTGAACCAGTTGACCCCGTGCTCGCCCTGGGACACCACCACGTGCTCGACGCCTTGCACGATCAGCGCCTGGGCGGCGGTCTGTTGCTCGGCAAAACCGTGCACCACCTTGCCCAGCACATCACCCAGCTCGTCGGTGTTCGGCTTGACCAGCCAGGGCGCGCTGGCGAGCCCCGCACGCAAGGCTTCACCGCTGCTGTCGAGGGCCACTTTCAGCCCCATGGCCTTGAGCGTTGCCAGCAACTGCTGCAGCCAGCTCGCAGTGATTCCCCGCGGCAAACTACCCGCCACCACTACGGCCTCATGACCGGGCGCCAGTTGCTCAAGGCGCGCCAGCAGTTGCTCACAGGCCGCGGCATCCACCTGCGGGCCCGGCCCATTGATGTCGGTGACACGGCCATCGGCCTCGACCAGCTTGATGTTGCAGCGGGTTTCGCCCGGCACGCGGATAAAGCCATCGGTAAAGCCACGCTGGGCGATCAGACGTTCGAACGGTTGCAGGTTGTCTGCACCCAGAAAGCCCGCGACCGTGACGCTGTGCCCCAGATCAGCCAGCACCTGGGCGACATTCAGGCCCTTGCCCGCCGCATGGCTGTGCTGGGCCTGACTACGGTTGACCTGGCCACTGTGCAGGGCGTCGAGGCTGACGGTGAGGTCGAGCGCCGGGTTTAGGGTAAGGGTGAGGATCTTGGCCATTCAGTTGTTCTCCACCAGCGCCCGTACGGCGCTGGCACTGCCCTGCAGCAAGGCTTGCTGGGCAAGCTGCCGGGCGTGTTCAAAATTCAGTTCGCGCACCTGCGCTTTCACTTCGGCAATGCTGCGCGCCGCTACGCTCAGCTCATCGACGCCCAGCCCCAGCAACACCGCCACCGCTTGCGGGTCGGCGGCCAGCTCGCCGCACACGCCCACCCACTTGCCATGGGCATGGGCGGCGCGCACCGTCATGTCGATCAGTTGCAGCACCGCCGGGTGCAGGCCGTCGGCCTGGGCCGACAGGCTCGGGTGGCCACGGTCGATGGCCAGGGTGTACTGGGTAAGGTCGTTGGTGCCGACGCTGAAGAAGTCCACTTCACGCGCCAGCACCGGCGCCAGCAAGGCCGCCGAGGGCACCTCGATCATGATCCCCAGCTGCAGGTCGCTGACGTGGATCTCCTCACGCAAGCGCTCGACCATTGCCCGCGCCTGCTGCCACTCCTCCAGCTGGCCGACCATGGGAAACATGATCCGCAGCGGACGGTCGTCGGCTGCGCGCAACAACGCCCGCAGCTGGCTCTCCATCACCTGCGGGCGCTGCAGGGTCAGGCGAATGCCGCGCACCCCGAGGAACGGGTTTTCTTCCTGTGCAATCGGCCAGTACGGCAGCGGCTTGTCGCCGCCGACATCGAGGGTACGCACCACCAAAGGCCGACCATCAAGGCCATCGAGCACACGGCGGTACTCGGCCTCTTGCGCGGCTTCGTCCGGAGCTTGCGGATGGGCCATGAACATCAGCTCGGTACGCAACAGCCCGACCCCTTCGGCGCCGTGATCGACCACTGCTTCGATGCCCTTGCTCTCGCCGATGTTGGCGAACACTTCAATCGCATGGCCATCGAGGGTTACCGCAGGTTCCAGGCGATGCGCCCGGGCCTGCTGCAGGCGTTGTTCGCGGCGCTCGCGCTCGGCCAGTGCCCGCTGCCGCGCGGCGGCCGGTGGCGCCACCTGCAAACGACCGCGCTGGCCATCCAGCAACAGCGGCGTGCCCGGTGCGATCAACAACACTGCATCGCCCGCACCGACCACTGCCGGAATGCCCAGCGCACGGGCGACAATGGCGCTGTGCGCGGTGGCACCGCCACGGGCCGTGAGGATGCCGGCAACCCGTGCCGGGTCCAGGCGTGCCACATCCGACGGGCCCACCTCTTCCATCACCAGCACATAGGGCTGCTCCGGGGCCGGCACATCAGCCTCGCCACACAGCTGCGCCAGCACCCGGCGGCCAATGTCACGCAAATCGGCCGCACGCTCGGCGAGCAGTGCATCCTGCAGCGCCTCTTGCTGGCGCGCGGCGTTGTCGATCACCGCCATCCACGCCGCCGGTGCGCTTTCGCCCTGGCGCAAGCGCTGATCCACCTCATCGCCCAGGTCCGGGTCGGCGAGCATTTCCTGATGGGTGACGAAAATTTCGCCAATAGCCTTGGCCTGGCTGCGCTGGATCAGCGCTTCGATTTCACCGTTGACCGTGGCCAGTGCCTGCTGCAGGCGCTGGCGTTCAACGGGCAGCGACTCGCCACGCAACGGGTAGTCAAACTCACGCAGCACCTGCACCTGCGCCGGGCCACTGGCGATGCCCGGTGCCGCTGCCACGCCCTGAATTACCGCGCCCGCCTCCGGAGCCACCAACTCAGGCTCCGGCAGCAATTGCACGGTGGTTTCAACGCTGGCGGCCAGCGGCTCGACTTCTTCGCCCAAGCCGGCTTCGATGGCCGCCAGCAAAGCCGGCAGCGCATCGGCGGCCACACTCGGCTCGGCAATGATTTCCAGTACCTGCCCGCGCCGGGCCCCGAGGCTCAGCAGCTTGCTCAGGCTTTTCGCCGACACCGCCGGTTGGCCGCTGTCGACCAGACGCACACGGATGTCACCGTCAAACGCCTTGGCCAACTGCGCCAGCGCCTGGGCCGGGCGGGCATGCAGGCCATGGGCGTTGGCCAGGCCGATACGGGCACTGGGCCAGTCGCTGGGCAACTCGCCACCGAGCACCTCAAGCACCGCACGGCTGCTGGTGGCCCGGCACAGCTCCTGGCCGCGGCCCTCGATCAACAGTGTGCACAGGCGCTCAAGCAGGGCCTGATGGGCAGCGCCCAAACTGGCCAGGCAAAACACGCCGTGCAAGGGTTGATCGCGATAGCGCAGCGGTTGCTGCGCGGTGACAAACGCAAGGCCTGGCCGGCGCACCGCCTGTTCGCTGTGCAGCCACCACAAGCCTTCGCCCAGCGGCAGCGGCTCGACCTGTTGCAGCACGCCGGCAAAGCCCGCACCGACACAATCGGCACGGTGCAACAGGCGCGCGGCGCGCCACACCAGCTCGTCAAAATCTTCGGCCGGCACGCCCAGACCGATCATCTGTGCATCCAGCGCCAGTTCCTGCGGTGCACCCTGCAGCAGTTTCAACAAGGCCTCGGCAGAACTCGCCCGGCGCAACGCTTCAGCCAGGTCGGTTTCGCCCAGGGCGCGGGTCAGCAGTTGCAGCAGGCGCAGGTGTTCGTCGGAACGGGCGGCAATACCGATGGCCAGGTACACCCGCTGGCCATCGCCCCAGTCGACCCCGTCGGGGAACTGCAACAGGCGCACGCCGGTGGTATACACCAGCTCACGGGTATCCGGGGTACCATGGGGAATCGCAATACCCTGGCCGAGAAAGGTCGAACCCTGCGCCTCACGCGCTTGCAGGCCGGCCAGGTAGCCCTCGGCAACCAGGCCGTCGCGGACCAGGTGCTCGGCCAGAAGCTGCAGCGCCGCCGACTTATCCACAGCCGACTGGCCCATGGATATCTGCTCTACAGTGAGCTCGAGCATGACCTTCTCCTTTGCAGCACCAAGAGGGTGCTGAGGTATTGTTGTGAATTTTTAAGCATAGGGCCAGTTGCGCAGGGCCCACCGCAGGCGTTGGTTCGGCAGAAAAATCGCCTGCTGAAACGTTTAATCTGGAATTGTGAGCACGTTACTCGATAATCTTCGATCAATGAAGCCCCATCTTGTCGGACAATTGCGACAATGGTCGTCTGCGTCTCGATTGCACGATCGGCGACAATTCCCGGTCAGGCTGCGCAAGCAGCCCCGGTATAACAAGGAAAATGCGGTGAAACTCAGCGATATCGCGCGTCTGGCCGGTGTGTCCGTGACCACTGCCAGCTACGTCATCAATGGCAAGGCCGAACAGCAGCGCATCAGCAGCAGCACGGTCGAACGTGTGCGTGCAGTGGTGGAAGCCCATGGCTTTACCCCCAACCCACAGGCGGCCGGCTTGCGTAGCCGTCACACCAAGACCCTGGGGTTCATTCTCCCGGACCTGGAAAACCCCAGCTACGCACGCATTGCCAAGCAACTGGAACAAGGCGCCCGGGCCAAAGGCTACCAGCTGCTGATTGCCAGCAGCGACGACCAGCCCGACAGCGAGCGCCAGTTGCAGCAACTGTTCCGTGCCCGCCGTTGCGATGCACTGTTTGTTGCCAGCTGCCTGCCGGCCGGTGACGACAGCTACCGCGAGTTGCAGGCCAAGGGCCTGCCGATCATTGCCATCGACCGCAGCATGGACCCGGCGCACTTCTGCTCGGTAGTCAGCGATGACCGCAACGCCAGCCTGCAACTGACCCGCAGCCTGCTCGCCACCCAGCCTGCGCACATTGCCCTGATCGGCGCCCGCCCGGAGCTCAGCGTCAGCCAGGCCCGCGCCGGTGGTTTCGACGAAGCGCTGCAAGGCTTTAACGGCACCATCAGCCGCTACCAGGGCGAGGCCTTCAGCCGTGAATGCGGCCAGCGCCTGATGACCCAGCTGATCGCCGAACTCGGCGGCCTGCCGGATGCCTTGCTGACCACCTCCTACGTGCTGCTGCAAGGCGTGTTCGACGTGCTGCAGGCGCGCCCGGCCGACTCGCGCAGCCTGCAGCTGGGCACCTTTGGTGACAACCAGCTGCTCGACTTCCTGCCGTTGCCGGTCAATGCCATGGCCCAGCAACACGGCGTCATGGCCGAAACCGCACTGAAGCTGGCCCTCGCCGCGGTGGAAGATAAGCACTACGAGCCGGGCGTGCATGCCGTGGGTCGAACCTTCAAACAGCGAATCATCAAGGCCTGAACATGCGCCTGATCGACACCCACACTCACCTGGACTTTCCGGATTTCGACCCGGACCGGGCGGCGCTGCTGGCCAACGCCAGGGCGGCGGGTGTCGAGCGCATGGTGGTGCTGGGCGTGTACGAGGATAACTGGCAGCGCGTGTGGGACCTGGTGTGCAGCGACCCGCAGTTGTATGCCGCGTTTGGCCTGCACCCGGTGTACCTCGACCAGCACCGCCCCGAGCACCTGCGTGAGCTGGGCGACTGGTTGAACCGCCTAAAGGGTGAGCGCCAGTTGTGTGCCGTGGGTGAATTCGGCCTGGACTACTACTTGCCGGAACTCGACCGCGAGCGCCAGCAACACTGGTTCGAGGCCCAGTTGCAACTGGCCGTCGACTTCAACCTGCCGGCCCTGCTGCATGTACGTCGCAGCCATGCTGCGGTGATTGCCACGCTCAAGCGTTACAAGCTTGCGCGTGGCGGCATAATTCATGCGTTTGCCGGCAGTGTTGAAGAGGCCCGTGAGTACCACAAGCTGGGCTTCAAACTGGGCCTCGGCGGCGCTGCTACCTGGCCGCAGGCCCTGCGTTTGCACAAGGTATTACCGCAGTTGCCGCTGGAAAGCCTGGTGCTGGAAACCGACGCCCCGGACATGGCCCCCGTGATGTATGCCGGACTGCGCAACAGTCCCGAGCATTTGCCGCAGATTGCCACCGCACTGGCCGAGGTGATCGGGATTGAAGTGGAGCGTCTGGCCGAGGTGAGCACGCGTAATGCGTGTGAGCTGTTTGGTTGGGCGCTGGTCGACTGACCGAGCTCCTGTAGGCCGGATCGCCGCCAAAGCGGGCCTGCTACGCAGTCCATCGCGGATAAATCCGCTCCTACAGGTCAGCGTCTACTCACGGAGCAAGGTGCTTCAGGCCTCGTTGAAACGCATTCGCCCTGCTGGCGTTTCAGCAGGGCGAACTCTTCGCGGGTAAACCCGCTCCCACAGGTCCTGCGGGAATTCTGAAAACCGTGATGTACCTGTGGGAGCGGGCTTGCCCGCGAAGACGCCGGTACAGGCAATGCAGACTTCAGGAAGATCGAACAGAGATCACTGCCGGCAAGACCGTTTCATCGCGTTGAATTCTTCGCAGGTAAACCCGCTCCTACAGGTCCTGCGGGGATTCTGAAAACCGTGATGTACCTGTTGGAGCTGGCGCAGCCTGCGATCGAGCGCGCAGCGGTCGCAAATTCCTTCAGCCCTACTGCTGCAATATAAACGCCGCCATCGCCTGCAAATCCCCCTGACTCAACTGTGTAAACGGCGGCATGGGAATGTTGCCCCATTTACCCGCACCGCCCTGCTGAATGTGCAACGCCACCTTGGCCTGCGCCTGCGCATCGTTAGCGTACCGCGCCGCCACATCACGATACGCCGGCCCCACCACCTTGTGGTCCAGCGCATGGCACGACAGGCAGGCATTGTTCTGCAGCAACGCCATGGCATCCACCTTCGCACCCGGTGCAGGCTCAGCCTTCGCCGGATACGAAGCCGCCTGCACCTCGGCATCGCTCACCTGCGCACTGCCATAGGTGGCCGCCAGATAAGCGCCAATAACGCTCACATCCTGATCGCTGATCGGCGCGCCATACACCTTCTGCATCTTGCCGGCTTCACCCGTCCACTGCGCCAGGCTCATGCCCGGCGGCTGAAAGTTGATGTAGTCGGCCGAATGGCAGGTGGAACACTTCTGCTGAGCCAGCGCGTAGCCCGGCAACTCACTGGCCTTGAACACCGCCGTTTCCGGCGGCAGGGTGATCGACAACGGCGCCGCCTCAAGCGTGGCCACCGCACACAGCTGAACCGCACACAACAGCGCAAACATCGGTTTCATAGGCTTCATGCAGGGCTCCTCAGGCGACTGTCACGTGGGTGGTTTCGACGACGTGACGGCGATAGCCGCCGGGGTTCCAGTCTGCTTTCATCGGCTGCGTTTCGCCCGCCGCATTGGTGGCGCGCACCATCAACTGCGTAGCGCCGTTGTGGCTGAAGGTGATCGGCAGCGTCCACTCGCGAAACGAGAAGCGCCCCAGGTCTTCACCCAGCGCAGCGCGATACCAACGCGCCCCGCCATCAATCGACACCTCCACGTTGTCCACCCCCGCGCCACCGTCGAAGGCAATGCCCTTGAGCAGCACCCCGCTGTTCAGCGGCAACACCGCACCCGCCTGCACACTGGTGATAAAGCTGCGCACCGGCAGCCGTGAAATCGGCCGGGTTTTCGCCGCCGTAGTACCCGGCGAAACACAGAAGCAGTCGTTGTCGGGAACCTGGTACCCCTTGGCCATGAAGAAGCCGTCGAAAGTGTGGTCGAGCACCTCGATCTCGCTCAGGTGCTTGACCCAGTACGTACCGAAATAACCCGGCACCACCAGGCGGATCGGGTAGCCATTGAGAAACGGCAGGTCGGTGCCATTCATTGACCAGGCGATCATCGGCTCGCCGTTCATGGCATGGTTGATGTCCAGCGCCTTGATGAAACTTGGCGTGCTCGGCAGCACCGGCTTGTCGAGGCCACGGAAGGTCACTTGCTGCGCCTGCGCGCCAACCCCGGCCTTTTCCAGCACCGCCTTGAGCGGCACCCCCAGCCAGCGCGCATTGCCCATCGAGCCGTTGCCCAGCTGCGCGCCGAACACCCGTGGCATCGAAAAGCCGCGGCTGTTGCCGGAACACTGATTGACCGCCACCACCTCGACCGGCTCGGCCAGCGCCTTGAGCTCGTCCAGCGACAGCGACAGCGGCGCACCGACCGAACCCTTGACCGTCAGCCGGTAGCTGTCGGGGTCGATGCTGGTTGGAAAGTCGGCCAGGTGATAGCGAACAAAGAACGCGTCATTGGCCGTGATCGGCCCTTCGTTGAACACCGCGAACGGGGTTTCCAGGTGCGGTGGCCGCGTGGTCACCAGGGTTAGCGGACGCTTTTGCGGGTACTGCACCAGCGGGCGCGGCCCGGCGGCAAAGGTCACTTCCTCAGGGTTTGCCTCGGCGGTTTTGGCAAGGCCAGCCAGCGGCGAGGCGGCCACCGCCAGGGCGATGGCATCGCGCAGAACCTGCCGGCGGCCAAGGTGGTTGTTCCCGATAAACCTGAACATGCTGCGGCGCTCCCTGTGACGAAAATCCTGAAAGGCAACTGGCTGCATCCCGCCAGTTTTTTATGAGCGTTTCAGTATCGTCACACGCAGTTTTGTTGCTTCGCATTGAGCGTCAGAGGGTTCGCAATTGATGACAGGCCGGCGGATTAAAACCAGCCAGTGTCGGCTTCCAGCTCTGCCCGGCACTGCTTGAGCTGCGCGCCGTAGTTCTTCGCCTGCTGCTCAACCTTACGGGCCACCTGCATCAGCCACGGCTTGCTCAGGTAGGTACCCCGGCTGAAGCCGCCGCGCCCTTCGTGGTAGGCCAGGTACTGGTTGTAGACGTCCCACTTGGAGATGCCCAGCTGTTTTTGCGTGCCGTCGGTGTACCAGCCGATGAACATCACCGCGTCATCGAAATTGTCGCGCGAGCCGCCGTTGCCGGTGCGGTCTTTGTACTCGCCCCAGACCGGGTCCTGGGCCTGGGCATAGCCGTAGGCCGAACTCACCCGGCCCCACGGGATCACCCATAACAGGTAGTCGCGCGGTGGCAGCGCATCGTGAACGAAGCTGCTTTCCTGCTTCATGATCGCCATTGCCACGTTTTGCGGCGTGCCGAACTTTTGCTGCATCTCCAGCGAGTCTTCGTACCAGTCGGGGTACTCGCGAAAGATATTGCAGAGGTTGTTCTGGTCTCGGGGTGGCGCGGTGGCGCAGCCCGTGAATATCGCCAGGCACAGCATCAGTGCCCAAAAGCGCCCTTGTTTCATCCATCGCCCCAGCAGAAAAATGAGGGCATTACCTGCCCTTCGTATATGGCGCAGCACCTGAGCGGAGCAGGCGCTGCTGACAACCTGTGATGACGGGGGCCTTGGCAGGGTCACCCGTGCAGTGGGGGCGCATTGTAACTAAGTAATGGTGGTGGCTTGTAACAGCGCGTGTGAATTGGCTGCTTCACACCGTTGGGGGCTCTATCTTCTAGATGACCACGCCGCATCCTGGCGATGTGATCGCTCAAAATTTGAACAAATGTCAGAAACAGTGATAGAGTTCTGACATTGCATCAAACCGGTATGGGTGCCGTCATGAAAAAGCTTCCAGAAGTCATCCTCACGCGCAGCAACTCTTTGCCTGAGGGTGAAGTGTTGTCGCCGAAAGAATTCCTTAATCTGGGTAGCCGCGCAGCCATCGACCAAGCGTTCTCGCGCCTGGCCAAGGCCGGTAAGCTCATGCGCATTTGTCGCGGCATGTATGTGGCGCCGGTCAAGAGCCGCTTCGGCACCCGCGCCCCCGAGCCAGAGCGGGTCGTACAGGCGTTGGCGGTAAAAACCAACGAAGCGGTGGCATGGAGCGGAGCCCGGGCAGCCAATAGCCTGGGCTTGACTCAGCAGGTACCTGTTCGGCAGGTATTTCTCACCACCGGCCGTGCCCGAACGTTAAAAATTGGCAAAACCAAAATCCAGATCAACCACGCTCCGCGGTGGATGCTTGCCAGCGCTGGCGCCGGTGAAGCTGTTCGTGCGCTTGCCTGGCTCGGTGAAAAGCAGTCCACCCGCGTCATCCATGAGCTACGCAAGAAACTACCGCAGACAGAATGGGCGCGTCTCATGGGGCTTCGTGCCGTCCTGCCTTCCTGGATGGCAGGCATGATCGGAAAAGAGGCCATCCATGCCTGATCATGTCTTCACGCTGAGTGCAGACGATCAGAGAGAGGTGCTGCTTCAGGCTGCCTCCAATCTGGACCGGCCTGCCTTTCTGCTTGAGAAAGACCTTTGGGTTGTCTGGACTTTGGGGAAGATTTTCTCTACTCAGGCGGGGGACCACCTCACCTTCAAGGGCGGCACCTCCCTTTCCAAGGTCTACCGTTTGATAGACCGGTTTTCGGAAGACATCGACCTTACCTACGATATTCGGCAAATGCTCCCGGGCGCTGAAAGCGAGATTCCTCCGAGCGTGAGCCAGGCCAGAAAATGGACGAAATCCATTCGTGACCTTCTCCCAGTCTGGATTCACGACACCGTTGTGCCTGTGCTGACGGAAGCACTCGTGAAAGAAGGGCTGAACGCTGAGCTAGAGCAGGATAATGACAAGCTCTACCTGCACTACCCCCCACGCACTCCCGCTAGTGAATACGTTAGGCCCAGGGTGATGCTGGAGTTTGGCGCTCGTTCCAGCGGTGAGCCGCACGGGCGCAGGCACGTCACTTGTGACATGGCCAACGCGCAGTTGGAAGGTGTGAGCTTTCCTGAGGCCAATCCTGTGGTGATGGACGTAGCCCGAACGTTCTGGGAGAAAGCCACAGCAGCGCACGTGTACTGTGTTCAGGAACGCTTGAGGACAGAACGATTTGCCCGGCACTGGCACGACCTCGTAGCAATTGGGCAAAGCCAGGCGTTCGCTAAAGTCATTGCCCAACGCGACATTGCAGCCCTTGTCGCCGAACATAAGTCGTGGTTCTTCATCGAGAAGGCAGCAGACGGTAGCGCTATTGATTACCGGCATGCGGTAAGCGGCAATCTACGGCTGGTTCCAGCTGGCGACGCGCTTGAAGAATTGGCCAACGACTACGGGTTGATGCTTGCTGACGGGATGTTCGACAGCCCCCCTCCTCCGTTTGAAGAGCTGATGCGGACATGCGCTGAGCTCGAAGAGCGCATGAACGCTGCCGCGATTATTTGAGGCGTCAGTCGTTGCTGCCCTGAGAATCAGGCGGCCTTCGTGGCTCAAAACATCAGAATTTCCCGATTCCGTGTAGTCCATTTCCGAATCATACTTTTGCGGCTTTCAAGCCATTGCAGTGGTCCCGTCAGGCTTCTAGTCTCGGCCCGTCGTTAGCAACTTTAACGACCGGTTGTGACAGGCCGATACATCAGATTTCGGATCACACGTGCATCGCTTCATGGCGACTGTATGTGGGGCACATTCGTGTGCGCCGAGTTCCGATGTCCTCGGTCTGTCAACCCATGTACAGTTGCCACCCATTTGTTTGACAGCAGAGACGTGGCAGCTCCACCGATGTCGGAGATAGCCATGTTAAAAATCGTTCCAGACCCACCCCTTCACCCCAACCAATCCATCGAAGACATTCTCGTCCAGGTCTCTGAATACCTCGTCTGTGCCATGACCGTGGCGCAACAGACCGTCCTGCTCCATTCCAACGCCTCATGTCAGGTACTGACCCTGGCCTGCGTGCACGAAATCGACCACGCGCGAAACCTGGTCGAAGCGGCGTTGAGCAAGGTTCAGGTACAGCACTGAAACACCTACAGGCGAGCGCCAGCGTTGCTCAGCAAGGCTGGCGCTTGAGGCGTGAAACAGGATGGGAGCGCAATGATGAATAAGGATTCGATTGAAGGTAGCACCGCAGGTTTCAAAACGAGCGGCGTCGGCGTGTTCGGCGAAGGTGCCAGCGGGTTGACGACTGATCGGCTGTTTCGGGTGCAGCCTGGGCATAACGCGGACTTTGTACTGGAGCAGGCGGCGCTGTTGATGGGGTGCGTGAGCAAGCTCAGCCACAACGCGTGGTTTGAGCAGGATGAGGCGATGGTGTGTGCGGCGCACTTTTTGAGCGGGATGGCGAAGGCGCTGGTTGAGGATTTGGCGTTTGGGATGATGGGCGGGGATTTGGGAAAAGGTGCGGCGGCGGATTGAGCGATGCCGAATGCTGTGAGTAACGCGCTTGGGGCGCTGTCTGTCGCCGAGTCTGCAGGAGCTGGTGAAGGCCTGTCTGCCGTCCGCTGATTGCTACAAAAATTGGGGATGAGGAAAAGGCCATGAGCCTTGAACTTTGCGACGGGCAGATAACCCATATACTGCGACATGCATTCGCCGGTCATTAGCTGTTTTGAAAATGGAGTTGATAAATGACGGACACCGTAGAGTGGTGCACTGTCGTCTGGCAGGTGGTGGGCGGCGCATCGACAGAGGCGAGCACAGGGTGGGCGACCTTCGGAGTGGCGACTTTGACGGGTGCATTTGGTGTGTTTGGTATTTGGATTGGTCAGAAAAATCAGGCCCGCTCGCAGGCAAAAAGTGTTCGCGCTGCGTTACTCGCAGAAGTGGCAGCCATTTGTGCGCTACTGAAAACTCGTGGATTTGTGAAGGATTTGCGAGACCGGGCAACGGATCTCAAGCGGTCAAAGAGCATAGCTGAGAAGAAAATGAGAGCTATGGAAGTCGCTACCCATGGCCACATCAACAAGATCTATCAAGCGAATCTGGCTCATCTCGGAGGCTTATCCAGGAGCGAAGCCGATCTAATCGTTCGTTTTCATTACATTTTAGAAGGTGTGTTTGCCGATATCACTCCAGGTGGATTACTGGCAGTTGGAACCAGTAACTCCAGTTCATTCGAGCGCGCTGCCAGCCTGCTGGAGGAAGTGCTCGGGATCGGAGAGAAGCTGTGCATGAGGCAGAAGCCATGTTGGCGTTTGCGATGGCCACGTGGACAAAATGTGGACACTGAAGCCGAAGGAAAGGCGAGCTAAGTGGCCCTTAGAAATACAAAAGCCCCGCATTGTGGGACTTCTAAGTTGGGGTTGGACAGTGAAGTCACGGTGCGTGCCATAGGTATATGGCCATAGACAACAAAGCCCGCACAAGGCGGGCTTTACTGAACGTTCCACCGATAGCCAAAGCCATCGTGAAACCTGTATCTGGTGCCGGAGACAGGAATCGAACCTGCGACCTTCGCGTTACGAGTGCGCTGCTCTACCGACTGAGCTACACCGGCGTGGCACCAACGCTACCACTGCCGGATGCGTTACGCAAATCACTGTTTAATAACAGCTATTGATCACTGTGCGACGGCGCTTTCGGTAGACGTGCAGCCACTTGGGGCGAGGTCGGCTTCCAGTGTTGTGGTGCAGGCCCAGCCGCTGGTCGAGCGGGTCAGGCTGAGGGTTTTGCCCAGGGCGGTGGCCGGGGCGTCGGCCAGGGTGCAGACGATGCTGCCGGCGCCAGTGGCTGCAGTGCCGGTGGCAGTGATGGCGCAGTTGCTGGTGCTCGCCTGGCCGCCCAGCGCGGCGACGTCGGTAACGTCTTTGCCTTCGTTCAGGCGCAGGTCGAAGGGGGTTTTCAGGGCGCTGATTTCGACCAGGGCCGCTGTGGCCTTAGTGCGCACCTGGTGGTTGGTGTACATGGGTAAGGCGATGGTCGCCAGGATGCCGATGATCGCCACCACGATCATCAGTTCGATCAAGGTAATGCCGCGTTGCCCTTTCATGGACGTTCTCCCTCGCAAATTCGGTTCTGGTCGGCGGCGCTCAGGCTCGGGCCGCCAACAGGCGCGCCAGTAGGCCCGAATAGACACCTTTTGTCACCCTGCGCCGGTCATTCGGCGCTGCTCGCTCGACTACTCTAGTGACCAGCGAGCACCCCTGCTCGCGGCGCAGGCCCTTAAGCTGTTTCCGGGTTTGTGCAGGCCTCGCAGCAAGGATGTCGCGATGACCACAAAAACCTACAGCTTCAGTTGGCAAGGCACCACTACCCAAGGCGCGCTGGTCAGCGGCGAAAGCCGCGGGCGCAGCCCTGCCCTGTTGCGTGCCGAGTTGCGTAAACGCGGTATTCGCCCGGTACGCGTCACGCGGGTACGGGCAGGTTTATGGCGCCGGTCGGGGGCGCTCGGCACTCGTGAGTTATGCGAGTTCAGTCGCCAGCTGGCCAGCCTGATCAGCTCAGGCGTGGCGTTGCTGCAAGCGCTTGAGGCGATTGCACAAAGCAGCAGCAACCCGGCACTGGTCAACCTGCTGGGCACGCTGAAAACCGATATCGGTGCCGGGTGTAATCTGGCGCAAGCGTTGCGCCGCCATCCGCGCTATTTCGATGCGCTGTACTGCAACCTGGTGGCCGCCGGCGAGCAATCCGGCAGCCTGGAGACGGTGCTCGATCAGGTCGCCTGCCTGCAGGAGCAGCGCCAGGCCCTGCGCGCCCGCCTGCACAAGGCGATGCTGTATCCACTGATTGTGTTGCTGACCGGGCTGGGCGTGTCGGCGTTGTTGCTGCTTGAGGTGGTGCCGCAGTTTCAGCTGATGTTCAATGGCTTCGGCGCGCAGTTGCCGGCGTTCACCCAACGGGTAATCGGGGTGTCCGAGTGGCTGGGGCAGTACGCGGGCTGGTTGCTGCTGGGCGTGGCTGGAGTTGGCTGGGGGCTGTATCGGGCTTATCAGCGCCAACCGGCTTTTAAAGTGTGGTGCCTGGGCGTGGCGTTGAAGCTGCCGGTGCTTGGGGTGTTGTTGAGCAACGCCGCCCTCGCCCGCTTCGCCCGCACACTGTCGACCTCCTATGCGGCGGGGGTGCCGCTGGTGGAAGCGCTGGGGCCGGTGGCCGCTGCCTGCGGCAATCCATTGTATGAGCGCGCGGTGCTGGCCCTGCGCAAGGCGTTGGCCAGCGGCCAGTCGTTGAGCCAGGCGATGGCCTGCAGCGGGCTGTTCCCGCCATTGATGCAACGGATGTGCGCCATCGGCGAGACAGGCGGTACGCTGGACGATATGCTCGCCAGAGTCGCCAGCCATTACGAAAGTGTGATCGAACGCTTGCTCGATAACCTGGCCAGCTTGCTTGAACCCCTGATCGTGCTGACGCTCGGGCTGCTGGTAGGCAGCCTGGTGATCGCCATGTACTTGCCAATCTTTCAGCTGGGTAGTGTGATCTGAACATGGACCTGATGGATACGCTGGCACGCCAGCCGCTGTTTTACCTCGGTTGCGCCCTGCTGCTGGGGCTGATCGTTGGCAGCTTTCTCAATGTGCTGGTGCACCGCCTGCCGATCATGCTGCAACGCCAGTGGCAGGCCGAGGCGCGCGAGGTGCTGGAGCTGCCCGCAGCAGACGTAGGCGAACGCTACAACCTGCTGCTACCCGCCTCGCAGTGCCCGCACTGCGGCCACCGCATTCGTGCCTGGGAAAACATCCCGGTGCTCAGCTACCTGGCATTGCGTGGACGCTGCAGCCGTTGCCGCAGCGCCATCAGCGTGCGCTACCCGCTGGTAGAGCTGGGCTGCGCGGCCTTGACCGGATTTATTGCCTGGTACCTCGGCCCCACGTCGGCGGCGCTGGCGCTGATGCTGCTCAGCTGGGGGCTGCTAGCCATGAGCCTGATCGACATCGAGCACCGGCTGTTGCCCGATGCCCTGGTGCTGCCGCTGTTGTGGGCGGGGCTGTTCGTTAACGCCTTCGAGCTGTTCGTGCCGCTGCAAGCGGCGCTGTGGGGGGCGATGATCGGTTATTTAAGCCTGTGGTCGGTGTTCTGGCTGTTCAAGATCATCACCGGCAAAGAGGGCATGGGCTATGGCGACTTCAAGTTGCTGGCGCTGATCGGCGCCTGGGGCGGCTGGCAGATTTTGCCGCTGACGTTGCTGCTGTCGTCGGTGCTGGGCGTGGTGATCGGGGTGGTGATGATGCGGGTCAAAGGCCTGAAGGCCGGCACGCCGATCCCCTTTGGTCCTTATCTGGCCATCGCGGGCTGGATCGCACTGCTCTGGGGTGGTCAAATAACCACTTCTTACATCAACCACTTTGGACTGTGATGACCACCGCTGCTTTCACTCCGTGGATTCTCGGCCTCACCGGCGGCATAGGCAGTGGCAAAAGCGCTGCTGCCCAGCGTTTTGTCGAACTGGGTGTGCACCTGGTCGATGCCGATCAGGCCGCGCGCTGGGTGGTTGAGCCTGGCCGCCCGGCGCTGGCGAGCATCGTCGAGCACTTCGGCCCTGGCGTACTGCAAGAGGACGGGCAACTGGACCGCGCCGCCCTGCGACAGCTGATTTTCGCCGACCCCGAGCAACGCCGCTGGCTGGAGGCGCTGCTGCATCCGCTGATCGGCCAGGAGATTTTCAGCTACCTGGCCAAGGCCGAGTCGCCGTATGCGGTGTTCGTGTCGCCGTTGATGGTCGAGTCGGGGCAGTACCAGCGCACCCAGCGCCTGCTGGTGATCGACGCCCCGCAAGAATTGCAGGTGCAGCGCACCTTGCTGCGTGACCAGACCAGCCCTGAGCAAGTGCAGGCCATTCTCAAGGCCCAGGCCAGCCGCGAAGAGCGCCTGCGCCATGCCCACGATGTGCTGGTTAACGACCGCGATCTTGCCTGGCTGCATTCGGAGGTCGACCGCCTGCACCACTTTTACCTGACTTTGCGAGGAGGCCAAGCATGAGCCAACCGATGACCGTTGAATGCCCGACCTGTGGCGCCCCTGTTGAATGGAATGCGGCCAGCACCTTCCGCCCGTTCTGTTCTGACCGCTGCAAGCTGATCGACCTGGGTGCCTGGGCTGCTGAAGAGCACAAAATCCCGGTGGCACCGGATGCCGAAGACGAGCTGTTTTCCGGCGAGCTCGACCCGCGCGCCCACCACTAAGGCTCAGCGCCCGGGGTCGTCGTCCTTCCAGGGTGCCTGCAGGTAGCGGGTGCGGTTGAAGGTTTCCAGCCACTCCGGGCAAAACACCACCAGTGCGCTGACCACCATGCCGTTGATAAAGGCTTCGGGAAAGATGATCAGCCACAGGTAGCCGATAAAGTCCTCGATCCACTCCGGCATCACAAAGCGCTCGTCCATCCACAGCACACCGAGCGCCAGCAGCAGGCACAGCAGTGCCGACAGGGCTGCGGCAAAAAATCCCGAACAGAAAATGTAAACGAAGAGGTTTTTCGGCTGCGCGCGTTCCACCAGGATCGCGCAGACTTCGGTGACCAGCACCGGCAGGCCGATGAACAACAGGCCGTTGACGCCCATGGCGGCCAGGTCCTGACGCCCGAGCAACATCAGGCCGGTTTGCGCGAGCAGCCCGCCGACCAGGGCCAGGGGCCAGTCCAGTAGCAGGGTCACGGCGGTCATGCCGATGAAGTGATAGGACACGCCAGTGTCGAAATCGCGCCGCACCAGCCACAAGGCAAACAGCGCCAGCACTGTGCCGAACAGCAAATGCTGACGGCGGCTGTCGGTGAACAACTCGACCCAGGGCGCACGCCAGATGGCCCACAGCAGCACCGGTACGTAGCCCAGCCAACCGAGCAACAGGGTCTGTTCAGACAACACTTGAGCGCCAATCACCGTGTTCGACCTTTCCTTGTGAGCCTTTGGGCAGTCTACACCGCTGGCTGAAGGCGTCGGCTGACAATAAAGCCAGGCGCACTAACAACTATCACGTTTTGAACGCTAAGCTTGTCCCCATGGATGACTCAGACTACCTGCGCCTGCTCACCATTCAGGCCGAACAAGCCAATGCGTTTCTCTCCAATGCCCGTAAATGGGAACGTGAGCGTTGGGTCTGCCAGCGCCTGCTGCAAGGGTTGAACATTCCTTACCGCAGCGAAGACTTCACCCCTGCCGGCCAGGAGCCGCCCGACGTGCTGTTTCGGGATGCCGCCTTTGAGGTGTTTTTTGTGCTCGACGAAGGCCGCCGGCTCAATGACGAGTGGCGCGAAGAGCTGCAACGCCGGCGCAGTGCCTTTTCCTTGAGCCAGCTGGTGCGCCGCGAAGCGCGGCCACGGCGGATCAGCGCCCAGGAGCTGTTGCAGCGCCTGGCGCCGACCTTGCGCAAAAAGTCGCATAACTATCAGGAACGCGGGCTGGACCTGAGCGAGCTGGACATCATTGCCTTCGCCAGCCTCAAGCGCGAAGTGCTCGACCTCAACAGCCACTTTCCACCGCCCACCGAATACCTGCGCCAAGGCTGGCGTTCGCTGTCACTGGTCGGGCCGACGTTTGCCCGGGTGTTGTTCGCTCACCCGGACGCCCCGGATTTCCTGCGTGGCAACCTGGGGCGCAGCATTGTCTTCGACGTTGGTATCAGCCTGTGAGCTGGCCCCCTGCCAACGCGTAATGGCATAAATTGCGCGGCGGTGATACAAAGCGCAATCATTCGTCATACACGCCGCGCGTGACTGCGCCATGGGCCCTGAGCAAACAACTACAGTAAACCCTGTAGCTTCCCTTCAGTCACAAGCGTCTACCTGACGAGGCCCTCATGACCAGCCGCCTGAATCCCGAAGACCAACGTCGTGTCGATCAATACCTGCAAGCACCCCAACATCAAGTCGAGCGCAAGCCTTTCCGGCCGTGGCTGCTCCTTTGGCTGGTGGTGCTCGTGACTGTTGGCCTGGGCCTGTTGAGCCGCCTCTTGAGTAACCTGGTGCTATGAGCTGCCTTGCGCTCGCCCGAACCGCCCGCCCTGTGCGGCCGCCCACTCGAGACCCGAATTCCGTAAACCTTATGAGATATCTTAATGACTCACCGTATCGTGATTGTCGGCGGCGGCGCTGGCGGCCTGGAACTGGCGACCCGCCTGGGTAAAACCCTGGGCAAAAAAGGCAGCGCCAGCATTACCCTGGTCGATGCCAACCTGACCCACATCTGGAAGCCCTTGCTGCACGAAGTGGCCGCCGGCTCGCTGAACTCTTCGGAAGACGAACTGAACTACGTGGCGCAAGCCAAGTGGAACCACTTCCAGTTCCAGCTCGGCCGCATGAGTGGCCTTGACCGCGAAGGCAAGCAGATCCAGCTGGCCGCTACCCTTGATGAAGAGGGCCGCGAGCTGCTGCCTGCGCGCACCCTGGCGTACGACACACTGGTGATCGCCGTGGGCAGCAACACCAACGACTTCGGCACCCTGGGGGCGGCCCAGCATTGCCTGTTCCTGGATACCCGCAAGCAGGCCGAGCGCTTTCACCAGCAACTGCTCAACCACTACCTGCGCGCCCACGCCGGTGATCAGGCCAACGAGACCATCAGTGTCGCCATCGTGGGTGCCGGTGCTACCGGCGTGGAACTGGCTGCCGAGCTGCACCACGCGGCGCACGAGCTGGCTGCCTATGGCCTGGACCGCATCCAGCCCAAAGACATGCACATCACCCTGATCGAGGCCGGCCCACGGGTGCTGCCAGCGTTGCCGGAGCGTATCAGCGTGCCGGTGCACCAGACCCTGGAAAAGCTCGGCGTGAAGGTGATGACCAATGCTTCGGTCAGCGAAGTGACGGCCACCGAGCTGAAAACCGCCAATGGCGATGTCATCCCGGCGAGCCTCAAGGTTTGGGCGGCAGGCATTCGTGCACCGGGTTTCCTCAAGGACATCGATGGCCTGGAAACCAACCGCATCAACCAGCTGGTGGTTCGCCCTACCCTGCAAACCACCCTGGACGATGACATCTTTGCCTTTGGCGACTGCGCCGCCTGCCCACAGCCGGGCAGCGACCGCAACGTGCCACCACGCGCCCAGGCGGCGCACCAGCAGGCTTCAATGCTGGCCAAGTCGCTGAAGGCGCGCCTGGAAGGCAAGCCGTTGCCGACCTACGCCTACCGTGACTACGGCTCGCTGGTGTCGCTGTCGCGCTTCTCGGCGGTGGGTAACCTGATGGGCAACCTGACCGGTAGCGTGATGCTCGAGGGCTGGCTGGCGCGGATGTTCTACGTGTCGTTGTACCGCATGCACCAGATGGCGCTGTACGGCACCTTCCGCACGCTGATGCTGATGCTGGGCAGCCGGATTGGTCGTGGCACCGAGCCGCGTCTGAAGCTGCACTGATAACGGATCGCAGAGACATTCGCGGGTGAACCCGCTCCCACAGGAGGGGTGCAATGGTTGAGACCAGCACCAGACCTGTGGGAGCGGGTTTACCCGCGAATAAGCTAAACAGCAGAAACGAAAAAAGGGCACCTTTTGCAAGGTGCCCTTTTCTCTGAATATGGTCGGGGTAAGGGGATTCGAACTCCTGACATCCTGCTCCCAAAGCAGGCGCGCTACCGGACTGCGCTATACCCCGGTAAAAAAAAGGCACCAATTAAGGCGCCTTTTTTAATGGCTGGCTGCTAATGGCAAACCAACCTTTTAAGATTTGAACCCAGCGTACCGGACTCAAAAATGGTGGGTCGTGTAGGATTCGAACCTACGACCAATTGGTTAAAAGCCAACTGCTCTACCAACTGAGCTAACGACCCAAAAATGGTCGGGGTAAGGGGATTCGAACTCCTGACATCCTGCTCCCAAAGCAGGCGCGCTACCGGACTGCGCTATACCCCGGTTTGAAATTTGGCTCCGCGACCAGGACTCGAACCTGGGACCCAATGATTAACAGTCATTTGCTCTACCGACTGAGCTATCGCGGAACTATCAATTTCAAGTACTGCAATTTCGAAAACTGTATCACTACCGCTTCGAACCCTTCGACCTTGTGCATCGCTGCGTTCATGTCTCTGAGGCGCGCTATTCTACAACCTTCAAAACCCTTGTCAACCCCTAATTTGCATTCAACTTACTGATTTGCAACTTTTTTTCAGATTCCCGATTTTGCTGGAAACCTGCGGGGTGACATACAGCGGGGCGCACTTTACAAACACTCGAGACAAAATGCAAATAAAAAAGGCCTCGAATTTCGAGGCCTTAGCGTAACCACCCGAAAAATCAGGCGAAGACGATTTCCTCGCCCTCGACCTTGGCGGTAATTCCGGTGCCTGGCAAGAACTTGCCAGCCAGAATCAGCTGCGCCAACGGGTTTTCGATCCAGCGCTGAATCGCCCGTTTCAGCGGCCGTGCACCGTAGACCGGGTCGTAACCGACGGCGATCAGTTTATCCAGCGCTTCGTCGCTCAGCTCCAGGCTCAGGTCGCGCTCAGCCAGACGGCTGCGCAGACGGCCCAACTGGATCTGGGTGATACCCGCGATCTGCTCGCGACCCAGAGGCTCGAACACCACTACTTCGTCGATACGGTTGATGAACTCGGGGCGGAAATGCGCGCCCACGGCGTCCATCACAGCTGCACGTTGCGCTTCACGATCACCGACCAGGTCCTGGATCTGTGCCGAGCCCAGGTTGGAGGTCATCACGATCACGGTATTACGGAAATCCACCGTACGACCGTGGCTGTCGGTCAGGCGTCCGTCTTCCAGTACCTGCAGCAACACGTTGAACACGTCCGGATGGGCCTTCTCGACCTCATCCAGCAGCACAACCGCGTAAGGCTTGCGCCGTACCGCTTCGGTCAGGTAACCGCCCTCTTCGTAACCGACGTAGCCTGGTGGTGCACCGATCAGGCGGGCCACGGAGTGTTTCTCCATGAACTCGGACATGTCGATACGCACCATGGCCTCTTCGGTGTCGAACAGGAACTCGGCCAGCGCCTTGCACAGCTCGGTCTTACCTACCCCGGTCGGGCCGAGGAAGAGGAACGAGCCACTTGGCCGGTTAGGGTCGGACAAACCGGCCCGCGAACGGCGCACGGCGTTGGAGACAGCCACCACGGCTTCTTCCTGACCGATCACACGCTGGTGCAGCAAGCTTTCCATCTTCAGCAGTTTTTCCCGCTCGCCTTCAAGCATCTTGGCCACGGGGATGCCGGTCCACTTCGAGACGACTTCGGCAATCTCTTCTTCAGTCACCTTGTTACGCAGCAACTGGTTTTCGGCCTTGCCGTGCTGGTCGACCATCTGCAGGCTGCGCTCCAGGTCCGGGATCACCCCGTACTGCAGCTCGGCCATGCGGCTGAGGTCGCCTTTGCGCCGTGCGGTTTCCAGCTCCTGGCGCGACTGCTCGATTTTCTGCTGGATCTGGGCAGAACCCTGCACTTCGGCTTTTTCCGAGGTCCAGACTTCTTCCAGGTCAGCGTACTCACGCTCCAGCCGGGCAATCTCTTCGGTCAGCTTTTCCAGGCGCTTGAGCGCGGCTTCATCTTCTTCCTTCTTCAGCGCCTGGGATTCAACCTTGAGTTGAATCAGGCGGCGCTCCAGGCGATCGAGCACTTCGGGCTTGGAGTCGATCTCCATACGAATGCGGCTGGCCGCTTCGTCAACCAGGTCGATGGCCTTGTCGGGCAGCTGCCGGTCGGTGATGTAGCGATGGCTGAGCTTGGCCGCGGCGATGATCGCGCCGTCGGTGATCGCCACCTTGTGGTGTACCTCGTAACGCTCTTTGAGGCCACGCAGGATCGCGATGGTGTCTTCTTCGCTCGGCTCTTCTACCAGTACTTTCTGGAAGCGCCGCTCAAGGGCTGCGTCTTTCTCGATGTACTGACGGTACTCGTTGAGGGTGGTAGCACCCACGCAATGCAGCTCACCACGGGCCAGGGCCGGCTTGAGCATGTTGCCGGCGTCCATGGAGCCTTCGCCTTTACCGGCGCCGACCATGGTGTGCAGTTCGTCGATGAACAGAATGATCTGCCCTTCTTGCTTGGACAGCTCATTGAGCAGGCCTTTGAGGCGCTCTTCGAACTCACCGCGGAACTTGGCACCGGCAATCAGCGCGCCCATGTCCAGCGACAGCAGACGCTTGCCTTTGAGGCCGTCCGGTACTTCACCGTTGATGATGCGCTGGGCCAGGCCTTCGGCAATGGCGGTTTTACCCACACCAGGCTCACCGATCAGCACCGGATTGTTCTTGGTACGGCGTTGCAACACCTGGATGGTGCGGCGGATTTCGTCGTCACGGCCGATCACCGGGTCAAGCTTGCCGTCTTCAGCACGCTTGGTGAGGTCGACGGTGTACTTGTCCAGGGCCTGACGCGACTCCTCAGCGTTGGGGTCGTTGACCGCCTCGCCACCGCGCAGGTTACTGATCGCGTTTTCCAGGGCCTTTTTGGTTACGCCCTGCCCCAGCAGCAATTTGCCGAGCTTGCTGTTCTCGTCCATGGCGGCGAGCAGCACCAGTTCACTGGAGATGAACTGGTCGCCCTTCTGCTGGGCCAGGCGGTCGGCCTGGTTGAGCAGGCGCGCCAGGTCCTGCGACATGTTGACGTCGCCGGTCGGGTTCTGGATTTTCGGCAGTTGGTCGAGCTCTTTGCTCAACGCCTTGCGCAGGCTGTTGACGTCAAAGCCCACCTGCATCAGCAACGGCTTGATCGAACCACCTTGCTGGTCGATCAACGCTTGCAACAGGTGCGCAGGCTCGATGGCGGGATGGTCCATACCAACGGCCAGGGATTGGGAATCGGATAACGCCAGCTGTAATTTGCTGGTCAAACGGTCTATTCGCATAAGTTACCTTCCTTTTATGGGCAGGCCGGAGCGATGGACACACCTGATGAAGATAAACCTGCCTGAGATACCCCATTAGATGAGGGTGATTCTGGAGGATTCAAGCTTAGACGGGTTGATTCAGGTCAGCGCGGATCAAGCCAGATCAGCGAGGCAAAGCGGCCGCCTTGCGGGGTGCGGCGGTAGGAGTAGAAGCGCGGGTCGCTAACGGTGCACTCACCGCCGCCATACACAGCGTTTACGCCATGCGCAGCCAGGCGAATGCGCGCCAGCTTATAGATGTCGGCGATGAACTTTCCAGGTTGCGCACCCGGTACAAATGCCATGGCAGTTTCCGGATGAACGGTCACGAAGGCTTCACGCACTTCGGCGCCCACTTCAAACGCCTGCGGGCCGATAGCCGGCCCGAGCCAGACCATGACGTCGTGCGGCTCAACGTTCAAACGGTCGACCGTGGCTTCCAACACACCATTGGCCAACCCGCGCCAGCCGGCATGTGCGGCTGCAACCCGAGTGCCGGCGCGGTCGCAAAACAGTGCGGGCAGGCAATCGGCGGTCATCACCGTGCAGGCGATGCCCGGGGTGGCCGTCCAGCTGGCATCGGCCTCGGCAATTACTGCCGGGTTGGCATCGGCAACGACAACGCCGTGCACTTGCTTGAGCCAGGCCGGCTGGATGCCGAACTCGGTGGTCAGGCGACGACGGTTCTCGGCGACTGCATCCGGCGCATCGCCGACATGGTCACCGAGGTTGAAGCTGTCGTAGGGCGGCAGGCTGACGCCGCCCGAACGGGTGGTGACGCACGCACGAACCCCGGCTGGCGCAGGCCAGTCCGGAATCAGCAGGTGGTGCGTCAGCTCACTCATCCAACAAACGCCTCGCGGTCTTGCTTGAGCAGCGACAGCAACCAGACGAAGTCGTCTGGCAGCGACGATTCCCAGCCCATGCGCTCGCCGGTCACCGGATGATCCAGCTCGAGGAAGCGCGCATGCAGGGCCTGACGCGGGAAGGTCTTGAGCGCCTCGACCATGGTCTGGCTGGCGGCTGGCGGAATGCGGAAGCGCCCGCCGTAGACCGGATCGCCGACCAACGGGAAGTTCACATGGGCCATGTGCACGCGAATCTGGTGGGTACGCCCGGTTTCCAGCTTGACCCGCACGTGGGTGTGGGAACGGAAGCGCTCCAGCACGCGGTAGTGACTGACAGCCGGCTTGCCGCCTTCGGTCACGGCCATGCGCTGGCGTTGCCCGCCATGACGACCGATCGGGGCGTTGATCTTGCCACCGGCGGTTACCACGCCAATCACGATGCATTCATAGATGCGGCTGACACTGCGGCTTTGCAACTGGGCAACCAGCTGGGTCTGCGCCTGAATGGTCTTGGCCACCACCATCAGACCGGTGGTGTCCTTGTCCAGGCGGTGGACGATGCCGGCACGCGGGACATTGATGATGTCCGGCACGTGGTGCAGCAGTGCGTTGAGCAGGGTGCCATCGGCGTGGCCCGCAGCCGGGTGGACCACCAGCCCGGCGGGCTTGTTGATCACCAGGATGTGGTCGTCTTCATAGACGATATCCAGCTCGATGTCCTGGGCCACCCACTCGCCCTGGGCTTCCTGTTCGGCCTCAAGGTTGAGCAACGAGCCGCCGTGGACGATATCGCGCGGACGCAGGACGGCGCCATCGACCGTCAGGCGCCCCTCCTTGATCCAGGTGGAAAGGCGCGAGCGCGAGTGCTCAGCGAACAATTGGGCGGCGACTTGGTCGAGGCGTTGCCCGCCCAATTCGGACGGCACCTCTGCGCTAAGTTGAATGATCTCGGACATGCTCGAATCAGCGGGCGGCACAGCCTTTGGTTTCGACTGCGCGCTTGTGGTTAAATACGACGTCTTTTGCCCCGGAGACTACATCGGGGTGCTCATCATAACAGGACGGCCCCGCCCAAGACAGCGGCCGTCATAGGGACGCAAGCCGCTATGCAAGTGAAACACCTGCTGCTGATCGCCATCCTCGGACTGACCGCTGCTTGTTCTTCGAAGGAAGTCGTCGACGAAAACCTGAGCGAAGCCGAGCTGTACCAGCAGGCGCAGGCCGACCTGGACAACCACAGCTACACCAGCGCCACGAGCAAGCTCAAGGCCCTGGAGTCGCGCTATCCTTTCGGTCGCTATGCCGACCAGGCCCAACTCGAGCTGATTTATGCGAACTACAAGAACGCAGAGCCCGAGGCTGCCAAATCGGCTGCCGAGCGTTTCATTCGCTTGCACCCTCAGCACCCGAACGTCGACTACGCCTACTACCTCAAGGGTCTGACCTCGTTCGACCAGGACCGTGGCCTGCTGGCGCGCTTCCTGCCGCTGGACATGACCAAGCGTGACCCGGGTGCTGCCCGCGACTCGTACAACGAGTTCGCCCAGCTCACCAGCCGCTTCCCGAACAGCCGTTACTCGCCCGACGCCAAGCAGCGCATGATCTACCTGCGCAACCTGCTGGCCTCCTACGAGATCCACGTGGCTGACTACTACCTGACCCGTCAGGCCTATGTCGCTGCCGCCAACCGTGGTCGCTATGTGGTCGAGAACTTCCAGGAAACCCCATCGGTCGGCGACGGCCTGGCGGTAATGGTCGAGGCTTACCAGCGTCTGCACCTGGACGAACTGGCTGCCACCAGCCTGGAAACGCTGAAGCTCAACTACCCCGATCACCCGAGCCTGGTCGATGGCCAGTTCCAGCCCAAGCAGGAAGAAGCCGACAACCGTTCGTGGCTGTCCAAGGCTACTCTGGGCCTGATCGAGAGCGAAGCGCCGCTGCCGCCGGGTGAAACCCGCGCCAACCAGGACGTGATCAAGCAGTACGAAGACGCCAAGGAAGCAATTCCAGAAGAACTGCTGCCTGAAAACCGCGACGCTGTCGAAGAAGAGCAGCACGAAGCGGAAGGCAACAACGACGACCGCTCATGGTTCAGCTACATGACCTTCGGCGTGTTCGACTGAGCAACGTTGTAATAGAACGTTGCAATAGATAAAGGGAGGCCAAGGCCTCCCTTTTTTCTTGCCCGGGCCATAGACTTAAGGCTCTTCACTGATAAAGCTGAACACCCATGGTTCGCCTACTTTTCTGGATTGCCCTGATTGCTGCTGCGTTCTGGCTGTGGCGCAAGTTCAAGGCCAGCACTGCTGCGCCTCACAACAGCCTCGAAGACCCGTTGAAGATGGTGCGTTGCGCCCACTGCGGCGTGCACCTGCCCAGTGACCGGGCATTGCATCGCGGGGCGCAGTGGTATTGCAGCCAGGCGCACCTGGAACAAGGGCCAGGCGCGCAACGCTAACCACCGCCCACACCGTTCGTAGGAGCGAGGCTTGCCCGCGAAGAGCGATGACACGGGGCTACTGATACACCGCGGTGGCCTCTTCGCCGGCAAGCCGGGCTCCTACAGGCTTGCCAGACGCCCGGCGGGGGCGTACGGCGCTGGGTCGATCACCGGCTCGCGCCCCAGTAACAGGTCGGCAAACAGCTGGCACGATGCAGGCGCCAGCACCAGGCCGTTGCGGTAGTGCCCGCAGTTCAGCCACAGCCCCTGGTGTTCCGGCACCTGCCCGATATAGGGAATCCCTTCAGGGGAGCCAGGCCGCAATCCCGCCCAATGGGCAATCGGGATAGCCCCGGCCAGTGCCGGCAACAACTCCACCGCAGATGCTTTCAGGCTTTCCAGCGCTTCGTCGGTTGGCGTCTTGTCGTAGCCTGCATGCTCCAGGGTACTGCCCACCAGAATATGCCCGTCACGCCGCGGAATCGCGTAACGACCTTTGGCCAACACCATGCTCGGCAAGAAGTCGGCAGCGCATTTGTACAAAATCATCTGGCCTTTGACCGGCTCAACCGGCAGGTCCAGGCCCAAGGTACTCAGCAGATCGCCGCTCCAGGCACCGGCGGTCAGCACCACGCTGTCGCCATGAATGATGCCTTTAGTGGTCTGCACACCATTGATCCGCTCGCCTTCGCGGCTGAACCCGGTGATTTCACAGTACTCGCGAATACTCACGTTGGACATGGCCTGCAGCGCCGCCTTCAGCGACTTGACCAGGCGCGGGTTGCGCACGTTGGCAACACCGGCCATGTAGACAGCGCGCTGAAAGCCGCTGCCAAGTACCGGCACCGCATCGTAGGCGGCAGTAATGTCTACGGCGCTGAGCGGGCGCCCTTCCCGTGCAGCCCAGGCCAGCGCCTCGGCTTCATCGTCCAGGTCCAGCCAGTACAGGCCGGTGGTATGCACTTCGGGGTCCACGCCGGTGCTGGCGAACAGGCGCTGGCCCAGCTGTGGATAAAAATCCTGCGACCAGTGCGCCAGCGCCGTCACGGCCGGGCTGTAGCGCCAAGGGTACAGCGGCGAGACAATACCACCGCCGGCCCACGATGATTCCTGCCCAAGCTCACCCCGATCACACAACACAACGTGCTCGACCTCGCTGGCGAGGTTGAACGCAGTCAGCAGGCCGATCACCCCGCCGCCGACTATCACTACTTGCTTGGTCATCTATCGATCCAATTTCCAAAGTAAACCGTGAAGGGCGTCAGCCACCCCAACACCTACCGCCGGCCTCCCCTGCACTGCCAGGGTTGCCACGCACACCGGCCTGGTCCAGTTCATAGTCACCGCAGTGATCTGCCGTCATCAGGCCAGCCGGCAGCCGCCGTGCCAAAAGCCTGAAGGACTCGATATCGCGCACAGCCTGCAAGCTGTAGTACGCGGTGCCACTGGCCAGGGGCGTTTGCTCCGAGTCACTGTCGCTGTACTGGCCTGCCCGCGCGTAATGACGCTCAAGCTGCAGCGCACTTGCATATAACAGGCTGACAACGTCCGTGCGCGCAGTCGTTCTGACCTGGTCGCGGTAACTGGGGTAGGCAATGCTCGCCAGAATGCCGACCACGGCGATGACAATCAACAGTTCGATCAGGCTCAATCCTTTCTGCTGCATCATTTACTGTTCCTTAATGGATCTGCCGCCAGAGGATCCGCTGCGCGGGCTGCGGCGTTGGCCCGACAGGTTGCGCAATCACGCTTTCCAGCACGCTGCGGGCCATGCCGTGGCGGCGTACGGCAGTGACCCGGTAAAGATTGACCTCAAGCCCGCGTGGCATATGCCTTGCCTGGGTACTCAACCCCAGCGACTGAACAAGATAGAAGCCGCCCTCGCCCACCTGCCAGTCCAGCCCCGAGCTGTGCGCTGGCCCCGCATAAACACCGCCATGGGTGACATCACCCGCTTCAGGCGGCGGCAAACAGAATGCGCAAGGTGGCCACGCCTGGGCCTGCACCCTGGACTCTGCGTGTTGCAGCAGCTGCTGCGCCCGGTCGAAGACCTGCAAGGATGTGCGCAGGTTTCGCGCCATGCGTTCTTGCTGGAGCGCACTGCCCGCTGACGAGAGCCCGAGCAGGCCCAACAGCAAAACCAGTGTCAGGCTGATCAGCAGCACCAGGCCGCGCTGCCCGCTCATGAGTTCGCCACCGGGTTGCCCAGTGCGATACGCATGCGGTACGTCTGCGGCCTGGCGCGTTGCTGCGGGTCGCTCAGGGTCAGGCTCAGGTGCACAGCGTCATTGCGCAGTTCAAGCTGCAGGTCACTGACCCCGTCAACCAGCACGCCGGTGCTCGACCCGCTACGCAGGCGCAGTTGATGCCCCACCAGGCGGTAATCCTGGCGGTGCAGGGCCACGGCAAACTGCCCGGTGCCTGGCAGGTGCGGCCCCGCCTGCACACGGGCCTGCGTTCGGCAGTCGGTGAGCAAGGTCCAGTCCGGGCGGCCACCACCCTGGGTAACTTCTGCGCTGATCAGGCTCAGGCGTTGCAGGCGCCCGTCAGCGCCGTGGCTGATGTACAGGGGTTGGGCAAAGGCTTCGGCGTGCAAAGGGTCGTCAAACTCAATGGTGTCTTGCTGCAGGCAACCAAACATGCCCGCCATGCGGATACTCTGGGCCAGACGCTGCAGGGCCTGGCGTGCATCCTCCTGCATCCGCACTGCCGCAGCTTGCGCCTGCCACGACTGGCTTGCCGCCATAAACAACCGACTGGCACCCAGCAACAGGAGTAAGCCCAGGCTCAGGGCCAGCAGCACTTCCAGCAGGCTGAAGCCCGTCTGCCACCTCATCGCGCCTGCTCTGCATAAGCTGCCTGGGTAGTGCGCAACGCACTCTCCGTAGCCTGTAACGCCTGCACCTGCAACGCGGCCAGCGCCAGAAAGCCCATCCCCAGCACCACCATCGCCAGCAGGACTTCAATCAACGTCATGCCTGTTTGCCGCCCGCCATCCATGGCTTACCCCCGCAGACTTTTCCACACCCCTTTGCCAATCCGGCCGACTGGACGCCGCCAGCACCGGGCTCGACTCTATAGCGAAGCACTTCCAGGGAGGAATGCAGCGTGAGGCAACAGGGCGTAACACTGATACAAATGTTGTTCGCGCTGGGGCTGCTGGGGCTGCTTACCCAGCTGGGTGTCCCGGCCTACACCAGCATGAGTGAAGGGCTACAGCGGCAAACAACAGCCAGCGACCTCGCCGCGGCATTACGCACTGCACGCAGTGAAGCGCTGCTGCGCAACAGCGTGGTGCGCCTGCAGGCAATTGATGCGGACTGGAGCAACGGTTGGCGGATGCTGCTTGAACAGGACAGTCCGTTACTGCTGCATGAGTGGCGCAGCAACGGGCGAACGAGCGTTGTAGGCAACCGGCCGGTGGCCCGACAGGTACGCTTCAGCGGTTTGGGTGTGCCACTGTTGGAAAGCGGTGCGTTTCAGGCCGGGACGCTGCATGTTTGCCAACGTCCCGAAGCGCTGAGTCACTACCAGGTGGTGCTGTCACGTACCGGGAGGGTTCGCGTGCTTGATGTCCTGAGCGAGCAGCCGCTGTGCGCGGCTGCCAGGTCAGATCAGTGAGCGAACGCGCAATTCCTTGGGCATCGAGAAGGTGATGTTCTCTTCGCGGCCGTCCAGCTCTTCAGCGCCGACAGCGCCCCAGGCCCGAAGCTGCTCGATCACGCCGCGCACCAGCACTTCCGGTGCCGAGGCACCTGCAGTAATGCCGATGCGTTCGACGCCGTCGAACCAGCTTTGCTGCAGGTCTTCGGCGCCATCGATCAGGTAGGCCGGCGTCGACATACGCTCGGCCAGCTCACGCAGGCGGTTGGAGTTGGAGCTGTTCGGGCTGCCGACAACCAGTACCACATCGCATTCGTCAGCCAGCTGCTTGACCGCATCCTGGCGGTTCTGGGTGGCGTAGCAGATGTCGTCCTTGCGCGGGCCGCCGATATTCGGGAAGCGCGCACGCAAGGCATCGATCACCCGGCTGGTGTCATCCATCGACAGGGTCGTCTGGGTAACAAAGGCCAGTTTGTCCGGGTCATTGACCTGCAGCTTGGCAACATCAGCTTCGTCTTCAACCAGGTAGATCGCGCCGCCATTGCTGGCGTCGTACTGGCCCATGGTGCCTTCGACTTCCGGGTGACCGGCATGGCCGATCAGGATGCACTCACGGCCGTCACGGCTGTAGCGCGCCACCTCGATGTGCACCTTGGTGACCAACGGGCAGGTGGCATCGAAAACCTTCAGGCCGCGCCCGGCCGCTTCCTGGCGCACAGCCTGGGAAACGCCGTGGGCGCTGAAGATGACGATGACATCATCCGGTACCTGATCCAGCTCTTCGACAAAGATCGCCCCGCGGTTGCGCAAGTCTTCGACCACGAATTTGTTGTGCACCACTTCGTGACGCACATAGATCGGCGGGCCAAAGACTTCCAGGGCGCGGTTGACGATTTCGATCGCCCGGTCCACGCCCGCACAGAAGCCGCGGGGGTTGGCGAGTTTGATTTGCATGCTTGGCTCCGGGCTCAAAGCGCCGTCACTTCGAGGATTTCCACCTCAAAGCTCAGGGTCTTGCCGGCCAGTGGGTGGTTGAAGTCGATGGTCACCTGGGCGTCATCGAATGCCTTGACCACACCAGGCAACTCGGCGTTGGCCGCATCATTGAAGATCACCAACAGGCCTTCAGACAGTTCCATGTCATTGAATTGCGACCGTGGAATGATCTGCACGTTCTGCGGGTTGGGTTGGCCGAAAGCGTTTTCCGGCTCAACGGTCACCGTGCGCTTGTCACCCGCCTTGAAGCCGAAGATCGCGGCTTCGAAGCCTGGCAGCAGGTTGCCGTCGCCGACTTTGAACACCGCCGGCGATTTGTCGAAGGTGCTGTCGACGGTGTCGCCGTTTTCCAGGTGCAGCGCGAAGTGCAGTTTGACTTCGGTGTTCTGGCCGATTCGGGTTTCAGTCATGGACGGGTTCTCCGGACTTTTTGCTCTTGAACATATCCAGCGCCAGCATCACCGCACCAACGGTGATGGCGCTGTCGGCCAGGTTGAAGGCCGGGAAGTACCAGCGGTTTTGCCAGTGGACGAGGATGAAGTCGACGACGTGGCCAAGCACGATACGGTCGTACAGGTTGCCCAGCGCGCCGCCGAGCACCAGCGCCAGCGCCACGGCCAGCCAGGTCTCGTTGCGCCCCAGGCGCTTGAGCCAGACCACCAGCACACCGCTGACCACCAGCGCGATCAGCGCGAACAGCCAGCGCTGCCAGCCGGAGCTGTCCGCCAGGAAACTGAAGGCCGCACCGGTGTTGTAGGCCAGGGTCCAGCTGAAGTAGTCGGGAATCACCACGATCTGCTGGTACAGGCTCAATGCGCCCTCGAAGTAGACCTTGCTGGCCTGGTCAAGGACCAGGACCAGCAAGCTCAGCCAGAGCCAGCCAAGGCGCCCGAAGCGCCCTGCAGCAGGGTTAGGCATAGTGACGCACCTCGCCGTTGCCGCTGATGTTGTCGGCGCAACGGGCGCAGATTTCCGGATGCTCCGGGTTCACGCCAACATCGGCGCGGAAGTGCCAGCAACGACCGCACTTGGTGTGCGCGGACTTGACCACTTTGAGCTTCAGGCCAGCCACTTCGGTTTCCACTGCATCGGCAGGCGCCTGTACGAACGGGGCAACGGTCGCGGCCGAGGTGATCAGCACGAAACGCAGCTCGTCGCCGAGTTTGTCCAGGTCGGCACTCAGGCCTTCGTCGGCAAACAGGGTAACTTCGGCTTGCAGGTTGCCACCGATGGCCTTGGCCGAACGCTGGTTTTCCAGTTCCTTGTTGACCGCAGTCTTGGCCGCCATCACGCGGTCCCAGTAAGCACGGCCCAGCTCGAAGCCTTCCGGCAGCTCGGTCAGCCCCTGGTACCAGGTGTTGAGCATGACCGACTCGTTGCGCTCGCCCGGCAGGTACTGCCACAGCTCGTCGGCGGTGAAGGCCAGGATCGGCGCGATCCAGCGCACCAGCGCCTCGCTGATGTGGTACAGCGCGGTCTGGCAGGAACGACGGGCAACACTGTTGGCGCCGGTGGTGTACTGGCGGTCCTTGATGATGTCCAGGTAGAAGCCGCCCAGCTCCTGCACGCAGAAGTTGTGGATCTTCGAGTAGACGTTCCAGAAGCGGTATTCGCCGTAGTGCTCTTCCAGCTCGCGCTGCAGCAACAGGGTACGGTCGACGGCCCAGCGGTCCAGCGCCAGCATGTCTTCGGCCGGCAGCAGGTCGCGCGCCGGATCGAAGCCCGACAGGTTGGAGAGCAGGAAGCGTGCAGTGTTGCGGATACGCCGGTAGGCGTCGGCGCTGCGCTGCAGGATCTGATCGGAAACCGCCATTTCGCCGGAGTAGTCAGTGGCCGAAACCCACAGGCGCATGATGTCGGCACCCAGGGTGTCGTTGACCTTCTGCGGCTCGATGGTGTTGCCCAACGACTTGGACATCTTGCGGCCGTTTTCGTCAACGGTGAAACCGTGGGTCAACAGTTCGCGGTACGGCGCGTGGCCGTCGATGGCGCAACCGGTCAGCAACGAGGAATGGAACCAGCCGCGGTGCTGGTCGGAACCTTCCAGGTACAGGTCGGCACGCGGGCCGGTTTCGTGGCCGATGTTGTGCGAGCCACGCAGTACATGCCAGTGGGTGGTGCCGGAGTCGAACCAGACGTCGAGGGTATCGGCGATCTTGTCGTACTGAGCAGCCTCGTCACCGAGCAGTTCGGCAGCGTCCATCTTGAACCAGGCTTCGATGCCTTCGTTCTCGACACGCTTGGCAACTTCTTCCATCAGCTCGACGGTGCGCGGGTGCAGTTCACCGGTCTGCTTGTTGAGGAAGAACGGGATCGGCACGCCCCAGTTACGCTGACGCGAGATGCACCAGTCCGGGCGGTTGGCGATCATCGAGTGCAGGCGCGCCTGGCCCCAGGCCGGGACGAACTTGGTTTCTTCGATGGCTTTGACCGCACGCTTGCGCAGGGTTTCGCCGTTGTCCGGCTGCTTGTCCATGCCCACGAACCACTGCGCGGTAGCGCGGTAGATCAGCGGGGTTTTGTGGCGCCAGCAGTGCATGTAGCTGTGGCTGATGGTTTCGGTGTGCAGCAGCGCACCGACTTCCGTCAGCTTGTCGACGATCGCAGGGTTGGCCTTCCAGATGAACTGGCCACCGAAGAATTCCAGCGACTGCACGTACACACCGTTGCTCTGCACCGGGGTCAGGATGTCGTCGTTGACCATGCCGTAACGCTTGCAGGTGACGAAGTCGTCTTCACCGTAGGCAGGCGCGGAGTGAACCACACCGGTACCGGCGCCGAGCTCGACGTAGTCAGCCAGGTATACTGGCGACAGACGGTCGTAGAACGGGTGACGGAAGTTGATCAGGTCCAGTGCCGAACCTGGCGCGGTGGCGATGACCGAACCTTCCAGCGCGTAACGCTTCAGGCACGACTCGACCAGCTCGGCAGCCAGCACCAGCAGCTTGTCGCCGACATCGACCAGGGCGTAGGTGAACTCCGGGTGGACGTTCAGGGCCTGGTTGGCAGGGATGGTCCACGGGGTGGTGGTCCAGATGACGATCGACGCCGGCTTGGCCAGTGCAGCCAGACCGAACGCGGCAGCCAGCTTGGCTTCGTCAGCCACCTGGAAGGCCACGTCGATGGTTTGCGATTTCTTGTCGGCGTACTCGACTTCTGCTTCAGCCAGGGCCGAGGCGCAATCGAAGCACCAGTTCACAGGTTTGAGGCCTTTGAACACGAAGCCGTGCTTGACCATCTCGGCCAGGGCGCGGATTTCACCGGCCTCGTTGGCAAAGTTCATGGTCTTGTAAGGGTTGTCCCAGTCACCCAGCACGCCCAGGCGGATGAACTCGGTCTTCTGCCCTTCGATCTGCTCGGCGGCGTAGGCACGGCACAGCTCGCGGGTTTTGTCTGCGGTCAGATGCTTGCCGTGGGTAACTTCGACCTTGTGCTCGATCGGCAGGCCGTGGCAGTCCCAGCCGGGCACGTACGGGGCGTCGAAACCGGACAGGGTCTTGGAGCGGACAATCATGTCCTTGAGAATCTTGTTCAGCGCATGACCGATGTGGATCTTGCCGTTGGCGTAGGGCGGGCCGTCGTGCAGCACGAACTTCGGACGATCCTTGCCAATTTCGCGCAGCTTCTGGTACAGGCCAATGCTGTCCCAGCGCTGCAGAATCTGCGGTTCGCGCTGTGGCAGGCCGGCCTTCATCGGGAAGGCGGTGTCCGGAAGGTTTAGCGTGGCTTTATAGTCGGTCATTTCAGGCTCTTCGTTAGCGGTTGAGCGTGCCAATGGGCACGTGCGGCGGCGATATCCGCATCGATCGCCGACTTCAGCGCCTCCAGGGAGGCGAAACGCTGCTCGTCGCGCAGCTTGTGGTGGAATTCCACCGTCAGACGCCGGCCATAGAGATCGCCGGCAAAATCCAGGATGTGCACTTCCAGGTGGGCACTGCCATCACCTGATACGGTTGGCCGCACGCCGATGTTGGCGACGCCTGGCCAAGCCTTGCCATCGAGATCGACACTGACCAGGTAAACACCGGTCAGCGGTACGCGATGACGCTTGAGTTGTATGTTGGCCGTCGGCGTACCGAGCTGGCGCGCAAGCTTTTGCCCGTGCAGGACGCGACCGCTGATGCGGTACGGGCGTCCGAGCAGGCGTTCAGCCAGGGCAAAATCGGCCTTGGCCAGCGCCTGGCGTACCTGCGTACTGCTGACCCGCAGGCCCTCCAGCTCGACAGTTTGCGCCGCTTCTACGGTGAAGCCCTGGCTCAGCCCGGCTTGCTGGAGAAACTCGAAGTCGCCGACGCGGTCGCAACCAAAGCGGAAATCATCACCGACTTCCAGGTGTTTTACACCCAGACCATCGACCAGAATGGTGTCGACGAACTCGGCGGCACTGAGCTTGCTCAGGCGCTGGTTGAACGCCAGGCACAGCACACGGTCGACACCCTCGGCAGTAAGCAGCGCGACTTTGTCACGCAGGCGCGCCAAACGTGCCGGGGCGGTCTCGGGAGAGAAGTATTCACGCGGTTGTGGCTCGAAAATCACCACGCAGCTGGGCACGCCCAGCGCGACCGCTCGCTCACGCAAACGCGCCAGGATTGCCTGGTGGCCGCGGTGAACACCGTCGAAGTTGCCAATAGTGGCGACACAGCCCCGGTGCTGGGGGCGCAGGTTGTGAAGGCCTCGAACCAGCTGCATAACGCGCTTCTTGCTCATAAAGTGGTCGATTATAACCACACCCGGGCGCTGACGACAGGCAGCAGCGCAACCCCGAGGCATGGAATGGATAAAACCGACGTCTGGCCGTGCTCGCGGCTCAATGCAGCGCCTTGCGCGCAAAGTCGCGCAGGCGGAAACCGAACACGAACAGACTGCCGAAATACGTCACAACACCCGCCAGAATCAGCCCACCCAAACGCAGGAAGCGTTCAAGCATCTGCCCTTCTGCCCAGGCCGGCATGTAATGCATGCCTACCAGCAATACCGCCGACATCAACAGCACCGCCACAATCAGCTTGCCGAGGAACTTCGCCCAGCCCGGTTGCGGCTGGAACAACTGCTGCTGACGCAGCTTCCAGTACAGCAAACCGGCATTCAGACAGGCGCCCAGGCTGATGGCCAGGGCCAGGCCCGCGTGCTGCAGGTGGCTGATGAACGCCAGGTTGAACAACTGGGTACAGACCAGGGTAAACACGGCGATTTTAACCGGAGTACGGATGTTCTGCTGGGCATAGAACCCCGGTGCCAGCACTTTGACCAGGATGATGGCCAGCAGCCCCACCGAATAGGCGATCAGGGCGCGCTGGGTCATCGCGGCGTCGAAGGCCGAGAACTTGCCGTACTGAAACAGTGCCACGGTCAACGGCTCAGCCAGGATCGCCATGGCCAGGGTGCACGGCAGCACCAAAAGGAAACACAGGCGCAGGCCCCAGTCGAGAACACGCGAATACTCGTGACGGTCGCGATTGGCATAGGTCTTGGCCAGGGTCGGCAGCAAGATGGTGCCCAGGGCCACGCCCAGGACGCCGGACGGCAACTCCATCAGGCGGTCGGCGTAATACATCCACGACACCGAGCCGGCGACCAGGAACGACGCAAAGATCGTGTTGATGATCAGCGAAATCTGGCTGACCGACACCCCGAGGATGGCCGGCAGCATCTGCTTGAGCACCCGCCAGACGCCGCTGTCGCGCAGGTTCAGGCGCGGCAGCACGAGCATGCCGATCTTTTTCAGATGGGGTAGCTGATACAGCAGCTGGGCCAGCCCGCCGGCCAGCACGCCCCAGGCCAGCGCCATGATCGGCGGGTCGAAATACGGTGTCAGGAACAGGGTAAAGGCGATCATCGCCACATTGAGCAGCGTGGGCACGAACGCCGGTACCGAAAAGCGGTTCCAGGTATTGAGGATGGCCCCGGCCAGCGACGACAGTGAGATGAGCAATATATAAGGGAACGTGACCCTCAGCAGGTCAGTGGTCAGCTGGTACTTCTCGGCGCTGTCGACAAACCCCGGGGCGGTAACCCACACCACCCAGGGCGCTGCCAGGATGCCCAGGGCCGTGACCAGCGCCAGTACCAGAGTCAGCAGACCGCTGACATAGGCAATGAAGGTGCGGGTCGCCTCCTCGCCCTGCTGGGTCTTGTACTCCGCCAGAATCGGCACGAACGCCTGGGAAAACGCGCCCTCGGCGAAGATCCGGCGCAACAGGTTGGGCAGTTTGAAGGCAATGAAAAAGGCATCGGTGGCAACGCCAGCGCCGAATACCCGCGCAAGGATCGTGTCGCGGACAAAGCCCAGCACCCGGGAAATCATGGTGATGGAGCTGACGGCGGCCAGGGATTTCAGAAGGTTCATCGAAAGTTTTTCACGCCTTAAGATAAAGGGCTGTGCCGGAACGCGCCCAGTTGTGCGATACTCCGCGCCGCAACGCAAGCAGAGCAAAAACTCCCGAGTTTACAGGTCACACCGCAGAAGGGAATCACTCCCTTGTAAGGAACGACCACTCAGCGGAACCATGCAAGTGCCCTTGACAACCGATTAACTCATCGGCATGATTCGCGGCCTATTTTGTTTGCTATTTACCAAGTCTTTCGAGGAGCTCGACGGTGGCCAACTCACCTTCCGCCAAAAAACGTGCAAAACAGGCTGAGAAGCGTCGCAGCCACAACGCCAGCCTGCGTTCCATGGTTCGTACCTACATCAAGAATGTAGTTAAAGCCATCGACGCAAAAGACGCCGAAAAAGCGCAAGCTGCTTACATCCTGGCTGTGCCAGTTATCGACCGTATGGCCGATAAAGGCATCATCCACAAGAACAAGGCTGCTCGCCATAAAGGCCGTCTGAATGGCCACATCAAGGCGCTGAAACTGGCTGCCTAAGCGACACGCTTGTTAAAAAACCGACCCTAGGGTCGGTTTTTTATTGCCTGCGATTTAGTGTTCAAACTGCTCATTCTGTAGGAGCTGGCGTAGCCTGCGATCGATCGCGGAGCGATCGCAGGCTATAACCCAATACCGCAGTTACTTGCCGATCTGAATCTTCGGTGCCCACTGCAGCCATTCGTCTTCCGCCTTGTCGAACAAGGCAAAGGTCTGCTGTGGTCGTGCCGGGTTACCCATCTGTTCGCCATCTGGCGTGGCAAAGGCAATACCGCCTTCGATCATGGTTTCCAGCGACTCGGTACGCACTGTAGCCCCCTTGAACAAGCCGAAGTCGAAACCGAAGCCACTGCTGTTCCAGAACCGGCTACCACCTCGCACCAGCGCGGCATAACGCGGCTCGATGAGGATATGGATCAACACGCGGTCAGCCGTTTGCCCCAGCTCGAACCCTGTCACCTTGCCAACCGGGATCTCACGGTAGGTCACCGGCACACCGGGCTTGATCGAGCCCCGTCTCGGCGCACTGAGTACCAGCGAAAGCCCTGCTTCACGCTCGGAGAAATCAGGCGCCTCGGCCAGCGCATTGAATGTACGTTGCGGCCCCAGGTTCTTCACCGCCGGCTGCACCTCCAGGTACTGCCCGGTGACCAGGGTTTCCAGGTTTGCAGTCTTGACGATCCCCAGTGCCGGCTTGACCACCCAGAACTGTGTACCTTCGCGCGCAATGCGCTCCGGCACTTCGGTGATGCGCGCCTTGAGCAACACTGCCTGGAGGTCCTTGGTCAGGTCCACCTGCTCCACCTTGCCGACATCCAGGCCCTTGAAGCGAATCGGTGTGCCAACCTTCAGGCCGTCAGCACGCTCTACCCGAATCGTAACGGTAGTACCGCTGCGATTGGCTGCTTCCTGGTCCGTATGCAAGCGGAAGGTAGGAATACGGCGCTTCAGCGCTACATTGGGAGTCGGCGTGTCAAACGCGATACCACCGGCCATCAGGCTTTGCAGCGACTCGCTTTTGATCTGGATGCCCGACAAACCACCGGTAAGGGTGATGCCGCTGGCGTTCCAGAAGCGCGTCGAACCGTTGACCAGGTTGGCGTACTCCTTCTCGATGTGCACACCGATCAACAGGCGGCCACTCTTTTTCGAGAACTGGTAACTCTGCACGGTACCTACCTTCACCTGACGGTAAAGAATCGGGCTACCGACTTCCAGCGAACCGAGGTTGTCGCTGAACAGTACCAGGTGCAGGCCTGGCGCCTTCAGGTCGAGCGGAGGCGCTTTGGGTCGGGCTTCGAACTCACGCTGCGGAGAAGCGCCCTTGTCACCCGGGCGGATCGCAATGTAGTTACCTTTTACCAGGGCTTCCAGGCCAGTGATACCAGCCAGGGAGATCGACGGCTTGACCACCCAGAACTGGGTGCCGTCTACCAGGTAGTCCTCGGCCAGCGGGTCCAGGGTCAGCTCGGCGGTTGCACTGGTAAGGTCGCTATCGACCTTCAGGGCCTTGAGCGAACCGACCTGGATGCCTTTGTACATGACCGGCGTACGCCCGGCCTGCAGGCCCTCGAAGTCGCTGAGCTTGACCTTCACGCGGATACCCGCCTGGGCAGCATCGAAGTCTTCGTACAGGCGGAACGGCAGGTTCGTGTCGGTGGGCGGACTGTCCTTGCGGTGCTCGGGTGTCGCAAAGGCGATACCGCCGGCAACGATACTGGCAAGTGACTCGCTACGTACTTTCACCCCCGACAGGTTGGCATCGATACTGATGCCGCTGGCGTTCCAGAAGCGCGTGTGCTTGCGCACCAGCTTGGCGTAGGCAGGCTCGATGAACACCTTGACCTCCACCGTGCCCTGGTCTTCGGCCAGACGATAGCTTTTTACCCGACCAACCTGGATTTGCTTGTAGAACACCGGGCTGTCACGGTTGAGCGAGCCCAGCCGATCGGCCTTGAGGGTCAGGTGCAGGCCCGGTTCGCTGTCCGACAGGGGCGGCGCTTCATCCAGCGCCTTGAAGCGCTTGGTTGGCTCTCCCTCCCCCGGACTCACGGCAATGTAGTTGCCGGAAACCAGGGTCTCCAGACCGGTGATGCCGGCCAGGGTGACACTCGGCTTGACCAGCCAGAAGCGCGTCCCGGTGTTCAGATGCGGCTCGGCCTCCTTGTTCATCTCGATGGTAGCAATCACGCCGGTGTTGCTGCCCGTGGCATCCAGCACCAGCTCCTTGACCTTACCGACCGACATGCCCTTGAAGACCACCTCGGTCTTGTTGGCGACGATACCCTCACCGCTTTCGAAACGAACCTGGATATTCACCCCCGATTCGCTATAAGCCTGCCACCCCAACCAGCCACCAATGACCAGTGCGATGAGGGGCAATATCCAGATAGCCGACCAGTTCGAGGCTGGGCGGGTTTTAGCCGTAGGCAAATCACTCATTGTCGTCATCCGACTCCGTGTTATCCCAAATCAGTCGGGGATCAAAAGTTACAGCAGCGAGCATTGTCAGGATCACCACACTGGCGAAGGCGACCGCGCCGAGGTTGGCCTCGACACTGGCAATGCGGCCGAAATTCACCACCGCCACCAAAATGGCGATGACGAAGATGTCCAACATTGACCAGCGCCCGATGAATTCAATGAAGCGGTACATCAGGATGCGCTGGCGTGCAGACAAGGGCTGGTGGCGCTGTACCGAATACAGCAGCAAGGCAATGCCCACCAGCTTGAACGTCGGCACCAGGATGCTGGCGATAAACACCACCGCAGCGATCGGAAACATGCCGTGCTTCATCAGGGTGACAACACCCGACATGATGGTGTCCGGGCTCCCTTGCCCCAAGGCACTGACGGTCATGATCGGCAGGACGTTGGCCGGGATGTAGAGAATGGCCGCGGTGATCAGCAAAGCCCAGGTTCGCACCAGGCTGTTGGGCCGTCGCGCATGCACAATCGCACCGCATCGGTTGCAGGTTTGTGAAGTACTCTCCGGCTCCTGACGATTGAGTTCGTGGCATTCACCACAGATCAGAATCCCGGCATCAATCGCACGCATGCAGATCTTCCCCCGATAACGCTGTCCAGACCTGGTGAGGTGACATGACCACCTCCAGCCAGACCTGGACCAGCAACAAACTGACAAAACAGGCCAGCCCCAGGCCGAGACTCAGCTCAGCCAGATCGACCAACTTGACCATCGCGACCAGCACGCCCATGAAATAGACCTCGAGCATGCCCCAATCGCGCAGGTGGTGATAAATCCGGTACAGCAACAGACCGTAACTGCGCCCGATGTTCAGGCGAATGCTCAATAGCACGACCAGCTGACACAGCAACTTGAGTAGCGGGATGGCCATGCTGCAAAGAAATACAACCACCGCCACGCCGCGCATGCCGGTGTTGTACAGGCCGACCACACCACTCCAGACCGTATCGTCAGAGCTCTGCCCCAACAGGTGGAGTTGCATGATGGGCAGGAAGTTTGCGGGTATGTAGAGCAACAAGGCGGCCAGTACCAGGGCCAGGCTGCGCGGCACGACGTTGTGACGGTGGGCATAAAGCTCGTACCCACAACGCGGGCAATGTGCTTTCTCATCCAGCTTGAGCACCGGCTTGCGCATCAACAGGTCACATTCGTGACACGCCACCAGTTGATCCAGAGGCAGGTCAGCGAGCGGACGGGATTCGACGGAGTCGGACATAGTGAACTTCTGAGTTTACATAAGGGCGGTATTCTAACCGATACACGGCAGATGGAACCGATGCGGGTCAACGGCTGGCTTAAGGGCCTGCTCCGGAAATTTGCGAGCGCTTCGCACTCGATCGCAGGCTGTCGCCAGCTCCCACAGGATCGAGGGCGAGCTGCACTGGCGGCAGGCCGGAAAAGACAAAACCCCTACCTGCATACGCAGATAGGGGTTTCGGAATTTAATCTTGACGATGACCTACTCTCACATGGGGAAACCCCACACTACCATCGGCGATGCATCGTTTCACTGCTGAGTTCGGGATGGGATCAGGTGGTTCCAATG
>NZ_JADUCM010000008.1 GCF_016009175.1 Pseudomonas alkylphenolica
CCCCGCGGCCGGCGCCGGCCCGGGCGGCGGCGGCGTTGGTCCCTCCCCCCGCGGCGCCCCCCCCTCCCCCCCGCGTCGGGCCCCCCCCCCCGCCCCCGGCGATCGAGCGCGCAGCGGTCGCAATGCCGCGACGCGGGTTTACAGGCTGTCCTGCACCATCTGCAGAAACGTCGCCACCAGACGCCGTGAACTCTGTTCGCGCAAGCACACCAGGGTTTCAGTCAGGCGCCGCTGACAATCGACAATCGGCAAAGCGCACACCCGGGCAGCGGCGCCGAATTCGGCGGCCGACACCACCCCCACGCCAATGCCGACCACCACCGCCTCGCGCGCCGCTTCCCGGCCTTCGACCTGGATCGCCGGGCGAATGCGCAGGCCCGCCCGTTGCATCTCTTCTTCGAGGGTCTGGCGGGTCACCGAACCCGGTTCGCGCAGCACGATCGGCGTGTCATCCAGGTCGGCCAGGCTGATCGAGCCACGGCTGGCCCACGGGTGATTGTGGGAAACAAACGCCACCATCGGGTCGCTGCGCATCGGCACACAGAGCAGGCGCTCGTCATCCACATCGCGGCCCAGCAGTGCAAGGTCAGCCTGGTAGTTGAACAGCCGCACCAGCGACTCATCAGTGTTGCCGGTTTCGATCTTGACGCTGATCCCCGGGTACTGCTGGCAGAACTGCGCGATCTGCGGCAGCACATGCACCGGCGCATCCACTGCCAGCACCAGGGTGCCGGTCTGCAGCGCGCGGGAGTCCTGGAGCAGTTCATGGGCTTCGCTTTCGCAGGCGAACAGGCGCTGGGTGATGCCCAGCAGACGCTCCCCCAGATCGGTCAGTTGCACCGAACGCTTGTTGCGGTGAAACAGCAACACACCGAAGCGCTCCTCCAGTTTGCGCACCTGGTCGGAGATCGCCGGCTGGGTCAGGAACAGCCGTTCGGCAGCACGGGTGAAACTGCCGTGCAGGGCAACGGCATGAAAAGCTTTCAACTGAGCATGGGAAACCGACATCGCAGCACCTGTTACAAGCTGAGCTTATTTGTGTAATACGATAAATCGATTTTATTTATCAGTCAGTAATTGTTTCTATCTCATCCAGCCCGCCCCGTCAGCTGCAGTGACTGGTGGGTCATGGACCTGGCTGACAAGGCATAACAATACCCGCATGCTCCAGTTCCATCTGACCAGGTGACGGCCCCGACCGGCCGCCACGCAGTGCGCAACACAAGAACAAGACAGGCGTTTTTTCAAATTCTGCCGGCACACTCAAGCTCCGAGGTCAGAGTCACCATGAATACATTCAGTGCAGACATCAAACGTTGGCGCGTGCAGATCTTTGCCATTACCTGGATTGCCTACGCCGCGTTCTACTTCACCCGCAAAGCCTTCTCGGTGGCCAAACTGGGCATCGGCGAAGACCCAAGCTTTACCCTCGACAAAATGGCCATGGCCAACCTCGACGCTATCTACCTGGCGGCCTATGCCGTGGGGCAGTTTACCTGGGGCATGCTCGCCGACCGCTTCGGGCCACGGGTCGTGGTGTTGGGCGGTCTGGTGATTTCCGCCGCCGCCGCGCTGGTCATGGGCAGCTACGCCACCTTCCCGATCTTTGCCACCTGCATGCTGGTGCAAGGCCTGGCGCAGTCCACGGGCTGGGCGGGCTTGTGCAAGAACATCGGCAGCTTCTTTCCCTCGTCCCAGCGCGGGCGGGTACTGGGGCTGTGGAGTTCGTGCTATGCCTTCGGCGGCCTGGTGGCTTCGCCGTTCGCCGGGTGGTGGGCCTATACCCTGATCGGCACCTGGCATGCGGCGTTCTATTCCAGTGCTGCCGTGGTGGCGCTGGTGGCGGTGCTGTTCTTCTTCCTGCAGCGCAACAAACCCGAAGACGTCGGCCTGCCGGCAGTAGAGCCGGAGCCTGAAAGCATGGTGCCGGCTTCCAATCTGTGCAGCATCTGGGCGCCCTTGCGCGAGATCCTGCGCAACCGCACGGTGCTGACCCTGGGCCTGGCCTACTTCATGCTCAAGCCGGCGCGCTACGCCATTCTGCTCTGGGGGCCGGTGATCGTCTTCGAGCAGATGCCGTCGGTGGGCAAGGTGGGGGCAGCGATCATCCCGACCGCCTTCGAGCTGGCCGGCTTGCTGGGCCCGATCATGATCGGCCTGGCTTCGGACAAACTCTTCGGCGCGCGGCGCATGCCGGCGTGCGTGATCAGCCTGCTGGTACTCACCGTGGTACTGGCGCTGTTCATGGGCGCGATGCAGAGCGGCAGCGTGATGCTGGTGGTGGCCTTGCTGTTTGTCATGGGCCTGACCCTGTACGGCCCGGACTCGATGATCAGTGGTGCGGCGGCCATCGACTTCGGTACCGCCAAAGCCGGTGCGACTGCAGCCGGTTTCGTCAACGGTTGCGGTTCGGTGGGGGCGATCCTCGGCGGGCTGTTGCCGGGGTATTTTGACGGCGTCACGGTGTTCATCGTCTTCGCCGGTTGCGCCTTGTTCTCGGCACTGGTGCTGGTACCGCACTGGAACAGCCGCCCGGCGACAGCCGAGCATACCCCGGCGGTCGTGCCCAACACCGCCATGGCCATCAAACCACTGCGTACCTGAGTACTGTGAGGAAACCGACCATGAGACCCTTCTGGCTGCAACAGGCGCTGGATCAGGAAGACGCGCCCGCATGCCCGCCCTTGCGCGGCGATACCCGCTGTGACGTGTGTATTGTCGGCGGTGGCTACACCGGCCTGTGGACGGCAGTGATGCTCAAAGTGCAGCAGCCGGCGCTGGATGTGGTGTTGATCGAAGCCGACATCTGCGGCGCCGGGGCCAGTGGGCGCAACGGCGGCTGCGCGTTGTCATGGTCGGCCAAGTACTTCACTCTCGAGCGCCTGTTCGGCCGGGAGGAGGCAGTGCGCCTGGTCCAGGCCTCGGAGCAGAGCATTTATGCCATCGGTGATTTTTGCCGTGAACACGGCATCGAAGCCGACTACCGGCTTGACGGTACCTTGTACACCGCCACCAACCGCGCCCAGATGGGCGCCACGGACGGCGTGATTGCCGCTCTGGAGCGCCAGGGCATCAACTCCTTCCAGCGCTTGCCGGTGGACGAGGTGCAGCGTTTGGCGGGCTCTACCAGGCATCTGGAAGGCTGGTTTTCGCCAGCGGCGGCCACGGTGCAACCCGGCAAGCTGGTGCGCGGCTTGCGCCGGGTCGCGCTGCAAAAGGGCGTGCGGCTGTTTGAAGGCACCGCCATGACCGGCCTGGAGGAAGGGCCGCAGGCGGTGGTGCAAACGGCGGGCGGCGGCATTCGCGCGGACCGTGTGGTGCTGGGCCTCAACGCCTGGATGGCACGGGCCTTTCCGCAGTTTGAACGCAGCGTGGCGATCGTCTCCAGCGACATGATCATCACCGAGCCGCAACCCGAGTTGCTGCAGCAGACTGGCTTGACCAGTGGCGTCAGCGTGCTGGATTCGCGGATTTTCGTGCACTACTACCACAACACCAGCGACGGGCGGCTGATGCTCGGCAAGGGCGGAAACACCTTTGCCTTTGGCGGGCGCATGCTGCCGGTATTTGACCAGCCGTCTCCCTACGCCGCGTTGTTGCGCCGTAGCCTGGGCGAGTTCTTTCCGGCATTGGCCGAAGTACCGGTAGCGGCGACCTGGAACGGTCCTTCGGACCGCTCGGTGACCGGCCTGCCGTTTTTCGGCCGGCTGGGCGGGCATGGCAACGTGTTCTACGGTTTTGGCTACTCGGGCAGCGGTGTCGGCCCTTGTCACATGGGCGGGCAGATCCTCTCGTCGCTGGCGCTGGGGCTGGACAATGCCTGGACCCGCTCGCCGCTGGTGAATGGCCCGCTGGGGTATTTCCCGCCTGAGCCGATCCGCTACCTGGGGTCGTTGATGGTGCGCAATGCCATTCGTCGCAAGGAGCAGGCGGAGGACAATGGCCGCCGCCCGCGCCACCTCGACGTGCGCCTGGCGCGATTTGCCGCCGCCGCAGGCAAGGCCGACAAAGGCTGAAGGGTTTTTTTGTCGACGGCTTGCGTTGCGTATAAACTGCTCGCCACTTTGGCCGGTCGCTACCTGAACCGGCACCTGAAACAAGAGAGTCGAGATGGGCGCACAGTGGAAAGCCAAGCATAGAGAAACAGCCGCCAACGCCAAGGGCAAGATCATGGGCAAGCTGTCCAAGGAGATCCAGATCGCCGCGAAAGCCGGCGCTGATCCGGACATGAACCCACGCCTGCGTCTTGCCGTGGAGCAGGCGAAAAAGGCCTCGATGACCCGCGAGACCCTGGAGCGGGCGATCCGCAAGGGCGCCGGGCTTGACGGCGATGCAGTGCAATACACCGCCGTGACCTATGAAGGCTACGCCCCGCATCAGGTGCCGCTGATCGTCGAGTGCCTGACCGACAACGTCAACCGTACCGTGGCGCAGATCCGCGTACTGTTCCGCAAGGGCCAACTGGGCACCTCGGGTTCGGTCGCGTGGGACTTCAACCACGTCGGCCTGATCGAAGCCACGCCGAACACACCGGATGCCGATCCGGACATGGCTGCCATCGAAGCGGGCGCCCAGGATGTTGCAGAAGGCGAAGAAGAGGGCGCGACCCTGTTCATCACCGACACCACCGACCTGGACGCCGTGCAGAAAGCTTTGCCGGGCCAGGGCTTCACCGTTATTTCGGCGAAAATCGGCTACACCCCGAAGAACCCGGTCAGCGGTTTGAGCGATGAGCAGATGGCTGAAGTCGAAGCCTTCCTGCACGCCATCGATGACAACGACGACGTACAGAACGTGTACGTAGGTCTGGCAGGTTGATTCAAACCTCCATCGTCGGCGCTGCCGACGATGGAGGATCAGCCCAAGCGCTGGCAGATTTCGGCAAACTCCGGCCGCAGCCGTACCTCGGGCTGCACACAGGCGCGTTGCAATGCCTGCAACGCCTCGCACTGCGTCTCGCAACGTGACAGCAGTTCCCCCAGCAACACCCCGAATGCCAACACCTCGATACGCTGCAATGCGGCCGCTGTTGCGCTGCCGTCCTGCGGGTAAAACGACGCTGCACCAAAATCGCCGAGCAGGCAGTCGCCGTGGTCGTCGCAGAGGATGTTGTGCGCGTAGAGGTCACCGTGGGCGATGCCATGGCGGTGCAAATGCGCGCCTACCGAGGCCACGGCGGTGGCCAGGCGGGTGACACTGGAAAGGCTCAGGCGCTGCTCCTCGCGGTAGGTGTCACGGGTGCAGGACGCAAGGCTCGGTGGCCCGGCCAGGTTGAACCAGCTTGGGTCAATCAGTTGCATCACCAGTGCCGGCAGTTGCTCGGGATGGTTGTCGATACGCCCGGCCAGACGCACCAGTTGCGGATGATCGCCCGCGGCGATACAGGCGGCCATTTCGTTCAGTGGCGAGCCATCGCTGGTCATCTGCCCCTTGTACAGCTTGACCGCCACCGGCTCGTCCTGCTCGCGCCAGCGGGCCTGGTGGATCACCCCGGAAGCGCCCTGGCCGAGCACCTGGGCCAGGCGCACGTGTTGCCAGTCGATACGCGGACAATCACCAGGCACCTCAGGTGCGCAGAAGGGGGCCGGCAGCGGGTTGCCGGCATACGCCAGCCAGGCCAGGCGCGGCAGTTGCAGCAACCAGTCCGGCAAGGCCGGTATCTGGTTGGCGGCAATGCGCATCAGCTCAAGCTTCTGACAGCGCGCCAGGCTTGCGGGTAGCGACTGCAGGCGGTTGCCGGCCAGCATGATCTTTTGCAGGTCTGCACAGTCACCCAGTGCCTCGGGCAACTGGCTCAGGCAATTGTCGGTCAGTATCAGGGCGCGCAAGCGCTTGGGCAGGGCGTTCGGGCTGAGCTGCTCGATGCGGTTGCTCTTGAATCCGACAATTTCCAGTGCAGGGCACTGGCCGACGCCTTCAGGCACGTGGGTAAAGCGGTTGTCCGAGCAGAACAGCACCTTGAGCCGGTGCAGGCGCCCCAGGTCATCAGGCAGCGCGCTCAAGCGATTGCCGGTCAGGTCGAGGATTTCCAGGCTGTCGGCCAGGTCGAAGATTTCCCGGGGGAAGTGTTCAAGCTCGTCGCTCAGGTTGAGCCGGGTGATGCCGGCCAGTCGGCCCATCTTGAGATCGGTGAGGGTGTGCATGTGGAGAACGCAGGTCCGATTAAAAAGCGGCCGCCATGATAGCGGAATCGGTTCGTAGCAGGTGACTTGAGTGCCCGCCAGTCATCCGCCGGTGCGGGGCATGCATTTGTGCACATCCGATGAGACTTAAGTCATATGGCAGCCTCGTCACACAGGTCCATACTCGACTCTCGCCCTTTTAAATAACAACAAGTTCAGGGTTCAGTATCGATGACTTATCAGCACAGCTACGCCCATTCCATTGCCGATCCTGCTGCATTCTGGGCCGAACAGGCCGAGCGTCTGGCCTGGTACCGCAAGCCGCTGCAGACCCTCAGTGATAACGCCGATGGCACCCACCAGTGGTTTGCCGACGGACGCCTAAACAGCTGCTACCTGGCCCTGGATCACCAGATCGAGCAAGGGCGTGGCGAACAGACCGCCCTGATCTACGACTCGCCGGTGACCGGCAGCCAGCAACAGTTCACCTATGTGCAACTGCGCGACGAGGTGGCCCGCCTGGCCGGGTTGCTGCGCGAACTGGGGGTAAAGAAGGGCGACGGGGTCATCATCTACATGCCCATGGTGCCCCAGGCGGCCATGGCCATGCTGGCCTGCGCGCGGATCGGTGCGGTGCATTCGGTGGTGTTTGGCGGCTTTGCTGCCAACGAGCTGGCCCTGCGCATCGACGATGCCCGGCCAACCTTGCTGCTGACGGCCTCGTGCGGGCTGGAGTTCGACCGGGTGATCGAATACAAGCCGCTGGTTGACCGCGCCTTGCAGCTGGCCAGCCATCAGCCGCGCAAGGTGCTGGTGCTGCAGCGCCCACACGCCATGGCGACCCTGGTAGAGGGCCGCGATCTGGACTGGCAAAGCGCCGTGGCCATCGCCAGGCCGGTGGCACCTGTCGAACTGGCAGCGGCTGATCCGCTGTACATCATGTACACCTCCGGCACCACCGGCAAACCCAAAGGCATCGTGCGCGAGAATGGCGGCAACGCCGTGGCCCTGGGGTTTGCCATGCGCCATATCTACGGCATGCAGGCGGGCGATATCTGGTGGGGCATTTCCGATGTCGGCTGGGTGGTCGGTCACTCGCTGATTGTTTACGGCCCGCTGATGAATGGCTGTACCACGGTGTTCTATGAGGGTAAACCGATCCGTACACCGGACGCCGGCGCCTATTGGCGGGTGGTCGAGCAATACCGGGTCAACGGCCTGTTCTGCGCGCCGACGGCCATGCGCGCGATCCGCAAGGAGGACCCCAACGGCGAGCTGCTGCGCCGCTACGACCTCAGCTCCCTGCGCCAGCTGTTCCTGGCCGGTGAAAAACTGGATTCCAGTACCCATCAATGGCTGGAATCGGTCAGCGGCAAGGCGGTGCACGATCACTGGTGGCAAACCGAAACCGGCTGGCCGGTGACTGCACCTTGCGTCGGCCTCGACGGCAGCGCGGCGCGGCCGGGGTCAAGCAACCGGGCAGTGCCGGGCTATCACGTGCGCGTGCTGGATGACGACGGTCAGCTGCTGGACGCCAACCAGCAAGGCGCCATTGTCATTGCCTTGCCATTGCCACCGGGGTGCAGCCAGACCCTGTGGGGCGATCACCAGCGCTACCTGGACGCTTACCTGACGACCTACCCGGGCTACTACCACACCGGCGATGGCGGTTATCTGGATGACGACGGGTTCGTCTACATCATGGGGCGCACCGACGACGTTATCAACGTCTCCGGCCATCGCCTGTCGACCGGCGAAATGGAGGACCTGGTGGCCCGCCACAGTGCGGTGGCCGAGTGCGCGGTGATCGGCGTGCATGATGACATCAAGGGTCAGGTGCCGCTGGCACTGGTGGTGCTAAAGGACGGGCAGGGCATCAGCGAGGCCGCGCTGCAAAGCGAGCTGGTGGCCAGCGTGCGTGAGCACATCGGTGCCTTGGCCTGCTTCAACCAGGTGCGGGTGGTCAAGCGCCTACCCAAGACCCGCTCCGGCAAGATTCTGCGCGCGGTGCTGCGCAAGATCGCCGACCAGCAGGCTTATACCCCGCCGTCGACGCTGGACGATCCGGCAGTGCTCGGCGAGATCGAAGCCGTGCTGGCCTGCTTCGCCCGTACCGCCTGAGTGCGCGCGTCTGCCCGGCGCTCAGGCCGGGCAGGCTGCGGGCTGCGCCTGCCTGAGCTGACCGAGGCGACTGCGCGTGCGCGCCAGGTCACTGGCCGAGCCGAGCAGGCTGTGCGTCAGCGGTGCGGCACCGATCAGCACCAGGTGCTTGTCCTGGTCGTAGAGCACGTCTACCAGGTTGATAAAGCGCTGCTGCTCGGCAATCGAGCAGTCTTCAAGACACGGAAGCCCGTCGATGATCCAGTGGTCGAAATGCTCCACCAGCGCCAGGTAATCAATCACGGCGGTGGCCTGCTCGCACAGCTGGGTAAAACTGAACCCTACGGTATTGCCCTGGATAAAGCTGGCCTGCAACTGGCGCTTGCCTACCTGCAACGGTAGAGAGGTGTTCGTCGGTGGCGGCAGGTTCAGCGCCTGACGCTGCTCGTGGCTACCCGGCCAGAGGTAGTGGCCCTGGGTAAAACGTTGCTGGCTGGCCGTGCCGGGCAAGCTGCGAAAGTCCTGTTCGCCGCCTACCTCCAGCACTTGCATCTGGCTGTTGATCAGGCGGATGACGGGTTCGAAACGCTGATGGTAGAGCGGGTTGGGCAACAGCCCGTGCGGCGCGTAGTTCGATGTCACCAGCACGAAGATGCGTCTCTCGAACAACGCCTGGAACAGGCGGGTGATGAGCATGGCATCGCCGATGTCGTGCACATGGAACTCGTCAAAGCACAGCACCTGGCACTCCATCAGCAGTGCATCCAGGGTGCAGGCGAGGGCGTCGTCCTCGGCACGGTACTCGAACATGCCCTCGTGCAGGCGTGCAAAGAAGTCGTGAAAATGCAGGCGGCGCTTGTGCGTTGCGGGCAAGCATTGAAAGAACCCGTCCAGCAGCCAGCTCTTGCCGCGTCCGACCGCGCCATACAGGTACAGGCTGCGGGCCTGGCCACTGCCCAGTCGTTCGGCCTGAACGGCCATGTGGTCGATCACCTGCACCTGGCCAGGGCTCAAGGTGAAACCCTGGGCTGCGGCTTTTTCGCGAAAATACTGACGAACGGCGGAATTCTGACCGACGGCGTCAACGGAACGATCACCAAAAAATTGGCGCATGATGCGCAGCGGCGAACGCATCCAGGAAGGCGGAAGGGCAGGCAAAACGGGCTCCTTGGGGGTAGCGGGCAGCTGGCACCCGCTTGAGCGACGGTGGCTAATTTACCCAATATGTACTGCTCTGTACATTTTTCCGCCGGCTGGCGGCTTCCCCCTCGGCTGCTACCCTCACGGTCACAACAAGTCTGTAATGAAAGGACGGGATGGTGAAGGGACGTTCTCTGGCGGCGTTGCTCTTGCTGGTCATTGCCGACAGCGCAGCCGGCGCCGAATTCATGGTTGAAGTCAAAGTGGACGTACAGCGCGGGTGTGTACTGGTTCATCAACCCCGCGATGCCGGCGCTCAGGCGGTTGGCGTACTCGACTTCGGTGCCACCGCACGCCTGGATGACCCTGCCGGCCCCCTGACCAGTCAGCTGTTGAGCCTGCGTCCCCCGCGTCTTGAATGCAACCCGGACACCAGTTATCAGGTTGCGGTTGATGCCGGCCAGCACGGTGGCGTCGGCGAGGTGCGCTACCTGGCCAGCAACCAGCCTGCGGCACGCCCCATTCCCTATCGTCTGTATCAGGACCCCGCCTGGCGTATGCCGTTGCCGGTCGGTGAGGTCCAGCATGCCCGGGTGCCTTCCAGCGGATCGGCAGCGCTGCCGCTGTACGCCCGGATCGACCGATTGGCCGAGATACCCGCCGTAGGGCGCTACTCGGACCTGCTTAAAGTAACCGTCACCTGGTGAGCGCCTGACCAGGTCACTGCTAAAGGAACTGGCAGTATGAACAGCGTATTGATGCTGGGTATCGGCCCTTTGTTGCTGGTGGCACCCGATGCCCTGGCGGCCATGACCGGACACATCCAGGCGCAGTTGGTCATCAGCGCCGCGTGCCAGATCAGCGGTGAGCCCGGCGGCGGTATCGAACCGTCCGGGGCGGGGGTGCTGGACTTTGGCAGCCAGGGCCCAAGCTGGGTCAATCCGCTGCACTCACGCCTGGACGAAGTGGCCGGTGACGGCCGCCTGCAGGTGCGCTGCAACCCGTCGGTGCGTGCCTTTACCGTCAGCATCAACGGCGGCGCCAACGGTGACGGCGCCACCCGCCGCTTGAGCAACGGCCGCGAACTGATTGCCTACCAACTGTCTGCCGATCCGTCGGGCAGGGCGCGTTACGGCATTGGCCAGCAACGCAACTTTTCCGTCAGCAGCGCCGCGCAGATCCCCATACCCATTTATGGCGCGGTTATCGCCCACCCCAAGGCGCTGCCGGCCGGCATCTACCGCGACACCCTGATGGTGACCCTGGACTGGTAACACGCAAGGAGAGACTCATGCAGCCGATCATTTCCCGCTTCATCTACGCCGGTATTGGCCTGGCATTGTGTACGCAAGCCCAGGCGGCGACCGTCACCGGGCAGATCAACTCAACCCTGACGCTGATTGCCAGCTGTCAGGTCAATGGTGCAACCGGCAGTACCGGGGTGAACTTCGGGGCATTGAATTTCGGCACCCAGGATGCGCTGTTCACCCAGGCACCCGCGCAGGTGCGGGGCGGTGGCGGCGGGGCGATGAGCATTCTCTGCTCCAGTGGCACGGTACCGGTGGTGAAAATCGGCACCGGCGCCCACGACTCGCAGTCCGCGGGCGGTACACGGGCGCTGGCCGATGGCGCTGGCAACTTTGTGCCTTACGACTTCTACACCGACGCCGGCCACTCGCAACTGCTGGCGATCAACGGCACCATCACCCTGCCGACCAGCACCGGTGTGGCGCAGTCGGTCAATCTTTACGGCCTGGCCAAGGGCAAGGCCGGCCTGCCGGCGGGTGTCTACACCGACACGGTGAACGTCGAGCTGAGTTTTTGACGCATGCAGCGCGCCCTGCAAGGGATGCTGGCGACGCTGATGTGCGGGGTGTCAGCAACCGTGCAGGGGGACCTTGCCAGTACCTTTCAGGTCAGTGCCCAGGTGGTCGCCGGCTGCCTGGTGCTGGGTGGGGTGAGCAATTACGGCACGCTGGATTTTGGCAGCTATTCAGCGCTGCAGAGCGGCCCGGTGAGTACCGCACTCGGCGGCATCACGGTGACCTTGCAATGCACCCCGGGGGTGGCGCTGAGCATGAGTATTGATGCGGGGCAAAACAGCGCCAGCGCCAGTCGCAATCTCAAACGCAATACCGGCACACAACTGGTGGCCTACCAGTTGTTCCGCGATGCCGGCTTCAGCCAGACCCTCGGCATCAATCAAAGCGTGGCTGTGACCTACAGCGATGCCAATGCAATCAAGCTGCCGGTGTACGCACGGGCGCAGCTGACCGGCAACCTGCCCGCAGGCAACTACACCGATGTGGTGCAGGTGGTGCTGACCTGGTGAACGGGCCAAATGGAAAGCGTGGGTGACCAAGGAGGTTATGAATGAAGGCACGCGTGGGTTCGCGTTGTGGGCTGATTGCACGGATCGGCTGCACCCTGGCGCTGTTGTGTACTACGCCGTTGCAGGCGGCAACGTCGGTGCTGATCTGGCCAATCGATCCGGTGCTTGAGGCGGACCAGAAAGCCGGGGCGCTGTGGCTGGAAAACCGTGGCACCGCACCGGCCAACCTGCAGGTACGGGTATTTGCCTGGCGCCAGGGCGACTACGACGATCAGTACCAGGCCCAGCGCGAGATCATCGGCAGCCCGCCAGTGGCGAACATCGCCCCGGGGCAAAAGCAGCTGATCCGCCTGACCCGCACCGGTGCATCGCCGGTGGGCCAGGAGCAAGCCTACCGGATCATCATCGACGAGATCCCGCCGGCCTTGCCCGACGCCGCCGCTGCCGACAAACCGCAGGCCGCGATCCGCTTCCAGATGCGCTATTCGGTGCCGTTGTTCGTCTACGGCCAGGGGCTGTGGGGCAAACCCGATGCCAGCGGCCAGCGCGATTCCAGTGGTGTTGGCAAGCCGGCACTGACCTGGCGTCAGGTGTCGGTGCAGGGTCGTCCGTACGTGGAAATCCGCAACACCGGGCCTGTGCACGCACGCCTGACGGATGTGGTGCTGCAACAAGGCGGGCAGCACCAGCCGCTGGTCGACGGCCTGCTCGGCTATGTACTGCCCGGCGCGAGCATGCGCTGGCCGGTGCCGCAAGCGATGAACGCAGCATCGGTACTCAAGGGACGGGTCAACGGGCAGGAGCCGGCGCAGACCCTCAGTCAGGGGCAATGAACAGCCTCTGATTCCGCAGTCACTGGGGCCAGGGAGGACCCGGTAATGGATGGATACGGTGTGTGAGCATTTTTTCAGTCACGCCACGCCCGCTGGCGCTGACAGCCTGTGCGTTGCTGATGCTCGGCGGCGGTCGACTGCTGGCGAACGAACTGCCACCGCCGCCACCGACGCTGGAGGCGGTAGGCGAGGCCCAGCTGTACCTGGAACTGGTGGTCAACCAGATGAGTAGTACGGCGTTGGTGGCGGTGCAGCAACGTGCCGGTCGTCTGTACATGGCGACTGCCGACCTGCAGGCCGCCGGCGTCCAGGTGCCGGGGCTGCACGCCGAAGAAGTGGCGCTGGACAGTATCGACGGCCTGCACAGCGAATACGACAGCCAGGGTCAGCGCCTGCTCGTTCAGGTGCCCGCCGCCTGGTTGCCGAGCCAGTCCATCGGCAATCGCCAACTTGCCCCGGCCAGTGATGCACGCAGCAGTTTTGGCGCGCTGTTCAACTATGACGTGTACTACAACGATACCGACAATGGCGGCAGCTACCTGGCGGCCTGGAATGAGCTGCGCCTGTTTGACAGCTGGGGCACGCTGTCGAGCACCGGCCAGTGGCGCCAGGCGTTGGGCGGCAGCCAGTACGATGACAGCCAGACCGGCTTTCGCCGCTATGACACCACCTGGCGCTACAGTGACGAGCCGCGTCTGCTGACCTGGGAGGTGGGCGATGTCCTGAGCGGTGCGTTGCCCTGGACCAGCTCCGTACGCCTGGGTGGCGTGCAACTGTCGCGCGATTTCGGCGTGCGCCCGGACCTGGTCACCTATCCCTTGCCGGCTTTCGCTGGTGAGGCCGCGGTGCCTTCGTCGCTGGACCTGTTCATCAATGGCTACAAAAGCTCCAGTGCCGAGCTGCAGCCGGGCCCCTACACCCTGACCAACGTGCCTTTCATCAATGGCGCCGGTGAAGCGGTGGTGGTGACCACCGATGCCCTGGGGCGGCAGGTGTCGACCACCTTGCCGTTCTACGTCACCAGCAGTTTGCTGCAGCAGGGGCTTAGCGATTTTTCCGTGGCCGCCGGCAGCCTGCGCCGCGACTACGCCTTGCGCGACTTTGCCTATGGACCGGGTGTGACGGCTGCCAGCCTGCGTTATGGCGTCAGTGACCGATTCACTCTGGAAAGCCATGCCGAAGCGTCCGAGTCGCTGGCCCTGGGCGGCGTGGGCGGCAACCTGCAGGTCGGTAACTGGGGGCTGGTCAACAGTGCCGTCAGCCAAAGTCGCTTTGACGGTCGCAGCGGCCAGCAATTGAGTCTGGGTTACCAGTACAACAGCCCGCGCCTGGGCTTCAACTACCAGCGTTTACAGCGGCGTGGCGACTACGCCGACCTGACCCTGGTCGACAGCCCCTATACACGCTTGAGCCAGCGCAGCGAGCAGGTCACCCTGAGCCTCAACCTTGATCGTTACGGCAGCCTTGGCGCGGGCTACTTCGACGTGCGCGCCGGTGACAACAGCCGCACCCGGCTGATCAACCTGAGCTGGAGCAAGCCGCTGTGGGGCAACAGCAGTCTGTACCTGTCGGCCAACCGCGAAGTCGGCGACAGCCAGTGGGCGGTGCAGGCGCAGTGGGTCATTCCGTTCGACCTGCGCGGCACCTTGAGCATGAGCGTGGAACGCAACCAGAACGGTGAGAACCTGCAGCGGGTCAATTACAGCCGCGCGGTGCCGGCGCAAGGCGGTGTCGGCTTCAACCTCGGTTACGCCGATGGCGATCGCGAGGCTTATCGTCAGGCCGCCCTGACCTGGCGCCTGCAATCGGTGCAACTGCAGGCGGGCGCCTATGGCAGCAGCGGTGACACCACGCGCTGGGCCGATGCCAGTGGCTCGCTGGTGTGGATGGATGCCGGGGTGTTTGCCGCCAACCGCATCGACGATGCCTTCGTGGTGGTCAGCACCGACGGCTTTGCCGATGTGCCGGTGCGCTATGAAAACCAGTTGATCGGTCGCACCGACAGCAACGGGCATCTGCTGGTGCCCTGGAGCAGCGGTTACTACCGCGGCAAATACGAAGTCGACCCGATGGAGTTGCCCAGCACCGTGCAGGTGGCGCAGGTCGAGCAGCGGGTGGCGGTGCGCCGGGGGACCGGCTACCTGCTGGAATTTCCAATGCGCAAGGTGCTGGCGGCCAGCCTGCACCTGGTGGATGCCAGCCAGCATGACCTGCCTCTGGGCAGCCAGGTACTGCATGAGCAGAGCGGTGCGCGCACCGTGGTGGGCTGGGATGGCCTGGTCTACCTGGAGGGCCTGGCTGAGCACAACAGCGTGGTGGTACAGCGCACGGATGGTGGTACGTGCCGGGTGCAGTTCAGCGTTGAGGGTGACCAGGAACAGGTGCCGCTGATCGGGCCCCTGGTGTGTCAATGAAGCGCTTGCTGGCGGCGTTGATGTTGCTGGTTTGCGGCCAGGTGCAGGCCCTGTGCTCGGTGGTGGCAACGTTGCCGGCGGCCTTTGGTACGGTGAACTCGACGCTGGTGCGTACGGCCATCCAGTCGGCGTCGACCACCAACGCCGGCTTGCAGTGCACCGGTTCGCTGCTCAGCCTGCTGGCCACCGATGACCACTTTTACGCCACCTTTACCCCGACGGGCGCCACCACTGGCCTGGTCGGGCCAACGGGTGATGTGATCGGTTACACCTTGTATGCCAACAACAGTACCAACTTCCCGATTACCCGCGGGCAGCCTTACGACTTTGCCCGCAACGGCATCATCGATGCCCTCGGGCTGCTCAATGGCACCGCGCCCAAGAGCGTGCCGATCTACCTGAAAACCCGGGTCGGCAGCAACGTGGCTGCGGGGCTGTATCAAGAGACCTTTACCGTGCTGTGGAACATCAACTATTGCTATGGCATCGGCGCGCTGGGCATTTGCCTGGGACGTCAGAGCTTCGAGCTGCCCACCACGCTCACGGTCAGCCTGACGGTAACCAACGACTGCCAGATCACCACGCCAGCCATCAATTTCGGCAGCGCACCGGTGATCAGCGGGTTCAGCGCGGTCAATCAGAGTGTCAGCCTGTCGTGCACGAAGGGCAGCCTGTACACCGTCGGGCTCAATGACGGCCTGAACCCGGTGAGTGTGGGCGGGCGGCGGCGGATGAAGTCGAGTGTGGGCAACTTCATCAGCTACGACATCTTCAAAAGCGCGAGTGCCGTGCGCTGGGGCGCCCTGACCAGTGCCCGGCGGGCGAGCAGCGATGCCGACATCAACCCCGGGGCAGGGACCGGGACCGGCAGCCAGGTGTTCAATTACAACGCCAAGGTGTATTCCGATCAGGCGACGCCGCCGGCAGGCAGCTACCTGGACAGTGTGATCCTGGATGTGCAGTTTTGACGTGGGAGCCAGGCTTGCCGGCGAACCAGGCACCGCGTAACCCCTGATGCACCGCGTCATCGTTTTTCGCGGGCAAGCCACGCTCCTACAGGTTGGGGTGCACCGCAGACCTGTAGAAGCGGGTTAACCGAGAAGCCAGGCCGCCTCTTAAGGCAGTGCAACGTGTCAGGTGTTGTCTTTCACCGTCTTGCTGCTGCCGTTGATCTTCACCGAGGCGATGCCGGCATCGCGTGATTGCTCGGTGGTGTACAGCTGGCTGGTGCCGATCACCTGGTGGTTGGCGGCCTTCAGGTTGAAGTGGAATTTGCCGTTGCTGGCCACTTTCTTCTCGTAGCGCTCATCGGCTGCACTGTTGGCCTGGACCGAAGCGATACCGCTTTCGGCAGAGGCCTTGGCCTTGTACAGCTCACTGGTAAGAATGATTTCGCCGTTGCCCGCTTTCAGAACAAAGCGGAACTGTCCGTCACTGCTGGTGCTCAACTCGAACCAACCTGCCATGGGATCTCCTTATTTCGCAGATGCGTGTTGGGGGCGCTGCTTGCACGCTTGCGAGCAGTGACGATTGAGTATGCTGAGCTTTGTGCGCTTGTCCAATGCCTGCCCAGGTGGCTTATCGCCGCACCACCGATTGCTGCGGGGTCAGGAAGGCTTCGTGAAAGTAATCCCGAAACGCTTGCATCGCCGGTGTGAACGCACGTTCACGGTGCCAGGCCAGGCCCACGCTCATCGGCGTTACCGGGTCGCTCAGGCCAACGGTTTCGATGCGCTTGCCTTCCAGCGACCAGGGCCGGTGCACCAGGTCGGAGAGAATCGCCACGCCGCTGCCGTTGGCGACCATGCTGCGCACGGCCTCCACCGAGCTTGTGCGCACGCGTACCGAAGGTTGCTGGCCGACGTGCTCCCAGTAGCGCATGGCGCTTTGTTCGGCTTCATCGACGGTGAGCAGAATGTACGGCTCGCGCGCAACATCGGCGAGGCTCACCGCCGTGCGCTCGCACAACGGATGGTGGGCCGGCAGCCACAGCCGGCGTTCGGAATTGAACAGGGTTTCCGAGACGATGTCCGGGTGGGTGAGGTTGGCGGTGAGTACCACGGCCATGTCGTAGTGGTTGTCGAGTAAGCCCTGCTCGATGGCGCGGCGTTCCTGCTCGTGCACCTCGATGGTCACGTCCGGGTGCCAGTGGCCAAGGCGCTGCAGGTGATGCGGCAGGAAGTAGCCGATCACCGTGTAGCTGGCGGCCAGGCGCAAATGTCCGCTGGCACGGTGGTCGGGCAGGGGGCTGTTGAGCGCATCGTCGACACTGCGCTGGATCACGTAGGCGCGATTGAGAAAATGCCGGCCGGCATCCGTCAGGGTCATGCCCTGGGCCGAGCGCAGGAACAGCGCCACGCCGAGCAGTGATTCGAGCTCCTTGATCGCGGTGGTCACCGCCGACTGAGAGATGTTCAGGTGAAGGGCGGCCTGGGAAATCTGACCGATCTCGGCCGTGGCAACGAAGTAGCGGACTTGCCGCAATGTGAGGGACATGCTGCACCTAGGGGTATCTGTTTTTCAGAATACCGACCATCTGATAATAGATCTTCCCAAGGGGCAAGCAGAATTCTACTGTTCAGCCATTACGCGAATGAACGGGAGCACCCCTTGATGCACGCAGTCGATTTCAATTCGGACATGGGCGAAAGCTTCGGCCCGTGGACCATCGGTGACGGGGTGGACACCGAGCTGATGGCCTATATCAGTTCCGCCAACATCGCCACCGGCTTTCATGCCGGCGACCCCGGCACCATGCGCCGCACGCTGGAGCAGGCCAAGCGCCTGAATGTGGCGGTCGGTGCCCATCCGGGCTTTCGTGACCTGGTCGGTTTCGGCCGCCGGCACATCAATGCACCGGCCCAGGAGCTGGTCGACGACATCTTTTATCAGCTGGGCGCCCTGCGTGAACTGGCGCGGATCCAGGGTATGACGCTGCAGCACATCAAGCCGCACGGCGCGCTGTACATGCACCTGGCCCGTGACGAAGAGGCCGCGCAGCTGTTTGTTGAAACCCTGCACCGTCTCGACCCGGCCCTGTTGCTGTATTGCATGCCCAACTCGGCCACCTGGCGTGTTGCCCAGGCGCTCGGCCACCCCCCGGTGCGCGAATTCTATGCCGACCGCGCGTATGACCTGAGCGGCTCGATCGTCTTCACCCGCAATGTCCGTGCACTGGACCCCGAGCAGGTCGCCGCACGTGTGGTACGCGCCTGCCAGCAGGGCATGGTGACCACGGTGGAGGGCCAGGACCTGGCCATCGAATTCGACTCGATCTGCCTGCACAGCGACACCCCGGGGGCGCTGGCGCTGGTCCAGGCGACCCGCGCGGCGCTGGATGCCGCCGGCATCCGGGTGACCACGCCGTGAGCCATTGATACCCGGCGTGCGTGTTCAGCCCCACGCCCGCCAGTGAATTTTCACGCCTGCCTTTCTACAACTATTTCAAAAGGAACAGTCATGGCCGAGCAATCTGTCGTCACCCCACTCCCTGGGACGTTTTACCGTAAAGCCACCCCTGAATCGCCGTGCTTTGTCGAGCCCGGTGCAAGCGTCGGCCCCGACACCGTCATCGGCCTGATCGAGGTCATGAAGCAGTTCTCGGAGCTGACCGCCGGCGTCAACGGCGTCCTCGGCGCGTTTCTCGTCGAAGATGGCGACCCGGTCGAACCCGGCCAGGTCATCGCTACCGTCAACGCTGAGTAAGGGGGCTTACATGAGCCAGGCAATCACCAAACTGCTGGTGGCCAACCGCGGCGAGATCGCGGTGCGCATCATCCGTGCGGCCAAGGCGTTGGGCATACCCACTGTAGCCGCCTGCAGCGAAGCCGATGTCGACTCCATGGCCGCGCAGCTGGCCGATGAAGTCCAGGTGCTGGGCCCGGCCCGTGCCGATCGCAGCTACCTCAATACCGATGCCGTGCTGGCTGCACTTAAGGCCTGCGGCGCCAATGCCGTGCACCCGGGTTATGGCTTTCTGTCGGAGAACGCCGCTTTTGCCGAAGCGGTGGAAGCGGCGGGTGCCATCTTCGTCGGCCCCAGCGCACAGACCATCCGCCAGATGGGCGACAAGGCGGTTGCCCGCCGTACTGCCATGCAGGCCGGGGTACCGGTGGTGCCCGGTTCGGCCGATGAACTGCATGACCTGGCAAGCGCGCTGCAGGCCGCCGAACACGTCGGCTTTCCGCTGCTGATCAAGGCCAGTGCCGGCGGTGGCGGGCGAGGTATTCGCCTGGCCAATGACCTGGCCGAGTTCGAACAGGAGTTCCCCAAGGCGCAGCGCGAAGCCCAGGCAGCATTCGGCAACGGCGCGGTATACCTGGAGCGTTTCATTCGTCAGGCCCGGCATATCGAAGTGCAAGTGCTGGGTGACGGCAAGCACGCGGTGCACCTGTTCGAACGCGAATGCTCGTTGCAGCGGCGCCGGCAGAAAATTTTTGAAGAGGCGCCATCGCCGGCGCTCAGTCCGGCACAACGCCAGGCCCTGTGCAGCAGCGCCGTGCAGCTGGCCCAGGCGTTGAATTACCGGGGCGCCGGCACCCTGGAATACCTGTATGACGATGTCAGCGGCGAGTTCTTCTTTATCGAGATGAACACCCGCATCCAGGTCGAGCATCCGATCAGCGAAATGATCACCGGCATCGACCTGGTCCAGGCCATGTTGCGCATCGCTGCGGGCGAGCCGTTGGGGTTGCAGCAAAGCGATATCGTCTTGCGCGGTGCCGCCATCGAAATGCGCGTGAATGCCGAAGACCCGGCGCGGGATTTCTTCCCAAGCCCCGGCCTGGTCGACCGCCTGGTGTGGCCGCAAGGTGAGGGCGTACGGGTCGACAGCCACCTGTTCAGCGGATACAAGGTGCCGGCGTACTACGATTCGCTACTGGCGAAAATCATCGTCCATGGCAATGATCGTACCCAGGCGCTGGAGCGTGCACGCAAGGCCCTGGCCGACACTACCCTGAGCGGCATGGCGACGACCCTGGCGCTGCACGCCGAACTGCTCGAACAGCCTTGGCTGGCCGATGCCCGGTTCAATACCGGCACCCTGGAAACCTGGCTGGCCGACCCCGTTCGCCAGCGCTGTGGAGAGGCGTCATGAACCGTCCGATTCGCTACAGTTTTGGCGCCGACGAACACCTGTTCGCCGAAGTCAGCGAGAGCATGTCGCTGGAGGCGTTCTTTGTCGGCATGGCCATCACCCGTGCGCTGGAGAAGCTCGAGCTCGAAGGCGTGCTGGATATCTGCCTGGCCAACGCCTCGTTCCAGGTGCGCTTCGACCCGGAACTGATCGATCCGCAGACCCTGCTCGACGTGGTGAAAACCGTCGAGGTCAAGGCCGTTGCCGAGCGCTCGCTGCACACCCGCATCATCGAGATTCCGGTGCTGTACAACGACCCCTGGACCCATGAAACGCTGATGCGTTTCCGCGACCGTCACCAGGACCCGAGCGCCACCGACCTGGAGTACGCGGCGCGGATCAATGGCCTGGCCGACGTCGAAGCGTTCATCGCCGCGCACAGCGGTGCGCCCTGGTTCGTGTCGATGGTCGGCTTTGTCGCCGGCTTGCCGTTCATGTTCCAGATGGTCGAGCGCGAGCGCCAGTTGCAGGTACCCAAGTACCTGCGTCCGCGCACCGATACGCCAAAACTGACCCTCGGCCATGGCGGCTGCTTCGGGTGCATCTACTCGGTGCGCGGTGCCGGTGGCTACCAGATGTTCGGGGTCACCCCGGCACCGATTTATGACCCGCAGCAAACCCTGGAATACCTGAAGGCGCACATGGTGTTCTTCCGTCCGGGCGATATCGTGCAGTTCAAGCCGATTGACCGCGCGGCTTACGATCAGGCGGTAGCTGAGGTCGAAGCCGGTACGTTCGACCTGCGCATCCGTGCGGTCGAGTTTTCCCTGGATGCGTTCCTCGCCGACCCGGTCAACTACCCCAAGACGCTGCAGGAGGTGCTGGCATGATCAAAGTACTCAAGCCTGGCCTGGCCACCTCTGTGCAGGACCTTGGCCGTGAAGGCTACTACCACCTGGGCATTCCGCCGTCCGGCGCGCTGGACCAGTACGCGCTCACGGCTGCCAACCTGCTGGTCGGCAACGCCCCGGGCGCCGGGGCGCTGGAGTGCACGCTGCTGGGGCCGGAGCTGCAATTTGGCGAAGACGCCCTGGTGGCCTTCAGTGGTGCGTACATGGGGGCGCTGCTCGATGACGTGCAGGTACCCCCGGACACCGCCTTGCAAGTACGCGCCGGGCAGGTGCTGCGCCTGAGCTACCCGAAAGTGGGCGCGCGGTTGTACCTGGCCGTGGCCGGTGGCATCGATGTACCGGTGGTCCTCGGCAGCCGTTCGACCTACGCCCTGGGTGGCCTGGGCGGCTTCCACGGGCGGCGCCTGGTGGCGGGCGATGAGTTGCCGGTCGGCACCCCGAGCGGTAAAGGCAAAGTCGGTGCCAGCCTGCCGATGGCCTTGCGTCAGTCGCTGGGCGGTGAGGTTGAGTTGCGCGTGGTGCCGGGGCTTTACTACGAGCGTCTGCAACCGTCGGCGGCGGCGAGCTTCTTTGCCGAACCGTGGACAGTGGGCTCTGAGGCCGACCGCATTGGCTACCGCTTCAAGGGCGGCAGTGCGCTGAGTTTTCAGCCGCGCGAACAACCCTTCGGCGCCGGTTCCGACCCCTCGAACATCGTCGACAGCTGCTATCCCATCGGTTCCATCCAGGTACCGGCAGGGCTCGAGCCGATCATCCTGCACCGCGACGCGGTCTCCGGGGGCGGTTACGCCATGATCGGCACGGTGATCAGCGCCGACCTGGACCTGGTCGGGCAAATGCAGCCAAACCAGAAAGCGCGCTTTCGCGAAGTGTCGCTGGACGATGCCCTGGCGGCACGTCAGCAGTACAAGAAAAAGCTCAAGCGCATGGCTGAGCTGTTTGGCGCCTGACTGACTGCCTGATCGCGTTGCCGGGCATCAACCCTGCAAGGGTGTACCCGCCTCGCGCTCAGGCCAGCCGAGCCAGTCCAGCCCGGAGTGGACGTGCACATGTTTCTGCCGCTCAGGCGCAAACGGCGTGTCGAGCGTTCCCAGCGGGACACTCACCCAATCGGCAAAATCTCCTGCCGCCTTGTTCCAGAACAGGTTGGCGCCACAGCGGGAGCAAAAGCTGCGGCTGACGCCTGGCGATGACCCGAACACGCGCATCAGCGCTTCAGGGTCGCTGACCGTCAACGTATTGCCCGGCACGCTGCCATAACCGGCAAAGGCGGCCCCATGGGCCTTGCGGCACTGGCTGCAATGGCAATGGGTAACGGCCTTGATCGGCCCGTCGATGCGAAACGTGATGGCGCTGCACAGGCAGCTGCCGTGGTACACCGGTGTGCTATCCATCCGTAGACAGGCCTGGTTGAAAAGGGCTGACGATCATACACGCGCCATGCCGCTAGCGCTGGGCAACCGCATGCTGCACGCACTGTTCGTAATAGGTCTGCTTGATGGCGGCAGGCTTGAGCCGTGACTGGCTGTTGTAAGTCTGCTCGGTGATGCCCATGGCCGTCATGCGCATCCATGGTTTAGGGAACTTGCGCACCTGCAGCTTCTTGCGTGCCGAGTACAGGGTGACGCCCGACAGCTTGGATTGCTGCGCCCCTGCGGCTATATCCGACCCCCACGTGCACACATAGCGATCATTCTTGCCTAGTGCCTTGGCCTGCGCGCCGAGGGTGAAAGTGGCAAGAAAAAGCGTTGCAAGGGTCAGTCCATAAGCCCGCATAGTGTCAACCTAACTTGTTGAAAGGAAAGCGAGTTTGCCAATGAAGAAGGCGGCGAGGGGCCAGCAAATTGCCTTATTTTCAGCTGATGGTTGAGCACGTGCGGGCAGCAAAGGTTGCACACTCGTCGGGCGACTGGATACTATTCGTAACCATTCTCACTTACATATGCCGGGTGTGTTCATGTCCGCCGTCGAGCCGACTTTCCAGCGTGCGATACATGAACTCTACCGCGAGCATCACGGCTGGCTGCTCGGTTGGCTGCGGCGCAAGCTGCGCTGCCCGCAAAATGCCGCCGACACCGCGCATGACACCTTCGTGCGGATTCTTGGCTCGCGTGATTCGCTGCTCGGCATCCGCGAACCGCGGGCCTTTCTCAGCACCACCGCACGCCGGCTGATCATCGACAAGGCCCGCCGCCAGCACATCGAGGACGCCTACCTGCGCGAACTGGCGCTGACGGTCGATGTGCTGGAGGGGCACCAGTCGCCGGAACAGATCCTTGCCACCCTTGAGGCCCTGGAGCAGATTGCCTTCGTGCTTGAGGGCCTCAGCGACAAGGTGCGTCAGGCCTTCGTGGACTATTACCTCGATGAACTGACCCAGGTGCAGATCGCCCGGCGCCTGGACGTGTCCGAGCGGATGGTGCGCAAGTACCTGTTGCAGGCGCTGATGCACTGCAACCAGGCGCTGGAAGTGTGAGGCGATGAAGCGCGACGACAGCATCGAAGCCCAGGCAGCCGAATGGGTGCTGCGCCTGAGCGAGGGTGACTTGAGCGTGCAGGAACGCCAGGCGTTCGAGCGCTGGCGCCAACAGGACAATCGACATCAGGCCACCTACGAGCGCATCAGTGGCGTGGTTGCGCAACTGCACCGCCTGCGTGCGCAGCGGGCACCGGTACGTGCCGCCTTGCAGGTACCGGCCAAGCGCGCGCTCAAGGCCCGTCACCTGCTCGCGATTGGCGTGCTGCTGGCCAACCTGGGCGTGGTGTTGAGCCTGAGTGGCTACCGCGTCGACGACTGGTTCGCCGACCTGCACACCGCGCCCGGGCAATGGCAGACACAAACACTGGAAGACGGTTCGCGGATTACCTTGTACGGCAACAGTGCCCTAGACCTGAAGTTCGATCCCGCCCAGCGGCGCCTGGAACTGCGCCGCGGCCAGGTGCTGGTGGATGTCGCGCACGATGCCGCGCGGCCGTTCGTGGTGGTCACCGCAGACGGCAGCTTCAAGGCCCTCGGTACCCGTTTTGTGGTCAGCCAGGGGGCAGGGCAGAGCGAGCTGAGCATGCTGCAGTCCACGGTTGCGGTGCAAAGTGCCGACCGCAGCCAGTCGCTGGAGGTGCAACGCGGGGGTCGTGCCTGGGCGCGCCACGACGCAGTGGGGCGCCTGCCCGATATCGATCCGGCCAGCCTCGAGCAGGCCTGGCAACGCCACCAACTGGTGGTCGATAACGTGCCGCTGGCGCAGGTGCTGGAAACCCTGGGGCGTCAGCGCCGTGGCCACTTGCAGTTCGACGCCGCTGCGCTGGCCGACCTCAGGGTCTCTGCCGTGCTGCCCCTGGACGACACCGACCGCGCCTTGCACCTGCTGGCCCAGGCGCTGCCGATCCGTTTGCAGCAGTACACGCCGCTGTGGATTCGCATCGAAGCAGAAAAAACTGAAAAATAATCATTCCCACTGGTTCCGCATTGTCAGCGTGGCCCGTCAAGCAAAGGGCCAACATGATTATTACAGGAGCCGTTTCCCCATGCGTCGATTTGCTGACTCGCAGGCCTTGAGTCCCATTGCGCTGTGCATCCACCTGGCGTGTGCCGGTGTTGCCGTAGCGCTGCCGCAACTGGCCTTCGCCCAGTCCCAGCAGCATTACGACATTGCTCCCGGGCCGCTCAGCAGCACCCTCAACCGCTTTGCCCAGCAGGCGGGTGTCGCCCTGGTGCTGCAGGCGGATGAGCTGGAAGGCCGCACCAGCCAGGGCCTGAGCGGCACCTACACGGTGGAAGCCGGATTTGCCGCCTTGCTCGAAGGCAGTGGCTATCGCATCAGCCAGAGTGACAACGGCTTTGTGCTGCTGCCGGTGGTCGACACGCACGCCGGGCAAACCCTGGAACTGGGTGTTACCACGGTTGCCGGTCAAGGCATGGGCGAGAGCACCGAGAACACCGGCAGCTATGCGCCGGGCCTGATCAGCGTTGGCTCGAAGTCGCCGACCAGCCTGCGTGAAACGCCGCAGTCGGTGTCGGTGATTACCCGCCAGTTGATCGAGGACCAGCAGTTGACCGACATCAACGAGGCGATGAGGGCGACGCCCGGGGTGATCACCCAGAGCACCACCTTCCGTATCCAGGATTTCATCTCGCGCGGCTTTTCCATCCAGAACCTGCAAATCGACGGCGCCGCCCCCCAGGCGCTGGGCACCGCGATGGGGTCGTTCTATTCGTCGAACATTTTTGACCTTGCCGAGTTCGACCACGTTGAAGTGTTGCGTGGCGCTGGCGCGCTGTTCGGCGGTTCGGGCGATCCGGGTGGCATCATCAACCTGGTGCGCAAACGGCCGATGGCCTACAACCAGCTGAAACTGAGCCTGAGCGCCGGCAGCTGGGACAACTACCGCCAGGAGCTGGACATCACCGGCCCGATGGGCTGGGATGGCCGCCTGCGCGGGCGCCTGGTGGTGGCCAACACCGACCGCCAGTATTTCATCGACAAGCGCAGCACCGAAAAGCCGCTGGTCTACGGGGTGATGGAAGCCGACGTGACCGACAATGACATGCTGACCTTCGGCGTGCGTTACAACAAATCCCACGAAAACGGCACCCAAGCATCAGTGCCACGCTACAGCAACGGCGTTGACCTGGGCTTGCCGCGGCACACCGGCCTGACTCAGAACTGGGCGTTTGCCGACACCACGGCCCGCGAGTACTTCGCCAAGTACGACCACCGTTTCAATGACGACTGGAAGCTCAACCTGTCGTACACCAACATCTGGGACGTGTCCTGGTTCAAGACCGCCAGTACGCTAAACGCGGTTAATCCCAACACCGGAACCGGCGTGACCTGGTACGGCACCCAGAGCCGCCAGGAAAACGAGCAGCACCTCTACGACATCAACCTGGCCGGTGACTTCCAGGCTTTTGGCCTTGATCACCAGCTGGTGGTGGGTGCGGACTATCAACGGATCGACAGCCGCTGGCTGGGTACCGCACCGCATCCGGGCTTCGGTGGCCCGGTGAACGTCTTCGACCCCGACGCCTCACCGTGGGACGAGCCGGCCAACCACACCGACTACAGCCGTGACTACAACCCCAATGCACAGCGTCAGTACGGCGTGTACTCCAGCCTGCGCCTGCAACTGGCCGAGCCCTTGCACCTGATCCTCGGCGCGCGGGCGCAGCGTTACCACTTCAACCAGACCTACCAGACCCGCAGCGGCACGCAGTGGAGCACGGTTTCCGACATCGACCAGCGCATCGGCACCAAGGTCACGCCCTTTGGCGGCATCGTCTACGACCTCAGTGACGAGTGGTCGGCCTATGCCAGCTATTCCGAGATCTATAAACCCCAGGCCAACAAACTCTCCGGCCCGCAGCCCGGCAGCCCGATCGAGCCGATGACCGGCAAGACTTACGAGACCGGCCTGAAGGGTGAACTGTTCGATGGCGCGCTGAACACCAGCATCGCCCTGTACTACACCACGCGGGAAGACGAAGCGGTCATCGATCCGGCCTATGCGGGCACCAGCAGCCTGTTTGCCGGTAGCTGCTGTTACCTGAGCAACGGCAAGGTGGTGAGCAAGGGCGTCGACATCGAAGCCTCGGGTGAACTGTTGCCGGACTGGACCCTGATCGGCGGCTACACCTTCAACCTCAACCGCAACCGCAGCGCCGATGCACCGTTGAGCACCGTCACGCCCAAACACCTGTTCAAGCTCTACACCACCTATCGCCTGCCGGGCGCGTTCCAGGACTTCAAGGTCGGCGGCGGCGTACAGGTGCAGAGCGCGACCTACGTATCGGGCACCACCACGCGCTTCAACCCCGATGGCAGCGTGGCGCAGAGCAATGTGCCGTTCGACTTCAGCCAGGGCGGCTACGCGACCTGGAACGCCTTGGTCGACTACAAGGTCGATGAGCACTGGGACCTGACCCTCAACGGCAACAACCTGTTCGACAAAAAGTATTACCAGACCGTCGGCACCTCGACCTATGGCAATTACTACGGTGACCCGCGCAATTTCATGCTGACCCTGCGCGGCACCTACTGACCGGGTGAGCTGACCGGCTGGCCGCGAGCGGTTGCGGCAGGTGCCAAGCGGGCCTATGGTCCTAGCGAGGCACTGCTTGGGACAGGCAGGCTGTTGTTGTGAGGCTGCCCGTCCCGCGACCGTTCACGTTGCGAGGTGACACCGTGGCCATCGACTCCCGCCCGGCCGTGCTCGAACTGATCGGCAACACGCCCATGGTGCGTGTCAGCCGTTTCGACACGGGCTTGTGTACGCTGTTTCTCAAGCTCGAATCGCAGAACCCCGGTGGTTCGATCAAAGACCGCATTGGCCTGGCCATGATCGATGCCGCCGAACGCGATGGCCGCCTGGTCGCGGGTGGCACCATCGTTGAAGCCACGGCGGGCAACACCGGTCTGGGCCTGGCGCTGGTCGGCCGGGCCAAGGGCTATCGGGTGGTGCTGGTGGTGCCCGACAAGATGTCTACGGAAAAGGTGCTGCACCTCAAGGCAATGGGCGCTGAAGTGCACATCACCCGTTCCGACGTCGGCAAAGGCCACCCCGCGTATTACCAGGATGTGGCGGCGCGCCTGGCGCAGGACATCCCCGGGGCGTTTTTCGCCGATCAGTTCAACAACCCCGCCAACCCCCTGGCCCATGAATGCAGCACCGCCCCCGAGATCTGGGCGCAAATGCACCATGATGTCGATGCCATCGTCGTCGGCGTCGGCTCGGCCGGTACCCTGACCGGGCTGACCCGTTTCTTCCGCCGTGTCCAGCCGGAGCTGGCCATGGTGCTCGCCGACCCGGTCGGTTCGGTGGTCGCCGAGTTCAGCCGCAGCGGTGCCCTGGGCACACCGGGGGCGTGGGCGGTGGAGGGGATCGGCGAGGACTTCATTCCCTCGATTGCCGACCTGTCCAGCGTGCGCCAGGCCTATTCGGTCAGCGATGAAGACAGCTTCGACCATGCGCGCCAGTTGCTGCGTGCCGAAGGCATTCTCGGCGGCTCCTCGACCGGGACCCTGCTGGCAGCGGCCCTGCGCTATTGTCGCGAGCAGACCACGCCCAAGCGGGTGGTGAGCTTTGTCTGCGACACCGGTACCCGCTACCTGTCGAAGGTCTACAACGACCAGTGGATGACCGACCAGGGCCTGCTGCAGTTCAAGCACTATGGCGATCTGCGCGACCTTATCGCCCGGCGCTTCGAAGATGGCCGGGTGATCAGCGTCGGCCCCGACGATACCTTGCTTACGGCGTTCCAGCGCATGCGCCTGGCGGACGTTTCGCAGTTGCCGGTGCTCGAAGACGGCCAGCGCCTGGTCGGGGTGATCGATGAGTCCGACATTCTGCTGGGCATGCACGCCGACCCGACGCACTTTCGCCTGCCGGTCTCCAGCGCCATGACCGACACGCTGCAAACCCTGCCGCCGGGTGCCAGCCTGACTACACTGCAAGCGGAACTCGACCGTGGACTGGTGGCGATCATCGCCGATGACTCGGGCTTCTATGGCCTGATCACCCGTGTCGACATGCTCAACCACCTGCGCAGGTCCTTGCCATGAGCCAGCACGACGACACTACCGCACCACGCGGTTTCGCCACCCGGGTGATTCACGCCGGGCAAAGCCCGGATCCGTCCACTGGCGCCCTGATGCCACCGATCTATGCCAACTCGACCTACCTGCAACAGAGCCCCGGAGTGCACAAGGGCCTGGACTACGGCCGTTCGCACAACCCGACGCGCTGGGCCCTGGAGCGCTGTGTCGCGGACCTTGAGGGCGGCACCCAGGCCTTTGCCTTCGCCTCGGGGCTGGCGACCATCGCCAACGTGCTTGAACTGCTCGACGCCGGGGCGCATATCGTCTCCGGCAACGACCTGTACGGCGGCACCTTCCGCCTGTTCGAGCGGGTGCGCCGGCGCAGTGCCGGGCATCGCTTCAGCTTCGTCGACCTGACCGACCTTGCGGCTTTTGAAGCCAGCCTGCAGGCAGACACGCGCATGGTCTGGGTCGAGACGCCGAGCAACCCGTTGCTGAGCCTCACTGACCTGGTGGCCGTTGCGGACATCTGCCGCCAGCGCGGCATTCTGTGCGTCGCTGACAATACGTTTGCAAGCCCCTGGGTGCAGCGTCCGCTGGAGCTGGGTTTCGACATCGTCGTGCATTCGACCACCAAGTACCTGAACGGCCACTCGGATGTGATTGGCGGGATAGCCGTTGTGGCGAATGCCGAGCTGGCCGAGCGCCTGGGCTTTCTGCAGAACGCGGTGGGTGCCATCGCCGGACCGTTCGATGCCTTTCTGACCCTGCGCGGGGTAAAAACCCTGGCCCTGCGCATGGAGCGCCACTGCAGCAATGCCCTGGAGCTGGCGCACTGGCTGGAGCTGCAACCGCAGGTGGCGCGGGTGTATTACCCGGGTCTGGTGTCACACCCGCAACACGGTTTGGCGCGGCGGCAGATGCGGGGTTTTGGCGGGATGATCTCGCTGGACCTCAACAGCGACCTGGCCGGCGCCCGGCGCTTTCTTGAAAGCGTACAGATTTTTGCCTTGGCCGAAAGCCTGGGCGGGGTGGAAAGCCTTATCGAGCACCCGGCGATCATGACCCACGCCAGCATTCCCCCACAGACCCGCGCGCAGCTGGGTATTGGCGATGCGCTGATACGCCTGTCGGTGGGTGTGGAAGACGTCGAGGACCTGCGTGCAGACCTGGCCCAGGCCTTGGCGCGCATCTGAACGCTGGCGACCGCTACGCGCTCGATCGCCGGCTTCGCCAGCTCCCACAAAAGCCAAGGCCTACCAGGAGCCACTGTGGGAGCCGGCAGCGCCGGCGATGGGCTGCGCGGCAGCCCCGGGTTGGATCCGCTCCTCTCGGGGGAGGGGGCGACCAGTGATCACCACACACCGGGGACCAGCCTGAAGCGAACGCGGCGGGCGTACTCACCGTAACCTGCCAGCTCGGCCTGCAGCAGGCGGTCTTCCCAGCGGGTGCGCAGCACCAGCAGGGCCGCTGCCAGCAGCGCCGGCAGCAGCGCCCAGAACGAGCCCAACGCCAGCGCCATGCCAAAAAACAGCCACAGCGCAGCGACATAACCGGGATGCCGGACGAAGCGGTACGGGCCGTTGTCGATGACCCGCTGATGACGCTCGGCCTGAATGCGTACGCCGGGCTCGAAAAACGGATTGACCGCCTGCGCCCAGGTGGCCAGGGCAATCCCGGCGAGCATCGCGCCATAGCCCAGCAGCACCAGCCAGCCCGGCACTGCCGTGGGGTGAAAGCGTCCGGCATCCAGGGTCGCCACGGGCAGCACGGCGACCATGATCGGCAGCATCAGGGCCAGCAAGACTTTATCCCAGCCTTTGGTGCCCGCCTGAACGCGACTGCGGGCGCGGTAGATCACCGGGTTGAAGCGTGCGAGCAACCCCGCGCTGACGGCAAAGGCTGCGATGAATACGCCGATGAACACCCAGCCCGGCCGCCAGGCGAGACTGCCAGCGGGCAGGAAGATCAGCACCAGCAAGGTCAGTGGCAAGCCGATTGCGTAGGCAATGGCCGTGCCGCGTGACATCGGTGCCGGGTCACGTGCGGGTTCGCTCTGGATCATCGGGCCACCTCCAACCGGCAACCTGTCGCCGCACAGGGATGTGTCGCTGGTATTCGCCGTGGGTTTTGTAAACAATAGCGCCCGCCAAAAATGGCGCTATCCGTTATTGACCGAGACGTACATGCCTTCGACCTCCGTTTCCATCGAATTGCTGCAAACCGGCCCTGACCAGGCCGAGCTGATTCGCAACCTCTACCAGTTCTACGCCTATGAATCATCGGACTGGGAGCAGGAAGACGTGGAAGTCAACGGCCGCTTCTACATTCATGAAGAGCACCTGACGCGCTATTGGCAGTCACCGGAGTGGAGCGCCAACCTGATTCTGGTCGACGGCTTCATCGCCGGCTTCTACCTGGTTGAACGCAGTGAATTGCCGGGGCTGGATGCACTGGAACTGGCCGACCTGTTCATTCTCAAGCGCTATCGGCGCAAGGGCATTGGCCGCGCCGTGGCCAGTCAGGTGCTGACGGCGACACAGAACGACTGGCTGGTGCGCTTTTATGACCAGGACGAAGCCGCGCAGGCGTTCTGGCGTACTGTGTTCGATCAACTGCCGCGCCCCGTGCGCATGATCGAGCTCAACGATGAGCCGGAGCTGTCGAACTACCTGGTGACCCGCGCCCTGCATTGATCGGCGCCGACGTGCTTGCCAACGCTGACCCGCTCATGTTCCATTGCGCTGTTGTGCCGCTGCACAACGCCTGTTCACAAGGAGCCGATCGAGCATGAGCTTGCAGTCAGTCAGAACGTTTTTCTCCCACCACGCCCCGGATATCCAGGTGCTCGAACTCGGTGCCAGCACGGCCACGGTGGCGCTGGCGGCCGAGGTGCTGGGGGTTGAGCCCGGGCAGATCGCCAAGACCCTGTCGCTGCGTGTCGGCGAAGAGGTGATTTTGCTGGTTACCCGTGGCGATGCCCGCCTGGACAACCGCAAGTACAAACAGCACTTCGGCGTGAAGGCGCGCATGCTCGATGCCGCGCACGTCGAAGAAGCGACCGGCCATCCGGTCGGAGGCGTGTGCCCGTTTGGCCTGCCGCGTCCGCTTCAGGTGTTCTGCGATGTCTCGCTGAAGGACTTTTCCATCGTCTTCCCGGCAGGCGGCGCGCCTAACGCCGCCGTGCGCATCGAGCCCGAGCACATGGCCAACCTGGTCAGCGCGCAGTGGGTGGACGTCGCCCAGTAACGACCGCGGGCGCGGTCGTTTTCAGGCCGGGCACTTGTCAGTGTGAGTGACGCGGCATGCCGCCTTCACGGGCAATGACGTTGAGGTGCAGGGTGGCAGGCTCCAGGCAGCCACCGGTCGAGAGCTGGCCGACCAGCTGGCGGTAAAGTTCCTGCCAAGGGGTTTGCGACGGCTTGATGTTCGGCTGCCAGGCCGCGCGACGCCGGGCCAGTTCCTGCTCATCGACCAGCACGTCGACACGGCGGTTGTTGAGGTCGACGCGCAGCCGGTCATTGGTTTGCAGCAGGGCCAGGCCACCGCCGACCGCCGCTTCCGGCGACATGTTGAGAATCGACGGGCTGGCCGAGGTGCCGCGCTGACGGCCATCGCCCAGGCACGGCAACGAGTCGATGCCTTTCTTGATCAGCGCGGCAGGCGGCGCCATGTTCACCACTTCGGCGCTGCCCGGGTAGCCGACGGTGCCCGCACCGCGGATCACCAGAATGCAACGCTCGTCGATGTCCAGCGCCGGGTCGTCGATGCGCGCGTGGTAGTCCTCCGGCCCTTCGAAGACAATGGCCCGCGCCTCGAAACTGTTTTCTGCCCCGGGTTCGGAGAGGTAGGTCTTGCGGAAGGCATCACCGACCACCGACATCTTCATGATGGCGCTGTCGAAGAAGTTGCCGCTGAGCACGATGAAGCCTGCGCCGTGCTTGAGCGGCGCCTCGTACGGCAGGATCACGTCGGCGTTGCTGGTGACGGTGTCGTGCACCACTTCGCCGATGGTTCTGCCGCTGACGGTCGCGCAGTGCTCATGCAGGCGCCCGGCCTTGAGCAGTTCGTGCATCACGGCCGGTACACCGCCGGCACGGTGGAAGCCTTCGCCGAGGTACTTGCCCGCCGGCATGCAGTTGACCAGCAACGGCACGCTTTCGCCAACCCGTTGCCAATCGTCCAGCGACAGGTCGATGCCCATGTGCCGGGCGATGGCGATCAGGTGCGGCGGGCAGTTGCTCGATGCGCCCAGGGCCGACGCCACGGCAATGGCGTTCTCGAAGCTGTCGCGGGTCATGATGTGCGAAGGGCGTACATCCTGCATGACCAGCTCGCAGATGCGCCGGCCGGTGGCATAGGCCATCTGCCCGCGTTCGCGATAGGGCGCCGGGATGCTTGCGCAGCCAGGCAGCGACATGCCCAGCGCTTCGGCCAGTGCGTTCATCGACAGTGCGGTGCCCATGGTGTTGCAGTGGCCCACCGACGGCGACGCGGCGGTGGTCATCTCCATGAAGCCTTCATAGTTGATCTCGCCGGCAGCGAGCAGGTTGCGCGCATGCCAGAGCACGGTGCCCGAACCGATCAGCTGGCCTTTGTGATGGCCGTCGAGCATCGGTCCGCCCGACAGTACGATGGCCGGCAGGTCGGTGGTGGCGGCGGCCATCAGGCACGCCGGGGTGGTCTTGTCGCAGCCGGTGGTCAGCACCACGCCGTCCAGCGGATAGCCATGCAGAATCTCCACCAGGCCCAGGTAGGCCAGGTTGCGGTCCAGCGCGGCGGGGGGGCGACGGCTCTGTTCGGCGATCGGGTGGACCGGGAACTCCATGGGAATGCCGCCGGCGTCGCGAATCCCGGCCTTGACCCGCTGGGCCAGCTCCAGGTGATGACGGTTGCAGGGCGTGAGGTCGCTGCCGGTCTGGGCGATGCCGATGATCGGCCGGCCCGATTGCAGCTCGTCGCGGGTCAGGCCGTAGTTCATGTAGCGCTCGACATACAGCGCGGTCATGTCGGCATGGCTCGGGTCGTCAAACCATTGCTGGCTGCGCAGGGTGCGTTTCGGCGTCAGGCTCATGACAAATCTCTCTTATCGTTAAAGGGGCAGTATCAACGTTGCCAGGCCGGGGCGCTGGCACAATCTTCACGGGCGCCACTGCCGACGGCATCGGCCAGGTCGGTCAGGTCGCGGCCACGGGTTTCGGTCGACAGCAGAGTGCCGAGCAGGGTCAGGCAGGCCAGCACCAGGGTATACAGCGCCAGCACCCAGTAGGCGCCACCGGCCAGGCCAACAAGGAAAATGCCGAGTATCGGTGCCAGGCCGCCGGAGAGCATGGCGCCGATTTCGCGGGCCAGGGCAACTCCGGAGTAGCGGTAGCGGTTGCCGAACAGTTCGGTGAAGTGCGCACATTGGGCGCCGAGCATGCTGTTGGCGCCGAGGGCGAAACCGCCGACTACGGCAATGCATACCAGCAGCGGTTCACCGCTGTCGATCATCCACCACGACGGGAACGCCCACAGCGCACAGAACAGCGCGCCACCGCGGTACACCGCCAGGCGCCCGAAGCGGTCGGACAGCGCGCCGAACAGCGGCGTGGTCAACACGCTGAGGACGCTGGCGGCCAACACCGCATTGGTGCCGATGCTGATGAGGTTGCCACTACCGTCGGCCAGGTGACGGCTGGCGAAACCGGTCAAGAAGGCAATGGACACGGTGGCATACAGGGTCGAGCAGCCGGTCTCGGCCATGCGCATCAGGGTGGTGGCGAGCAGCGGGCGACGGGCATTGCGCAGCACCGTGCGCATAGGCGATTCGATCACGTGCTGTTGCTGGCTGAGCTGCTGGAATACCGGGCTCTCCTTGAGCTTGAGGCGAATCCAGATGGCCATGAAGATCAACACCACGCTGGCCAGGAAGGGCAGGCGCCAGCCCCAGTCGAGCAGTTGCTCACGGGTGAGCGAGGCGTCCAGCAGGCGGAAGGTGATAGTCGCCAGGGCCAGGCCGCTGAACACCCCGATAAAGGGCAGGGCGGCATAAAAGCCTCGGCGCTGGGGCGGCGCCAGTTCGGCCATCAGGGGGGCGGCCCCGGTTTGCTCGGCGCCGGCGCCGCAACCCTGCAGCAGGCGCAACAGCACCAGCAAGACGGCGCCCACCGGGCCGGTTGGCAGCAGGCCGATCAGGGTGGTGGCGGTGCCCATCAGGGCGATGGTCAGCAGCAGTACCAGCTTGCGTCCTTTGCGGTCGCCCAGCGAGCCGAAGAACAGCCCGCCGAACGGCCGTGCCAGAAAGCCTGCGCCATAGGTGGCGAAGCTGGCCAGCAGCGCGCCGGTGGTGCCCAGTGAGGGGAAGAAAATGTGGCCGAAGACCAGTGCCGAGGCCAGGCCATAGATGGCGAAATCGTAGTACTCAAGGGCACTGCCAATGGCGCCGGTGTAGATCGCCCGGCGCAGCTGGCGCGGGTCGGGCGTGGGGGAGACCTTAGCCTCGGTAGTCATATCATGCCTCGCTTTTATTGTTATGGGAGGTGCCGCGCGGTGCAGGTGTTCAGCGTTGCAGCAGCCCTCGCTCGGCGAGGTTGCGCATCAGCGCGCCGACCCCGAAGGTCCAGGGACTGGCCTGGTCGCTGCCGGTGACCTGATTGTGCAGGCTGCCCAGCAACGGGCTGCTGATGCTCACCTGGTCGCCGGCCTTGTGGGTGAAGCCGGCGCCGGCATGGTCGCGGTCTTCAGTGGGTGCGAACAGGGTGCCGAGGAACAGCAGAAAGCCGTCAGGGTACTGGTGGTTGGCGTTGAGGGTTTGCGCGGCCAGGTCTTGCGGGTCGCGGCTGATCTGGTTCATCGAACTGGTGCCGGCCAGGACAAAACCGTCGGCGCCTTGCACCTTGAGGTCCACCACGCATTGACGCACGGCGTCGAGGTCAAAGTGTTCGTCGAACAGGCGGATGAACGGGCCGATGGCGCACGAGGCATTGTTGTCTTTGGCCTTGCTCAACAGCAAGGCGCTGCGGCCCTCGAAGTCGCGCAGGTTGACGTCGTTGCCCAGGGTCGCGCCGTGAATGCGGCCACGGCTGTCGACCGCCAGCACCACTTCCGGCTCGGGATTGTTCCACTGCGATTCCGGGTGCACACCGATCAGGCTGCCGCTGCCGACGGCGGACAGCACCGGCGCTTTGGTGAACACCTCGGCGTCGGGGCCGATGCCCACTTCCAGGTACTGCGACCACATGCCTTGTTCGATCAGCAAGGCCTTGAGCGCCATGGCCTTGTCCGAGCCAGGCGTGATGTTGCGCAGGTTGTTGCCGATCACCGCCTGCACGGTGGCACGCACGGCTTCTGCCTTGGCGGCATCGCCACCGGCCTGCTCCTCGATCACCCGTTCGATCATGCTCGCGGCAAAGGTCACGCCGGCGGCCTTGATCACTTGCAGGTCCAGCGGTGCCAACAGGTGGGGGCGGGCGGGGTCGGCATGGGCGCCGGTGTTGGCCAGCAGGGACTCGACGCTGCAAACGAACGTGCCGGGCGTACTGCGCAGCGCCTGCAGCGGTGCTTCTTGCTCAAGCAGCTCGCTGAGGGTGGCGAAGCGCGCCGACAGGTCGAACACACCGTCAGTGCGCAGGACGATCGGCGAGGGGCCGGCAACCGTGCCGGGAATCCAGGCGCGGCCGATCAGCGTACCGGCAAGGCCATCGTCAGGCAGGGTATTGGCGGGGGTCAGGGTTAGCGGCATGGCAAGCACTCTCGGTTCGATAAAAGCTGCACGCTAGGGAGGACTGTCGATAAACTCCAATGGCATAATCTCACCACTCGATAACAACAGGTTATTGCACCAAAGGCGGATGCCATGTCGGACCTCTCGTTTTCGCACTTCTGCAACTGGCTCAAGTTTCGTCACCTGGTGTTGATCGACACCCTCGGTCGCACCCGCAACATGCACCTGGCTGCGCAACAGATGAACCTCAGCCAGCCGGCCATCAGCAAGATGCTCAAGGAAATCGAGAACCTGCTGGGGTTTGCCGTGTTCGAGCGCCAGCCGCGCAGCATGCCGCCCACGGCGCTGGGCGAGCAGGTGGTGCGCTACGCCCAGGTGGCGCTCAACGATGCGCACAACTTCGTCGACCACATCGCCAGCCTGCGCGAGGGCGGGCACGGGCATTTGAAGGTGGGCGGTATTTTTGCCGCGACGGCGGTGGCACTGCCGGACGCCATCGTGCAGATCAAGCAGCGCTGGCCACTGCTGTCGATCGAGGTGGTGGAGCAGACCAGCGATCACCTGATGGCCATGCTTGATGAAAAAATCCTTCACCTGGCGGTGGCGCGCTTCACCGACCAGGCCCAGTGCCAGCGCTTCGATTTCCAGCCGCTGGCACCGGAGCCGTTCTGCTTTGTCGTCAACCATCAGCACCCGTTGCTCGACGTCGGCGCCGTGACCTTGCCGCAGTTGCTGGAATGGCCGTGGATTCTCTACCCGAAAGGCACGCCGATCCGTGGGCGCATGGAGCGTGCCTTTGCCGAAGCCGGCGTGTCGGTGCCGCGCAACACCATCGATACCATTTCCATGCAGACCTTCCTCAAAGTACTGCAGGGCGGGCCGATGATCGGCATGCTGCCCCAGGCCATGGTCGAGCCGCACCTGAGCAGCGGCGTGTTGCGCACCCTCGACACGCCGCTGCACCTGGCACCGCAGGACTACGGCATCCTCACCCGCAAAGGCGAGCCGCTGGTCGGCTCGGCGCTGGAGTTTGCCGAGATCCTCATGGCCGATGCGCGCAAGGCGCGTGAGCGGCTGGAGGGCGTGCGATAGCCAGGGGTTATCGCTCGATCCACAAATGCCATTGGGAAAGAATCGCTCGCCTGCCTAGATTAGCCACCAGTCTCTTCAACAGGTTTCAGGAGCGTTCATGTCTCAACATGCTGGATACAACTTCATTGGCGCCACCCGCAGCGCCGCCGGCAGCCTGACCTTGCACAGTGTCGATGCCAGCACCGGTGAAGCGCTGCCCATTGCTTTTTACCAGGCCACCGCCGAAGAAGTCGACGCTGCCGCCCTGGCTGCGGCAGCTGCTTATCCTGAGTTTCGTGCGTTGGCACCGGCACGCCGTGCCGAGTTCCTCGAAGCCATCGCCGGTGAACTGGATGCCCTGGGTGAGGACTTCATCCACACCGTCTGCCGCGAAACCGCTTTGCCTGCCGCGCGCATTCAGGGCGAGCGGGCCCGTACCAGCGGCCAGTTGCGGCTGTTCGCCAACGTCGTGCGCCGTGGCGACTTTCTTGGTGCGCGCATCGACCGCGCCCAACCACAACGTCAGCCACTGCCGCGCCTGGATATCCGTCAGTGCCGGCTCGGCCTGGGGCCGGTGGCCGTATTCGGCGCCAGTAACTTCCCGCTGGCGTTCTCCACCGCCGGGGGTGACACCGCCGCAGCGCTGGCCGCCGGTTGCCCGGTGGTGTTCAAGGCCCACAGTGGTCACATGGCCACGGCGCAGTTCGTCGCCGAAGCGATCCTGCGCGCCGCCGAGCGCTGCGCCATGCCGGACGGGGTGTTCAGCATGATTTTCGGCAGCGGGGTGGGTGAGGCGCTGGTCAAGCATCCGGCGATCCAGGCGGTAGGCTTTACCGGCTCGCTCAAAGGCGGTCGGGCCCTGTGCGACCTGGCGGCAGCGCGGCCGCAGCCGATTCCGGTGTTCGCCGAGATGAGCAGCAGCAACCCGCTGATCGTGCTGCCGCAGGCTCTGGCCGTGCGCGGTGAGCGCATCGCCGGTGAACTTGCCGCATCGGTGGTGCTCGGCTGCGGGCAGTTCTGCACCAACCCGGGGTTGATCCTGGGTGTGCGTTCGGCGGATTTCAGCGCGCTCATCGAGCACCTGCGTGGGCTCATGGCCGACCAGGCGCCGCAAACCATGCTCAACGCCGGCACCTTGCGCAGCTACACCCATGGCCTCAACGCGCTCAACGACCATCCCGGCTTTTGTCACCTGGCCGGCGCCGAGCAGCAGGGCAACCAGGCCCGGCCACAGCTCTATCAGGCGCAGGCGCAGTGCCTGCTCGACGCCGATCCGCTGCTGCAGGAAGAAGTGTTCGGCCCGGTCACGGTGGTGGTCGAACTCGCCGACCGCGCGCAGTTGCTGCAGGCCCTGCAGGCCCTCGGCGGGCAACTGACGGCGAGCCTGATCGGCGAGGCCGATGACCTGGCGCAGGCCGCCGATCTGGTGGCGCTGCTCGAGCACAAGGCCGGCCGCCTGCTGGTCAATGGCTACCCGACGGGGGTCGAGGTCTGCGATGCGATGGTACATGGCGGCCCGTACCCGGCCACCTCCGACAGCCGCGGCACCTCGGTGGGCAGCCTGGCCATCGAGCGCTTCCTGCGCCCGGTGTGCTACCAGAACTTCCCCGAGGCGCTGCTGCCAGCGGCCTTGCACAATGCCAACCCGCTGGGCCTGTTGCGCCTGATCGACGGCCAGCCAAGCCGCGAACCGATTCTCTGACGGCTGCACCACCGGGCGCCTGGCGCCCGGTACTCGATCCATAACAACAATCAGGCATGCCCGACATGCCGAGGGGTCACAACGATGCACACACAACCTGAGCACCTGGCGTCAGCGCCTGCCCACGATCCGGGGTTTGAAGACCGGACTTACCGCAAAGTCATCCTGCGTATCCTGCCGGTGTTGCTGCTGTGCTACATGGCGGCCTACCTGGATCGCGTCAACATCGGTTTTGCCAAGCTGGACATGCTCAACGACCTGCAGTTCAGCAACACGGTCTACGCCCTGGGCGCCAGCGTGTTCTTCTGGGGCTACTTCCTCTTCGAGGTGCCCAGCAACCTGTTGCTGCACCGCTACGGCGCCCGCTTCTGGATCGCGCGGATCATGTTCAGCTGGGCGATCATTTCCATGGCGGTGGCCTTTACCGTGCCTTTGGCGGCGTTCTTCAATGTCGAGTCCAGCACCATGTTCTATGTGCTGCGCTTTCTGCTCGGCATTTGTGAAGCCGGGTTTTTCCCCGGGGTGATCCTGTACCTCAACTACTGGTTCCCGACCCACCGGCAAAGCCGGGTGATGTCGGGCTTCCTGATTGCCATGCCGATCAGCCTGACCCTCGGCGGCGTGCTCTCCGGCTGGCTGATGACCGCCCTCAACGGCTGGCACGGCATGGCCGGCTGGCAGTGGATGCTGCTGATCGAAGGCATCCCCTCGGTGATCATGGCGGTGGTGGTGTTCACCTGCCTGTGCGACAACATCGACAAGGCCCAGTGGTTGTCGAGCGAAGAGAAGCAGATGCTCAAGGCCAACCTGGTGCAGGACAACCACGGCAAGGCCTCGCGCCTGAGCGAGGTGTTCCTCAACAAGCGCGTGTGGCTTTTGGTGTTCATCCTGCTGACCTTCAACACCGGTTTCTACGGCCTGGCGTTCTGGATGCCGTCGATCATCAAGAGTGCCGGCATTACCAGCAGCCTGGAAATCGGTTTGCTGACGGCCATTCCCTATGGCGTGGCAGTGGTGGCCATGCTGCTTAACGCCCGCCACTCCAACCGCACCGGCGAGCGCCGATTGCACGCGGCAATTCCGGCGTTCATCGGCGGTTGCGGACTGATCCTCAGTGCCTTCTTCGCGCACAACCTGGTGCTCTCGGTGCTGTTCCTGACCGTCGCTGCTTCCGGCATCCTCAGCCTCATGCCGATTTTCTGGACCTTGCCCGGCACGGTGTTGTCCGGCGTTGCGGCAGCGGCGGGGATCGGCATGATCAACGCCTTCGGCAACCTCTCGGGCTTCACCGGGTCGATGATCACCGCCGTGGCCGAGAACCTCACCGGCAACATCAACAACGGCACCTATGTGCTGGGCCTGTGCCTGTTTGCCAGCGGCCTGCTGATCCTGTCGATCCCGGCAGCCATGCTCGGCCAGCAACGCAGCGAGCCGAGCGCTGCGCTCAAGCTGGAGACGGTATGAACCTCAAACACAAACGTGTGCTGGTGACGGCAGCGGGCCAGGGCATCGGCCTGGCCAGCGCCAGGGCCTTTGCCGAGGCTGGCGCCGAGGTGATCGGCACCGATATCCACCTGGAGGCGTTGACTGAGCAGGCCGGCATTCAGGCGTACACGCTGGATGTCACCAGCGCAGAGGCCATTGATGCCCTGCGCGATTCGCTGGGTGGCATCGATGTGCTGTTCAACTGCGCAGGCTATGTGCACAGCGGCAGCATCCTCGACTGTGACGAGCAGGCCTGGCAGCGTTCACTGGACCTCAACGTGACCGCCATGTACCGCATGATCCGCGCCTTCCTGCCGGGCATGCTGGAGCGCGGTGGCGGTTCGATCATCAACATGTCGTCGGTGGTCTCCAGCGTGAAAGCGGTACCCAACCGCTTTGCCTATGCTGCCAGCAAGGCGGCGGTGATCGGCCTGACCAAGGCAGTAGCGGCCGACTACATTGGCCAGGGTATACGCTGCAATGCCATTTGCCCCGGCACCGTGGAGTCGCCGTCGCTGCATCAGCGCATTGCCGAGCAGGCTGCCGCCCAGGGCGTGAGTGCCGAGCAGGTCTACCGGCAGTTTGTTGCCCGCCAGCCGATGGGCCGGCTGGGCACTGGCGAAGAGATCGCCCAGCTGGCGCTGTACCTGGGTAGCGATGCCTCGGCTTACACCACCGGTGGCGTGCACCTGATCGATGGCGGCATGAGTATCTGAATTTCTTTTGAATCAAGCAGGAGACACCGATGAAACTGTTGCGATATGGCGAGAAGGGCGCGGAGAAACCCGGCCTGCTGGACGCCTCACAGCGCATCCGCGACCTGAGTGGCGTGCTTGCGGACATCAACGGCGCCGCCCTTGAGCCGGCCAGCCTGGCGAAACTGGCCAGCCTTGATCCCGACAGCCTGCCGCTGGTTGAAGGCACGCCACGCATCGGCCCGTGCGTGGGCAACATCGGCAAGTTCATCTGCATCGGCCTGAACTATGCCGATCACGCTGCCGAGGCCGGCATGGCCGTGCCCAGCGAACCGATCATCTTCAACAAGTGGACCAGCGCCATTTGCGGCCCGAATGACAACGTCGAGATTCCGCGTGGTTCGACCAAGACCGACTGGGAGGTCGAGCTGGGTGTGGTGATCGGCAAAGGTGGCCGCTACATCGACGAAGCCAATGCCATGGAGCATGTGGCCGGCTACTGCGTGATCAACGACGTGTCCGAGCGCGAGTGGCAACTTGAACGTGGTGGCACCTGGGACAAGGGCAAGGGCTTTGACACCTTCGGGCCGATCGGCCCGTGGCTCGTGACCCGCGACGAGGTGGCCGACCCGCACCAGCTGGACCTGTGGCTGGAGGTCGACGGCCATCGTTACCAGCACGGCAATACCCGCACGCTGATCTTCCGCATTCCGCAACTGATCGCCTACCTGAGCCGCTGCATGAGCTTGCAGCCGGGCGATGTCATTTCCACCGGGACGCCGCCCGGTGTCGGCATGGGCATCAAGCCTGCGCCGGTCTTCCTGCGCTCGGGGCAGACCATGCGCCTGGGTATCCAGGGGTTGGGTGAGCAACGCCAAGTCACTGTCCAGGCCGATTGAGGGGCTGCAATGAAAGCCGAATTATTGATGTTGGCGCCGTTGCTTGCGGAGTACGAAGCGCAGCTGGCCGAACATTTTCATCTGGTCCGTGCCTGTAGCCGCAGCGAGCAACAGGCGCTGCTGGCGGATCGACCGGAGCGTTTCAAGACACTGGTTACCAATGGCGGGGAGGGTGTAGACCCGCTGCTGATGGCGGGCCTGGGCAACCTGGCGCTGATTGCGGTCAACGGTGTCGGGGTCGACAGGATTGACCTTGAACAGGCCCGCGCCCGTGGTATTCGCATCGCCACTACCGACGACATCCTCACCGACGCCGTGGCTGATCAGGCCGTGGCGTTGCTGCTGGCACTGTTGCGTCATGTCTGCCGGGCCGACCGCTTTGTGCGCGAAGGCCGCTGGCGTGAAGGTGGCTTTGCACCGTTGGGGACCAGCCTGCGCGGGCAACGCGTGGGTATTGTGGGGCTGGGCAAGATCGGCAACGCCATCGCCGCACGGTTGCAACCGTTTGGCGTTCAACTGGCGTACCACAACCGCCGCCCGCTGGCCGACAGCCCGTATTCCTATCACGCCGGGCTGGCAGCCCTGGCGCAGGCCAGCGATATCCTCATTGTTGCCGCCGCCGGCGGGGCCGGTTCGCGTCATCTGGTGGATGCAGCAGTGCTCGACGCGTTAGGACCGCAAGGGGTGATCGTCAACATCGCCCGTGGCAGTGTGATCGACGAAGCCGCATTGGTGGCACGCCTGGTCGACGGGCGCCTGGGGGGCGCGGCGCTGGACGTCTTCGAGCACGAACCGCAGGTGCCCGAGGCGCTGCTGGTGCTGGACAACGTGGTGCTGCAACCGCACCTGGGCAGCGCCACCCTGCAAACCCGCCGGGCCATGGCCGAGTGTGTCGTGCGCGCGGTACTGGCGGGCTAGCGCCGGTTACCTGGCGAGCAGCTGGCACACGGGCTCAAGCACTGCTGCCGGTGCCTCGCGATGCGGCACGTGGTGGCAGCCTGGCAGGATCAAGTAACGGCTGGGCCCGGTCGACAGCCGGGCGATGCGTTCGGGGTGCAATGCCGAGCCGTATTCATCGTGTTCACCATGCAGGGCCAGCAGCGGGCACTGCAGGGTGCCGACCACGCCTTCCAGGGTCCAGTGGCTGAACGCCGGCGATAGCCAGGTGCGGGTCCAGGCGCCCAGCACCCAGGGCGCTTTGTCGCCGTGGTACTTCTCCAGGCGTGCCATGTGCTGCGGGTCTTTGAACTGCTCTTCGGCAATGCGGATGCCCGCGAGCGTCAGGTCTTCGACAAAGGCCTGCGCGGCCACGGTGATCAGCGCGACACACTGCTGCGGGTACAACGAGGCGCAGGCGGCAGCCATTGCACCGCCGACGCTATGGCCAAAGGCAACGAAGTGTTCGATACCCAGGGCAGCTTTGAGCGGCGCAAAGAAGCGCAGGGCTTCATCGCGGATAAACGCCAGAGGCAGCGTTCCCGGGTAGCGGTCGGACTGGCCGAAACCGAGGCGGTCATAGGCAATCACCTCACGCCCGGTGGCCTGGCACAGCAGCTGGGGAAAGTCCCGCCACAAGGCGACGCACCCAAGCGAATCGTGGAACAGCACGATGGGGGGCAGTGCGGGCGCGTTCGAATCAGTCGACGGAAACCAGCGGGTGCAAAACAGTCGCCCGTCGGCGGTGTCGATCCAGAGCGATTCGGTACTGATGGACAAAGACATGCAAGACCTCGTTGAGCCGTTCAGCCCCCGAGCATAAAGCATCGGGCACCGCCACGGTGAACGCTTGTTCAGCCGGCGGGCCACACCACCAACGGTGCGGATAAACCGGTAAAAGCAGCTACGCTTCTTACGCCAGGAGGCAATCTCCCGGTTGGCCGGGTGCCAGGTGGTCACGTGTGCAAATGCGCCGTGCGGCATGAATTGATCATTACGGCAGGGTTCATGAAGAAATTCGCTCCAGCGTCCATCAGTTTGCGTGGGTTGATCCTGATATTCGTCTTCCTGGCGGTCATCGCGACGCTGTGCAACAGCCTGTTCGTGGCCTATGAGGTACAGCGCGACGCGTTGATCACTTCGGCGCTAAAAGCCAACCGCGCCTATGCCTTCAAGGTCGCCTCGGGCATCGACGAGTTTCTTCGCTCGGTGCACGAGCGCCTGAGCTACAGCAGTGAAGTGCTTGGCCGTCATTTCAATGACCCCAAGGTATTCAAGGACGAGGTCAGGCGCATGCAGGCGCAGGACTCGGAACTCAATTCGGTCATGGTCATCGACGCCGCTGGCAAAGCCCTGCAGCTGTACCCCGAACAACCGGCGATCGTTGGCACCACCCTAGTTTCCGATGAGATCCAGGAAGCGCTCAAGGCGCAACGGCCACTGGTCAGCCGTGCGTACGAGACGGTGACAGGCAACCTGATTGTGTTCATCTCGCAGCCGGTGCGCAGCCCTTCGGGTGAATACCTGGGGCTGATCGGTGCGTCGATTTTCATCAAACAGCGCGGTGTGCTGCATACCTTGATCGCCAGCCACGCGCTGCTGGACGGCACCTATGCCTTTGTCACCGATGACAACCGCCGCTTGTTGTATCACTGGGACGAGCACCGGATTGGCGATGTACTGCCGTTCAGCCCGACGGTCGATGCCGCATTGCTGGGTGAGAGAGGCACGATGGAGGCGGACAACTACCGGGGCATTGCCATGCTGGCCGGCTATGCCCGGGTCGAACGTGCCAACTGGGCGGTGGTGACGCAACAACCGCGAGATCAGGCGCTGGCCCCTTTGGCTACGCTGATGCGCAACATGCTGGTCAACATCATTGCGCCGGGGCTGATCGGGCTGGTGTTGATCTTGCTGGGCGCGACACTGATCACCCGGCCGTTGCGGCAACTGGCCAACAGTGCGACCCAGCTGTCGGCGCCGGAGGCCACCGAGCGCCTGGGTTCGATCAACGCCTGGTACGCCGAGGCGGCCGCCATCCGCAGTGCCTTGCTCAACAGTGTGCAACTGCTGCAGCAAAAGCTCGGGCGCCTGCGCCGCGCGGCCGAAAGCGATGCGTTGACCGGCCTGGCAAACCGCCGGGCGATGGATGAAGGCCTGCGCGCCCTGGACCAGTCCGGGCAGCACTACTGCGCACTGGCACTGGACATCGACCGCTTCAAACGGGTCAACGACACCTACGGCCATGATGTCGGCGACCTGGTGCTCAAACAGGTGGCGTCGATCATTCAGGAGCACTCACGGGCCGAAGACCTGGCCTGCCGCGCCGGCGGCGAAGAATTCACCCTGTTGCTGCCGGGCATCAGCCTGGCCACTGCCGGTGAAGTAGCCGAACGCATTCGCGTGGCGATTGCCACGGCGGTGTTCGAGCAGATCGAGTCGTTGACGATCTCCATCGGCGTGGCCTGTCGCAGCGATGAGACGCCAACGCCTGAAACCATCCTCAAGCACGCTGACGAGCTGCTCTACCAGGCCAAACAGACCGGGCGTAACCGCGTGGTCGTGCAAACACTGGCGGTCAATGCTATCGAATGACAGGCCAGGGCTTCGCAGGTGCAGCAACGATTGAGCCGGGCCCACGGCAGGCGCGGCGTTTCACTGCTAGTGTCTCTGGGGGCAAATATCCGCCGTGCGGCGGAACGCCATGATCTGCATCAAGCACCCACAGGTAGCAGGGGTTGAAACTACGCCATGCGGGCAAGTGGATCGGGTCGGCGGGCGAACGTCGGAGTTGCAGCTGGGGGCCCATTCGCCAAATCAGCGTAGATCGCCCATTGGCCCGTTCACCTCAGGACGAACAACGGGAGGACGGTATGGGATCATTGCAACCCCAGGAACCTGGCAACACCACCAAAGTAGCGTCGTGGTACCGCAAAACTGCGCAACAAGCCATGGCCGATTTGCAAACCAGCATCAAGGGGCTCACCCCCGAAGAGGCCAAGGCGCGCCTGCAACGTGTGGGCCCCAATGCGCTGCCCGCCAAGTCCGTCGACCCGATCTGGCTGCGTTTTGCCCGCCATTTTCACGATGTACTGATCTATATCCTGCTGGTCGCAGCGCTGGCCACAGCCTTGATGGGGCACTGGACCGACACCCTGGTGATCATCCTGGTGGCGGTAATCAACGCGTCCATCGGTTTTTTCCAGGAGAACAAGGCCGAGCAGTCGCTGGCGGCCCTGCGCGGCATGCTCAGCAGCACCGCGCACGTGGTGCGTAACGGCCAGAAGCTGGAGGTGGATGCCAGCGAACTGGTGCCGGGCGATGTCATTGTGTTGCGCCCTGGCGACAAGATTCCCGCTGATGTACGCCTGTTCGAGGTGCACCACCTGCAGGTCGAGGAGTCCATGCTCACCGGTGAATCGCTCACCGTGGCCAAGCAGGTCGAGGCGCTGGACCACGAGGCGCAACTGGCCGACCGCACCAACCTCGGGTTCTCCGGCACCAGCGTCAGTGCCGGCAACGCCAAGGGGGTGGTGATCGAGACGGGGCCGGCCACCGAGCTTGGCAAGATCAACCGCATGATTGCCACGGTGGACGAAACCCAGACCCCATTGCTGCGTCAGATCGCGGTGCTGGGCAAGCGCATTTTCCAGCTCATCGTCGGCATGATGGTGGCGCTGTTCGTGATCGGCTTTTTCTGGCACGACTACCCGCTGGGCGAGCTGTCGCTGTCGTTGATCAGCCTGGCAGTGGCCTCGGTGCCGGAGGGGCTGCCGGCCATTGTCTCGATCATCCTGTCGTTGGGCGTGCAGCGCATGGCCAACAACCAGGCAATCATTCGCAAGTTGCCCACGGTGGAAACCCTGGGGGCGATGAACGTGATCTGCTCGGACAAGACCGGCACCCTGACCATGAACGAGATGACGGTCAAGAACGTGCTGACTGCCACCACCCGCTATGGCGTCGACGGCCAGAGCTATGAGCCGCGCGGACGCATTACCCTGGCCGGCGCCACCGAAGCGCTGGACTGGTCGGCGCACCCGCATCTGCAAGCCTTTATACGTGCCGTCGACATCTGTAACGACAGCAGCCTGCAACAAGACGAGGCGGGCCGCTGGACAGTGGTCGGCGGACCCACCGAAGGCGCACTCAAGGTGTTGGCGCGCAAGGCTGACCTGGCGCCGGCGGAGGTGCAACGCCTGGGCAAGATCCCCTTCGACTCGGCCTACAAGTACATGGCCCGCCGCTGCGATGTCGCCGGCGAAAGTGTCATCTACCTCAAAGGTGCGCCCGATGTGCTGTTGAACCTGTGCGAGCAGCAGTTGGGCGCCGATGGCCCGCAACCGCTGGACCGCGCCTATTGGGAACGCGAGATGGGCCACATCGCCGACCAGGGCCTGCGCATGCTGGCGGCCGCCTACCGGCCGGTGCCGGGCGCCAGTGGTGAGATCGATCACGCCGACTTGAACCAGGGCATGATATTCCTTGGCGTTGCCGGGCTCATGGACCCACCGCGCCCGGAAGCCATCGAGGCCATCGCCATGTGCCGGCAGGCCGGTATCGACGTCAAGATGATCACCGGGGATCACCCGGACACCGCCGTGGCCATCGCCCGCATGCTGGGCATGGGCAGCGAGTTGCGCGCCATGACCGGCAAGGAACTGGAGCAGGCCGACGACACTGCACTGAAGTCGCTGGCCATGCAGTACTCGGTGTTTGCCCGCACCAGCCCCGAACACAAGTTGCGCCTGGTGCGCGCGCTGCAGGCGAACAAGCAGGTGGTCGGCATGACCGGTGACGGGGTCAACGATGCCCCGGCGCTGAAGCAGGCCGATGTCGGCATTGCCATGGGCATCAAGGGCACCGAGGTGACCAAGGAAGCCGCCGACATGGTGCTCACCGACGACAACTTCTCGACCATCACCAACGCAGTGCGCGAAGGGCGCAGGGTTTATGACAACCTGAAGAAAACCGTGTTGTTCATCCTGCCGACCAACATGGCCCAGGGGTTGCTGATTGTCGTGGCGATTCTGCTCGGGGCCGTGGTGCCGCTGTCGCCGCTGCAGATCCTGTGGATGAACATGGCCACCTCCACCACCTTGTCGTTCGCCCTGGCGTTCGAGCCGGGTGAGCCGGGGATGATGCGCCGCTCACCGCGCAATGCCGGCGAATCGATCCTCAATGGCTACGCGGTGTGGCGGGTGCTGTTCGTCGGCTGCCTGCTGACGGCGGCCGCGTTCCTGCTGGAATCGTGGATGCTCGCCGACGGCCAGGACACCGACCACATCCGCACGATGATCCTGCATACCCTGGTCACCGCGCAGTGGGCCTACCTGTTCAACTGCCGCCTGCAGGACCAGTTCTCGCTGAACATGGCCTTGCTGCGTAACGGTGCACTGCTGACGGTGACGCTGGGCCTGATCCTGCTGCAGTGCCTGTTGATCTATGTACCGTTCATGCAGACCGCCTTCCATACGGTCGCCTTGCCGTTGAGTGGCTGGCTGATTTCGTTGGGCATCGGGGTGCTGGTGTTCTTCATCGTCGAGCTGGAGAAGCTGCTGGTACGGCGCTGGAAAGCCGGTCGCGACAGTACGACGTGATAAAGTACGTCTACAGTCTTTGTTGTAGGGCCGTTCGGATACTTTCATAAGAAGTTACTGAGCGGTCCGTAGTACCCATGCCCTCACGGAGGTGGTCATTGCATGCGTCAACACCGGTGTTGCCCGGTCTTCCTGACAGACAAGTCGAAATGCGCACAGGCGGCCTGTATTGGCTGACCTGTGAAACACCCGAAACAGCCAACCGCCTGTGCACCCAACTGTTAACGGGCTTGCCAGCGTCGCAGCGGGCCTTCCTGGTCAACGCCGCGGGCGACTCACGTGATCTGGTCAAAGGTATTCCCGATCACTTCGGGCCAGGGCAGCTGACCCTGTTCGACCTGCCGGCGATGTCGCCAAAACGCTTGATCGAGGCGCTGCGCCAGGACGTCCCGCGGGTGCGCGATGGCGAAGGGGCGTTGTGGCTGGTGCGGGTGCCGCTCAAAGGCCTCGACGAGCGCGTGTCGCAAATGCTCGGGCAATGGTGCGTGCGCATCCAGGACTGGCTGCGGTCGGTCGGCAGTACCTTGCTGGTGGTGGGCGACGCACCGCCGCCGGCGTTGCTCGATATTTTGCTGCGTTACAACGACAACCTGTCCGGGTTGGCCCAGGCTTATATTGGCCAGGGTGCACGGCATTTGCTGGTGCATTTCTGGAGCAACGACGTGGGGGTCAATGGCCCGCATGATTTTCTCCTGATTGATGAAGGCACCGGCTTTCGTGTCTCGTCGCTGCCTGAAGATGGCCGGGTTCTGCCGGCCAGCAACGACCAGCGCCAAGTGCTGGCGCAAACCGCCGTGCTCGGCGCCGAGACGCCGCCGACGGCCCATTGGCAACTGTTCGACGACCCGGACGCATTGCTTGAACAGGGCATGGACGCCCAGGCGGCGACGATCATTTTTGCCCTCGACAGTACCGACGATGTCAACGCGCTTGCGGTTCGCCTGTACCAGTTGCGCAGCCACTGCGGGCGTTCGGTCAAACTGGTGGTGCGCGAGGTCTTGCAAAGCCTGCGTCAGCACGAGGAACAACTGTTGCTGGCCAGCGGCGCCAACCTGATTGTGCCGCAGGGCACGCCGTTCCTGCGTTTTCTGACCCTGGTGCGGTCGATCCAGGGGCAGCGCTGGCAGCGCACCCTGGCGGCCGAACCGTCGAGCCTGCTGGCGCGCCTGCAGCCACTGCAGGTACGCGGTAGTCTGTCGCCAAAGGCCTTTGCCTCTGCGGTCAGAAAGATGACCGACAACACTGCCGGCACCGAGGTCAGGCACCAGCTGTTGCGCGTGCAACCGTTGCCCAGGCTGAGCCCGACAGTGGTGTTGCAGCAGTTGCAACTGCGCCGCTATGGTGACATTGCCTGTGTCGCCGGCGATGACCTCTATCTGTTCCTGTTCGCCTGTAATCCACCCTTGGTCGAGGCGGCGCTGCGCAACATCTTCCGCTTGCCCTGGCAAGGGGTGATCGCCGGTTACGAGAGTGTGGTGCCGTCGCAGGTGCTTGCCCTGCCTGAGTTTCAGTCGGAGGAGGTTGCGCCGGTGGATACCGTGGCCCAGGCCCCGGTTCACGTGCAGCCTGATGTCGAGGTGTTCCGGCCGCTGCAGCCACAGAACGTATCGCTACAAGCGCTGGGAGCTCGGCAATGACCTACAACGAACTGCTTTGGGTCATCGGCCTGACCGCTTTGCTGACGGCGCCGACGGCGATCGTACTGTTTCTCATGGGGCGGCGTCTGACCACCTGGCTCAGCCGCCGCCTGCCACCGCGCCACCTGATCGCGCGGGGCGTAAGGATTAATCATGTTGGTGAAAAGGAGGGCGCCCATGACTGAAGCGGTCGCCACCCGTCCGGCCGTGCGGTTGCCGGAACTGGGCCTGTGGAATCTGTATTTTCTGATCAAGTTCGTCCTCTTGTGGATGGGCCTGCTTGATTTCAATGCCTTGCTCAATCTGTTGTTTGCCGCCGGTTTGCTGTTGCCCTTGCCGGGGCGCTGGTTGCCACGCCTGCGTCAGGTCATTGCCGTGCCGCTGGGCGTTGCGCTGTTCTACAAGGACACCTGGTACCCGCCGTTTCGCCGGCTGTTCGAACAGTCCGAAGTGCTGGCGTTTTCGGTTGACTACGTCATCGACCTGCTCGGCCGTTTCGTCAACTGGGATGTACTGGGGGTGCTGTTTGCCATTGCCTTGCTCTACCTGTTCATCGCGCCATGGCTGCGCCTGACCGTGGTCACGGTTGCGCTGTTACTGTGGGTGTACCTGGCCGGTGCCTTGCCAGCCTTCAACGTGCCGGTGCAATCGGTGGCCGGCGAAGTGTCCACGACCCAGGGCGCTTCCAGCGAAGTGGCCGAGAGCAAGGCCATTGATGCCTGGCTGGATCAGTTCTACCGCGAGCAGGCGGGCAAGGTGACCCGCTTCCCGGAGAAGAACCCCACCGCAGAGCCGTTTGACGTGCTGATCCTCAACGTCTGCTCGCTGGCCTGGGATGACCTGGAAGATGCCGGTATGCGTGACAACGCGCTGCTGCGCCGCATGAACATTGTGTTCGACCGCTTCAACTCCGCCACCTCCTACAGTGGCCCGGCGGCCATTCGCATGTTGCGCGCCAGCTGTGGCCAGCCGCACCACATCAAGTTGTACGAGCCGGCGAATGAGCAGTGCATGCTGTTCGACAACCTCGCCAAGCTCGGTTACAGCCCGGAGCTGATGCTTAACCACAACGGCCCGATTACCCGTAAGTACATGACCTTCCTGGCCGGTCAGCACCTGCCGCCGCCGCTGATGAGCAGTGACGATTTCCCGGTGGCGCTGAAGTCCTACGACGGGGCCAACATCGCCCGCGACCGCGACGTGTGGATGGCCTGGTGGGCGCAGCGGATCAAGGATCCAAAGCCGGCCGTGTCGTTGTTCTACAACACCATCACCCTGCATGACGGCAACCGGGTCACCAACCCCGACGGCAGCACCCGGCGTGCCTCGTTCCAGGAGCGGGCGAAGAACTTCCTCGACGACCTCGACCAGTTCATCGACACCATGAAACAAAGCGGACGGCGGGCGGTGCTGGTGCTGGTACCGGAGCACGGCGCGGCGGTCCACGGCGACCGCATGCAGATCTCCGGCATGCGCGAGATTCCTTCGCGCTCCATCACCCACGTACCGACGGCGATCAAGCTGATCAACATGGGCGAGTCGGACCAGCAGGGGCCCCTGCACGTCACCACGCCGACCAGCCACCTGGCGGTGTCCGAGCTGATTGCCCGGTTATATGCGCAGCAAGGCGGCCCGCTGGACCTGGAGGCACTGATTCACGACCTGCCGACCACGGCGGCGGTGTCCGAGAACTCCGATTCGGCAGTGGTCGAGTTCCAGGGCCGGCCCTATGTACGCCTGAAAGGGCAGACAGAGTGGATGCTTTACCCCGAATGAGCATGACGAGGAACGAAATGACTCAGGACGACTGGAAACAGCGTAACGATGACATCGCCCGGCTCAAGCAGCGTCTGGGTGATGAAGACATGGCCTATCAGGACATCAGCCGCGAGTCCGAGCTGTTGGCGGCGTGCCGCCGCTGGCCGTTGCTGGCCGAAAGCGAAGGCTGGTCGCTGCAGGGCGATGCGCTGAAAACGCAGGCCGACGACAAGGCGCAGCCCGTATGACAGTGGTGGCGTTGAGCGGTATTCGCGGCGGTACAGGTACCACGTCCGTGGTGGCCGCACTGGGTTTTGCGTTGCACACACTGGGGCAACGGGTGCTGATGGTGGACCTCAATCCACGCAATCTGCTGCGCCTGCATTTCAACCTGGCGCTGGAGTCGGCCGATGGCTGGGCCGCTGCCGGGCAGGAAGACGAGGCGCGCTGGAGTGAGGCCCTGATGCAAGTGCTTGAAGGGCTGCACCTGCTGCCCCACGGCACCCTGGCGGCGAACGCGCTGGCCGGGCTGGAGCTGCATCAACGCGCGCATCCCGATCTCTGGGTGCAACGCCTGCAGACCTTGCAGGCACACTTCGACTGGATCCTGCTGGACTTGCCCGCCACGTTGGCGGACCGGCAACCCGGCGTGCCGGCGTTGCCGGACACGGTGATGCGCCTGCGCGTGCTGGAAGCGGACGCTGCCTGTCATGCCCTGTTGAGCACCGAAGGGGCAGGGGACGACCACCTGCTGGTCAACCGTTTCGACCCGATCAGCCAGCTGCAGCGCGACTTGCTGTTGCTCTGGGGCGAGCGCCATGCCCGGCTGATTCCGCAGGTCATCCACCGTGACGAAGCGATGGCGGGCGCGCTGGCGTGGAAAAGCCCGGTGGGCTATTACGCCCCGGACGCCCTGGCTACCCGCGATGCGCGCAGCCTGGCGACCTGGCTGCTGGCTGAAGGGGGGCATCAGGCATGAACCGCTATCGGCGCTACCGTCAGCGCGGTGCCCTGCCTTTTACCGCTGCCGTGCTCAGTGTCGGCACGGCCCTGGCCTGGCTGTTGTTGCGCCTGGATTCGCCCCAGTGGCAACGCTTGCTGGGCAACTGGCGGCAGTATTACCCGCAGCTGGCGTACAAGCGCCCGACCCTCGGCGACCCGCTGCGCGGCCTGGTACAAACGGTCTGGCTGCTGTTGATTCGCCCGGCACGCCCGGCCCGTGGCGCCGACCTGTCGCGTGGGCGGGGTGTGCGCTGGCTGCGCCGTCTCGGCAGCGGCTCGCTGGCGATGGTCCAACGCGTACGCCAGCCGCTGGTGCAACTGATGCGCCGCTTGCCGCGGCTGATTGGTGGCAGCGACGCGCTGGCGCAGACCCAGCGGCGCATCAAGGCCAGCGGCACTACCGGTGAGCGGGTGTTCTACTGGGTGTTGGCGATCGTCGGCATGTTCATCGCCTTGCTGTGCGTCACCTCGCCGTTCAACCTGTACGCCCAGTTGATCTTTGTGCTGACCCTGGGCGGCATGGCGATGTTGATGCGCTACATGCCGGGGCGCTTTCCGACGCTGATGATGATCATCCTGTCGATCACTATATCCTGCCGTTACCTGTGGTGGCGCTACACCTCGACCCTGCACTGGGCCAATGACCTCGACCTGATCCTGGGCATGATCCTGTTGCTGGCCGAGACCTATTCGTGGCTGGTGCTGATCCTTAGCTTCGTGCAAAGCGTCTGGCCGTTGCGCCGGCCAGTGAAGGCACTGCCGGAGGACCGGCGCCTGTGGCCAACGGTCGACCTGGTCATCCCGACCTACAACGAAGACCTGTCGGTGGTGCGCACCACGGTCATGGCGGCGCTGGGGCTGGACTGGCCGCGCGACAAGCTGACGGTGTACATCCTCGATGACGGCGCGCGCGAATCATTCCGTGCATTTGCCAAGGAAGTGGGTGTCGGCTACATCGACCGCCACGACAACCGCGGCGCCAAGGCGGGTAACCTCAACCACGCACTGCAGCGTCTGACCGGCGACCTGGTGGCGGTGTTCGACTGCGACCACATTCCGGTGCGGGCGTTTTTGCAACTGACCGTCGGCTGGTTCCTGCAAGACCCGAAAATGGCCTTGGTGCAGACCCCTCACCACTTTTTCTCTGCCGACCCCTTCGAGCACAACCTCGGCTCGTTCCGGCGCAAACCCAACGAAGGCGAATTGTTCTACGGCCTGATCCAGGACGGCAACGACCTGTGGAACGCCACGTTCTTCTGCGGCTCGTGCGCCGTGTTGCGCCGCTCGGCGCTGGACGACATCGGCGGCTTTGCCACCCAGACCGTCACTGAAGATGCGCACACCGCCTTGCGCCTGCACCGTGCTGGCTGGAACTCGGCGTACATGCGTATTCCGCTGGCAGCGGGCCTGGCCACCGACAGCCTGGCGGCGCATGTGCGCCAGCGCATTCGCTGGGCGCGCGGCATGGTGCAGATCTTCCGCTTGGACAACCCGCTGCTGGGCAAGGGCCTGAGCCTGTTTCAGCGCCTGTGCTACGCCAACGCCATGCTGCACTTTCTGTCCGGCTTGCCGCGGCTGATCTTCCTCACCGCGCCCCTGGCCTTCCTGCTGCTGCATGCGTACGTGATCTATGCGCCAGCCGTGTTGCTGCTGCTTTATGTGCTGCCGCACATGGTCCACGCCAGCCTGGTCAACTCCCGCGTCCAGGGGCCATACCGGCAGACCTTCTGGGGCGAAGTCTACGAGTCGGTGCTGGCCTGGTACATCATGCGTCCGACCCTGGTGGCGCTGTTCTCGCCCAAGCGCGGCGCGTTCGATGTGACCGTCAAAGGCGGCATGAACCAGAACGACCGGCTCGACTGGCAGATTGCCCGGCCGTACCTGGTGCTGGCGGCGCTGAACATGGTCGGGTTGATGTTTGCCGTGTGGCGCTTCTCCTACGGACCGAGCAACGAGTACGGCACCGTGGTCGTCAGCTCGCTCTGGGTCATCTACAACCTGTTGCTGATCGGCGCGGCATTGGCGGTAGCCGCCGAGGTTCGCCAGGTGCGCAAGTTCCAGCGGGTGCCGGTGAAGCTGCCGGCGGCCCTGCGCCTGCCCGACGGCCACCTGTATCCCGGCTGGCTGTATGACTACTCCGACGGTGGCGCCGGTATCGAACTGGAGACCGAACGCGACCTGGCTCCGGACACCGAAGTGATGTTGCTGCTTGAGCGCGCCGGGCGCGAGTTCGTCTTCCCCGGCCGGGTCATGCGCACGGTCGAGCGCCAGGTGGGCATCAGCCTTGCCGGCCTGACCCTGCAGCAGCGCATCGATTACGTGCAGTGCACCTTTGCCCGCGCCGACAACTGGCTCGGCTGGAGCGACAGTCACGTGCCGGATCGCCCGCTGCGCAGCTTTTTCGACGTACTGGCGCTCGGCGCCATGGGCTACTACCGGGTGATCGAATACGCCCCGGCCTGGGTACGTTGGCCGATACAGCCGATCATCAGCGCCTCGCGCTGGTTGCTGAGCTACTTTCCGCGGATGCCGCGGCCCCTTTCCTCAGACTCAATGAAGAGCACGACATGAAGCGTTCATTCCTGTCTTCCTGGACCCTGGCCGTCTTGATGACGACCCTGGGAATTCCCTTTGCAGTAACGGCCGATGAGCAGGCAGAGCCGACGGCCGTCGCGCCCCAGGTGCCGCACTGGTTGCGTGCGCAAACCTTCGAAAGCCTCGGACGGGGCAGTGACAGCCTGCTGATGGGCGTGCGCAACAGCGACCAGATCGAATTCGGCCTGCGCCGCGATCGTCTGGCCAGCAGCGTCGAGCTGGAGCTGAACTTCACCCCGTCGCCGGCGCTGGTGCCGCGCCTGTCGCACCTGCGGGTGTACCTCAACGACGCGTTGATGGGCGTGGTGCCGATCACCTCCGACGACATCGGCCAGCAGCGCCAGCAACGCATGGCCCTTGATCCGAAGCTGGTGCAGGACTTCAACCGGGTGCGCGTTGAGTTCGTCGGCCACTACACCGACATCTGCGAAGACCCGGCGCACAGTTCGCTGTGGTTGAACCTCAGCCGCAAGAGCGTGATTCGCGTTGACGAGCAGGCGCTGGTCACCGACAACGACCTGGCGTACTTCCCGCTGCCGTATTTCGATGCGCGCGATACCGACCAGTTGAGCATCCCCATGGTCTTTGCCGGCAGCCCGAGCCTGGGCGAGCAGAAGGCCGCGGCGATCATTGCCTCGTACTTTGGCAGCAAGGCCAAATGGCGCCTGGCGACATTCCCGGTGCTGTACAACCAGCTGCCGGTGCAAACCGAACAGCAACCGGTGCCGAGCATCGTCTTTGCCACCAATGACCGGCGCCCGGCGTTCCTGGCTGACCTTGAGCGCTTCCCGGCTGTCGACGGCCCGGTGATTCAGCAAATCACCCACCCCGATAACCGTTACAGCAAAGTGCTGCTGGTGCTCGGTCGCAACGACGAAGACCTGGTCAAGGCCGCGTCGGCCCTGGCGGTCGGCACCGACCTGTTCCGCGGGGATCGGGTCGCGGTGCAAGGGGTTCAGGAGCTCAAGCCGCGCGAACCGTACGATGCGCCAAACTGGGTGCGTACCGATCGCCCGGTGCGCTTCGCCGAACTGCAGGACTACCCGGGCCAGTTGCAGGTCAGCGGCCTGCGGCCACAGCCGATCGAACTGTCGCTCAACGTACCGCCTGACCTGTTCGTGTGGCGCAACCAGGGCGTCGCCGTGCAGACCCTGTACCGCTACACGCCACCGGTGGTCACCGATGAGTCGCGCCTGACCATTCGCCTCAACGATCACTTTGTCGGCAGCATTCCGCTGCCGGGTTCCGATGGCATGGGCGCGGCCTTGCAGGAGCTGCGCGCCAAGGTGTTCTCCGCCGACACCACGACACTCTCCGACAAGACCCTGGTACCCGCACTCAAGGTGCTCGACCGCAACAAGCTGCGCTATGACTTCAGCTTCGCCAGCAAAGTCGGCAATGCCCAGAACGGGCAATGCCAGACCTACCTGCCGGCTGACGTGCAGGCGGCCATCGACGAGAACTCGACCATCGACCTGTCGGGTTACTACCACTACATCGCCATGCCTGATCTCAGCGCGTTTGGCCGCAGTGCGTTCCCGTTCAGCCGCATGGCCGACCTGTCGCAAACCCTGCTGCTGGTGCCGGGCAAACCCAATGAGCTGCAAGTCGGCACGATGCTCGACCTGGTCGCCGGCATGGCCTCGCGCATCGGTTACCCGGCCCTCGGGCTGCAGCTGTCGGACGACTGGACCACTGCCGCCAAGGCGGATGCCGATCTGCTGGTGCTGGGGCCGCTGCCGGACGACCTGCGTGGCGGCAGCGGGCGTGAACTGAACCTGCTGCTGGACCGTTCGCGCGACTGGCTGCGTCAGGCCCGATCGCCGTGGTCGCTGGATGCCAGCAGCGCCCAGCGCCTGCGCAGCGATGGCCGCAACGCGCCGGCAAGCCAGGTGGATGTGGTGGCGCGTGCGCCGATCGCAGCCATCACCGGCATGCAGTCGCCGTTCCATAACCAGCGCAGCATCGTGGCCTTGCTGGCCAGCGATGACGGCGACTACAAACTGTTGCGCCAGACCCTGACCGACCCCAGCAAGCTCAACGACTACGTGCGCGGTTCTGTCAGCCTGATCCGCAGCAGCGGTGTCAGCAGCCATTACGTTGGCGATACCTACTTCGTCGGCCGCCTGCCGTGGTGGATGCTGCTGTGGGTACAGCTTTCCTACCACCCGGTGCTGTTGGCCCTGGGCGCGGTGTTGAGCATTGTCCTGCTGGGTGTGGTGGCCTGGCGCCTGCTGGCCTGGGTGGCACGCCGCCGTTTGGCCGAGGGCAAACAATGATCGGCTCCAGGTGGCTGTTGGGCGGCGCGCTGTGGTTGTGCGCGTCGTTCGCAACAGCCGGATGCTGGCCGGCCTGGGAGCAGTTCAAGGCCGACCTGGTGACTGACGACGGGCGGGTCATCGACCCGTCACAGGGGCGCCTGAGCACCTCGGAAGGGCAGGCCTACGGGATGTTTTTCGCCCTCGTGGCCAATGACCGCGAACGTTTCCAGCAACTGTTGAGCTGGACTGAGAACAACCTGGCCGGCGGTAACATCGCCAAACGCCTGCCCGCCTGGAAGTGGGGTCAGGACAAGGATGGCGCCTGGCGCGTGCTCGACAGCAACAACGCCAGCGATGCCGACCTGTGGATGGCCTACAGCTTGCTGGAAGCCGGGCGTTTGTGGGCCATCGCCGAATACCGTGAACTGGCGATTGAAATCCTCTGGCGCGTGGCCGCACAAACCCTGCGCCCGCTGCCGGGGCTGGGGGTAATGCTGCTGCCCGGTGACCAGGGCTTTGTCAGCGCCCAGGGCACGCGGTTGAACACCAGCTATTTGCCGCTGCAGGTGCTCGACCGTTTCACTGAACTGGCACCGCTGTGGCAGGAACTGGCCGACAACAGCCGGAAACTGCTGCTGCAGAGCGCACCCAAGGGCCTGGCACCCGACTGGCTGGCCTGGCGTGACAACGGCAAGCCAGCCACCGACCCGGTACAAGGCGCCAAAGGCAGCTACGACGCCATTCGTGTCTACCTGTGGCTGGGCATGCTTGACCCGGCGGCCAGTGGGCGCAAGGCATTGCTGGAGCACTATCGGCCCATGATTGACCTGACCCTTGAACGGGGCGTGCCGCCCGAGCGTGTCGATGTCGACAGTGCCAAGGCCGACGGCAAAGGACCGGTGGGTTTTTCCGCGGCGTTGCTGCCGTTGTTGGCCGCGCTGAACGAAAAGGACGGCCTGCAACAGCAGCGCCAACGCCTGATCGAGTCGCCGGCCAGCGGTTACTACAACCGGGTGCTGAGCCTGTATGGCCAGGGATGGGATGAGCGTCGTTATCGCTTCGACGCCAAAGGATGGCTGATACCGGGCTGGGAAAATGTGCAATGCGTAAACTGACAACCTTGCTGTGCCTGGGCGTGATGCCCTTGACGCTGATGGCTCAGCCCGCTGACCGCAACGAGCAGCGTGAGTGGCTGATGCAACAGATTCGCCTCGGGGAGGCGACCCACCGCGAGAACCTGGTGGAAGACTCGCTGGCGCGCCTGCGCCTGCTTGAACCGGACAACCTCGATGCGCTCAGCGCCTCGATCCGCCAGGCCGTGCGCACCCGCGAACTCGACCGCGCCCGGCAGCTGTACAGCGACCTGCATCGCCTGGCGCCGAACAGCCGGCAAGACCGGCAGATGGCGCAACTGCTGGAAATGAGCGAAGGCGAGGGTGCGCAAACCCTGCAGCAGATTCGCCTGTTGGCCACCGCCGGGCGCTTTGAAGAAGCGCTGACGCGCTATGAAGCAGCCTTTGGCAAAGGCGAGCCGCCGAGCCTGGAACTGGCGATGGAGTACTGGCGAATTCGCAGTCGCCTGCCTGACCAGCTGCCGACCACCATCGACCACCTCTACGCCCTGGACAAAACCTACCCGGGCAGCCCGGAGCTGCAGCAGTTCCTCGCCGAGCAGCTGTTCCGCGCCAAGCGCAACGACGAAGCGCTGGCGGTGGTCAAGCGCATGGCCGGGCAAGCCCAGTCGCGCAACCTTGCGGCGGGCCTGGAATACGCTTACCTCGCCAAACAACCGATCAGCGATGCCAGCGTGCGCAACTGGCAGGCCTTTCTTGAACGCTACCCGGGCGACTCGCACGAAGCGCAAGTGCAGGAGCTGCTCGCCGGGCAACTCAAACTCACCGGTGACCCGGCCTGGCGCGCCGGTCAGCTGGGCATTCGCATGCTGGTCGAGCGCCGCTCGGCGTCGGTGGCCGAGGCCAACCTGCGCAAAGCGCTGAAGGCCTATCCCAAGGACGCCACCCTCAAGGGCTACCTGGGATTGGCGCTGGCCCGCCAGGGACGTCGCCAGGAGGCTGTCGACTGGCTCAAGCAGGCGGTGGCCGAAGAGCAGGACACCTACATCCTCAGCAAATGGCACGAGCTGCTGGCCTCCACAGAGTACTGGCTGGTGATGCAGCGTGGCCGCCAGGCGCTGGCCGCGGGCAACTACAACGCAGTCCAGCAAGCCTATGAGGAGGCGAACAAGCGCGACCCCAAAGAACCCCTGGCGTTGCTCGGCCTCGGTAACGTGGCCTTGGCGCGCAAGCAGCTACCGCAGGCTGAACAGTACTTTTTGCAGGCGCAACAATTGCAACCGGGCAACGAAAACACCGTGCGCGCCTTGTCGCGTCTGTACCAGGCGCAATCGCCGGCGCGCTATTCGCGCTACGTCGCCAGCCTGCCGGCCAAGCAACGCCAGTGGGCAGCGCAACCCCGCAGCGGCGGCGGCCAACCAGGCGTAGGCGCTCAGGTGGAGCAACTGCGCAGCCAGGCCCGGCAGTCGCTGGAGCGCGAAGACTGGGTAGCGGCCGAGCGGCAATTGAGCCAGGCCCGGCAACTGGCCCCCAACGACCCGTGGCTGGCCGCGGACCTTGCCCGTGCCTTGCGCATGCAGGGCAAGGGCGCCCAGGCCGATGGCGTGTTTGCCGACCTGCTGTCGCGCCAGGGTAAAGAGCCGACAGCGCGCTTCGCCCATGGCTTGTACCTGGAGGCCGATGGCCGCAGCCAGGCCGGGTTGACGTCCCTCGAGCAGGTACCGGCCAGCCAGTGGAACAGTGGCATGCAGGACTTGCACAAGCGCTTGCAACGCCAGGTCGTTGTCGACCGCGCCCGTGCCCTGAGCGACAGCGGCGACACCGCCGGCGCCATGGCCTTGCTGGAAGGTCAGCTGGGCGGCGATCAACCGGTTGCCCAGCAAGTCGGCGACCTGCAGCAACTGGCCGGCTGGGCCCGGCAGTCGTCCAACCTGAGCGCTGCCGATGGTTACTACACGCGCATCCTCGCCTTGCAACCGGACAACGCCGAGGCGCGCCTGGGGCACATCGAAGTGTTGATCGAGCGGGGTGACACCACATTGGCGCACCAGTTGCTGGAGCAGCAGGAACCGCAGATACCGGCCGAGCGCGTCGACGCCCGCCGGCGCCTGGGCAACGCCTGGGCGGCGGTGGGTGAGCGCGACAAGGCGCGGGTGCTGCTGACCGAAGTGGCACAGCGCAAGACCACCCCGGATGCCTTGCTCTACCGCGACCTGGCGCGCATGGTGCCGCGTGAACAGGCCGACCAGGCGCTGGACTACTACGCCCTGGCCATGCGCGATGCCGAGTTGCTCACGGCCGAGCAGGCCAGCCCGCGCGACGACATCGCCCTGACCCGCGCCAGCCGCGCCAAGGATGAAGACGACTGGCTGCGCCAAAGCCTGCGCCGTGACGTTGACCAGCTGTATCAGCAGCAGAGTCCGACCGTCACCGTCCAGCAGGATTACGGCTGGCGCGACAACGACGGGGCCGAAGGCATTTCCGACCTCACCACCTCGACCACCATGGTCCATGCGCAGATGCCGGTGGGCGAAGGCGTGGGCTTTGCCCGGGTCGAGCAGGTGGCGCTGCGTGCTGCCAGCTTCGACACCGACGACGACGGCCTGCACCGCGAAGCGTTCGGCAGTTGCTCGTTCCGTGGCCGCAATGCTGCCGGTGCGATTCCTGCCGGTTGCCCCGGCGACCGGGAAACCGCCGATGGCCTGACCCTGGCAGCCGGTTGGCAAGGCGAAGGCATCAGCGCCGATATCGGCACCTCGCCCATGGGCTTTGAAGTGCAGAACCTTTTGGGTGGCGTCACGGTTGACGGCAAGTCCCACGGCATCGGCTGGAACCTCACCGCGTCGCGGCGGCCCATGAACAACTCGTTGCTGTCTTACGCGGGGGCCAAGGATCCACGTACCGGCATCAGCTGGGGCGGGGTGACGGCAACCGGCCTGACCCTGGGCCTGAGCCGCGATCGCGGGCTGGACGATGGTGTCTGGGCCAGCCTGGGTTACCACTGGCTGCAGGGCAAGAACGTCGAGGACAACACGCGCTGGCGTGCCATGGGCGGCTATTACTACCGGCTGATCAACCGTGTCGATGAAGAGCTGCGCATCGGTGCCAGTGCGATGGCCTGGCACTACGACAAGAATCTGGGTGGCTACACGTTGGGGCAGGGCGGCTATTACAGCCCGCAGCGTTACCTGTCGTTCGGTGTGCCGGTCAACTACGCCTGGCGCAACGCCAGCTGGTCGGTCTACCTGGAGGGGTCGTTGAGTTATTCCTGGGCGCGCAGTGATGATGAGCGGGCGTTCCCGGTGTCGTCGGTCAACGACGATATCCTCGATCAGTACGGGCCGCTGCAAAGCAGCAACATTGATGAGTTGCGCACCGGCGACAATAACAACGGCGTGGGCTATCTGGCGCAGGCGCTGGTTGAGCGGCGGCTGGATGATCACTGGGTGTTGGGCGGCGGGTTTACCCTGCAGCGCAGTGAGGACTATTCGCCGAACCGGGCGTTGTTGTACCTGCGGTATAGCTTTGATCCGTGGCAGGGTAATTTGCCGTTGCCGGTCAATCCGCTCAAGCCTTATGCGGAGTATCGCTGAGTTTTGGGTTGGGCTGTCAGTGAACGGAACCCCCGGGCTACCATGCAACCTCGCCAGGCCGACAGGAACTTGCTCCATGCCCTTCAGTACCCGTATCGCCCAGCTTTCCGATGCCGATGCACTGAGCGCCGTCGCCGAGCAGACCTTTGCCCTGGCCAGCCCACCCGACGCCTCAGTGCTGGCGCTGAATGCCTACATCGAAACGCAACTGCAGCCGGTGCATTTTCGTCAGCACCTGAATTGCCCGAGCAAGCGCCTGCGGGTGCTGCAATGCGAGGGGCAGATTGTTGGCTATAGCTTGCTCGACAATGCACCGGACCCGCTGGATATTGCCCAGGCCGAAGATCTGCCGGAGCTCAGCCGCTGCTATGTTTTGCCCGCGCAACATGGTGCAGGCGCCGCGCAACGCCTGCTTGAAGACACCCTGGCACAGGTGCGTGGCGCCGTACGGCTGACCGTCAATGAGCAGAATGCCCGGGCCATCCGGTTTTACCAGCGCAATGGTTTTTGCAAGGTGGGGGAGGCGTTGTTCGTCTGCGGCCCGGAACTGCACCGCGACTGGGTGATGGTCAGGGGATGAGGCATTAGCCCCAACCCCGGTCAGAACACGTGGCGCAACAGCCAGTACAAGCTGCCGGACATCAGAATCGCTGCAGGCAGCGTCAACACCCAGGCCATGGCCAGGTTGGCAATGGTGCGCATCTGCAGGCCTGAGCCATTGGCAACCATGGTCCCGGCCACCCCGGAAGACAGCACATGGGTAGTTGAAACCGGCAGGCCGTACATGTCCGCCACACCGATGGTGCACATTGCCACCACCTCAGCCGAGGCGCCCTGAGCGTAGGTCAGGTGGGTTTTGCCGATTTTCTCACCGACCGTGACCACGATGCGCCGCCAGCCGACCATGGTCCCCAGCCCCAGGGCGATGGCCACGGAGATCTTGACCCACAGCGGAATGTAGCGCGTGGCGTCGTCAAGCTGATGCTTGAACAACTGCACCTTGGCCTGGGTGTCGGTATCGAACACCACCAGGTGGTGCTTGTCGATCAGGCGAATGGTCTCGCTGGTCAGGTACATGTCGTTGCGCACGTTGGCCATGGCTTCGGCAGGGACTTTGTTCAGCGAGCCGTAGCCTTTGACTTCGCTGCCGATGGCGCCGGTCAGGGCGGCCAGGGCCGGTACCAGTTGCGGGCTGGCGGCCGGTTGCCGGATGAATTCGGTCAGGGTCTGCCTGGGGTCGGCGCTGACCAGTTCCGGGGCGCCGCGTTGCAGGGCCTGCTGGGTGACTTCGGCCACGGCGGCAAATTGCAGCGACTGTTCAGCCGGCATGGTGCGGTTCAGGGCATAGGCCATGGGCAGGGTGCCGACCAGGATCAGCATGATCAGGCCCATGCCTTTTTGACCGTCGTTGGAGCCGTGGGCAAACGACACCCCGGTGCAGGTCAGGATCAGCACACCACGAATCCACCAGGGCGGCGGGGTGTTGCCGACCGGGGCCTGGTACAGGTCACGACGTTTGACCAAATGGCGCAAGGCCAACAGCAGCAGGGCTGCACAGGCAAACCCGACCAGCGGCGACAGCAGCAACGAATAGCCGACTTTGCTGGCCTGGGTCCAGTCCACCCCGCTGGTGCCATCGCGGCCATGCATCAACGCATTGGCGACGCCGACGCCGATGATCGAGCCAATCAGGGTGTGGGAAGAAGAAGCGGGCAAGCCCAGCCACCAGGTGCCGAGGTTCCAGATGATCGCCGACAGCAGCAGGGCGAAGACCATGGCAAAGCCTGCCGAGGACCCGACTTTGAGCATCAGCTCTACCGGCAGCAGGGCAATGATGCCGAAGGCGACAGCGCCGCTGGACAGCAGCACACCGAGGAAGTTGAAAAAGCCGGACCAGACCACTGCCACCGAGGCGGGCAGGGAGTGGGTATAGATCACCGTTGCCACGGCGTTGGCCGTGTCGTGAAAACCATTGACGAACTCGAACCCGAGGGCGATCACCAACGCCACACCCAATAACAGGAACGGCGTCCAGGTGGTGACCACAGTGCCACTGGCATCGATGTCGTGGGCAAGGCTCCATGCCGTGAAAAGCAGACCGGCCAGCAACAGGCCAAAGAACAGGATCAAGGTGGTGCGGCTGGGCTTGTGGTTCAAGCGCGGCCTTGCATCGGGTGTGGCCAGCGGGGTACCGCTGGCCAACGGCTGGGTAGTCATGATGACTCCGGGTTGCGTTACCTCAGGCGCTCAGGATAGAAAAATCGAGTGGCACGATCGTGACCTCGATCAATGAAAGATCTAGTCTAGGAGACAAGCTGACGAGGTGCCGATGATTTATTGCAAACGCGTCTACGATCCTTTTGCAGCTGCAGATGGCCAGCGTGTGCTGGTTGATCGGCTGTGGCCGCGTAACGTGCGCAAGGAACAATTGCAGGCACTTTGGCTGCCTGAAGTCGCGCCTTCGACGCTGTTGCGCCGTGCTTTTCATGCGGGTGACGTGGACTTTGAAGGCTTTGCCGATCGGTACCGCCAGGAGCTTGCGGCGCAGCCTGCGCATTGGTGGGGGCTGTTGGGCATGGCCGGGCAGGGTGACCTGACGTTGTTGTATGCCGGCAAGGACACCACCCACAACAATGCCCGGGTGTTGGCCCAGTGGCTGGAAGATGAACTGGACAAGCAGGGGCCGGTGAGTTCGCCAGTGTGTTATGCCGGAGAAGTCAAAACCTGAGTGGGAGACCTGCGGGAGCTGGTGGAGTACCTGTGGGAGCTGGCGTTAGCCGGCGATGGGCTGCACCGCAGCCCCACGGTCAGATCTGACAACTCAGCACTGCGGCCGCTGCGCGCCCGATCGCAGGCTACGCCAGCTCCCACATTGATCTGTGGAGACCTGTCAGATCTGGCTGAGCCCATCGCCGGCAAGCCCGGCTCCTACATGCCTACCCTACAGAATGTGAATCCATGGCCGTGCAACTGACCCCCGCGACTGACCAGCACTGCACCTTCGCCCGCGACCTGACCCGCCGCGCCATGCTGCGCTATTACCATGAATTCGATCTGCTCTGGATCGAAGAAGCCTTCGACCAGGCCTGGAGCTGGCGCGAACAGTGGTTGATTGTCGAGGATGACCAACTGCTCGGTTTCTGCAGCCTGAGCCAGGACCGTCTGGCCCTGTATATCCGCGAGCTGCACCTGATCGAGAGCGCCCGCGGCCAGGGCATCGGCACCCAGGTGCTGGAACTGTTGGCCCGCTGGGCGGCCGAGCGGCGCCTGCCGCTGATGCGCCTGACGGTGTTCAAGAGTAACCCGGCGCAGGTCCTTTACCGGCGCCAGGGGTTCGATGCCGTGGGTGAGGATGAGTGCTTCATGCGGATGCAGCGCGTTATTGACTGGCGCGCTGCAGGCACAGCAGCGGCGCCGGCGCCGCCCGGGTCGCCTGGTTGACCCGAACCACACAGCCTTGGCGCTGGGTCGCATCGAGCAGTGGCCCCTGCAGGGCCAGCCAGTCGCCGATCAACAGGTTCTGCAACAACGCCTTGCCTTCGAACTGATTCGGGCCGATGACCGCCTGTTGCATCCCTTCGACCCGCACCACGGCCTTGCCGGCTTTCCCCAGGGTATTGCCGCTGAGCGTTAGCGGCCCGGCCAGCGGCGTCGCATTGCGCAAGCTGACGGCGTATTCCGGTGTGTTGCCGATGCGGTTGTTGATCAGTGTGGCGCTGCTGACTTCGCTGGCATCCACGGCGCTGCCCTGACTGTTGCCGATCAGGTTGTCTTCGATCAGCAGCGGTGCTTGCGCAGTGGCCGCCAGGTTGCGCAGCTGCAGGCCGTTGCCACGGCTGTCGCCGATCAGGTTGCCCTTGAGCAGCAGGGCGCCACGCTGGTCGCTGATTTCAATCGCTGCCTTGTTGGCCCCGAGGATCAGGTTGCGCTCGACCCGCGCCACGGTCTGCCCGCGCAGGCGAATACCGCTGTTGTTGTCGATGCCGCGCAGCTGGTTGTTCACCAGGTTGACCTGGCTGTCGCGCACATCGATGGCGTATTGCTGGGACTGCTCGAAGCGGCTGTCTTTGATTTGCGCCTGGCTGTGTTGCAGCTCTACCGCGCTGGACAGGTCGGTGAACCGGCTGTCGCGCACAATCAGCGTGGCTTTGGGGGGGGCGGGTGCCTGCTGGCTGCTAAGGGCGGTACTCAGGCCACGGGACAGGTTGGCGTTGTAGCCGAGACGTTCCAGGGTCGAGCCAACAATCTGGGTGTGGCTACCCGCCCAGGCCACCACGAAGGGGCGCCAGGCACGGTCGGTACTGCCGGGCTTGTCACCGGCCACACTCTCCAGGCGCGACTGGTTCAGGCCCAGCCAGCCCTGATTGATCAGTGCGGTACCCGAGTAGCTGTACAGGTAGAGGCTGGTGCCTTCGAGCACCAGCCCGGCGTCATTGCCGATCACCAGCGGGTAGCTGAGCAGGTAGCCATCCTTATAAGGCTTGAGGATCCGTGGGTTGCCAAGGGCATCGTGCAACTGTGCCAAGGTAATGCTGCCGCCACGAATCAGTACCGCCTGCGGGTGGTGCGCCTGGTAGCCGGCAATGGCGCGGAACAGCCCGTTGTTGACGAACGGTTCGAACGGCCAGCTGCCGGCTTGCGATGAAAACATCGGTTGCAGGGCGACGCTGGCACGGCCTGCCGGGCGTGGGCGTTCCGGGAGTTGCAGCTGCACGGCCCGGTCGACCTGGTGCTGCAGCTGTTGCAGTTGCAGCTGATGCTCGCTGTAGCTGATTGCCGTCATCGACGGCTGCAGCGGCAGGCCCGGGCTGGCAGCGTGGGCCGCGCCAGCGATGAACAGGGCTGCGAGGCCACAAAGGGAAAAGGGGCGCATGGCCATGGCGGTTCGTCCTTGGGTTACGGCAATGGGGGATACAGCGGCTTGATCGGGCCGCCAATCTGGCTGTAGTTGTCGACGTCGCCGTCTTCGCTGTCATACAGCTGGCGCGCCAGGCGGTTGTCCGGGGCACGCTGGAGGAAGGGGATCAGCCAGGCCAGTTTGTACGGGGCCACGGCAATCTGCGACTGGCCCTTGAGCTCGGGCAGGTTGTCGGGGTCGAGAATGCTGCGTGCGGCGAAGTTGCCGAGCAGTTCCAGGGTGTGCTGGTCGTCGTCGCTCCACGGCAGGCCGTTGGCACGCGCCGACTCGGCCAGCAACACCAGCGGCACCAGCGCGTACTGGCTGTAGGTCGCGGCCAGCTTGCCGCGGGCCACTTCCAGCGGCAGGTAGGCATAGCTGCCGTCGCTGCCCTTGACGGCTTGCTGCAGGCCAAGGCGCAGGTTGCCGTCGGCCCACTGGATGAAGTCGTCGCGCTGAATCAGCATGCCGGTGGCAGCCACCGCCCAGGCGGCCCAGTAGTCATGGTTGTTGAACCAGGCAAAGCCTTGTGCCCGGCGCGGTTGGTACTCGGCGATGATGCGTTCGCCCAACTGCCGGAACCAGTCTTTTTGCTGCGCCGACAGCTGCAGCTTGCCGTCGCTGGCGGCCTGGGTCATCAGCAAGGCCGAGGCCATGGCGGCCACCGCCCACTTGCGCGCCGCCATGCCGGTGCTGCTGGCATCGGGGTTGAGCAGGGCGCCGGCTTGCGCCCACTGCTGCAGCCACTGGTCCTGGCAGGCCAGCGCCATGTTGGCTTGCTGGGGCGACTTGGCCCGCTGGAAGCGCTTGCTGGCATAGATCAGACCACCGATGAACTGCTTGACCTGCTTGCCGATTTTTTCGCTGTCGGCATCGGGCTGGCTGCGCAGCGTTGATTTGCTCGCATCGCGCTGGTCGTACTTGCTCTGCATCTGCAAGCTGCCGGTGTAGGGTTCAGGCGCTTGCTGGCTGCACTGCAGGGTGCGGTAGTCGGCGATCATCGCCGACTGCGCGGTGGCCCGTGGCGGCCAGATCGAACTGGCCGCCAGGCTGTGACTCAGCTGCAGGCTGGCGCACAGGCCCAGGGCCAGTGCGCTCCAGGTTTTTACAGGCATAGTCGGGTTTCCACCTGGGTGGCAGCGCTGCCGGGCTGGGTCGGCTCCATGAACACCGCCAACAGGTTGGCCCCGGCAAATTCCTTGGCGCGACTGAGCTCCAGGTAATACTGGCCGCCGGTTACCACCGCTTCACGGCGGAACCAGACCTTGTCACGGGCACCGTTGTCGTAATAGACGATCACGTAGAAGTCCTTGACGTTCTTGTCGCTGATGCGGATGTCGAGGAAGCCACCGTTGACGTTCTTGCGCGCGTCACCCGCATTGCTGAGCAGCTCGATGCGTTCGTTGACCTTCAGTGCCGGGCGCTGCAAACGGTTGGCCATGACTTCGGTGGACACCGGGCAGCCGCCTTTGACTGCCGGGATCAACTGGCGGTACATCAGGTCGGAGTCCAGCTGGTAGTTGGCCGGCAGCTCCCAGATGATCAGCTTGGGTGGTGCCTTGGGCTTGTAGTTCTCCGACAGCAGGTACTCGAGCAGCGAGCCGTCCTGGCCGACGCCGGGCAGGGCGTAGTTGAGGATGTCGACGTCCAGGTACTGCTTGAGGTAGCCGTCGAAGTTGAACTGCTTGCTCTCGTCTTCACGGGCGGCGGCGTTACTGTCGCCAACCAGAATCACCTGCGGGTCCGGCGCCTCGTCGAACAGGGCATCGGCGCCCTGGTCCTGCGGGATGGTCTGGAAACCGCGCACATACTGGAAACCGTAGTTGTTGCCGCAGATGTAGCTCAGCGCCAGGTTCAGCGTGCCGTCCTTGGGCACCATCACGCCGGGTTCGGTGCGGTACTGCTTTTTATCCAGTGCGGCATAGAACGGCTGGCGGCGCACCTCGTCGGCCAGCAGGCGGGCGGTGGCTTCGGCACCGGCTGGCGTCCAGTGGTGGTCGCGGCGGAAGAAGAACTCACCCTTGGGCGGTGTGTGCACCAGCTGCATCATCGGCGCCACCACGGCGCCGCCGCTACGCAATTGCTTCAGGTAGGCGTCGAGGTTGCCGCTGGCGCGGGCAAAATCGAAGCCGTGCAGTTTGTCGGCATACAGTTTGTCGCGGTGCATCAGGCCACGGGTCGGCTGGATGGCCATCGCCACCTGGATGCCCTGGCGATGGAAGGTATCCATCAGGCGCTTGAACTCGGGGCGCATGGGCGCCGGGATGCCAAAATCGTTGGTCAGGTCGACGGCCGAGCGGAACAGCCAGCGGTCCTTGCCCGGGACGATTTCGCGCATCAGCTTCATGCGGCCTTCGGTGTACTGCTGAGGATCGCTCAGGGCGGTACAGGTCAGGCACTCCAGCCCCTTGCACGTGGCGGGCGGGGCAGTGTCGGCTGCCGCGCCGTGCACGCTGAACAGCGTGCTGGCGGCGGCAAGGCCAAGGGCGAAAAGACTCTTCATGGTGCCACTCACTCGCTCGGGTCGATGCTGTTGGCCAGGCTCATGCTGCGATAGCCGGCGCCCTGGGGCAGCAGCACGTAGCTGTAGGAGCGGCCTTTCTTGAGGAACAGTTCGTCGAACTGGGCGACTTTCTGCTGATCGTCATAGGCGGCAAAGCCGATCTTGATTTCGTTGACCAGGCGGCTGCCGGTCTGGTCCTTGCCGAGGGTGTCGACCACCACACTCTTGCCGTCGACGGTTTTCAGCGCGACCTTGGCCGGGGTCAGGTTGTAGAACGCAACCTGGGCTTTTTTCGGCTCGTTGATGTACTTGTCGGCGATCAGGGTCAGCGTGTTGCCGTCATAGACCACGGTGCTGGCGGCGTTGGCGGTGAGCCGCGGTTCGATGGCCTTGCTGCCGACGGCGATCTTGTGGGCGCCGGCCGGGGTGAAGCGGTAGCCACTCAGTTGGCCGGCAGCGACGCGCTGCGGGTTGACCTTGCCGCTCAGGGTCACGTCGATGTTGCTGTCGGACAGGTTCAGCACCCGCACAAAGGCGGAGTCGGCGGGCGCCACGGCGTCGTACAGGTCGGCATTGCCTTCGGCGGCCATGCCTTGGGTGCTGACCAGCAACAGGGTACTGGCGGTGAGCAGGTGCTTGAGCGAACGGTGCATGGTGATCTCCTTGAAATTGTCAGAAGTGCTGGGTCTGGCCTGGCCGGCTCAGCGAGCCCAGGCGATGGGCAAGCAGGGTGCGCAGGGGGAATTCCCAGACCACGGTATCGATCTGCGGGTTGTTCAGGTCGTCGCTGGCGAGGAACTGCTGCATGGCCTCGAACGGGCCGCGCGCCTCCACCGCCACGCTGAGCAGGTCGCGGTTAAGCGCCTCCTTGAGAAAACCGGTGAAGTTCCAGTCATCGATCTTGCTGTAGCTGGTGCCCACCAGCAGCAGGCTCTGTTGCTCGTCGGCAAACAGCGCATCGGTGCTCTGCTCAGCCTTGAGGGTTTCGTACAGGGCAATCTGGCTGGGGCCATACTGCGGGGCCATCTGCGCGTGGTTGAACTGGATGTAGTTCATCAAGTCGCCCTTGACGGTTTTGTCCGCGACCTTGTGCGACACGTAACGCTCATCACCGAGCAGCTCCGGGCGCTGACGCGCCAGCTCGTAGGCCGTCAGGCGCGCGCCTTCCGGGCTCCAGTGGGTGTCGGACTTGAGAAACAGCGACGGGCCGGCGAGGTTGCCGAGGAACGCCGCACGCAGCGGCGTAACCTCGATCGAGCGTGCCTGCAGGCCGGCGACAAACCGGTCGTAGAGGCTGATGGCCCGCGGGTCGACGGCACGCGCGGCGTGGGCTGCGTAAACATCCACTTTCATCGGCAACGGCAGCAGGATCAGGCGCTTGTTGTGCGCCTTGAGTTGTTGCTCGACCTCGGCGATCTGTGCCAGCTGGCCGTCCAGATTCGCCTGCAGGTTGTTCGGTACGCGGTATTCCTGGTTGGTGAACAACCAGCCGTCCTTGCCCAGCACCACGCCTTTGGTGCCTTCGCCAAACAGTCGGTACTGGGCGTTGGCCCAGAGCTCTACCGAAGGCTCGCGCAGGAAGAAGCGCTTGTCATAGACCTGCTCGAACTTGCGCAGCAACTTGCCATCGACAAACAGGTTCCAGGCATCGCTCTGGTTTTTGGCGAAGCTGAACACCGGCGGCAGCGAGTAGACGAACATTCCCGCCAGCACCACGGCAAACAGAATGCCGTTGACCTTGCTCGCCGAATTCATGACCGGGTACATGGCCATCTCCTAGAACTGAAAATACAGAAAGGGTGAAAAGGAGTTCGCCGCCAGGCTGCTCAGGGCCAGGCCGAAACCGGCCCACAGCAGCACGGCCTTGAGGCCGCCGACATGCTGCATGAAGTACTGCTCTTTATTGCCGGCGTAGAAGCGCACGTTGTTGCTGCCGGCCAGCACCAGCCAGCACAGGGCGACGGCGGCAAACGACATGGCCATCTTCGACGCGCCGAGCACGTACACGTCCAGCGAGCCGAAGCCATTGAGGCCGAACAGCGCCTGGTAGATGTCCAGGCTGTGGCGCAGGTCGTTGGTGAAGAACAGCGGCATGCTCAGGATGATCAGCAGGAAGGTGCGCACGTTGCGCCCCAGGTGGTAGGGCGTGGTGACCTTGGTGGCGAGGTTGAACTTGCGCTCGATGACCATGCCCAGACCAAAGAACAGGCCCCAGCAGATGAAGGCGAAGCTTGCGCCGTGCCACAGGCCCGACAGCAGCATGGTGTAGACCAGTGCCGGCAGGGCACCGGCCACGCGTTTGCGCACCAGTGGCATGTACACGTAGTCACGCAGGAAATGCGCCAGGGTCATGTGCCAGCGCGCCCAGAACTCGGTGATGCTCTGCGACACATAAGGCTGGTTGAAGTTTTCCGGAAAGCGGAAACCCATCATCAACGCCAGGCCCAGGGCCATATGGCTGTAGCCGGCAAAGTCGAAGTAGAGCTGCAGGGTCGACACCACCAGGCCAAACCAGGCATCGCTGAACTGCAAGGTGCCTTCGCTGATGAATAGCACGTTGATCGGTGCCAGCTGGTCGGCGATCAGCACCTTCATGATGAAGCCGAGCATGAAGCGGCACACCCCCAGGGAAAACAGCTCCAGGGAGTGGGTACGCTGGCGCAGCTGCGGTGCCAGCTGGCTGTAGCGCAGGATCGGGCCGGCGACCAGGTGCGGGAACAGCGCGACAAAGGCGGCAAAGTCGATGAAGTTGTTCGTCGGCGTCGCGTCTTTGCGGTAGATGTCGACGATGTAGCTCAGGGCATGGAACACGTAGAAGGAGATGCCCAGCGGCAGGAAGATGGTCTCCAGGCTCCAGGTGTTGATGCCCAGCGGGGCGAGCAGGGCGGCCAGCACTTCAGCCCCGAAGTTGGCGTATTTGAAGTAGCCCAGGGTCGACAGGTTGCCGACGATGCCGATCCACAGCAGGCGCAGGGCCCAGCGTTTATCGCCGGCATCCAGGCGCCCCTTGATGCGCAGGCCGAACCAGTAGTTCCAGTAGGTGATGGCAACGAACAGCAACAGGAAGTCCGGACGCCACCAGGCATAGAAGATGTAACTGGCGGCGACGATCACGGTCGAGCGCCACTGTGGCCGCGACAAAAAATACACGGCGAGGAACAGCGGCAAGTAAAGAAACAGGAAGACGTTGGAGGCAAAGATCATCGGAAGGACCGTCCTTAGTAGCTGATCACGACGCCGACGCTCAGCTGGTAGTCGTCGCCGCTGTCCAGGGCGTTGCCGGCCTTGAGGTAGCTGGCGCTGACCAGGGCGTTGACGTCCAGGTGCTTGCCGTCGATGGCCACCGGAAACATCTTCCAGTAGTAATTGAGGTCGAACATCTGCCCGACATCCTTGCCGCCCTGGTAGGTGTTCCTGCGCAGCTCTTCGTTGCGTTTGCTGCGCTGATCGCCATCGATACGCACGGGCAGGGTGCCGTCGGCATCGCGCAAGGTCAGGTCGGTTACGCGCAGGTCCAGGGCGCTGCGCGGCGTCGGGTTGGTTTCCAGGCTGACGCCGTAGTAGCTCAGGTTGCGCAGGTCGAGGCTGATGAATGAGCTGGTCAGGCGCGTGCTGTAGCTGCCCTGGCGGGTAATGCGGTCGGACTGGATGGCATTGAGGCGGAAGCCGTCGTTGTCGTTGCTCGGTTTGTCGGTGAGACCGCCGCGCAGGGCCACCCGTGGTGTCCAGGGCAGATCGTGAAAACGTTTGCCGATTTCGCCGAGGGCCGCCCAGCCGCTGGCCGAATGGCCGGTGCTGGTGACGCCGTTGCCATCGGTGTTGTCGACCTTGCCGTCGAGGGCGGCCAGTTCCAGGTGGTAGTCGCTGAACAGCGGGCTGACATCCAGGTTATCGCCCTTGAAGAACACGCCATAGCGCATGCCCTTGAAGTCGTAGCGGTCTTCCGGGTCGTGGCCGCTGTGATCGTTTTCGTGCATCAGGCGTGCGCCGGCCCAGTTGTTCTCGCTCCAGCGGTAGGCGTACTCACCCATCAGGTAGGTGGTGCGCTCTTCGCTGTCGGCCAGGCTGTTGACGTCGCTGTTGTAGTTGTAGAACTTCTGCCCCACCGCAAAAAAGCCACGGGAAAAAGTGTCGTTGTAGTTGAAGCGCAGCGACTCCAGGCTGTCGTCCCACCAGATGCCGTAGTCATCGAAGTAGCGTTGGCGACCGACCGACAGCGAGAAGCGCGGGTCATCCCCAAGCAGGTTGCGTTTGACGTACAGCTCGCGCAGCTCGGCGTACCAGCCTTCGGGCTGTTCGCGGTCGAAACTGTTGCTGTTCTCGTTCTGGGTGCTGATCGACTGGCTGGAGTCGTAGTTCAGCCACAGGCGGCCATAGACCATCCATTTGGCCCAGCGCTTTTCCGGTGAATACCAGGCAAAGGATGGCTCGTAGCGCAGGCTGTAGAACATTTCGCGGCTGCGCCCGACCTCGGAGTTTTCCGGGCCGTAGCCGGTCTGCACGGTCAGTTTGTTGAAAAACTCTGACGTGATCACCGGCGCACTGCCGTCGTTGCTGGCCACCCGTACAGGTTCGTTGCTGTCGGCCTCGGGGCCGGTGATTTCTTCGGCGGCCAGGGCCGGGCACAGCGGTGCCAGTGCCAGCAGGGCGCCGAACAGGGAGTGATGCGCTTTCACAGGGTTGCTTCCTTCAACAGATCGGCACGTGCCGCCAGGGCACGCTCGATGTCATCCTTTTTAAGGGTCTTTTGCAGGCGCTTGATCAGGCCGCGTGCACCGTTTTCACCGAGCGCCAGGGCCACCTGGGCATAGGTGTAGGCCTTGACCGGGTCATGGCAGACGGCGCGGCCGTAAGCGTGCAAGGTGGCCATGCGGTACCAGGCGGCGGTGGAGCCGGCCTCGGCCTGGGCCTGGAAAATCTGCAGGGCCTTGTCCTGGTCCGGCTCGTCTTCCACGCCCTTGCTGTAGTACTCCGCCAGCAGCAATTGGGCGTCGGGGTAGTTGCCGGCGATCAGTTCATCGATCAGCGCGCGGGCTTTTTCCGGGTCCAGGGTCAGCCAGTTGTTGACCATGTAGAACGACGCCTGCAGCGCTTTGGCGCGGGTCGGTTCACGGCTTTTCACCTGGTCGATCAGGGCTTGGGTTTCCTCGGCGTTATGCTCGGTGGGGTTGGAGATCATGAAGTTGGTCCTGGACACCATGGCCGGTACAAAGCCCCGCTCGGCGGCGTTGTCACGCCAGCGGTGGGCTTCGGCCCGGGCGGTGTCGAGGGTCTCGCCGCGGGCTTTTTCCATCGCCAGCTGGGCGGCGTCGGGTGGTACCCGGGCCGGGCCCATGGCACGGGTCTGGCGCTCGTAGCGGTCGGCTTCAAAATCGGCGCGCTGCACGCTGTTGATGCTGTCGAGCAGCGAGCCGATGCGGTGCACGATGTCGACCGGCAGGGTGGGTCGCCGGGCTTCCAGGCTGCGGGCAAACGCCGGGAAGGCGCGGTCCTGGTCGTCGCCGAGAAAGCGGTAGTAGCGGTCTATCGCCCGGACATCCACGGCCACGGCCTGCTGGTACTCGAGCTCGGCGCGCTGCCGGTCGCCCTCGCGTTCAGCCAGCACCGCCCGGTACAACTCGGGGCGGCAGTTGAGCAGGCACGCTTGCTGGTACAGCGCGAGCAGTTGTCGGGCCTGTTCGGTGGAGACCAGTTGCGGGTAAACCAGGAACACCTCAAGGGTGGTGCTGGTATTGCGCGGGTCGAGGTTGGCCGGGTAGCGCGTCAACGCCTGGGCCATCCACTCGCGCTGGCCCGCTTGCAGGCTCGGGGTACGGTCGAGCAGGCGCGCCAGGGAAGCCAGTGCCGGAACCTGCCCACGGCCGTCTGCGAACGCGTCCTTGTACAGCGTGATCACCTCCTGGCGGTTGGCGCCATCGGTGTTGGCCAGGACATCGCCGAGCAGCAACTTGGACGCCAGGTCGCCACGTTCGGACAGCACGCGCAGGTCGCCACTGACATTGGCGCTGGGGTCCTTGTACAGCGCATAGCGCACCTGCTCCAGGCTCTGGCTGGCCGAAGCAACGCCGGCACCAGCGACACACAGGCCGGCGAGCAGCAGGCGGGAGGGGATCATCGCGTTCATTGCCATTCCTTCCTTCGTGCTCAGCGCGACGCCGTGAACGGCAAGCCCAGGAACAGGTCGACCGCGACCGGTTTCTGGTAGGCCTGACGTGGCAGCGGGGTGTCCGGGGCAATGGTCAGGGCCAGGTTCTTGTTGGCCTCATCTACATGCGAGTCGACGACTTTGCCGGTGAAATGCTCGTCGAGGCCGAACACCTTCAGGTCGACCGAAGTCACCCGGGAAATGTCGTCCAGTTTGTCGAACGGCACGTTGGCGGTGACGAACAGCGCCTCATCGCGCGGCAGCAAATGCATCAGTGGTGCCTGTTTGTAGCCGTAGCCGTCCAGCGGCTTGCCGGGGAAGTAGACGTCGCAGTCGCACGGGCTGTTGATCACGGTTTCGATGGTCGCGCGGCCGAGCAGGGTCTGCAGGTCACCGGGCGACAGATCGGCCACGGCCTTGATGTCTGCCGGGCTGGTGAAGCTGGTGGCCAGCTGGGTGGACACGCTGGCCAGCGGCTGGGCGGCCTTCACCTCGTTCTGGCCGGGCTGCATGAGGTATTTCACGTAGCCGTTGTCGGGCATGCTGATGACCCGGGCATTGGCCGACACCTGGGCTTGTACCGCCGGAATGCGGAAAAACAGCTGGTAGCTCTTGTAGGCGACAAAGCCGAGGGCAGCCAGGCCCGCCGCGGTGTACAGCAGGGTGCCGGCCACGGCCTTGAAGCGATCGCCGCTGCTGCGTGCGCTGGCGTGCTGCTGCTTGCGCTCCTTGATGTAGTTCTCGCGCTGCATCACGTTGAACAGGCCATTGATGTCGGCAATCTCGCCCGACAGGTAGGCGCTGATGATGTAGCGCAAAATGTCACGCTTTTGCGCGTCCAGATCGACGAACTGCGCGCCGACTTCTTCCCCGCGCTGCGACACGATCCGCACTTTGCCGTCCAGACTCAGGTTGACCTGGTTCAGGCGCAGGCGGATCGAGGCGTTGTACAGGCTGCCAATGGTCAACGGCTTGTCGTGGCGCAGGCCGATACCGCCCAGGGAAATGTCCTGCAGGCTGGTTTCGACCGTGGGCTGGCCTGCTGCGGTCAGGGTCACGTGGGCGTCGATGCGGGTACGTACATACTGGCGCTCGTCAATCGCTTCATGGACGACGTTGGCAGCGGCTTTTTTGCCAGGGATTACGGGTGTACTTGAGCTACTCATGGCAGGCGCCTTTCCTTAACGTTGCGTGAGTTCGAGAAGAACCGAGATGACCCCGAAGAAGATCGCGATGGACGAAAACAGCATCGCCTTGGAGGACCAGCGGTTCAGGGCGGCATCGAAGTCGACGCTACCGTTGCTTATCGTGGTTTTCTGTCGGGTCCAGCGCTGTTGGTCCATGTGGAACAGCGCATAGATTTTCATCACCGAGCCAACAATCTGGTTGTAATAAAGAACGAACGGGTACACCGGGCTCACCGGGTGGCCGGCGAACAGAAACAGCACGGTGACAATGCTGCGCGACAGCAGCACCCAGAACAGGTACACCAGCAGGTACTGGATACCGAACACCAGGCCGGCCACCACCGAGGCGGTCAGGCCCATCAGGCAGGTCCACATCGACACGCGCTGATCGAGCAGCACATACAGGGTGAACAGGCCCAGTCGCGCACGGCCGAGCAGGGCAGTGGCGCGGAAGTTCTGGCGCAGGGAGTTGCCGTACCAGCGAAACATCAACTGGCGGGTGGCGCGCCAGAAGCTGTTGTCTGGTGGATGCTCGACGGTCAGGGTGTTGCTGTCGGGCACGTAGAAGGTGTCCCAGCCGGCGCGCATCAGGCTCAGCCAGGATGATTTGTCATCGCCGGTGAGGAACTGGAAGCGGCCCAGGCGCCAGTGCTCGAGAAAGTCGGCCTCAACGTCGCGGATAAAGTCCGGATCGGTCATGACACTGGCGCGAAAGAACGACAGCCGCCCGGTCAGGGTCAATACCCGGTGCGACAACGCCATCGAACACATGTTGATGTGACGCTGCACGAAGCGCATCGAGTGCCACTGACGCATCAGGCTGCTGCCTTCGACTTCGCAGAACTCGTTGGTGGTCAGGCCGCCCACTTTGGGCAGGTAGGCGAACAGCTTGACTGCGCGCTCGACGCAGCCAGGCAGCATCATGGTGTCGCCGTCGACGACGCCGACCACGGCATTTTCCATCGGCATCTGCCGGGACAGGGCGCGAAACGCGTGGGCCAGGCCATCACGTTTGCCGGTACCGCGGGCACGCACGATGACCAGCTTGATGTCATCGCGATCGCTGACTTCGTTGCGCATGATCTCTTTGATGAACTGCTCGTCGCCCTTTTCCACGATCGAGGCAATCACCGTGCATGGCACCTTGAGCCGTTGCACTTCCTGGAACACCGACTGGTACACCTTGAAGGTGGTGTGGGTGGGGATGCGAAAGCTGGTAACCACCATGAACATGTGCGACGGCAAGGCGGCGTCGCCCATGCGCTCGACGGCCTTGCGCATGCGCGGGAACTTCCAGTGCAGGAAGTACATGCCGCGGCTGAAGTGGACAAAGGCGTTGCCATAGCGCCACATGCCCAGGGTGCCGATGATGAAGATGAAGCTGTGGTGACTCGGATCCAGATACGCCGGGGCGATCATCTCCGAGGCCAGGGCGATCAGGCCGAACAGGCAGGCCCAGGAGCAGAAACTCGCGGCTGCCCGTCGTGCGCCTGAAGGCGGTTGTTGCTGACGTTCCATCTAGCGCTTGCTCCGTTGAACAGGCGCCTGAGCCTGAGCAAAAAGCGCACGTGCCGGGCCCGGCCGCAGGGCGGCAGGCAGTCGATGGCAAGTGTTCTGTTCGCTCAGGCGCAGGCCTGGGTGCGTGCGGGGTGTGCTGATGCAACCCTTGGCGTTACCAGCAGATACCCTGTTGGTGGGTGGTGCTGCCGTGGGGCATGAAGCCGACCAGGTCGATGACCTGTTTGTCGGTGGATGCTTCCAGGGCCAGGGCGAAACGCTCGTCGTTGTTGCCCAGCACAATCACGTCGGCGTCACGGATCACCTGTTCGAGGTCGCTGCAGAGCAAGGACGACACGTGCGGGATCTTCGATTCGATGTAGTCGCGGTTGGCCCCGAACACCCGGGCGTACTCGACGTTACTGTCGTAGATACTCAGCTCGAAGCCTTTGCCGATGAGCATCTCGGCCAGCTCCACCAGCGGGCTTTCACGCAGGTCGTCGGTGCCGGCCTTGAAGCTCAGGCCCAGCAGCGCGATACGGCGCTTGTCCTGGCGGGCGATCAGATCGAAGGCATTGCGTACCTGGTTACGGTTACTGTCCATGATCGAGGCCAGCAGCGGGTGCTCGACGTCCAGTTGACCGGCGCGGTAGGTGAGGGCGCGTACGTCCTTGGGCAGGCACGAGCCGCCGAAGGCAAAGCCCGGGCGCAGGTAGTAGCGCGACAGGTTGAGCTTGTAGTCCTGGCAGACCACGTCCATGACTTCACGGCCATCGACGCCGGAGGCCTTGGCGATGTTGCCGATCTCGTTGGCGAAGCTGACCTTGGTCGCGTGCCAGACGTTGCAGGTGTACTTGATCATTTCGGCGACTTCGATCGACTTGCGGATCACCGGGGCATCAAGGCCTTTGTACAGTGACTCGAGCAGGTCGCCGGACTGCTGGTCAAGCTCACCGATCACAGTCATGGCAGGGAAGTCGTAGTCCTGGATGGCAGTGCTTTCACGCAGGAACTCGGGGTTCACTGCCACGCCGAAGTCGATGCCTGCACGTTTGCCGGAGGCTTGCTCGAGCAACGGGATGACCACATTCTTGGCGGTGCCGGGCAACACGGTACTGCGCACCACGATGGTGTGGCGGCTGGCCTTGTCGCGCAGGGCCTCACCGATTTGCTGGCATACGGCTTCCATGTAGACCAGGTCGAGGTCGCCGTTTTTCTTGCTGGGGGTACCGACGCACAGCAGGGACATCTCGGTGGCTAGCACCGCCGCCTGGACATCGGTGGTGCCGCGCAGACGACCATGATTCACGCCGTCGAGCAGCAGTTGTTCAAGCCCGGGTTCAACGATGGGCGACTTGCCCTGGTTGATCATGTCGATCTTGGCCTGGGAGATATCAACCCCCAGCACCTGGTGGCCACGTGCAGACAGACAACCTGCACACACGGCACCTACATAGCCCAGCCCAAAAATACTGATATTCATAGTTCCCTCTTCCGGACACAGCAATACTGAGCCGGTTACTCCATTTATCGGTGATGTCGACGCGACGAGCACGCATAAACTAATCGCGCTTTGATCAGGCGATGGTCGTGTTGTTCGTTGTCTTGTTTTTATCCTAAGGGAGTTGTTTTTAGTTCGGCAAGCACTCTTGTCTAGTTAATTAAAATTAACTTGATAATTACTGGTTAAGTTTAAAAAACTGTTAAAAATCAACGACTTAAAGTTGTCAATAAGTTATATGTCAAAAAACAGGCTATCCGCCATATGTCGTATTTATGGCGTCAAATAATTGGTTTTTACTGTTTTTCAGGTGCCCGGGAGGATTTTTGCTTTTTTTCTCTAGTTGGTCTGGAACTTTCTTTAATTATGTTAGACGGTGTTTTCGCTGCCGCAATTAACTCAACTGGGCGATATTGAAGTGCCATCTTTTCTCTGGTGCAAGGGGATACAGGTCAACATCCTTGTGCGGACAAGCACAGACACGTCATGCCATATAGCGGCTTGTGCAGCCTTCCCGTTCTTGTGCATAGTGCCCGGCCAGGGCCTGAGCTGCGGGCTTGGGTGGATGACCCAGATGGATGACGTCTCAAGGAATTTGTACAGCAATGAACGGAATCGGAGCCCGGCTACGGGAAGAGCGGGAGCGCTTGGGGCTGACCCAGCGCGTGTTCGGTGACATTGGTGGTGTCGAGCCCAATGCCCAGGGCAAGTACGAAAGCGGCGAGCGCACGCCCAAGGCGGACTACCTGGCCGCAGTGGCCGCCCGTGGCGTGGATGCATTGTATGTACTGAGCGGTGTGCGTACGCCGGTAAACCCCGGCAGCCTCAACCCCGAGGAAGACCGCTTGCTCGATTGCTACCGGCAATTGGCGGCGCTTGATCAGGCCGCAGTCCAGCAATTGCTCGCCAGCCTCGCCGCGGCTCTACCCCGGGCGTGTACGAAGATGCCTGGCGCGCGACCGATGGTTTTCGGCCACGTGGCGGGCAAGCACAAGTCGGCGTCGTTGTGATGGTGTGTTCCGTTAGCTCTGGCGTGTGGTTTTTTGCTAAGGTGGCGGGATCCAATTGTCGCCGTGGTGCGAGGTGTCTGCTTGATTAGGGTACTGGTGGTCGATGACCACGATCTGGTGCGTACGGGCATCACCCGCATGCTGGCCGATATCGACGGTTTGCAGGTAGTGGGTGAGGCCGACTCTGGCGAGGCTTCCTTGAAGGTGGCGCGAGAGCTCAAGCCCGACGTGGTCCTGATGGACGTGAAAATGCCCGGTATCGGTGGCCTTGAAGCCACGCGCAAGCTGTTGCGCAGCCATCCCGACGTGAAGGTGGTAGCGGTGACCGTCTGTGAAGAAGACCCGTTCCCCACCCGATTGTTACAGGCCGGTGCTGCGGGTTATCTGACCAAGGGCGCAGGCCTGGATGAAATGGTCCAGGCCATTCGCCTGGTGTTCGCCGGGCAGCGCTACATCAGCCCGCAGATCGCCCAGCAACTGGCGCTCAAGCCCTACCAGCCACAAGGCTCGCCGTTCGATGCGCTATCGGAGCGGGAAATCCAGATCGCCTTGATGATTGTCGGCTGCCAGAAAGTGCAGATCATTTCCGACAAGCTGTGCCTGTCGCCGAAAACGGTCAATACTTACCGGTATCGGATTTTCGAAAAACTCTCGGTTACCAGCGACGTCGAACTGACGCTGCTGGCCGTCCGCCACGGCATGGTCGACGCCAGTCTCTGAAATCATGACCCCAGTGTTCGATCCAAGTGCCTTCCTGGCGACCTGTAGCGGTCGCCCAGGCGTCTACCGGATGTTCGACGGTGACGCCCGGCTGCTGTATGTCGGCAAGGCGAAGAACCTGAAGAAGCGCCTGGCCAGCTATTTTCGCAAAACCGGCCTGGCGCCGAAGACGGCTGCCCTGGTGGCGCGCATCGCCCAGGTCGAAACCACGATTACCGCCAACGAAACCGAAGCGCTGCTGCTTGAGCAGACGCTGATCAAGGAATGGCGGCCGCCCTACAACATCCTGCTGCGTGACGACAAGTCTTACCCCTACGTGTTTCTGTCCGATGGCCCGTTCCCGCGGCTGGGGATTCATCGCGGGGCGAAAAAGCAGAAGGGCAAGTACTTCGGGCCTTATCCCAGTGCAGGCGCCATCCGTGAAAGCCTGAGCCTGTTGCAGAAGACTTTTTTTGTCCGCCAGTGCGAAGACAGCTACTACAACAACCGCACCCGGCCATGTCTGCAATACCAGATCAAACGTTGCAAGGCGCCGTGCGTGGGCCTGGTCGAGCCGGAAGAATATGCCGTGGACGTGCGTCACTCGGTGATGTTCCTGGAAGGGCGCAGCCATCAACTGACCAACGAGCTGAACGCCGAGATGGAGCAGGCGGCCCAGGCCCTGGCATTCGAGAAGGCCGCCGAGCTGCGCGACCAGATCGCCTTGCTGCGCCGGGTGCAGGATCAGCAGAGCATGGAAGGCGGTACCGGTGACGTCGACGTTGTCGCCGCGTTCACCAACCCCGGTGGCGCCTGTGTGCACCTGATCAGCGTGCGCGGCGGGCGGGTGCTGGGCAGCAAGAACTTCTTTCCCCAGGTCGGAATCGAGGAGGAGGTGGCCGAAGTCATGGCCGCGTTCCTGTCCCAGTATTACATCGGTAATGCCGAGCGTGATCTGCCGAGCGAACTGATCGTTAACGTCGTGCATGAAGACTTTGCCGCCATTACCGCCGCGATCGAGTCCTTGCGTGGCCGCGAGCTGACCATCAGCCACCGGGTGCGCGGTACGCGTGCGCGCTGGCAGCAACTGGCGGTGACCAACGCCGAGCAGGCGCTGATGGCGCGCCTGGCCAACCGTCAGCACATGGCATCGCGCTTTGAGGCGCTGGCGCAAGTGCTCGACCTCGACGAGCCGCCGCAGCGCCTTGAGTGCTATGACATCAGCCACTCCAGCGGAGAGGCGACGGTGGCGTCCTGCGTGGTGTTCGGCCCCGAAGGCCCGCTGAAGTCGGATTACCGGCGCTTCAACATCGAAGGGGTGACGCCGGGCGACGACTATGCCGCCATGCACCAGGCCCTGACCCGGCGCTTCGGTCGGCTCAAGGACGGCGAGGGCAAGATGCCCGACGTGCTCCTGGTGGACGGTGGCAAGGGCCAGCTGAACATGGCCCGGGATGTCTTGCAGGAACTGGCCATTACCGACCTGATCCTGCTCGGTGTGGCCAAGGGCGTAACGCGCAAGGCAGGCTTCGAAACCCTGTACCTCAACGATGCGGCCCATGAGTTCACCCTCAAGGGCGACTCGCCGGCACTGCACCTGATCCAGCAGATTCGCGACGAGGCGCACCGTTTTGCCATCACCGGTCACCGTGCCCGGCGTGGCAAGGCGCGGCGTACCTCGAGCCTTGAAGATGTGGCCGGGGTAGGGCCTAAGCGTCGGCGCGACCTGCTCAAGCACTTCGGTGGCTTGCAGGAGTTGGGCCGTGCCAGTGTCGAAGAAATTGCAAAAGCACCAGGAATCAGTAAAAAGCTTGCCGAGTCGATTTATGCGACCTTGCATAGCGAGTAGAATGCCCCCTCACTTTGCAGCCAGTTGTGCCGATGAATATTCCAAATCTACTCACAGTTCTTCGCGTCCTGCTCATCCCGATCTTCATTTTGCTGTTCTATGTTCCGTATCACTGGAGCTATGTGGCAGCGAGCAGCGTCTTCGCCATTGCTGCGGCCACCGACTGGCTTGACGGCTACCTGGCCCGTCGACTGCAGCAGAGCACGCCGTTCGGTGCCTTCCTCGACCCGGTGGCCGACAAACTGATGGTCGCGGTGGCCCTGGTACTGCTTGTGCAGGTGCACGCCAACTTCTGGCTGACCCTGCCGGCGGCGGTGATCATCGGGCGCGAGATCGTGGTGTCGGCATTGCGTGAGTGGATGGCCGAGCTGGGGGCACGGGCGCATGTAGCCGTTTCGAACCTGGGCAAATGGAAAACCGCTGCGCAAATGCTCGCGCTGGTGATCCTGCTGGCCAACCCGCCGGCGCTTACCTTCTGGGTCATCCTCGGCTACGCCTTGCTGATGATTTCTGCCGGCCTGACCCTGTGGTCGATGGTGCAGTACCTGCGCGCCGCCTGGCCGCACCTGCGCGAAGGCTCGGAACAAAAATAAAGCTTTTTTGAATCAAGGGCTTGACGGCGCTTTATGAATCTATAGAATGGCCGTCACCAAATGCGGGAATAGCTCAGTTGGTAGAGCACGACCTTGCCAAGGTCGGGGTCGCGAGTTCGAGTCTCGTTTCCCGCTCCAGATATCGATCTACAGAGTTCCATGGGAGTCTGCAGATCATTGAAAATAGACGCTTCGGCGTCTTTTTTTGTTTCAGTCAGATCCATCAGGATCCATCGGTATCCGGACGAACACGGTAGTGCGCTACAAACCCGACTGGGCTTGCAACCGCTGCTGACGGGTGGACGCAAGGGTGAGCTGCGGTCAGCTATCGGTCAACGTTATGGTGTGTGCCCGGCCCATGGCCTCACGGGTCAGTTGCAACATCACTTCGTGTTCCCGTTGCTGGGCGTGGATATGCAACAGCGCGATCTCACCCTCCATGTTGCCCAGCTCCATCAGCCTTTCCAGCTCATCATGGATATCCTGCGGCACCTTGAGGCGCTTGGAGAACTGTGCGCTGAGGTAATCCTGCCAGAAGCTCTGCCGCGAGAGGAATTGCGCCAGACTGTCGCGCGACTGCGCAGCGATCACGATACGTTCGGCGTTAAGCAGGTCATGCGGTTTGAGGCTGGGAATGCCGGAATACAGCATGTCATCCTGCTGCAACGGCAAATCCAGCCGGCCACGCAGTGCGATCCGGTACGCCAGCGCGAACTCGATCGACTCGCTGTTCGCCCCGGCCCTCACGGCGTGTTCCGCCGCCACCTGGTCAAGCACATGCAGGCGCCACAGCTGCCCGCCCAGGTGCAACAACGCCCGCTCGGGATGCTGCGCCAGTTCACCGTGGCGTGCACGCCAGAGCAGCACGCGCAATTCCAGATCGGTGAAGCGAACGGTGGCGTTATCCTGACAATCGGTCACCGCCGCGTTCTCGAACAGCTCACGCTTGAGCACATCATCACGGACCACGAGCTCGAACATGTCCAGCAAACGTGCGGCAAAGTTCCTGGCCAGGGGGAACGACTTGAAGTTGCCCGACGAGGTTAACGCCGACAGGGTGTCGAACAGGTCTTTCGCGCCCTGCTCGCCTTCCAGTTGCGTCCACAAGGCGGCCAGGTCGTCGCGCCTGCCAGCGGGCGCAACATCCAGCCAACGCAGGCGATACGGTACGCGGCTTTCCTCCAGCCAATGCCATACGCTGATCGCTTCAGCCCCGGTCTCGAACAAGTTGCCCGCCAGGTTGACCCGCCCCACCCGCCACAGCCCCCCTTGATGAAAGCCTTCGGGCAGTTCGTAGAGGTAGTTGTCACGCAGGTCAAGGGTGTGCAGCTCCGGGCTGTCCATCACCCCGTATGGGAAGGTGTCGAGCCTTGCGCCCTGCAGGTAAAGGGCATTGAGGCTGGGCATGCCGAAGATCGAAAAGCTTCTGCCCAGCGGGTTGTTCGCCAGATTGAGATAGACCAGCGAACTGCAACTGGCCAGCACCAGTGTCTGGCTTTCATCCAGTGCGATCTGGTTACTCGAAAGGTCGAGCACTTGCAGTTGCCGGGTCAGTGCCTGAGGCAGGGGCAAGCGCTGCAGCCGGCAATGGGTGACCTCCAGGCTGCGCAGGTTGGGGAAGGCCCGGAGAAAGTCGTCAGGTATCGTTTCCAGGCGCATGGCCCGGAATATGATGACGGAGACATGGGGGAAACTGACTGATTCGGGCAGGTTTGGCAGGTGCTGCACACGCCCGCCGATGTGGCTGAAGATGTACTGCACCCGTTCCGCCACTTCATTGCCCAGCTCCGGAATCAGCCAGCGCCAGCAGTCGATCAGGCACTTACGCAATTCGCGCCGGGCGAGCAGTTCGATCGAAGGGAAAGCGCCGCGCACCCACTGGTTCAAATGGCTGCGCAGCTCGCCGAACTGCTGCTCCAGGGCTTGCAGGTGCGTCACTGCGTCCTCCCGTTCGAGCCAGCGGCCGATTTGCTCATCGCTGAATGCCGGGTAGAGATCACGCAGCCTTGCCTGCAAGGCCCTCGGGCTGCGCGCGCCGAGGGTCGCCCAGAACCTGCCGCCGCTCAATGGGTAACCGATGCGGCCATCGGCGAAGCGCTGCGGGGCGAGGAACGAGCGGTTGGGCCGGTTCAGGCCCAGCCAGCCCGCGATCGTGTCACGCAAGCTGCTGGCCTCTGCTGACAAGTGTGGGCGCAGGGCCGCAGCAAAGGGTTCGCCCAGGCCTGTGCGTGCACGCTGTTCGGGGGTATAGGCCTCGGCCACCGTGTCAAACAGCTCGCCCACCTCGGCCAGGGGCCCATCGCCTGGTTTGCGCAGGCTGAAGGCGCCTTGCCGGTGGGTGAGTTCGAAGACCCCGGCACTGCCCTCGGTGGTCAGCAAAGGCTGGCTGGCATCGCCGTCGAACAACCTCCAGCCCGGCCCCGTGGCCGCCCCAGGCAAACGTGCGAGCAGCTGCAGCACGACCCGCGCCAGGTCCAGATTCTGCGGCGTATCGAACGCCAGCGCCTCATACACCCTTGCAACGCGAATTCCCGCCACCTGTGCCCTGGCGCTCTGGGCCATGAACAACGGTACCTGTTGCGTCTTGAGCAGGGCTTCGCGTTCGTCCTCGCCGGCCATGCGCAGCACTTCGTCTGCCGCCAGCCGGTGCAGGCTGCTGAAGCCCCTGCGCAATATCAGGCTCGCTTCAGTGTCGGGCAGCTGTTCATCGTAAAGCCGTTGCAGCAGAGCGCGGCGCTGGCTCCAGACCACATCGGCCAACGCCTGGCCGTCCTTCCCGGCCGCGCCCGCCAAGCCCCTGGCGCGGGTCAGCAGCGCCGTGTCGGTAATGGTCTGGCCACTGCGCAATTGCCGCCCCAGGCTCTGGATGCGACTGGCCAGCAAGAGGCGAATGACCGAGTCGGTGACGCCCGCTTCGGCACGCCGGCCATACACGTGCCAGGCCCGTAGCTGGTCGGCCTCCAGGCCGTGGATGGCCATGACCTGGTCGATCTGCGGGTCATCGAGTTCACTGTAGGGCCTGCCCAGGCGGCGAAACATCAGGTGCATGTCGCGCCACTGTGCAGGGTGCTCGTGCCACAGTCGCCACGCCCCTGCACCGTTGTCTCGCAACTGTGGCCCATACCCCTGATAAGTATTCAGTTGCCAGGTCTCATCGACACGGGATTGACGAACCCGATACCACACGCCTTGCATCTCGACCCAACATCGCTCGCCTTGGCGATAGATGCCCTGCTCGTCCATTACCGCGGTGCTGGGCGGGCCTTCGCTGCGGTAGGGCTGCAGGTCGCCTTTCCACAGCTTTTCATTGCCGTCCTCCAACCGCGCAGTGATCAAGTAATCGACCTGGCTCCAGGCGCGGCGGGCCGCGGTGACCGTGGCGGCAGTCGCGCCGAGGATGGCCAGGCCCTTGCCGACGTTGAGCAAATGCTCGAGGGCCGCATCGCGCTCATCGGCGCGCCAGTCGGCGATCCCCTGATACGTTTCCTCCAGCAGCTCGTAGGCCATCACCGCCGCCAGTACCGCGCCGATCGCCGGCACGTACAACCCGGCCACCACCAGCAGTGTCCAGCCCTCGGCGCGCAAGCGCTTGTCGTGTTCTTCCTGGGCTTGGCGGTCGAGCTGGGCCACGGGCGGAGCGATCACCGCGGCATCGTCCTTGATCTGTGCGATCCAGTCGGCGGCCAGCTGGTCGAACAGCGCCGACGGGTAGGCGGTGGTCTGTTCATCGAGGCTGCGGGTAGCCCAGTCAGCCACATTATCGAGGCGCTCACCCACGCCAGTGAACAGCCGCTGGCTGTCACGCCGGCGCACGAAGCGGCTGAAGAAGCGCCGGTAGGCCGGATCGCGCAGGCGCTTCCCGAGCACCCGGCGCGCGTAGTCGTCGAGGTCGTCACGGGCGCTCCAGGCGCCCTGTGAGTCGCCCGGTACATAGACCAGTACGCGCTTGGAGGTGCTGTACAGCACTCCGACATCGATCACATCCAGCACCACGATGCGCTGCAAGGCGCAGCCGAACAGCTTGAGTTGCCTGGCGTGCACCGGGGCCCCGTTGAGCCAGCCCAGGCGCTTGTCGCGGCAAAGCTGCGTTACCAGCTCCAGCTCATCCGCACTCAGCTCGCCTTGCGCCCTGGCTTTCACGGCATCGGCGAGCATGCCGTAGCGCTGGAACTGCGCCAGCAGCGGCTGGATGCCATGCTCGCTGCGGTCTTCCAGAAGCACTGCTTCCAGGTGCCGCCGATACTGCTGTCCCAGATTGAGGTCACGGCACAGCACCGCGAAGTCCCGTGCAGACAGGCCTGCCTGGGCAACGCCCTGGCCATCCACCACTGCGTTGCGCCTGGGCTGCTCGCTGCGTTCCTGTTCGGTGAAGTTGTACAGTGCGGCTTCCAGCAGGGGCAGTTCGTAGTAGTCGCTGTCCTTCACGGGCAAGCGCCCGGCCACGTAGCTGACAGTTGGGGAGATGTAGTTGTACCAACGGCGAAAATAGAGTGCATCGGCCTCAAGGCCACCGTGGCGATCGAGCGCCTGTTGCAACAGCGGCCTGGCAAAGTCGTCGAGACGCTTGACCTGCGCAAACGCGACACGCAGCTTCTCACTGGTTTGCATGAGCTCGCGCAGTGCTTCGCTGAGCACGGTGAATTCGCTTTCGTCGAGCGAGGTTATCCAGCTCGGCAGGCGATTGGCAATCAATTGGTCCTGATACGCTTGCGCAACGGCGAGGGTGTCGGCTTCAGACGAAGGCTGAGGGGTGATGTCCTGCATGGTTACCTCCAGGAGTGCGGGTCGGCAGGAGGCTAGGCAATACAGGGCAACGTCGGAGGCTAAGTATCTAGCACCTGTTCAGAACAGCAAAAACTGGCGATCGGTGAGGCGGCTGAAGTCATCGCTTCCTTGAACGCTCGCGGTGGCTGTTTGACGAGTATGTGCAGAAGATGGCAATGACCGCGAAGCTGATTACGGTTGCGATTTAATACGCTTGGCGAAAAGGCCCGTAAGCTTCACGGGCGCTCGTGAGCGGAGCCGCGCTTTGGGGGGCGGCCAGGTGCAGTCGTTCCAATTGATGCCCAGCATGCCATGCTTGAATCGGGTGCTTAGGCTTCCCGATTTCAGAGACGGCTTTGCTTTGAGGTCTCACGAATGGCCGTGCACATGTACCGCAGTGCAACGCGGTCCTGTTCATGCAGGGTACGAAAGTCTCTGAGCAGGCCGGCTTCCTCTTCCGTCAGCCGGCGCGGGATGAGCTTTTGCGTGAAGTACATCAGGACACAGAAGACCCGCACCCAATCAAATTGACGTGCCATGTGTTCACCGTGCTTGCGAGGACCGTTTCAACGGTTGCTGCTCTTTGTCCTTGCACAGGCGCGATGACCCAGCAAGGAAGTGGCATTGATCGGAGTGTAGGAAGGGGCCGGTCATCTGCCAGAAGTACGGCCATTGATTTTTTGTACTGCCGAAACTTGCTTGATAGAAGGGGTAGGTGAGTAGCAGCGTAGGGATGATCTGCTGGCGCTTTAGGTCCAGGGAAAGTCCACTAGGCCCTCCCACAACGCCACAGCCATCGACGTGTGCGACACCTTGGACCATCTGAATTTTCGGGCATTCTGGATGGGGGTGTAAACCTTGTTCAGGATGGGACAAGGCACTGAACAAAGACGCTTAGGCGTCTTTTTTTCGTTTCGGCGAAATCTGTCGGGGCCCGCAACCGGCCACGCATTTCAGGTCCATCAAACCGCCGTCTCACACCTGCGGTTTCGACTGACTTCAAACTGTCCCACCAGTTTTTGCAGCTTGTTGGCGTTGACCTTCACCGTCTCAGTACTGCTCTGCAGTACGACCACGGTCTGGCGCATCTCGGTGGAGGACTGGTCTACCTGTTTGATCGTCCTGCCATAGTCGAGGCTGTGCGCGTGCAATTGCTGGATGATGGTGAACATGCTTTCCACGGCGTGATGCAGTTGTACATTTTCCGCCGAGGAGTCTTCGGCCAGACGCAGGTTGTCATCGACGTCCTTGACGCCTTCTTCCATGAGGCTGACGGCGCCTTGGGTTTCCCGCTGCAGGCCGTCGACCATCTGCCGAATGTCTTCGGCCGCCCGGGCGGTTCGTGCGGCAAGGCTGCGGACTTCATCGGCCACGACCGCAAAGCCTCGCCCGTGCTCGCCTGCGCGCGCGGCCTCGATGGCCGCGTTGAGTGCCAGCAGGTTGGTCTGGCTGGTGATCTCGCTGATCAGCCCGGTGATCTTGCCGATCTGCGTCATCCTGCTGTCGAGTAACTGCACGCTCGACGACGAACGCGCGACCACATTGCGTATGGACTGGGTGCCTTGCTGAACGGCGACAAACTGTTCGCGGGCACGCAACACGACTTCATCCATCGCTTGCTTCATCTGCTCGGCGCTGACCGAGGCTTGCTGGATCTCGCCCAGTTGCTGCTCAACGACGATCATCAAGTGGTGCACCGCTTCAATGACTTCGCTGGAGATGCTACTGGCCTGCTGACTGCGCCCCAGCATCATCTGATTGGTGCTGCCGACGGTTTGGCTGGCTTTCACCACTTGCCCGACCACCGAGTCCAGGCGGTCGATGAAGCTGTTGATCCAGCGCCCCATGTCACCCGTTTCGTCGTTGGCCATGGTCGCCGTGTCCAGTCGCTGGCGCAGGTTGCCTTCGCCCTCGGCAATGGTTCGTACCACGTCGGTCATGCTGTCCAGCCTGGCGGCGAGGCGTTTGGGCCCCAGTACGCTGAACAACAGGGTCGCGCCAAGCATACTCAACGCCTGCACGGTCTCAGTCACCCCTTGGGACAAGTCGGCGAAGTGCTGGACCAGCCAGTTACCGCCAAACACCGCGACCATGATGGCGACGTAGGGCTTCATCAGCCCGTAGCTGAGCGAGCGTCGGCGGTAGACCTCCTCAAGGTCTGCTTCACACATCATGCCCCAGCGGTCAGGTGAGCCTGGCAACTGAAAGGTGACCCCTTTGCCGACCACCGGGATATGCCGGTAGTCCGAATAGCCAGGGTAGGTCACGAACAGGTTGGCGCCCTGATTGATGGTTTCGCGCACACCCGGATGAAGCTGCTGCGTGGCCGGATCGGTAAAACGCAGCTCCAGTTCCGTGTGCCGCTTGATCTGCACGGTGGCCCAGGGTGTGCGTATACCGCCTTTGAGGTTGTCGCCGTGAGTGAAGGTATCGTCTTCGAAACGTGAACGTGACAGGGCGGTACCGGCCTTGATGGCAGGGTCAAAGCGTGACTGCACCATGAACAGGTAGTTATCGCCCGACTCGGTAAAAATGTGCCCGGCTTCGCGCTGGATAAGGTCGCCCAGCACATCGTTGGGCACGCGTCCGCACAGGCAGCCGAGAACCTTGCCGGCGAATTTTATCGGCTGGTAGAACATCAACGTCACTTCATCGTGAAAGCGCGAGGACGAGGGTCCGATTTTCAACGTCAATGGATCACTGTAGGGGCCATGGAGAAACGGTGCCTTCAACCCCTCCTGCAGCGCCGCCGTTTGCTCGATCCGGTGGTTGGTGCGCGGGTTCCAGGTCGAGACAATCACAGCGCCGGTGGTGTCAACGACAAACAGTTCTGAAAAGTCCTCTGCCTGCTTGAGCGTGTCGAGCAGTGCTGTGTTGTCGAGAAGGGCAACGTTGCCCGCAAGGCTTTCGGCCAGTTCCGCCAGATGCTCCCACTGTTCACGGCTCCAGTTTTGCAGCAAGCGCGCACGGGTCTGAGCGATGGCTTCAAAGGTTTGTTCGATCACCGGGTAAGCCGAGCGGTTGAGCCAGCACGACCAGCCCATCGTCACTTTTCCGGTTTTGCCAAACCAGGGTAACCAGCGCTTCTCACGCGCAGACAATGGCATGTAATTACTTGAAAGCGACATCCGATCACCTAATTTGCGACATGCATGTGGCAAATTGACAGCAAAATGCACGCCAACTAGTTCGCTAGCTAACGAATAGGGTTGTAAGGTATGTGTGCTCGGCATGGCAGTGAGACTGCACAGCTGCGAGGGGGGCAGCGATTGCACCAGCCTGATGCATTGGTTGCGCCGCGTGCCTTTTAAGGGTGTAGTCAGTGGTGTGTGCAGGCCAAATGGTACGGCCCAAGCAAGCGTAAGCATTGGAATTCGTTAAGTTTATTTTCAATCAGGCTTGACGCGTCGAGCCAAAAAACGTTTAATTCCGGCGCGGCCCAGATAGCTCAGTCGGTAGAGCAGGGGATTGAAAATCCCCGTGTCGGCGGTTCGATTCCGTCTCTGGGCACCATTATTTGAAAACCCCTGAAGTTTAGACTTCAGGGGTTTTCTGCTTTTGGGGCTCCGGTAAATGAATCCTGTAAGTGATCAACGCAGGTCGCTGGTACAGGGGGAGGAGGTTGGACGGGGTCATGCCTGAGATCTGGTTGAAGTGCGCAATACAAGGCAAATACCTGTGAAGTGTTTTTCACAAGGCATGAGTTGATAGTGGCAAGTGCTACGGCTCAATGAAATGTAATGCATTGATATATCAGAAAAAATTCAAGCAGGCACGCATTTTGTAGCACCTGGTTGCCGACTGCTTCGGTCGAAGTTTAGCAATCTAGGAGATAATGATGCCAACACCTGCGTACATGATATTGGAAGGAAGTAAACAAGGCCTGATCACCACGGGTACTTTTACCGGCGAGTCTGTGGGCAACATTTATCAGGTAGGCCATGAGAACCAGATCCTGGTTCAGGCGTTCGAACATCAGGTTATCATTCCGCGCGACCCCCAATCCGGGCAGCCCACGGGGCAACGCGTGCACAAACCGTTGATGATTACCAAGGTATTCGACAAGGCGTCACCCTTGATCTTCAACGCACTGACCTCTGGTGAGCGATTGGAAAAATGCCATCTGGCTTGGTATAGAACTTCGGTCAAGGGGGTTCAAGAGCACTATTTCTCGATTGAGCTCGAAGATGCAATCATTGTTGATGTGAGATCACGTATGCCGAACTGCCAGGATCCGGCGATGTCGCATTTCACCCATCTTGAAGATGTCTACTTCACTTACCGGAAAATCATGTGGACCCATGAGATCTGTGGCACTACGGGGTCAGACGACTGGCGCAGTCCGGTGGTTGCGTAAATGCCAGTTAGGGGAATGTCCTCGTGTGCCGGGCCAACGCCTTGAAAAACACGAGAGTTGAGTTTTGGCGCACTCTTTGTCTGCCCGACCAAGGGTGCGCCACTAACTTTTTGTGAGGAAGCTAGTCTGTAGTTATAGAGGAATTAGGCTTCCATCCAGTAACGCTATTCCGTCTTCAAACTCAATGATATTGGTGGCGTAGTGTTTACCGTGCTCATCAACCAGGTGCCACTCCCTTGGAGTAGGAAGTGTATTCTCGTTGGGCTCGAAAATTACCTTGCTGTCAAGTGCTTTGGCCAACTGCTCAGCGAGTACGGCTTCGTCCGGAACGGGTGCATCGTCTTTCCAGTACAGACTGGCTGCGCAGCGAAATCCGATATCGTATGTTTGGTGGGATAAAAAGAACCTGGACGTTGGCTGGGGGTAGTCAATTGACGCGACGCCGTCAGGCAAATAATCGTTCAATGCCTGTATGATGAATTGCTCGTCTATTGTTTTTTCGAAGAAGTAATCTATGCAGTGGCTCATTTAACTCCCTCCGAACTCATAAGTTCAAGAAGTTTTGATGTTCGGATATTTTGCTCTTTGGTTATTATGTCTCTTTTTGTTATTTCTTCAAGAAATTTTCTCGCCGATGCCATGCCTTTCTTCTTGGCTGTTATGAGCACATTGTACTCTGTTGATGTGATGTTGATGACCCCGGGGCCGCTGATAGGATGGATCGATGCTTCGTGCGTTCCATATGCCCGCCCTGAAGAAGTAATGAACGTTTCGCCTTTCCGAATGGCCTCCCCATGGCTATGAATCTCCTTGAGGTCTTTTGCTACGATTTCGGCAGGGACGGTGTACATTGTATTTCCGGTTTTCTTCGGGATCGTCACTTTGTGGGGGAAGTGACGTTGGCTGATGCGCAGATGTGACCAGTCACGAATGATCAGCGGGGTAACATTGCCAGGTATTATTGCTTTGGGCTTGCGTATTCGTATGGTTCTGACAATACTGCCGGTTATTCCTTTGGTACGGCTTGCCGACTTGATAGTCGCACGTTTGATAAAGTTGGCGACGTTCAGCAAGGCCGTCCCCAGCGGCCTTAACAGTTTTAAAAGGCCTGCGGAAGTAGCCGCACGAGCGGCCAGGCCCACACCACCGGTAAATACGATTAGTAAGGCACTCAGCACTATTTCAAATATGACGGCGCCACCGAATGCCGCCAGTTCTTCTTTGTTTTGAACGCTTACATATGTTACGGCAAATGCTTCAAGTAGTTGTTTGCTGGGCTGGTCGCCATAAATGAAGCATGCCGTTTCGTAGGCTTGCACCAGCGACTCGCGCGTTATCGCTTCAGGGTCGAAACCCAGCACTTCAATCAACTCGCGTTTTTGTTCCTCTGAATAGTTCTGCAGAAACGAGGCGCCCCAAGACTGACCTTCGGAGCTCTTGGCATTCCAAGCAGATGTCAAGGCATTCGAAAACTGGGTGAGCGGATTGGCGAGATCGGCAATATTCTTCAGGCTTACAATCAGTCCCCATGCACCCAGAAAAAAGCCTTTGCCTACGGCCAGGTTGAGATGGAGGGTATTACTGAAGTCGCTTCTGCCCTCTTGAACTTTTGCCAGCGCTGCGGCTTCGGCCTTTTCAAACTCAATAATGTCGTCGAGCGCTTTTTTCAGTGTTTGCCGGGCTTCGCTAAGCTTTTTTTGCTCATCCAGGTTTTCAAGTAGTTGAGCGGTGTATTCACCAGGCGGCGCTGGACAGAATAATTTTCCGTTATCGAGCGTTCCATAAATTCTGGTCTCGCCACCGAAGTGGAGGTGGCAGGGAATGTTGGAAGCCACGTGCTCGCCGTTGTCCCACTCGAAAACCAGTCCGATTTCTTTCGTCGGCGCGGGCCCTGGAGTGCTCTCGTCAAGCGCACAATCAGGTATGTGGACGGGGCGTGCGAGTGCACTGCGTATGTTGGAGAAGGTCGGTTGACATCTCCCGGAGGGCGAATAGCGCTTGTTGTCATAGTTCATGAGCATTGCATCCATGTCACTGATGTTCGAATCCTTGCTTGCGTACTTCACTCCGGTTAGGGCGGGGCGCGCCAAGGACGCAGCCACCCTGGCCAAGGTCGACGCCTATAGTCTCGAAATGCCACCAGCAGTTCTTGGGCAGTAATGCGCCGGCTTGCGGGGTTGATCTTCAGCGCCTGCTGCAGTGCACGCCAACGGTGCCTGGAGAGGTTGGGTGGACAGCGCAAGACGCGCTCTAGGCGCTGTGCCTGCGCCTGTTTGGCGGTGCAGTGGTGGTACGGGTGATGCCCGCTGGCGAGCTCATAAATCAGGCAGGCGAGTGCATAGACGTCCGCAGCGGCGGTCGGTGGGTTGCCCTCTAGCAGTTCCAAAGCGGCGTAACCCGGGGTCCAGGCGATTATGCGGTGCCGCTGTAGCCGGGGCAGGCCGCTGGAGGTCGCGTGGCTTGACTCGCCAAGACCGAAGTCGAACAAACGAAGCCCATCTGCGCCCAGCATCAGGTTGCCGGGCTTCAGGTCACCATGCACCAGCGCACAGGCATGAATATGGGCAACGGCATCCAGCGCTGACAGGGTAATGGATTGAAATGCCTCCTCATCCAAGCCCTGAGGATGGTCATTGATCAACTGATCGAGTGGCGTGCCCTGAAGCCTTTCCATGCTGATGAAGGCACGCTGCGATTGACGGTCGACCTCGAAATGGTAGAACCGAACGATATGCGGGTGATGCAGGCGTTGGGTGAGGGCGAACTCACCGAAGAGCAATGCGTTGGCGTCAGGGTATTGCGCATAGTGATCGTTCATCACCTTGATCGCTACGTAGGGCATCGGGTCGCCAAAGCGCGCGCGAACGGCATCGTGAGCGCTGTAAACGGTGCCCATGCCGCCGATACCGAGCAGCCGCTCCAGTCTGTAGCGGTCGTTGAGTAATTCCGGAAGCGGCTCAACGGGGCTGGCCGCTGATGGATCGGTGGATGCAGGCCGGGCAGCAAAGGCCATGTACGTAGGGTTGGCGTGTTTCATAGGCGGATGACTACAGCAGTCAGGTTGTCGCGCGCCGGCCCACGCAGCGCACAGGTGAACAGACGCTCCAGCGCTGCCTGGGGAGAGCTCAGCCCCAGCGACTGGCTGAGCGCTTCCCGGCTCAGGCTTTGGTACAGCCCATCGCTGCAGAGCAGCAGGACATCGCCTGGCCGGGTTTGAAGTTCCAGTACATCCAGTGACAACTGCGCCTGCGCCCCCACGGCGCGCGTCAGGGCATGCGCCAAAGGGTGCAGGGCGGCGTCCTGCAGGCTCATCTGTTGTTCGGCGATCAAGTGTTCCAACAGGGAATGGTCCCGTGATAACTGGTACAGCCGGTGCCCACGCCATAGGTAACAGCGGCTATCGCCTGCCCAGACGCAGGCGAGCCGGTGCTCTTCCAGCAGTAGCGCCACTACGGTGCTGCCAATGGTCGGATCGTGCCGTTGCGCGGTGATGGTGAACGCTCGGCTCAGGCGCCTGTTGATTCCGTGCAAGCAGCGGCGCAAGCGCCCCAGGCGTTGCGAGAACTCACCCTCTGCCGGTAGCGCCCACAGGCTGTCGACTATCAGTCGGCTGGCCAGGTCGCCGCCCTGATGCCCGCCCATGCCGTCGGCGACTGCCCAGAGCCCGCGTTCCGGGCAGTCGAGGAAGGCATCTTCGTTACGCCGTCGCACTTTGCCAGGATCGGTGCGGCCAGCACTGTGCCGATGAGTTGCCATTACAACGCTGCCGGCAGACGGAAGTTACGAACTGCCGTCAAATCGAATGGATTGGGCGAGCGTTGACTCAGAAGCAGATAGTTTGTGCGTAAACCGCCGATATCCGCCTTGAGCATTAATACGTCGCGTCCGCGGTGAGGTTCCTTTTCCATCAGATCAAACAGGCGAAACAACGACCACTGCCCGGTGTTTTTCTGGATGCCCGTGCGTCGGCCGCCGAGTTCTTCGACAATCAGGCTGGCAAGGCCTTCATCGGCCGCAGCTGGCCACTGGAAGGTGGCCGGTACGATTGGGCCATGACGGTATTCAAGTTGTTGATCGCCGAGGCGGAAGTCCGCGCGGCTGAGGCTGGCGTCGAGCGAATAAGGCTCCAGGCTGAACCTGATCAAGGGCTCCGCCGCCTGGTCGGCAAAGAAGCCACGACGGATCTGCTGGACGTTGCCCATCTGCTGCAACACCCCATGTGACATGGGGAGGCTGCGTCCTTCGACAGTGCGCAAGCGGTACCGGGTGCCATCGAAGCTGACGAAGGGTTTCAAGTACGTTTCAAAGAAGTTGTCAGCCGTACCCTGAACCTTGAAAAACGCCTGGAAATCGGCAAGGGCGACGTCGCTCGTGCTGTGGGCATAGAAGGGGTAACGCCGGTCTAGCGCCGTGGTGTAGACGCTGTAAAGCTCACCTTGATAGCGCTGGTTCAAGTAGTCGTAGGCATCGCTCAGGACGAGTTGCCAGCTGTCGTCGCTGAGGGATCGCAGCCAGACCATGACAGGTGCCGGTAAGCGCGCGGCGGCCGTGCGTACATTGTCCAGCGCACTGCGTTTACCGTTGAGGCGCGCCTTGGCCAGTTCGAAAGCCGCATGGTCGGGCTGGCTGCCCTGACCAAGGCCAAGCAGTTGCTGATGCAAATCGGCCAGCGCTACCAGCGTGGGGCCCAGTTCCGAACTGGCGCCGTTGTGCTCGTCGAGCAAGCGGTGTAGGGGCTCGAAGCGCTGCTGCATGGCTGATCTGGCTGTCGCCAGGCGTTTGTTTGCCACGCTGGCCTTTGCTTTCTCGGCGACAGCCTGGATCACCGCGTCAGGGTTGCCGGGTGTTTTGTCTGGCGGCCCGGCGTGTTCGCCCCGCTCGGCACCAGGTTCACCCAGGGTCGGGAAGCGCGTGTTGTCACGTACCTGCGTCAGCAATAGAAGCAAGGGCGAGTTGGCAGCTGCCAGGGCACCGGCATAATCGGCACTTTGAGACAGGCTATCGAGTGGCTGCAATGCCACCTTGGCCAAGGCCTGATTCCACTGCTCGGCGTAGTCACGGAAGTACAGTTGCTCCAGCTCGACCATCAGCTCCCGTAGCTGGATCGGGTTAAGGTTGCGGGTGTCGCCCATGACCCAGTTGTCACGCAGCAGCTCGGTTATCAGGCTGGCACTGCGGGCAAGAAAGAACTGCTGGTAGCCTTGCTGTGTGTAGAAACCAGGAATGACCGCGTGTGTCCCGCTGAACATCGAACCTTGTGCCCCCAGATGCTGGTCCAGTCGGTACTGCGGTAGGCTCCTGGATTGTTCGCGAAGCGCTCGGTAGGCCAGGCCGGCCAAAGGAACGCTCTGCAAGGCCTGACGGGCTTGTTTCACCAGGGGCTCATCGAGCGGGTAGCTGAAGGGCTGTTCCAGCAAGCGCGAGAGGTGCTGGTTCAAACTGTGCTGTGCTGAGGCGTTACCGGCGTAGCGCCGATGCCAGTCGGTTGCCAGCCAGTCCTTGAGCGCATCTGCATCACGGTGCTCAGGGAGCCCGAGCATCAGGTAGGCACGCAGGGTGTTCAGCAACACTTCACGGTTGTTCAGGCTGGCGAGGATTTGCGCTTCCAGCTGTTGCGCAATGCTTGGAAGCAGTTGTTCAGCCAGTTCGTGCTGGTAGCGTTGGCGCAGTACGGCTGTGGTGGGCTCCCCCTGGTACAGGCCATTGCGCTCATGCAGTGCAAGGGCGGATTTCGGGGGGAACACCTGGCTGGCACTGTAGCTGGTGTCGAGCGCTGGCAGGATCGCCAAGGCATCGTGTCCAGGCGTAGCGGATGCCTTCTGTTGGCTGAATGCCAGACCTAAGGTCTGCAGCTGATCGAAGCGTTGATGGTTTTGTACAAATCCACTGGACCAGATCAGACCGAACAGCGCGAGGCAGCCAAGTGCTCCCGCGTACAGCGCGCGTTGGCCCCAGTACAAACGGCGCGACTCACGCGTATCGAGGTCAGCCAGACCGCCTTCGGGAAAGACCACGCGACTGAGCAGGTGATGAATGAAGCGGGGCGCACCTTGCCTGGCGCGCAGCGCATGCGCAGACGTTGCAGCGGGCGTTGGCGCGTCCTCTTCGGGGGCGCCGGGTGGCAATCCGTTCACCCAATGCGGCGCACTGGTCAGGTATACGCCCCGCAATCGGCTGTCCGGTTCATAACGGTTGCCGGCACAGGCGGTTTCCACCAGCAATGCGAGGTTGCTGCCGATCAACCCGAGGCGGTGGGGAAAGTCGAGTATCCGGCCTCTGCGCTCGATACTGCGTTCGTGTTGCAAGCGCATGACCACCTGACTGTTCAAGCGTCGCAGCACGTCTTCAAAGGCATCGTGCAGGACTGCAGGATCGGTGCCGCGTTCGCCCTCCTTGAAGCTGACCCCCAGCACTTGCCGGCTTTCCTCATGCGACAACTGGCTGAAGAACGCCTCGAAACCGGGTACGGCATCGGCCTTGGTCAGCACCAGATAGACCGGTAACCGGCTATGCAGATGCTGGTGGATTTCCAGCAAGCGCTTGCGCACTTGCTCCGCCAGGTACCTCAGGGGTTCAGGGTTGCCATCCAGCAACAGCTCGATCGGCAGGCTGATCATCACGCCGTCAAGCGGGCGATTGCGTCGCCGCCGGCGCAGCAGCTTCAGCAGGGTGCGCCAGCCTTGAGCGTCGCCTGGCGCTCGCTGCTCAAGGTAACGACCACAAGTGTCGAGCACCACGCCTTCTTCGGCAAAGTACCAGTCGCAGTGCTCCGTGGAGGGCGGTGGGCCGCTGGATTGGCCGTCAACGGGGTTCAGCGGAAATTTGATGCCGGCGTGATCCAGCAGACTGGTCTTGCCGCTACCCTCAGGACCGATCAACAGATACCAGGGCAGCTCCTTGCGCCACCGGTTACCGTGATTTTTGTAGAGGCTGGAGCGCTGCAGCGTCAGCACTGCGTCGTTGAAACGACTGCGCAGCGCCGCTTGCGCTTTGCTGTCCGTGTGCGGACGAGGGCCGGGCGGCTCTCCTTCGGTTACGGGGTCGGCGGCCGTTACTGCCCTGCGTCGCTCGGACACAAGCAGCATCAGGCTCCAGCAAAGGAGCAGGATGCAAATGCTCAGCAGCCGCGAGCTGACAGTTTCCCAGAAGCGGTGCTCGTCTATGGCCAGCAAAGGGCCAATGAACCAGATGATCACCGCAAGGACCAGAACCAGCAGCAGGCTCCACAGCCAGCGTTGACGCAGTACGCGGATCGCGGTACCGAAAGCGTTCTTCATTCAATCAATCTCTTTTAGGTGGTTCAGGCGTACTGTTGCCCGGCGCGGGTTGCAGGCACTTTCGCCAACCTGGCAGCAGCCTGATTGGTCTCCAGCGCGAGCCAGTCGTGAAGCAACTGGCGTAGCGCCACGGTATCGGGGAGGTCGCCGAAGACGTCTTGCCAGGCGAGCGTGCGTTGCCCTTGGGCTTTCAGGCGTTTTTGCGTGCGGTTGAGGGCTTTGCGCTGTTCCGTTCGCACTGCGTCCAGCCGCGTCCGGTCGTCATGGAACAGGGTGCGCAGTTGCAACTCGGTCAAGCGCTCCAGGCGCGGATGGGCGCGGCGTCTGAGGTTGTGACGGAACTGTGCATAGCTAAGTTCGACAGGGCGCTCCACCTCGACCTGGATGTCTTCGATCTGCAGGCCCAGTTGCTCGCGCTCCTTGGTGGTAAACAACGCGCCCTGATGCTGGGCAACACTGTTGTACCAGCGCAGCAGTGTTGCCAGCGATGCGTTGGCGTAGCCGGGGTCGTTGAAATGCTCGGCCATCGAGAGCAGCTGTTTGACCATGCTGTCACGCTCGGGCATATCGCCCTTGAGCTCGATCTCGCTGGCGAACCTGGCGCAGGTCAGCTCTTCGACGGCGGCGCAACCGGGTTGCCACAGCACCGAGGAGGCCGGGCTCAGACCGGCCTTGCGTGGCATGAAATGCCGTTGCTCGCCATGGTGCTGATAGGGATTGCCACGCAGGTTTATCAGGCCCGCCAGCAGCAACACGGCAGCAAACACCGGGTTGCCGATTGCAGCGATCAACAAGGTGCTGCCTGGCACCGCCATTTTCCATTCAGCGTCCATCCAGGGAGCCGGCACGCTCGGGATCGGGTCGTTGTGATTGACCAGGCGATGATGGACGATGGCTTGGGCAGCCTGGATGAATGTGCTGTCGCCGGTGCGAGGGGCGCCATAAGTGTAGAGCTGCAGGTCGTCGGAGTACTCGCGGTTTAACCATTCCGCAAGCAGTAATGCGATGGCACCGCCCAGGCTGTGGCCGCACACTAGGATGGTTTGACTGCCGGTATAGAAAGCGTCCATGTAGGCTTCTACAAACCGTCTGGCGGCCAGGAATGCATCGTGGAACCCGCGATGGATCTTCCCTTTTCCATCGACGTGCGGCACTTGTCGGGCATCCATGTCGCGGACGAAGTCGGCCAGCTCCTGACTGCCGCGCACCGAGATCAGCACGTACCGGTCGTTGTGGGTTATGAACGCCTGGGTTTCCGTGTCCTGGTGGTGAAGAAAGTGCACGTGTTCGGGATGGTCCCATTGTTCCCTGGCTTCCTTTGCATAGCGTTGCGGGTCATACGGCACGATCTCCAGGCGTTTGGAGTAGGGCACCTCTTCACAGAGCAGGTGGAACGGGCCGCTTTCCTTGAACTGCGTCGGACGGACCAGGTGACCGAGTTGGCTGTGGAGTACGTTGGCGATGCAACCGGGGGTTGTGTAGGGGGGCGGTGTGGGGGCTTCATCGGCAGCGCGGGCCTTGTGGAACGGGGCATAGCTGAGCACCGCCATCATCGACAGGTGGTAGGCATTGAGGGCACAGAATGCCTTGTCGCCGGAGAACATCGGGCTTAGCGCACGCAGGGCCTTGACCTCGAGCACATGGTGCTTGCTGACCATCAAGGCGATGCCGGCGCAGGTGTTGGCGTGGGTGCAGGCCTCCTTGAGATACGGCCAGGGGCGCGCCGTCAGGGTGGTGTCGGGCTCCGGCAGGTGGGCGGCTTCATCGGGCCTGGCGAAGTCGCGGACTTCGACCTGGAGAAAGACCGCCTTCTCCTGTTCGGCACGTTGGCGGGCGAGGTAGGTGCGGCCATTGTCGCGGGGGCCGGTGGGGGATTGTTCGGCGGCGACCTGAAGGGCGGTTAGTGGGAGTTTGAAATGCTTTCGGATCTGGAGTTCGTCATACCAGGGATCTACCGCACCTTGATATGGCATAGAGAGATCCAGGATTAATGGGCCGCAGTAGAAGTTCTTCAAGTAGCCGAAACCCTCGCTATCCAGGGTCCCCGAGTAGGACATGCCCATACGGTCATGCAGGACGTAGTTGAGGCCGGCATATGGTGTAGCTTCGCCATGTTCGTCTACCAGGCGAAAGCTGCACCAGTACCCGCGCTTGGGGCAGGTTTCCTTGAATTCAAATGTCATCCGTGATTACTCCGTGCAGCCGGGGTAGACCGTGCAGGTCTGACCGTTCATTTGAAAGGTTTTGAAGATCGGAGGCTTCTGGCAACGTTGCCACCCACCTTCTCTAGGGAGGCAAGGTTTCCAGCCATTTGGAAACTTGATCCATGTATCGTCGCGGTAGGGCTCTTCCTCCGGATTAACCTCAATCGCCAACGTCACCGTCTTGCCGGGCAGTTGGTCGTATTGCAGGTAGGCGCCGGCGCCTTTGCAGGTCAGCAATTTGCTGATTTCGCCCAGACGGGCTCTGGCCTTGCTTTGCTGAAACAGCCACTCACATCGCCCGGTGATCGGCAGCACGCCGCGGCTGTCGAAGCCTGGCGCGTTGGCGGGCAAGGTTCTGGTAATGACCAACCCACCGCGGGCATAGGTCTCCTGCCAGCGTTGCGGGCCGTAGCGACCATCGACTTCGAGGTCGACGGCGGTCAGTTGCATCGTGCACAGGCCCACCGCGTAAGTCAGCGGCAGGTTGAGCGCAAAGGCATGGGCAGTGGCCTGGATCGGCACGATATGGGTGGTGCCGTAGCTGCGCGCGCCCCATTCGCCGCGGATGTTCTGGCGCTGGCAGGTGCGGCGCTGTGGCTCGACAGGGTGATAGGACGGTGTGACACGCAAGCCGAACTGGGCGGGTAACTCGCCGGCGAAGGTAAAGCTGTCCCCGCCATTGCGCCCGGTCGCCGAGAGCGCACTTTCCTTGACGGTCATGGCGATCCAGCTGCAGCCCGACACCCCGGCCATTACCATGCCGATGGCTGCAAGGCGCAGGCGCCGGGTGCTGCCTTTGAGAGAGCGACCGAGGTGAGTTTGGTTGGGTGCGAACGTCATCCGTGATTACTCCGTGCAGCCGGGATAGACCGTGCAGGTCTGGCCGTTCATTTGGAAGGTTTGGAATGTGGGCGGGTTTCTACACCAGCGCCAACCACTACTTTCTTGCGCACAGGGTTTCCACCCGTTCGGGAATTTGATCCAGGTTTCATCGTGCGAGGGCTCTTCCTCCGGATTAACCTCAATCGCCAACGTCACCGTCTTGCCGGGCAGTTGGTCGTATTGCAGAGAAGTTCCGGTCGCAGAGCATTGAAGGAGCTTCTCAAGTTCGCCGAACCTGGACCTGGCCTCGCTCTGTTTGAATAACCATCTGCATTCGGCGGTAAATGAAAGCGTGCTCTGATCGTTGAACCCTGGTACACCTTCAGGCAGTGCTTCAGTTACCCTGAAATGGCCAGGAGCAGACGTCCGCTGCCATGCCTGATCACCATGAGCGGCATGGATTACCAGGTCGATTTTGGTCAGTCGCAGAGTGCAAAGCCCTACCGTATAGGTCAGCGGCAATGCGACTGCGAATGAGTGTGCAGTGTCCTGGATCGGTACGGCATGGGTGGTGCCGTAGCTGCGCGCGTTCCACTCGCCGCGGACGTTCTGGCGCTGACAGGTACTACGCTGTGGGTCGATCGGGTAGTAGAAAGGGTTTACGTCCAGCCCGAAGTGCGCCGGTATTTTCCCGGCAAAGGTGAAGTTGTCCCCGCCGTTGCGCCCGGTCGCCGAGAGCGCGCTTTCCTTGCCGGCCATGGCGATCCAGCTGCAGCCCGACACCCCGGCCATTACCATGCCGATGGCTGCAAGGCGCAGGCGCCGGGTGCTGCCTCTGAGAGAGCGACCGAGGTGAGTTTGGTTGGGTGCGAACGTCATCCGTGATTACTCCGTGCAGCCGGGATAGACCGTGCAGGTCTGACCGTTCATTTGAAAGGTTTTGAAGGCAGGAGGTTGTTGGCAACGATCAGATTTTTCGGTGCCAAGGCAAGGCTTCCAGCCCGCGTCTGATTTGATCCATCGGTTGCGCATAGAAGGCCGTTCCTCCGGATTAACCTCAATCGCCAACGTCACCGTCTTGCCGGGCAGTTGGTCGTATTGCAAGTTGGCGCCGGCGCCTTTGCAGGTCAGCAACTTGGAGAGTTCTAGGCGTAATTTGCTTTCCTGGAACAACCAGGTGCACTGCGCATCAACCCGCCGGACACCGTGGGTGTCGAAACCGTCTTCACCTTCGGGCGCACGGTGGAGGATGTAGAAATTGGCGTCGGCATAGGTTTTTTGCCAGGGCTGGTCGCCGTAGCGTCCGTCAATGTCCATCTTGATTTTGCCCAGGCGAAGTTCGCAGGCACCGACGTAGTAGCTCAGCGCAATGCTGCGTTGGGTCGACGTTGCCCTGGTATTGATCGGAATATCGAAGCGCTTGCCCAGGTAGCGTGCTTTCGGTTTGTTGCTGTAGAGGTCGGTGACCTGGCAGTTGAGCCGGTTTTCGTCGACCGGGCTGTACCACGCCGTGACGCTGAGGCCGAACGCTGCGGGCAGGTTTCCTGTCAACGTAAAACTCTGCGCGCCGGGACGTTCGGTCAACGACAGCGCGCCTTCCCGGGTGGCACCGCCTACCCAGCCGCAGGCACTCAGGCTCAACGCAACAAGGCTCAGGCACGCCGTGCTCCGGATGATCCTCATTCCCTTGCTCCTGTTTTTGCCTGCGCCACTTCCCGCGTCACGCGCACGAAATGCGACTCTGGCGTCTCGGTTGCCCGCGGCTCCCATGCGACATGGCTCATGAGGTCGGCACAGAGCTGGTGCTCGAGCAGGAAGTGCAGTTGGTCCTGAGTGAGCCAGCGCCAGGTTTGTGCCTTGTCCAACTGGGCCTTGAGCCAGGGCATCAATGGCTCACGGGGCAGCAACTGTTGGGTAGCCTGCGGATGGTTCGCCCAGAGCCAGTTTTCAAGATGCGCCTGGTGCGCTGCAGCGTTCAGCGATTCGGGTGCTAAGAGGCTCAACCAAGGGGTTTCGAAGGGTTCTGGATAGCTGCCGGGTTGCGGGTTGTTCATCACCCGCCACTGTTCGCCATCCCAGCACAGCGCACTGCACAGAGGCCCCAGCAGCAAAGGGATCTGTTCTTGTTTCAGCGCTTGCAGGTGGCGAGCAATAACGCGGTTGTCGTGAAAACGGTAGAAGGATCGTTGATCGTCGTTAAGAACGATCATGCGCGCGCGCCAATGGGCAACGACTTCTTGCATGTCCAGACGGCTTGCACTGGCGACCCAGCCCCATTGTTGTTGGGGCGTTTGCAGCAGCATGGACAAGGCGGGCATTGCGCTGGCGTCGATGCGCACCAGCCACGGCCCGAGGTCGGCGAGACTGTGGAAGTCGGTGCCCTGGTACAGTTTTACGTAATCATGTATTGGCGCCTGGGCGAATAACGTTGGCAGCGGGTTCGGCTCTGCCATCGGGTTGGCGATGAGTATCAGCTGGCGCTGCCGACTCAATTGTTCGTTCAGCCACTGGCCGGCCAAGCGGTGGTTCTTGCTCATACGAAGAGACTCCTTGTACGTTCGAAGTCGAGCGTGCATGCCTCGTGCAGGTGATCACCCGCCATTGCACTGCCTGGCGAGCTCGCATGCATCATGCCGGCTCGCATACACCCTCCTGGCAGGCTTCGCAGATCAGGCAGCGATCGCTGCCGCGGGTTTGCGCAAGCTGCATCAATTGGGTTTGTACCGATGCCATTGCGGGGGGCGGGGGATTAACGCCCAGTGGGGATTGCAGCTGGATACCCGTGCCTTGACCGGCGCTGCCACCCGCGTTCAGGCCGACTTTCTGTCCGTTGCACCAAACGCCGCTGGGGTCGATTTTTATGAAGCCACCACCTGCCATCAGCGTCAGTTCGACACCGGCTTCAATCACAACTTTGTCGCCGGCCTTGAAGTGCAGTTCGTTGCCTGCCTCGACATACTGGCCAATCCCCGCCTTGATATGCTGGCTCTGGGTAATGTCCAGGTGGTCGCTGGCCTTCAACGCTACCTTGCGATCGCCGTGTGTCGTGCGGTGCTCTTCGGCCTTGAGCTCGGTGTAGCAATTCGCGTCGATGTTGGTGCGTTGTTCATTCCCGACATGCAGCGTGTGGTCATGCTTGACGATCTGCTGCCAGTCCCGTTCGGCGTGGACGAAGATCTGCTCGTCACCTTTGCGGTCTTCAATGCGCAGTTCGTTGAAGCCTTCTCCCCCAGGAACGCTGGACGACTTGAAGACGGTCTGGGTTTTGGCTGCGGGCAACGCATAGGGCAGCGGGTTGACGCTATTGGGCAGGCAGGCGGAGACATACGGCCGGTCCGGGTCCCCCTCGAAGAAGGACACCTCGACCTCCATCCCGACACGGGGGATAACCACACTGCCGTATTGATTGCCCGCCCATCTACTGGCGACGCGCAGCCAGCAGCTGCTGTGCGCGTCGGCCTTGCCGGTTCGGTGCCAGGGAAACTGCACCTTGACCCTGCCCAGGTGATCGCAGAACACCTCTTCGCCGGCGGGGCCGGTTACCGTTGCTGACTGGCTGCCGTGGATGACATGCCGTTCATGGTCGAGAGGGGGACGATAGGTGCTTTGCCACGGGGTGGCGGAGAAGGTATTGCGGTACCCCTGGTGAAAGCCCTCCGGATCCTTGCTGGTATCGCTGGTGACCGACTCTTCGAGCACTTGGGGCTGACGGCCCTCATGGGTGACGCTGTTGAGTAGCCAGAGATCGTTCCACGTCGCGCGGGGATGCGCGGTCAGCGGCAGGAAATAACCGCTGCGCAGGGCAGGCTGATCGCTTTTCCCCTCGGCCAGTTGATAGTCGCTACGGTGACGTTCCAGCGCCCGTTTGCTCAGCAAGGCTGCGCGAGCGTCATCGCGAAACTCGCCAGGGTAATCGTAATCTTCCAGGACTGGTGGCGAGTTGTCGCTGTGGGTCGCACCGCTGCGTTGCTCGACCTCTAGTAGTACATGGGGCTGCTCGAAATCGTAGTCGCGACGGCAGATGTGTGACGTGCGTGTTTCGACCCGAACGCCGAAACGGTTGATCACCGCGCCTTCGGCCACCATCCCGGAGTCTGGCTGAAAGGCGGTCGGTGCCAGTTTCGGGAATACCGTCTGGTTGTCACCGAATACCAGCAGATGTTGTTCCTGACTGTGCTGAAAGTGGAAGCTCAGGCCTTCTTCGGCACATAGCCGTTGAATGAAATGGAGGTCGGTTTCGTCGTACTGGGTGCAGTATTCGCGGGGCGGGTACTGGGTGGGACCCAGCTGGAAACGGTAGCTGTCGGCAAGGATGCCATGCCCTTCGAGGACCTCGGCGATGATCTCGGGAACGTTCTTGTTCTGGAACATGCGTTGTTGACGAGCATGGTGCAGATACGCCAGGCGCGGAGCCAGCGTCAGGTAATAATGGGTAAGACGCTTGCCCGTCTCGCCCTGGGCGACACGGTAGACTTGCCCGTGGATCCCGGCCCCAGCAGTATTGAAGGCAAGGAACGCCGGCTGGTGCAGTAGGCTTTCCAGTGCTAGGTCGTGGCGCTCGCTGACCAGTTCCACGGTTAGCTGATAGGGCTGGTTGATGGTCTCGCACCCCTTGAACGACAAGACCTGAAGGTCATTGGGTACGTCGGTGACCGACAGCGTGAATCGATTGGGTGCGGCGAAGGGATATCGGTTCATTCTGTGGCTCCTTGCACATGAGGAAAAGTAGCGAGGGGAGATGGCCTGCTCAGGCCCTGCGTTGCCCGAAGTCATGCTCGGCAGGCTTGATACCAAGTCGTTCCATTCGATTGAGGAAGGTTCGCCGCGAGACTCCCATCTCTCGCGCAGATTCAGATTGGTTGCCTTTGTTGCGTTTCAGACAATCAAGCAAGAGGCTGCGCTCATGCTGATCGAGACGTTGACGCAGGGTCTGAGGTTCCACTGCCGGCTTGTTCCACAAACGCGGATTGAGGTGGCAAGACCGCAGTTCATTGTCCTCACTTAGCAACACTGCCCGCTCGACAACAGCCTTAAGTTCGCGCACGTTGCCGGGAAAGGTGTAGGTGTCGAGCTGCTGCAATGCTTCGCGTGACCAGCGACACGGTGGGCGTTTCAAGACTGCGCAGAAAGTGTTGGAAAAGTAGGTGGCCAGTGCCTGAATATCTGTGCCGCGTTCGCGCAAGGGGGGCATTTGGATCGGGAAGCATGAAAGTCGGTAGAACAGGTCGCGACGAAAGCGTCCGGCCTCGACCAATGCGTCCAGGTCGTGATGGGTTGCCGCGATGATGCGGACATCCACCTTGTGGGTTTTGGTGCTGCCCAAAGGTCGCACCTCGCCCTCCTGCAGCACGCGTAAAAGCTTGCCTTGCAAGGTGAGTTGCATGTCGCCAATTTCATCAAGGAACAGTGTGCCGCCGTCGGCCGCGTCAAACAGGCCCAGATGATCACGGTCGGCGCCGGTGAAGGCGCCACGCCGATAGCCGAACAACTCGCTTTCAAGCAGGTTTTCGGGAAGCGACGCGCAGTTCTGTACGACAAAGCTTTTGTTGGCGCGCAAACCGTTGTTGTGAATGGCGCGTGCTACCAGTTCCTTGCCGGTCCCGGTCTCTCCGGTGATCAGGACGCTGACGGGGTAACCGAGGACTTTGTCGATCAACCGGTGGACGGCTACCATGGCTGGGCTATCACCCGACAGGCCATAGTCGCCGAGTGTCGATTTGGGTGTTGGTGAACGCTGCGCAGCGACACCCGGCCCCGGATGTAGCCTGTGCAGTAATCCTAGTTGCGCCATTACGAAGTGCCCCAGATGGCTGAGGGGCGTCGACCTGTTTTCGAGGTCGCGGGTGCGCCGGTCGGCGACAAGCAGCAGGCCGCGCTGTCCCTGCGTCGGGTCCTGCAAAGGTACACATAACACGCTGCACCAGCCTGGTTCGCCAGCGGGTAGAAAGGTCGTCTGGTACAAACCGTTGTTCAAATGTGGGATGTTAAGCGTCTGGCGCTGCTCGAGGCAGAACTGCAACAGCGGTTCATCCAGGTAATTGCGCGACAGGCTGTCGGCATCCTCCAGGTACTGCCGGTTTTCGCCCCAGGCTGCGGCCAGCCTGAGTTCTGTGCCGGTGTCATCGAGTAGATATAGCTGACTCAAGGTGCACTGTGTGAACTGCGCCGCCGTGGCTACCAAGCCTTGCTGGAGCTTGGTTCCGTCCGTCAACCGAGCCAGTGTGCGCAACTGACTCATCAATGCTTCGGCATCGGTCTGCACCGGTCCCAGGGGGCGTTCATGCAAACTCACAAGTAACCGCTCCTTGACTATCGAGACAGGCATGCACCTGGCGTACCGGCTCCCCTCCTGCAATTGTCGCAAGTAGACGGTCTACTACCTGCGGTTGCAGGTATTGATCGAGCATGCGATCGATCAGGCGGGCGCCGCTGTCACTGCAGGTGCAACGCTGGACAAAGTGATCGACCAGGCAATCACTGTGGCTGAATCTCAGTTGCCGCAGTGCCAGGCGTTGTCCAAAACGCTTCAGTTTGAGCGTTACCAGATCGCGCAGCACATCTGCGCCGATCGGGTAGTAGGGGATGACCCGCATACGGGCAAGCAACGCAGGCTTGAAGTGGCGATTCAAGGTTGGCTGGATGGCGCGCTCCAGTGCATCGCTAGAGGGTTGTTGGCACTTGGCACACAGCGTTGCAATCTGGGTGCTGGCTAGGTTGGAGGTCATCAGGATCAACGTGTTGCGAAAGTTGATTTCACGGCCTTCACCATCGTTGGCTACTCCTTTGTCGAAGATCTGATAGAACAGGTTCAGTACATCGGGGTCCGCCTTCTCCACTTCGTCTAGCAACAGCACCGAGTAGGGTTTCTGCCGCACGGCTTCCGTCAACATACCGCCCTCGCCATAACCAACATATCCGGGCGGCGATCCGATCAGACGCGACACGGTGTGCTTCTCCTGAAACTCGGCCATGTTGATGGTTGTAAGGAAGCGTTCGCCGCCGTACAGCAGATCAGCCAGGGCGAGGGCGGTCTCGGTCTTGCCGACGCCACTGGGGCCTACCAGCAAGAACACACCAACTGGAGCATCGCTACGGTTCAGGCCGGCTGCGCTAGCGCGCATTGCCCGGTCCAAAGCTTCAATCGCTTGGGGCTGCCCCAGTAATCGCTGGCCCAAAGCCTGGCCGAGCCCGGCCACGGCACTGCTGTGTTCTTGCGCGAGGTGCGAGAGGGGGACTCCGGTCCAGAGGCTGACAACTTCCGCTACTACCCGGGGGCACACTTCATGGCTGACCAGGCGACTGTCCGGCAGCGACTTAACCAGTGCATCCTGAGCTTTGTAAAGTTGGTCTTCCAACGCTTGTAGCGTTTGTGACGGCGCGGTGTGATTGTCCTCCGACAGGCGCAGGGCGGCGCACTGCTGGCGGAGGCTCAACAGGTGCTTGACCTGTTCGCGTTGCAGTGTCCAGTCCGCTTCCAGTGCTATTGCTTCATGGGCTGCGGTATCTAGCCTGTTGTGTAAGACGTGCAGTGACTCGACATCGACGCTGACACCAGCGTCCAGGTCGCGTTGCAGTGCATTGCGTCGGCGCTCACCCGCGGCCAGTTCATTGCGCAATTGCTCAAGGGATGCAGGCGCTGCAGCCAGGCTGATGCGTACCCGGGCGCAGGCCGTATCCAGCACATCAACAGCTTTGTCGGGCAGTTGGCGTCCGCAAAGGTAGCGTGCTGACAATTCGGCAGCGGCCACCACGGCGTCGTCGCGCAGGTAGACCCCGTGACTTTGCTCATAAACCGAAGCTAGCCCGCGGAGAATCGTTACGGCCTCTTCCACGGTGGGCTCGTGCAATTGAACGGGTTGGAAGCGACGGGTCAGGGCAGGATCTTTTTCGAAGTATTTCTTGTATTCGCTCCAGGTGGTAGCAGCGATGGTGCGCAGTTCGCCGCGGGCCAGTGCGGGCTTGAGTAGGTTGGCCGCGTCGGAGCTGCCCGCCTGGGCACCGGCACCAATCAGTGTGTGAGCTTCGTCAATAAACAGAATGACCGGTCTGGGAGTTACGTTGATCTCGTCGATTACGCACTGAAGCCGTCGCTCGAACTCGCCTTTGACGCTGGCACCGGCCTGCAGCAGGCCCAGGTCAAGTGTCAGTAGCTGTACGTGCCTGAGACTCTCGGGCACTTCATTGGCAACAATGCGCAACGCCAACCCCTCGACAATCGCGGTTTTACCTACACCTGCTTCACCGACCACGATGGGATTGTTCTTGCGGCGACGTGCGAGGATGTCGATCATCTGCCGGATTGCTTCGTCCCGACACAGTACCGGGTCCAGCTTGCCTTCCAGGGCCTGGTGCGTGAGGTCATGCGTGAAGCGTTGCAGGGCCGAACCATCGGGGGGCGAGGTTGTCCTGTGGGCGGGCTGCATGGCAGGAGTACCGCCTAAGGCGTAGTCACGTAGACGCTGCGTATTTATCCGGGCCATCAGTGATTGGTAATGGGTCCCGGCGTAGCGCATTGGGTTGTGCAGAAAAGACAGCAGCAAGGCTGCCTCGTTTATGTGCGGTTGGCGCAACTCCAGCGTTGCCAGCATCAAGGCTTCCTGCAGCCATTCCACCAGTTCTGTGGAAAACACCGGATTGGTGGATTCGCTGTGACCGTTCCTGGGTTGTAGTACCTGAGCGAGCTCGGCCGTTTCAATGCCTACATCCTGTAATGCACGGCCCAGCAGGCCATGAGGACGTTCCAGCAACCCCAGCAGTAAGTCCTCGACCAGGATTTTCTGGCCACCGCGGCGTAGGCAACGCTCCGCGCAGCGTTCCAGGTCAGATTTGCTGGCGGCGTCCATTGCCTGGATCAGGTGTTGCAGATCAACGTTGATCATCATGGTCGTCCTCTATTGCGCTGTTCAGTGAAACAATGCCGTCTGCCTGTTCATGGCCCAACCAGCTAGTCCAGCCCAAGTGGCATTTGTTGTCTTCGCCAATGCACTGCTCGTGGACTTCTTCTGGGCGCAGCTGTAGCTGGATGTCGTAGCTCAACGGATCACGAAGGGTGAAACGGACCAAGGCGCACAGCGGTCGGTAGTCATCACCGATAGGTAAAAAGGCATGCAACTGGTTCCAGCTCAACTGCTGGGCGTGTACACGAAAAAGACCGCCGCCATCGAGCGTGTGCTCACCGAGCACAGCATTTTCCCCGAGTTGATGGTTGCTCAGTCCCAGCGCGTTGAGCTGGTCACCCGGAATGGCGACTCGTCGCTCTATACACTGCTCAATGAACAGCGCTCCGTGTTTGAAGTAGTACCGCAGGACCGACTCGATCAGTGCTGCGGAGTGAGCGCGTAAACTCAACAGGCCCATGTAGGGAAGCAAGCGCTTCCAGTTCAGTTCCGAAGCCTGACGAATGTGTGGGCCGCCCAAACCGATCAGAGCGAAGAGCTGCCCGGAAAGGGGGTCTTTGGCACCTTGTCGGAATCTCACGTGATAGCGGTATTTCTGCCAGATCTGCAGCAGCAACCGCTGCAGTCGATGGTTGAATACGTTCATGAGGTCGCGGGTACATTGCCCACCGTCACTGTCGGACAAGGCCTGTTCGCAGTAGAACGACGGTAGCGGCGAACCAGAACCGAGCAAGCTGATCAGGTTGATGCGTAAGCGGGCACGCAGTACGCCGCGCTCTTCAAAAAACTGCACGCAATCAATGTCACTGGCCGGAAAACCCATGCTCGGATTGGCCTGGAATTCCAGGCGCTCGTAGAGCGCCTCTTCACTCAACCCGGGGCTGGCCTCGGAAAGTTGGCTCAAAAGTCGTTGCACACCCTGGAACAGGCTGTACTCGCGAATACTCCGGGCCAGTGGCGTTAAATTAAGGGTTGCTGCCCCATACGCGGCGTCCATACGTAGTCCTCTCCCTGAGTGCTGTGTACTTGCAGTTGATGGAACGAGTTGAGGCTGGCATAGAGAGCAAAGAACTCATTCAGTACCGAGGCAAACAGGTACAGTTCACCCTCTCCGCGATATTTCTGAACATCGATCGTCAGCTGAGTGCGCACACCGCGTACCGGCAATCCGCGGTAGAGACGATCTGTGGGTTCGTGGCGGATATGGATCAGGCCACTCATCAACTGGCGGCTGACTTTCTCGGCATGTTTGTCGTAATAGCGTGGCAGGTCGTAGGTTTCGAGAATGACTTTGAGGGCCTCGACGTTGGACAACGACAGGTAGTTCAGCGACATGTTGCTGATCAGCTTCCAGAGAAAGTCTCGGTGCAGCGGTGGCGCGTAGCTGGAGGTGATCAAGCCAATGTTACGAAACCCCAGTGAGGCCGGAGTGCCTACACAGGGCAGGCAAACGCTGCCTTCGTCCAGCTGTTTGGGCAGGTTCTGGTTGGTACACGTCAACTCAACGGAAATAGTCTCGTGACGGCTGGTGCCACGCTGCCCGAAGCAAAGATAAGTGTCCAAACGATCAGCGGCCACAGACGGTTCCAGGCGTACGCTGTAATGCGGGCTGGCTTCAGAGCCATCGGTACTGTCGTCATGTTCGAACGATTCAAACGGCACATACTCGGTGTAGCCTGCACCGCCCGGTTTCCAGCCGATGACTTTGTCGACCGAAAACACCCCGTGGTGCTGCTGGTCCTGAGCACCAGGCAGAACGCGATAACGGTCGCGCTTGTTGTCCAGCCGAATGGGGGCTGCATCATCGCTGAACAAGTTGACGATGGGGGTGCAATACAAGCGGACATTGTCCAGGGATGGCTGGATTCGTTGCGCACCAGCCCCGAGAAAGGTAAAGCGAAGCTCCAGGCCCTGCGCTTGCTGAAGGGTAGGCTCAGGATGTTTTTTCAGCGCATCAAGGCCTTCCAGGTCAACGAAGAGGAATTTTTCTGGAAAGGCGAAATATTCTTGCAGGTGACGATAGCCCCGGAAGGTATTCAAGGGGTAGGGCACCAGCGCTTCATTCTCGGCAAACCCTACGGGCTTGAGGTGTTCGGCTTTCAGAATACTGTTGAAGGTGTTGCCATTACTGTCCTCCAGCGCGACGCCGCTGGCGTCAAGAAGTTGTAATTGCACGTTATCCAGGTGTTGTAGCAGGCTCAGGTACAGCTGCTGGCTGATGTAGCGTTCTCCGGCCAAGTGCAAACGGAGGTGCTTCAGTTCGAACTCGCCGAGGTGCCCGTTGGCGCTAACCTTCAAACGCAATGACAGCACAGCACCCTCGCCAGTGATGGCGTACTCCAGAGCGTCCAGCGCCAATGGCAGCACGTCCGTGTCGTATGCCGTCTGGAAACGGCAATGCACCCCGTGCAACGATTTGGCTTGGACTGGTGTGTGGCGCGGCACCCGTTGTACGAGTCCGGAATCTGCAGAAGGATCGAACTGCAGCATCCCGAACGCTGGTAGCGGACGCATATAGTTAGGCCAAAGCAGGTGCATCAATGAGTGGGTCAGCTCTGGCAGTTCGTCGTCGAGCTTCTGCCGTAGCCTTCCGGTCAGAAAAGCGAAGCCTTCCAGCAACCGCTCTACATCCGGATCACGACCACTTTCTCCCAGGAACGGTGCCAAGGCCGGATTGCGCTCGGCGAAACGTTTGCCGAGTTGACGTAGGGCGGTTAGTTCGCTTTGGTAATAGTGATTCAGTGACAAGAAGAGGGAACTCCTGAAATCGCCATCAGTTTTTTTGACGCTCACAATGCCGTTGTGCGAGAGAGGAATTACCCAATCAGGACTGTTCCTGAGCCACTGGTCACGACATTACCGGATGAGTCCTCACTGTCGATCGTCACTGCAGCCTTGCCGTTGATAAGTACGGTTGAACTTAAGTTGCCGCAGAGTTCACTGCCACACGAGGTGGTATCTCCTTCACGGGCAGCAGGTAGTCCGTCAAACAGTACATTGGGCGAACCACAATCAATCGGGCTGGTATCGCCAGCTGTAGTGGAGTCGCCCTTGCGAGCAGCGGGTTTTCCAGACATTGAATTCTCCTTAGCGTAAGGTGACCTGCCCGCTACCATCGAGGCTAGCGACGAAGCGGACCGGACGTTTGTTGCCTTCAACCACTAACAGGGCGTCGATATGAAATCGCAATGACAGGTGATGGCTGCCCTGGGGCATAGATGTCACCACTGCATTGCTCAAGCGCGGTTCGTACGCTTCGATGAAGCGTTCGATTGCCCCCCGGGCCAAGCTGAGGGCGTCATGCAGACTCAAGCGCATGTCGTTGAGATCCGGCAGCCCGTAGTCGGGCAGCGTTTGCACGCTGCCCGCGCGGGTGCTGAGCATTTTCGCCAGATGGCCGGCGACCGACGCCATGATGCAGTCGTCTTGAGCCGTGTCGGCAGAATGACAGGAGGTCTCGTTTAAACGCTCGAACAGGCTGCCGAATCTCGACATGATTGCGTACCTACTCTTTGTCCAGTTTGCCAACCAACGACAGGGTGAAATCGGCTCCCATGTACTTGAAGTGCGGGCGGACATTCAGGCTGACGCGATACCAACCCGGCTCACCCTTTACGTCACTAACGGTGATTTCTGCAGCACGTAGAGGGCGTCGCCCTCGAATTTCGGCGTTCGGATTATCCTGGTCAGCCACGTACTGCCGGATCCACTTGTTGAGCTCATCCTCCAGATCTGTACGCTCCTTCCAGGATCCGAGCTGCTCGCGTTGCAAGACTTTGATGTAATGCGCCAAGCGGTTGATGATGAACAAGTACGGCAGTTGGGTGCCGAGCTTGTAGTTCAGCTCTGCTGCTTTACCGTCATCGCTGCTGCCGAAGTTTTTTGGTTTCTGAATCGAGTTGGCGGAGAAAAAGGCGGCGTTATCGCTGCCTTTTCGCATGGTTAACGTGATGAAGCCTTCTTCGGCCAGTTCATACTCACGGCGATCAGATACGAGCACTTCGGTCGGGATCTTGGTTTCGATCTCGCCCATGCTCTCGAAGTGATGCAGCGGCAAATCTTCCACGGCGCCGCCGCTCTGTGGTCCGATGATGTTCGGGCACCAGCGAAATTTGGCAAAGCTGTCAGTGAGTCGTGTGGCGAATGCAAAGGCAGTATTGCCCCATAAGTAGTGCTCATGATCATTGGCGACGTTCTCATTGAAAGCGAAACGCTTGGTGGCGTTGCCATCAATACGATAGGGCTCACGGAGCAGAAAGCGCGGGGTGGTCAATCCCAGATAGCGGGCGTTTTCTTCTTGGCGCAGAGATTGCCACTTGGTGAACTGCGGACTGCCGAAGTGGTCTCGCAGGTCTTTGATGTCGGCGAGACTGGTGTAGCTTTCAAGACCAAAAAATCTGGGGCTTACGGCTGACAAGAACGGTGCATGGGACATACACGCCACACTGGAAACGTACTGTAAAGTTTTGATGTCTGGGGCAGTGGGGTCGAAGTAGTAGTTAGCGATCAGGGCCGCCACCGGTTCGCCACCGAACTGACCGTACTCGGCGCTGTAAACATGTTTGTAAAGGCCGGATTCGACTATTTCAGGGCTATCTTCAAAGTCCTCTAGCAGGTCCTGTTTCGAGGCATTGAGGATCTCGATCTTGATGTTTTCGCGAAAATCGGTGCGATCCACCAACAGTTTGAGGCCACGCCAAGTGGACTCCATCGATTGAAATTCGATGTGGTGCAGGATCTGGTCCATCTGCTCACTCAGCTTTTCGTCAATCTGAGCGATCATGCGATCAACCACGACCTTTTTTACGGGCTCGCCACTGTTCTGAGGCTTCAGCAGTTCTTCGATAAATGCAGAGACCCCTCGTTTAGCAGTGAGGTAGCCATCATCTGCGGGTGTCAGCTTGGTTTCGGCAATAATGCGGCCAAGGATGCCGAGGTCTTCACTCTGGTACTGGGTGGTTGCGGTCGTACGGGTGCTCATGGGGTGCTTCCTTGTCCGTGGGATCAGTCGTCCGTTTCGGGTTGCGATACGAGGCTCAGTTCGCTGAGGACACGCTCACGTGCTTCAGGATCCCCCAAGACGTTTTCAATGGCCTTTCGAAAGGCCGGCGCGTTGCCCAGTGGACCTTTTAGAGCGACAAGGGCATTGCGCAGCGCCATCAGCTTCTTGAGCTCGGGTACTTGCTCAATGATTTGGTCAGGGTGGAAATTCTTCATTGACTGGATGTGTAACTGAATCGAGAGTTCGTCGTCGTTCCTGTCATCCTGCAATCGATTGGGGACGGCGATGGCGAGCTGAATTTCCTGTTTGGCCAGTACATCGTCAAAGCTGTGTTTGTCGATGCTGATCGGTTTGCGTTCCTCGATGCGGCGGTCATCCTTGCGCTGTGTGAAGTCTGCGAGGACCATCAGCTTCAATGGCAGCTCAGCTTCTTCACGGCCCCCTCCCGTGGCAGGCTTATAAGTGACATTGATACGTTCCTTGGGTGCTACAGAGCCTTCTTTGGCCATGTCCTTTCTCCTTTGCGGGTTGTTCAAGCACTTATTCGAGTACTACCTCGAGGTCCAGATGGCACAGTCTTCGATGGATTTCTTCTTTACGCTCCCGAACCGCATGGTTCTGTGGCAACAGCTCACAGCAGTCACGCAGCAGGTTGAGAACCTCAAGAACTAGTGCGGGCTCCCATTCCCCCAAGCCGGCACCCTGAAGAATTTGATCAAGTGCATCGAGTTGGGTCTTGGCCAATTCGTATTTCTTGGCGTTGAAGCAAAGGCGAGCGAGTGCTAGTTGCCACAGAAAACGCTCTCGACCACCTTCGGCAATACACCCGGCTCGCTTGAGTTGTTGAACTGCGGCCCTGAGTCCTGATTTCTGCAACGTGGATAGCGCTTCGCTCAGTGCGATCGCCCAACTGGAATCTGTGTGTTCCGTTGTTGCGGATGATATTGAAGCTGACGGGGCCGAGGGCATGAGGTGAGGCATCACGTGGGCGCTGAGCCAGATACTTGTCTGTGCATCAGCGAATGGCGTGCCATCGTGAAAGTGCAGTGCTTCAAGCCCAGGCAAACGCTGCAGGAAAAGCGCCGACTGGATCTCTATCTCTCGACTTGCGTGCTCGGCTTGAAGCGCTTGCAGACACTCCCATGCCGTACGCTGACCATCGAGCCAGAATGGCGAACGGGCAATAGTTGCCTCGAGCTCCAGGAGCAGGTCCGCGTATTTGGCTTGCTGAAACAACTCGCGAAAGCGAGCGAGTTTGTCGGCTGGAATCCCGCGTAAGGTGGTGGTGCGCTCGGCGTTATGCTCAGGGAGTGTGTCGATTGGCAGCCATAGCAGCGTACGCGCCAAACGCAGGGCTCGAATATCGCTGACTTTTTGCTTGAGCCAGTAGCTACACAACGAGTGGGCTTGATCTTGCAGGGCTCGCAAATTTTTGTGGGCGTCCTTCTCGTTTTCCACGGCCGAGCTCGGCGACATAACTTGAGTGGCAATTTGCTTAACCTGTGCAATCGCAGCACTGACACTTCCTTGGGTGGGCAAGCCTTTGTCCGCGCGTGCAACAAGTTCGTCAAGTCGACGAGAGAGCGGCAGGAGCATGGGGGCTCGCGCACCTAAATGATGGGATAGTGCGTGTTCGAGGTCGCGAAGCAATGCTGCCAGTTGACGAAATAGCGGTAGCTGCTCCGTCATTGCCACATGGTCTGAGAGCGCTTTGTCCAGCCGGGGCAGCAGCCAGTTGAAGGCGGCGGCTCGGGTGCTATGTTTCAGAGGGTGCAGGGTTGGCCAGTAGATGTCGCACAGGGACTGCAGTAGCGTAAAACCAGCCAGTAATCCTGCGAATGATTCACGTTGATACAAACTCCAAGTCAACCAAACGGCTACTCGCAGATCTTTAGATTGTACGCCAAGAAATGCCTCGCACCCGGTGAGTACGCTTTGCCAGTCGACTTCGTTGTTATTGTGCAGAGCGCCTTCTTTTGCCAGCTCAATTTCAAGCTGTTCGAACTCAGGCGAGAACCGCGCATCCGTACCCGCAGGCGAATCTACGTGCAGCGGATTTTTGGCAAGTTTCAGGTAGTGTTCGACAAGCGTATTTCTATAGTTCAAGGTCATGTGCTTCGTATGCGTGAACTTTAGGATGCGTGTGTGAGTCATGTTGCGTGCGCCCCTCGATCGCCGCCAAGCACATGTAGGAGGCACACTTGAAGTCTGGTCAAGCTGAACAAAAATATAAGTAGGGAAGAGTCGACGTAGCTTGTGGGAATGTTCCGTTTTAGTGGGGCGTGCTGCCACTTTCTCAAAAGCGATTCAATCCGCACTGCGCATGGGGGGCTGAAATCATATTGTTCGGACAACTGCTGCTATTCGAGGTAGCGCGGCGTAGGCCAAGGGTAGGTATTAAGTATCTAGCCTGCGCAACCATGTCGCTCTGCCTAGGCTCGCGTCTCCAACAGCCTGGAGGCACGCACCATGGAAACGCTACCCAAGCCAGCGCCCGCAACGCAGGACACACTTGACCTGGAGCAGTCCTTCCAAGACCACTTCATTGCCGGGCGTTTGCCCACCTGGCTACGCTCGGCGACTCCCGAGCACATGGCAAAGCTTGGCCCGGCGCTGCGTCAGAGCTTGCAGATACGTCAACGGATACACACCGTGCTGGAACGTATCGAAGGCATCGACGGCTTTGCCCTTGGGCGCCTCGAGCAGGCGTTGGAACAGCACCTTAACGAGACGTTCAACGTCCAGCGATGGACGTTCATCGCGGGGCATCGGGAGCCGGTCATCAATGCGCAACCGGTGGGGGCCCACCTCACCGAAGTGGTATATGCCGATGTGCCGTTGCTCGAAGCAGCACTGCGCAATTTCACCGCAGAAGAGGCCACGGCACAGGGACAGCCGCGGGGCAATCGCCTCAGCAGTTCTCGCCTGGGGCAGGTAAAACCCCCCTCGGCAGTCGAGTTCGCCGGCATCTGTCGTACGCTCGACCTGGGGGGGCAATACCAGCAACATCTGGACAATGTGCTGCTGTCGCCCACGCCGGATGGGCAAAGCGTGGCCGCCTTGCTGGGTGATTCCCATCGTCACGGGATGCTGGTTGATGCCTACAAGGCCAGGCTGAACAATGTCCTGAGCGAGGACGAGCTGCAACTGATTGTCGGGCTGTGCGCCGATGGCAAACCGCCGCGGCTGCAGGACAAACCGGTGGTGGCCAAGCAGTTGCGCCTGCTGGGCTGCAACCTTGAGCAGATCGTCGTGCTCGATGTCATTGATGAGGGGCTGCTGCGTAATACCAGCGCCCGCGTTCTGGTGCATGTGCCGGGCGATCCGAATGGCGCCTGGAGTGCCTTCACGAGCCTGCAGCGCCTCGCCAATGAGCTGGGCAGGCGCTTGCGTACGGATTCTTACCAGCGCTTCTTCAGTCGTTTCGTACGGCGCCGCGACAGCCAGCAGTTTTTCTCCGTCGTCATCCCTGCCTACAAGGACCTGGCGATCTGGGCCAACTACACCCTGGACGAACACCTGCGCGCTTATTCAGGGCCTCTGTTTGACACCCTCGGGCAGGCGCGTATTGAGCAGATCAAGGACGATGCCGCGATGATTGCGGTACCGGTGAGCGACCTGGACCGGGCGGTGCAGCAGGCACACGACCAGCGTCTGAAGGCCGAAGGCTGGGCATTGCTCAACCTGGCAGGCTTTTTCGTTCCGGTTATCGGCGCCGCACTGCTGGCCGTCACCGCGTGGGAGCTGCTTGGCGAGGTCTATCATGGCGTCGAGGCCTGGCATGACGGCGATACCAACGAAGCGCTTGATCATCTTGCCCAGGTGGCCACCGACCTCGCAATCATGGGCGTTACTGCCGTTGGCATCGGCGTGGCGCAACGGTTATGGACGCGCTCTACGTGGGTGGACAGCCTTGTACCTGCGCAAATGAACGATGGCACGACGCGCCTGTGCAGCCCGGCCTGGGAGGCTTTTCGCAGCGCGCCGCCAGCGCCCGAGGCCATTGTTGACGAGGCGGGTATACACCGACTGGGTGACGATCAGGCCTGGGTCGAGATGGACGGCCACTACTATCCCGTGGTTCAGCGCGCCTCGGACAGCCGGTGGCAATTGCGCCCACGTGCTGGCGTTGGTCCGAGGCTCTGCCACAACGGAGCGGGCGCATGGCGCCTGTGGTACGAGCAGCCCGCGCAGTGGCGCGATAGCCATTACCTGTTTCGCCGCCTTGGCGGACGATTTCGCGAGCTGGATGACGAGCAGATCGATCAGGTTTTGCTGGCCCATGGCATGCAAGCCGATCAGTTGCGGGCATTGCATGTTGAAGGGCGGGCGCCGGCGGCTGCGCTGGCCGACAGTGTATTGCGCTTTCGCCTGGATCAGCGCATCCGCACGGTGATCAGCGCCCTGCGCTCAGGCGTGCGCAGCGACGATGGCATAGTGTTGCAGCATGCCCGCAGCCTGCCTGCGGCGCGGGAGCTTTCCGATCAGGACCTGGCTGAACTGACCTGGCGCAATCGGCGCCTTGTCTTTCAGCGTGTGTACGACGCCCAGCAGGCAAGCGCCACCCCGCATACCACGGCCTTGCGCCGTAACTTCCCCAGCCTGCATGAACCTGCCGCCCGCGAACTGTTACGGGCGGCTGCCGTCGCCGACCGCCAACAGCTGATGGAGCGCGCACGTGTGCCGTTGCGCCTTGGCGAAGCGGCGCGGGTGCAGTCATCACGTATTCGGCAGGCCCGGGTGTTCGAAGCCTTCTATCTGGATACACCGCAGAACGCCGACCTGGCCCGGGTTGCCCTGGCGATGCTTGAGCACCTGCCAGGGGGCGCAACGATGCGCTGGAGGCTGTTCGAAGGGGGAAGCGGCGGTCCGCAATTGTTGGTGGTAGGCGCAGGTTCCCGGCAGGTTGACCTTGTCCACCTTGCCGGCCGTTTCCAGCGGCTCGATGCCCAGGGGAGGGCGCAGGGTGATGCTGGAGAGCTGTTCGATGTGCTTGCCAGCGCGCATGATGATCACCAGCGTAACGCCATTGGCGTGAGCGAGCCGTTTGCCCACAACCTGCGGGTGCTGCTGGGGCGTCAGGCCGTCAATCGCCGCGAACAGGTCGCACAGCTACTCGGTGGGCACAGAGCCAGGGGCTGGTTCCGCGCGCCGCAACGATTGATCGATGGTCGGGTAGGGTATCCGTTGAGCGGCCGCGGCGCTGCCGGAGGCGGGCCCAGGCCGCTGGCGCTGTTCGCCATGATCCGCGAGTTGTATCCCAGCTTTACCGATACTCAGGTCCTGGCCTGGTTGAATGATGTCCGGCATGCGCAGCTGGACGTCAACACCGAAATAACCCGGCTGGGCAATGAGCTCGCATCACTGGACAGCCATCTGCAGCAATGGTCAGCCCAGGTCACCCGTGCCGATGTGCGTGAGGAGCGCGACTATTTCATGCGCTGCCTGATCGATTGCTGGCGACATAGAACGACCACGGGACCAGCCGGTGCGGAGGGCGTGCAAAATTACCGGTTTGCCATGTTTGCCGCCGCCCCTGGCGTCTTGCCGACGCTCCCGGCCGATGTCAGCTTTGGCCATGTTTCGGAACTGGCCTTGATGGGCATGGAGTTGCAGGACATACCGACGAGCTTCCTGCGCGCATTCAGCAACATCAGGATTCTGGAACTCAACGGCAACCGGCTTGCGCGGGTACCGTCGGGCCTCTCGCAGCTTGAGCACCTGCGCGAGCTGGACATGTTCAACAACCGAATCGTGCTGGATGCTGACCAGGCCAGGTTACTGTCCCAGTCCGAGTCCCTCGAATACCTGAATCTGTCGTTCAATCCATTGGGGCGCGGCTTTTCCCTTGTCGCCCTGACACGCCTGCGCCGGTTGCACTTGCGCAATACGCACCTGACCGAATTGCCGGCGGGCGTGCTGGACGCGTCCGAACTGATGCTGGTCGACTTGCGCGACAATCGCATCAGCGCATTGCCGCGGCGATTTCATCGGGCGCCGATATGGACCCGGCGGATGATCCTGCTGTGGGGCAACCCGTTGAACGCGCAGGACGCGCAGCGTCTGCAGGCGGCCGTGCCACCGCTGGGCGAAGTAGTCGCCGAGGGCTCGATCTCTGCCCGGCAACGCTGGCTCGATGCGGTGAACAGCCTGGCGCGCGATGAGTTGTCGTCGGTCTGGGAGGTGATGGAGATGGAGCCCAGGAGCGATGACTTTTTTCAGCTGCTGGGGCGTTTGCTGGACACGGCAGACTTCCGGCGACGTAGCGAGGCCCTGGCCGATCGGGTGTTCACCCTGCTGCAGTGGATGCGCGAGCATGCCAGCCTGCGCGAGGAGATCTTCTCTCAGGTCACCCAGCAATTGACCTGCCAGGACAGCGTAGCCTTGTGCTTCAGCAACCTGGAATTGCGCATGCTGGTCTGGCGAGCGCGCCTAGACGCTGTGGCGGGAGACCAGCAGGGCGCATTGCTGCACCTGGGGCGGCAACTGTGGCGCCTGGACCAGGTCGACCGGATAGCGCTGGAGGACATTCAGGCGCGCCGTGCGGCGGGTAGCAATCCTGACGAGATCGAAGTAGGGCTGGCCTACCGGGTGGCCCTGCGCGATGCGCTTGATCTGCCCGCACAACCTGGCGATATGTTGTTTGCTGAAGTCGCAGGGGTTGATGAGGCGCGTATCGAACGGGCGCGCAACCAGGTACTGAACACTGAAACAACCGAGCAACTGGCAGCATCGCTGGTGCAGCGCGAATTTTGGCAAGAGCACCTGCAACGCACCGAACAGGCGCGTCTTGAAGTAGTCGATGCGCCCTTTCACGAACGCTTGAACGCACTGCTGGAGGAGGCAGAAAGCGTACCGGAGGTCGAGTACCTGGTCCGTGTCAACGCGGTCAATGATGAGCGCCAGGTCGCACGTCAGGCCTTGCTGTTGCAACTGACGCGTGAGGCACTGACGCAGGACCCGGTGTAGCGTTGGTGTTGGCCCGCTGACCCGTTGCAACTGGCCCTGTCGGGTGTTGGGTCGTCCCCTTAGAGTCCTGCCAACGGAAGCTCAAGGGGTCGGCACTATGTTCATGTTTCTGGCGTTCGCCGCCGGTGTGGTCCGCGGTTACAGCGGCTTTGGTTTCGCCATGGTCCTGACGTTGGGCCTGCTTGCCAGCCTGGCGCCGGCCCAGGTAATCCCCGTGGTGTTGATGCTCGATCTGTTGTGCAGTGTCAGCCTGTGGCCCAATGCATTGGCGACATGTCACCCCCGGGTGGGTATGCGCCTGGTCATCGGCATGCTGCTGGCGGTGCCATTGGGCGCCCTGGCCCTGGCCAGGCTTCCCGGGTACTGGATGGCGCCGGTAACCGCCGCAATGTGCCTGGTCGGTGGCGTGCTGGTATTGATCAGGCCCGCTGCGGGCCGGGCACCCAAGACGCTGGCGAGCCATTGGGCGTTGCCAGCGGGGTTGGTGTCGGGGCTGGCCACGGCAATGGCCTCGGCAGGCGGCCCGCCGCTGGTGGTTTATCTGTTGCGCAGTGGCTTGTCGACGGCGAGTGTGCGCGGCACGGCGATCATCTTTTTTGCCGTCAGCAGTGCCAGTGCGCTAACAAGTCTGTGGCTTCTGCAGGCGCTGAACCGTACGCAGGTAGACCTCGCCGTGTCGCTGTTGCTGCCGGCGCTGGCGGGCAACCTGTTGGGGCAATGGCTGTTCCGGCGCAAGCCGATGTCACTGCAGACGGTGATCGGCGTGCTTCTGGTGGTGTTATCCGGCGCAACCCTGATCAACGCCCTCGTCACGCCATAAAGAAAACGCACCGTGGCCTCAGGGCCAGCGGTGCGTTTTTTGAATGGGCCGGATCTACGCCCTCATCAGTCGCGATCGATGGCAAACGGCGACCAGGCCTGGCGGCTCGGCATGATTTCCAGGCGGTTGATATTGATGTGCTCGGGGAGCTTGCAGACGTAGAAAATCTGCTCGGCAATGTCCTCGGCAGTCAATGGCGTAGTGCTGCCATACAAGGCATCCGAAGCGGCCTGGTTGCCTTTGGTGCGTACCAGGGTGAACTCGGTTTCAGCCATTCCCGGGGCGATGTCGGTCACCCGGATGCCGGTGGCGATCAGGTCGCAACGCAGGTTGAAGCTGAACTGTTTGACGAACGCCTTGCTCGCGCCATAGACGTGACCGCCCGGATACGGCCACTCGCCGGCCACCGAACCGATGTTGATGATGCTCGCGCCCTTGCCGGTTTCCAGTAACCGCGGCAGCACCGCATGGGTGACGTTGACCAGCCCGGTGATGTTGGTGTCGATCATCGTGTGCCAGTCCTCAAGCGCTACGTGTTGTGCAGGTTCTGGCGCCAAGGCCAGGCCGGCGTTGTTGATCAGCGCATGGATGCAGGCAAACCCTTCTGGCAATGTGTCGACCAACTGCTGCACGGCCGCGGCATCACGCACATCCAGCGCGGCGATATGCACGGGCACCTTGTCGCCCAGTTCCTGGTGCAGTGCCTGCAGGCGTTCCAGCCGCCGGCCACTGAGCACGAGCGACCAGCCGGCGTCGGCGAAGCGCCTTGCCGTGGCGCGACCGAAACCTGATGTTGCGCCGGTGATGAATGCGACCTTGTTCATGTGTTACCTCGTTTGGTGTGAGCACGTGAGTGCACATGGGTCAAATTGCGACCTGTGCGCTGAAAGACGGGAGTGTCAGGCGGAAATCTCGAGGAACTTGCGTACCCGCTCGGTCTTCGGGTTGGTGAAAAATTGCGCGGGGGGAGCCTTTTCGATGATCAGGCCCTTTTCGAGGAACACCACCTGATCGGACACCGCGCGGGCAAACTCCATTTCGTGGGTGACCACGATCATGGTGTAGCCCTCGGCGGAGAGGTTTTTCATCACGGTCAATACTTCACCGACCCGCTCGGGGTCCAGGGCCGAGGTCGGTTCATCGAACAGGATCACTTCCGGGCTCATGGCTAGCGCACGGGCAATCGCCACGCGCTGCTTCTGTCCGCCGGACAAGGTGAAGGGGAAGGCATTGTGTTTGTCTACCAGGCCGACTTTTTCCAGCAGTTCGATGGCAACGGCCCGGGCCTGCTCCTTGGGCATGCCCTTGACGTAGATCGGGGCTTCCATGACGTTCTGGATCACGCTCAGGTGCGGCCACAGATTGAAGCCCTGGAACACCATGCCGGTTTTCGCCCGCACGGTTGCCAGCTCCTTGCTGGTCATCTTGCGCCCGGCGTGTTCATTCACGCCGATCCGCTGGCCAGCAATATGAATGGTGCCGCGGTCAGGCTCCTCCAGCCAATTGATGCAGCGCAGCATGGTTGATTTTCCCGAGCCGGAAGAGCCCAGCACGCTGACCACTTCCCCCTTGTTGACCACCAGGTCGATATCCCGCAACACCTCGATGTCACCAAAGCTCTTGGACATTTTCTTGATGCTGACCGCCGGTACAGCATTTGCGTGCGTGTGCTCAGACATAGTCGAACCCTCGTTTTGCACCGAACCGGGCGGCGCGTTTGAGTGCCAGTTCCAGGCAGATGCTGATCAGCCAATACAGGATGATCACCACGACGAACGCCTGGGTGGGAATGAAATAGGTGGACTGCACCGAGTTGGCCGCGGCCGTCAGTTCCTGCACGGTGATGATGGTCAGGAACGCGGTGTCCTTCAGGGCGATGATCAACTGATTGCCCAGCAGTGGACGGGTCTTGATCACCAGCGTCGGCAGGATGATCCGCAGGTACAGGCGCAGCGGCGTGAAACCGTGGGCCTTGGCGGCTTCCACGTAGCCTTCGGGCATGACCAGGCGGCTGCCACGCAGAATCTCGGCAAAGTACGCTGCGTGGTACACGATCAGGGCCAGCAGCCCCGCCGACCAGGCACTCAGGCGCAGGCCCAGTTGTGGCAGCCCGTAGTACAACAGGTAGGCGAGGATCAGGAAGGGCAGCGTGCGCATCAGGTTGATCAATAGACGCAGCGCCCTGGACAGGCGGTTGCCGTGCTCCAGCTGGTAGACCAGCGCGCAGCCCAGCACAAAGGCGCAGAGGGTCGAGAGGACGAACAGCTGCACGGTGGCGATCAATCCGTTGAAGAAGACCTCGCGTGCGTCCCAGAGAATGCTCCATTCAGTCATGGTGTGGGTTCCTTACATGGCCAGGCGGTTGGCTTTCTTTTCCGCCATCGCCTGCAGCTTGAGCAGGACGCTGATGATCAGCATGTACAGCAGCGCGGCGGCGAGAATCGGCGGCAGGGGGTCGTACGTCACCGCGGCGATGCGGTTGGTCACACGGGTCAGGTCGACGATGCCGATCACCGCAATCGCCGGGCTGCCCTTGATCAGGAACGACATTTCGTTGACCAGGCCGGGGAGGCTGGTGGTGATCATCTGCGGCAGCATGATGCGCCGGAAGAACACCCCGCTGGTCATGCCACAGGCCAGTGCGGCTTCCTTTTGATCACGGGAAAAGCTCAGGAAGGCGGCGCGCCAGATCTCGGCATTGAAGGCGGCGGTGTTCAGGGTCATGGCGACGATGGCCGCCGTGTTGCGACTCATGTTGATGCCGAAGGTGGGTGCCGAGAGGAACAGAAACAGCACAAACGTCACCAAAGGGGTGGCGCGGGCCAGGCTGATGTAGAGCACCAGCAGTTGGTCGACAAAGGGGACTTTTGCCATGCGTACCAGGGCGATGGCGAGCCCGAGCACGACGCCGATGGCAATCGCCGTGGCGGATATCCAGAGGGTCGTCCAGGCGCCTTCGAACAGCAACAACCAGGCTTGTCCGTTCATACCGCAGGTCCTTGAATTACACGAAAGGGAAGGGCGGTGCAGCGCCCGGTCACGGATGGCCGGGCGAGCAGGGGCGACTTACTGCATGCCGGCGAGGGTATGGAACTGGGTCACTTCGGTGATCGGCTCCTTGGGCATGTCGGCGAAGGCCTCGCCGAACCATTTGGCTTGCAGCTCAGCCAGGCGGCCGTTGGCACGGATGTGGTCCATGAATCCGGTGAGGAACGTGAGCAGCTCCGGGCTGCCCTTGGGCACCGGCCAGGCGGCAAACCCGGCACCTGAGACGGCGATGCCCTTGGCGAAGGTGTCGCCGCGCGCCTTGACCAGGTCGTTGACGGAAATCAGTGCGTTGATTGCGTAGTCCAGGCGCCCGTTGGCAAGGTCGGCGTACACCTCTGGATAGGACGGGTACTCCACCACCTTGCCGATCTCGCAGCCCTGGGCCTGCATCATTTTCTTCAGCTCCGGCAAACGTGCGAGCAAGGCACTGCCGGCTTGCAGTCCGACGGTTTTGCCACACAGGCTGGCGATATCGGTGAGACGGGTGTCGCCGGCGCGTTTGACATAAAAGTGCTGCGCAGAAGCGAAGGGCGGGGCGAAGTTGAATACCCGCAGGCGCTCGTCGGTCACCAGTGCACCGGTAAACGCCAGGTCGTACTGACCCGACGACACCGACGCGAGCAGGCCGGTCCACGGCAGGATGTCCTGTTTGACGTCGAACTTCTGAGCGCTGGCATACGCTTTCAGGTCTTCCAGCAGGTCTTTGTGGAAACCTTCCGGTGTGCCATCGACGATGAAGTTGAACGGCGCGTAGTCATCCTCGGTGGCGACGCTCAGGACCCCTTTGCTCTTCACCTCGCCAAGGTCGGCATGGGCCCCGAAGGAGGCGGACACCACCAGGGTGGCGAGGGTCAATTTGCGCAACAGGCCCAGGGTTTTGGCTGGCATCGATGCCATGCTTGAGTGCTTCATGTGTGCTGCTCCACTTGTCGGAAGGGGGTGTGTCTGACCGCTTTCGCCGGGGGCTTGCGCTGGCCTTGGCTCAACCATAGTGAGGCGCTTCGGCGCAGCGATAGGGGCAGTTCAGTGCATTCGACTGGCCAGTCGACACGGTAAAAAGCATGGCGCGCTATTTGCTTTGACCAAAGGTCGGCAAGCGAATGGAAAGGCTATGATCGATCATCTGTTTCACCTGGATTTTGACCAGCAACGCGGTCTGCAGGAGCAGCTCAGGGAGTCGCTGGTTTCAACGATCCTGGGCGGCGGGTTCCCGGCGGACGAACCCTTGCCGTCCTGCCGCAAGCTGTCCCAGCAATTGTCGATTTCGCGCAATACCGTGGCGCTGGTGTATGAAAGCCTGCTGGACAACGGCTACCTGGTCAGCCGTCCGCGCAGCGGCTATTACTTGCACCCGGACTATTGCGGTGCCGCGTTCGACGAGTCCTTGTTGCGCTTCAACCCGGTGCGCAAGCCGGGCTATTGCGACGACGGTGGCAGTGACCGCGCCCCGGATTGGAGCGATCGCTTCAAGCTGCTCCCCAGTTTGAAGCACGGCGTGCTCAGGCCCGGTAACTGGTCGAGTTTTACCTACCCCTTCATCTATGGGCAGCCGATCCAGGACCTGTTCCCGCTGGAGCGCTGGCGCGAGGTGTCGCGCAATACCCTGCGCAGCGAACGCGACCAGGGCTGGATGCGCGACCGCTTCGACCGTGACGATGAAATGCTGATTGAGCAGTTGCGCACACGGGTACTGCCCAAGCGTGGCATCTGGGCCCGGCCCGACGAAATCCTCGTGACCCTCGGCTCGCAAAATGCCTTGTACCTGTTGGCGACCCTGTTGATGGGCAATGGCGTCAAGGTCGCCATCGAAAACCCCGGCTTTCGCGATGCGCAGAGCATTTTCGATTTGCAGGGCGCGCAGGTGCAGTTGCAGCCCATCGATGAACAGGGGCTGGTGGTGGATGCGCGCCTGGATCAATGCGAGTACCTGTATGTCACGCCCGGTCATCAGGTGCCAACCGGCATCTCCATGAGCGCGCCGCGCAGGGGGGAGTTGTTGCGCCAGATACGCCGCCACGATCAGGTCTTGATCGAGGATGACTACGACGCTGAACTGAACCTGGACAACCACCCGCAGCCGGCCCTTAAAGCCAGTGACAGCAGCGGCCGGGTGATCTACCTGAGCAGCTTGTCCAAGGCGTTTTCACCGGGCTTGCGCATCGGCTACATGGTGGCTGACGCGGAGCTGATCGATGAGCTGCGCGCCCTGCGCCGCCTGATGTATCGCCATCCGCCCCTGAACAACCAGCGCATGCTCGCGCAGTTTCTCGCCCAAGGTCACTACGATGCGCACTTGCGGCGTTTTCGTGAAGAACATGCGCGTCGACGCGAGACGCTGAGCGAAGCGCTCAGCCAGACGCTCGGCAGCTGTCGGCCAGTTGGCAGTGAAGGCGCCAGTGCGTTCTGGCTGGCGGCGCCTGCGCATGTCGATACCCAGAAGCTGGCCTGGGCCGCAGCCCGGCGCAGTGTACTGATCGAGTCGGGTGCGCAGTTTTTCTTTGACCAGGCGCCGCCTGCGAATTTCATGCGCCTGGGTTTTCACGCCATCGATGTTGCGCACATTCGTCCAGGCATTCGCCAGCTGGCGCAGGTACTTGATGAGTGCTGAACAGGATGGCGAAGGCCCGGCGCTTTGAGGCGTCCCGGCTGTTTGCTCATGGGCAACGAGCCGGGCGCGCAACGGTGATCAGTGCGCGTATCTGGCCGAGAACTCGCCGATCACTTCATCGAAAACTGCCAGCGCCTGGGCGATCTGGGCAGGGTTGACGATGCACGGCGGCACCACGTGTACGCGGTTTTCGACAATGAAGGTGAGCAGGCCTCGCGCCTGGAACGCGGCCTTCATCTGGGCCATGACCGTGGCGGGCAGCGGCGTCTTGAGTTTCTCGTCGCTGACAAACTCCAGTGCCCAGAACAAACCGATGCCGCGGGCCTCGCCGATCAACGGGTACTTGGCGGCCAAGGCCCGCAGGCCGGGGCCCAACAGCTCCTGGCCGACATGACGGGCGTTGTCGACCAGGCCGTCTTCGGCCATGACATCGAGGGTGGCAACGATGGCCGCCATGGCCAGCGGGTGCCCGGAGTAGGTCAGGCCACCCGGGAAGAAATGGTGATCGAAGTAGTCGCTGATCGCTTGCGAAATCATCACGCCGCCAGCGGGCACATACCCTGAATTGACCCCCTTGGCAAAGCAGATCAGGTCGGGCACCACGGCAAAATGATCCAGGGCCAGCCAGCTGCCCGTACGTCCGAATCCGGCCATGACCTCGTCGAGGATCAACAGCATGCCGAACTCATCGGCCAGGGCGCGCACACCTTGCAGGTAACCGGCAGGCGGCACCAGCACACCGGCGGTGCCCGGTACCGTTTCCAGCAGAATCGCAGCAATGGCGTTGGGGCCTTCGCATTCGATCACGCGTCGCAGGTGCTGCAGGGCGCGCTGGCATTCTTCTTCTTCGCAAGTGGCGTTGAATTCGCTGCGGTACAGGTAGGGGTTGAAGAAATGCACGTGCCCGCGGGCGTATTCATTGGGCACCCGTCGCGGGTCGCCGGTGGCGACAATCGCCGCCCCCGTGCTGCCGTGATAGGAGCGGTAAGCCGAGAGGATCTTGTCGCGCCCGGTGAACAGCCGGGCCATGCGCATGGCGTTTTCATTGGCGTCCGCCCCGGCGTTGGTGAAGAACACCTTGCTGAAACTGGCCGGCGCATGGGAGAGGATGCGTTTGGCCGCTTCGCCGCGCATCAGGTTGGCGGTTGCCGGGGCGACTGTTACCAGCGAGGCGGCTTGCGCCTGAATGGCGGCAATGACCCTGGGGTGCTGATGGCCAATGTTGGTATTGACCAGCTGGCTGCTGAAATCGAGGTACTGACGGCCTTCGTAGTCCCACAAGGTGCAGCCTTCACCACCGGCGATCACCAGCGGGTTGAGGGTGCCCTGGGTTGACCAGGAGTGGAAAACGTATTGGCGATCCAAGGCGTGGACGTATTCATTGGAAACCGGCTTGCTCATGTTCGACCTCAGGGCTGATGCGGGTTTGGCCGTGGGTTCACGGTGCTCGGGGTCAAGATAGGAACAATCCTCGAAGCGCCTGTAGGGCCAGATGCGGGGAAGCGCCGGGTCAGGTGACTGACACAAGCAATCCGTGCAACTGTCCCTTGGCGTATTGCGCATTCTGGCTAGTCTTGCAGGCACGCTTTGTCGACTCAGGACGTTTGACCATGGCCCATGCTTTTGATGTAAACCGCGCATCAGGTGCGCACCCGTCGGCCAGTAATCTGGACACTCTGGCGATACGCCAGGCCCGGATAGACCTGGCGGCCTGCTTTCGCATGGCGGCCAGGCTGGGGATGGGTGAAGGCATCTGCAACCATTTCTCCTTTGTGCTGCCGGGTCATCGGGATCTGTTCCTGGTCAACCCGTTCGGCCTGGCGTTTGCCGAAGTGACCGCCTCATCGTTGCTGATCTGTGATTTTCACGGTCGGGTAGTGGCGGGTGAGGGCCAGCCCGAGGCCACGGCATTTTTCATTCATGCGCAGTTGCACCGTTTGAACCCCGGGGCGACGGCGGCGTTTCACACCCACATGCCGCACGCCACGGCCTTGTGCATGCTGGAGGGCGCCCCTTTTGTCTGGGCCGGGCAGACGGCGCTTAAGTTCTATGAACGCTTGACGGTTGACGAGGATTACAACGGGCTGGCCCTGGATGCAGCCGAAGGCGAACGTATCGCCCGGGCAGCGGGTTCGGCGGACATCGTGATGTTGAAAAACCATGGGCCACTGGTATTGGGGCCCACTGTCGCCGAGGCCTGGGATGATCTTTATTACCTGGAAAGGGCGGCCGAGGTGCAGTTGAAGGCGATGGCCAGCGGCAGGCCGTTGAAGCGTGTTCCTCATGAGGTCGCCAGCGCGGCCTGTCGGCAGATGCAGGTCGGCAATGCCGAAAGTGCACGCCTGCATCTGGAGAGTGTGAAACGCCAATTGGCGCGTACCGAGCCCGAGTTTTCGGCGTAGCGTTGGCTCATGCGCCTACCTGTGGGAGCTGGCGCAGCCTGCGATCGAGCGCGTAGCGGTCGCCCATGCGCTGCAACCAATAGTGGCTCCAAAACCGCGGTGTTGAACTAGCCTTCAAGCGATTGCCGTACACAGGCAGGCGCACAGGGGATTGTCATGTTCAAGTTCATCAAGACCACGGTGATTGGTGGCGTGTTGTTCATCCTCCCGTTGGTGCTGATCGTGGTCCTGATCGAAAAGGCCATCCACTTGCTGCACGGTCCTGTGCAGGCCGTGGCGCCAGTGTTTGCCGGCTACCATGTCGCCGGCGTCACCTTGATCAGCCTGGCAGCAGGGGTCGGGCTGATCGTGATCTGCTTTGCAGCCGGTCTGCTGGCCAGGACCGCCGTGGCCGCCAAAGCGCTTGCATCGGTAGAGGACAAGGTGCTGGGCAACCTTCCCGGCTATCAGCTGTTCAAGGACTTCAGCACCCGCCTGGCGGGCCTGGAGGAAGAGACAGACACCAAGGTCGGCATGATTGCCGAGGGTGAAGGCTGGCGTTTGTGTCTGGTCCTGGATGCCGTCGATGACTGGGTGACCATCTACATGCCCGATGGCGGCCCGGCCGGGGGCACGGCGGGCGAGGTGCGTTTGATGCCGGCGTCGGAGGTGGTAATTACCGAGGTCACCTGGCTGCCATTGCTGGCAAGCCTGCGCCGCGGTGGCCGGGGTGCCCTGGGGCTGGTCGGGCCCTGGCTGAAGAAAAGCTGAGCCAGGCTGGCCTGATGGTCTGATGAGTGGTCGGCAAATGGCCCACGCGCGGCGGGGGACGGGGCTATCGTTATGGGTCCGCGATGCCAGTTCGGCACACTCATGGCGGTAAATTCCCATGAATATCAGCGCCCGAAGGTTAACCCGTTCCTCATCAACACGTGCACTGGCTACAGGGCTTGCCCTGATCGCCGGTTTTGCCGCCTCGATCCCGGCACAGGCCGATGAAGCCGATGCCAAGCGCCTGCTCAAAAGCATGTCCGACTACATGACCGCGCAGAAAACCCTGTCATTCAGCTACGACACCACGCTTGATGTGGTCAGCAAAGATCAGCAGCGGCTGACATTGGCTGGCTCCGGCACGGTGCTGATCAGCCGGCCTGACAAAATCCGCAGTACGCGTTCCAGTGGTTTTACCGACATCGAAATGCTTTTTGACGGCAAGACCCTGACCTTGCTCGGCAAGAAAAAGAACATCTACGCCCAGATCGAAATACCCGGCACGCTGGACCACCTGCTGGACGAACTGCGGGACAAGTACAACAGGCCGCTGCCAGGCGCCGATCTGTTCATGTCCAATCCGCAGGAGCAGTTGATGGAAGGTGTTACCGACATCAAGGACCTGGGCAGTGGGGTCATCGGAGGTGTCGAGTGTGATCACCTGGCCTTTCGCAAGAAAGAAGTCGACTGGCAGATCTGGATTGCCCAAGGCGATCAGCCTTACCCCTGTCGGTATGTGATCACCTCTAAAAAGATTACCGGTGGACCGCAATACAGCATCCAGTTGAGCGACTGGAAAAGCGGCGTTCAGGTCGCGCCGGAGGAGTTTGCCTTCAACAACGCCACCAACGCGAAAAAGATCGAGCTTAAAGACCTGCCGAATGCAGAGGGCCTGCCGAGCAACTTTGTAGGAGCGAAAGCCAAATGAACCTGTTGATGAAGTCGGGTGGCTTTTTACTGGCAGGCTTTGCCCTGACCGCTGCCCTTGAATTGGGCGAAACCTTGTCGGTACCGGGCGTGCATAGCCTGATTCCCGACGCCCAGGCCGTGGTGGGGCGCCCGCTTACACCGGTAAGCGTCGCGGGTGTGGCGCGGCGCACGGCCCGGCGCAACAACTGAGGGCAGCGCTGAAGACTGCAAAATATTTGCAGCCAGCCTTCACTATTTTGAATTAACACCCGCGTGCGCTTCGCGGTCAGAATCCCCTGCACGCAATATTTTGCAACACTCAAACATTCCATCTCCATGGACGGAGCCCATTCGGCGTTGCCCCGTGCAATGCTCAGCCCAGCCCTTGTCGGCCGGGCTTTTTTTACTGCCAGGTCGTTGATTTACCTATGCCTTCCCGCCGCTTGAACAACTGGTTTACCCGGCTGCTGCCGGCTCCGCTGAACATCCCCCCGAAAGAATGGCTGCGCGCAGGCGTCGGTGCATTGCTCGGTTTGCTGCTCGCAGGCCTTGCCTGCACCCAGGTATTTGGCAGCGCCGTGGCCCTGCACTTGCTGGGGCCGTTGGCCGCCTCGGCAGTGCTGTTGTTCGCCGTGCACTCCGGTGCGCTGGCCCAGCCCTGGCCTTTTGTCGGTAGCTACGCCAGCGCGACCGTGGTCGGGTTGGTGTTGCATCACTGGTTCGGCAGCGGCCTCTGGGTGGCGGCGCTGGCGCTAGGGGTGGCGTTGCTGGTGATGTGCCTGCTGCGCTGCCTGCATCCGCCTGGCGGTGGAGTAGCGGTCAGTGTGGTGCTGGCTGACTCGTCGCTTGCAGCCTTGGGCGACAGGGTGTTCGAGCCGATCATGCTCAACGCCCTGGTGCTGGTCGCCGTGGCGGTGATCTATAACCGCCTGACCGGCGTGCGCTACCCGAAGACCGCCGCCCCGCGCAGCGACCTGCATCACACCGCCGATGTCTCGCCCGGTGAGCGGGTTGGCGTAAGTGGCGAGGACCTGGACCAGACGCTCGAAGCGCTGGGCGAGTTCGTCGACATCACGCGTGACGAACTCGAGCACATCATCCTGACCACCGAGCAGCACGCGCTCAAGCGCAGCCTGGGCGGGATCACCGCCGCGTCGGTGATGTCCCGCGATGTGCAGCAGGTCACACCAGGCACAACCTTGCAAGCGGCCTGGAAGCAATTGTCCGGCCATCACGTCAAGGCCTTGCCGGTACTCGATGAGGCGCAGCAGCTTGTGGGGATCGTCACCCTCAGCGACCTGGCCGGTGCCGCCATGGCCCAGTCGCAGTTCAGCTGGCGCGGGCTGTTGCGCCGCCGTCAGGTGCGGGTGGCACAGATCATGAGCCGGCCGGTGATTACGGTGAACAGCAACGAGCCGGTGGTGACGCTGATTCCGCTGCTGAGCGACCGAGGCTTGCATTGCCTGCCAGTGCTGGTGGGCCAGCAACTGGCCGGTGTCATCACCCAGACCGACCTGATCGCCGGGCTCAAGCGGCACCTGCTGACAACCGGCGCACCTTCAGATCACCGGGTCCCAGCGCTGTGACCAGTCGCTGTCGCCGTCGGCGACCAGTTTGCGCAGCACCGTGAAGGCCTGTTGCAGGGCTTCGCTGTCACGCTCGCGGGCGTGTACCAGGTAGGTGGGGTAGGTGAACTCCGGTGCCTGCGGCACGCGCTCGAAGATGCCGCTGTCCAGGTAGCTTTGCACCACGCGGGTACGGAAGTAGCCGCTGCCGCCGTGTTCGAGGATGAATTGCAGCGCCAGCGGACCGAGGTTGAAACTCAGTGTCGGGCGGGTGAGCTCGGGCAGGGCGGCATCGTGCTGGCGACGAAAGTCCTCGCCCCAGTCAATGTAGATATAGGGCTCAGGCTTGTCGGTACGACGTATGCGAATGAGCTTTTCTTCCATCAGTTGCTCGACCTGCACACCCGGCCCATAAGTCGGTTGGTACACCAGCACGGCGTCGAGCGTGCCCATTTCCAGTTTGCGCAGCAACGATTCGCCATCGCTGACTTCATTGCGGATGGCGTGGCTGGGCATGGCGTGGTGCAGCGCGCTGACCCAGTCGAGCACCATCGGGTTGCCCAGGCTGACTTCGCCGCCGATATGCAGCACCTGGTGGCAGCCTTCGGGCAGCGGCAAGTCGCGACGGGCCGACTCCCAGGTTTGTACCAGCTGGTTGGCGTACACCACGAAGGCTTCGCCATCGGCAGTGAGGGTGGCGCCGCTGCGGCTGCGGATGAACAGCTGGCAGGCCAGGTGCTGCTCGAGCTTCTGCACCCGCGCGGTAATGGCGGTCTGGGTGACATGCAGGCGCTCGGCAGCGGAAACCAGGCTGCCGCAACGGACGATCTCAAGAAAGGTACGGGCCAGCTCGATATCCATGGAAAGTGCCGAGGAAAAAGGTGGCCCATTCTAGTGGGTTTGCACTGTTTTGGGGCAGCAAAACGCTCATCGTTCACTCAACTATAGTAAACAGGTTGTTGTAACCGGAGCCTGGCCATGCAGTTGATCAGTCGTGAACCCTGGTGGCGTGAACCGCCCAAGCCCGGCCAGCGCGAGCAGGATCTGCACTGGGGCTTTCTGGAGATTTACAAAGACGGCCATGCGGTGTTCGTGGACCAGCGTCCCAGTGACAAGGAGCTGGCCGAACGCAAGAGTTGTCGTAATTTTCCGGAGGCTGAAGAGTAACCGCAAACATTGGGTCGCTCATTTTTTGCAGCGCTGTTTGCCTTGACGCCCGCCGAGTTGCAACATGCTGCTACAAAGAACAATAAGCTGATGTGCCAATGTCCCAACTGAACACCCGCCACACCTTACCTGCAGGCTCGGCACGACTCGCGCCTGGCCATGTGCAGCGCCCACGCCTGAGCGAAGCATTGCTTAACGCCCACTGCCGGTTACGCCTGCTCTGCGCCCCGGTTGGCAGCGGTAAAAGCGCGCTGTTGAGCGAGTGTGTCCAGCATTGTCCGGCCGATACCCGCGTGGTCTACCTCAACCTGCGTGGCAAAGCCATCAGCTGCGAAGCCTTCCTGCAGCAACTGGCCGATGCCCTCGGGGTAGAAGGGCATTCTCCGGCGCAGGTTCGTGAGCATCTGGATACCGCGCAGTCTGCGCTGTGGCTGATGATCGACGACTATCCGCGGCTGCCCGACGCAGCGCTGGATGCGCTGCTCAATGACCTGATCCTGAGCACCTCAGCGCAGGTCAACTGGTGGCTGGCGTGCCGGCGGCGGCCCGCCTTGCAGCTTACCCGTCTGTTGCTCGATGCCGACCTGTTCGAGCTGGGCAGTGCCGAGCTTGGTTTCAACGAGCAGGAGTTGGGCGAGCTGTTGCAACACAAGGACCGGCACTGGCCATGGCCTGCCGTCAACGACCTGCGTACGGACTCCCAAGGCTGGTGCGCCGGCATTCGCCTGTACCTGCTGGCGCTGAAATCTACGGCCGAACCGCAGCCTTTCAATTTGGCAGAGGGCTTGCTGTTTGAATACCTGCGCCGGGAGCTGCTGGACGAGTTGCCGGAGCAATGGCGCCAGGCGCTGTTCACCCTTGCGCAGCTGCCGTACTTCGATGCCGGGTTGTGCGAGCACCTGCTCGGGGTTGGCGAAGGCGCGGGTTTGCTTGAGCAGTTGAGCACCTGCGGGTTGTTTATCGAGCCGGTCGGCAGTGACGGGCAGGTGTACCAAGTGCCTGTGGCGGTCAGGGGCGCGCTGGCTGGCGAGTTGCCGGAGAACCTCGCCAAGGCGGTGTTTCGCAAGGCCTGCCAGTGGTACGTAAACCAGGGCAATGTGCGCCTGGCGCTGGAGTATGCGGTGCGCGCCGATCAGCCGGAGATGGCCGCCAGCCTGATGCAGCGCTTCACCGGTGATGCCTTGTTGCAAGGGCGTAGCCTGGCGCAACTGATGCAGTGGCGCCGCGAGCTACCGGGCGAGCTGCTCGTCAGCACCCCGCGTTTGTTGATACTCAATGCCTGGGCGTTGTTGCTCAGTGGCCGGCTCGACGAAGCGCAGGTGTACGCCGAGCAGCTGGCCCGCTTTCTGCCGCAGCCCGATGCGGTGCGTCAGTTTGAACTGATCGCGCAGTGGAAAGCGCTGCGCGGCAACATTGCGTTTCATCGTGGGCAGGGCGAGCAAGCGCGGCGCTGGCTGACTGAAGCCGTAGAGGAGTTGCCCGAGCGCTCCTGGAGCCAATGCCTGTTCAGTACTGCTCTGCTCGTGGAAATGGCCTTGATCGACGGGCGCCTGGACGAAGCGCTGGAGCTCAATCGCGACGCCACCAAGAAGGCCCGACAGCACGCCAGCCTGGCCATGGAGAGCGTCATGGCCCTGGGGCATGTGAAACTGCTGGAACTGCGCGGTGAGCTGCTGCGTGCCGAGACGTTGCTCAAGCGTCTGTACACTGAGCTGTCTGCGGCCTGGGGGGCTGAGGCGAGCCCGATGCGAGGCCGGGTGCAACTGCGTCAGGCGTCGATCCTGGTGCAGTTGGGGCGCTATCAGGAAGCGGAAACGGTGTTTCAGGCGGGCATGCAGGAATGTCAGTTCTGTGGTGATCTGGCGGCGTTCTGGGGCTTGTTGGGCCTGGCTGAGCTGGACGGTGTGCAGGGCGACCTGGCCAGTGCCTTTACGCGTATTTCCGATGCCGAACGGGCGATGCAGTACAACCTGATCAGCGAGTCGGTCTATCAAGGTCAGGTGCTACGGGCCAAGGCGCGCCTGTGGCTGCGCCAGGGGCGTACGGCGCAGGTGGATAAAGCCTTGAGCGGCTTGCCTGCGACGGCACTGGAATACGCGCCGTATGGCGCGCCCGACCTGCACCTGCGCCTGCACCTTCTGCAACTGCAGGCAAGCCTTGCCGGGGGGGCGGTCGGCCCGGCCCTGGAAAAACTCACGCACTTGCACGCGCGGGCCCGCAACGAAGGGCGCCGGGCCCTGGCCTGTGAAGCAGGCTTCAGCCTGGCCGAGGCGCTGCACGCCGACAACAAGCCGGCGCAGGCCAAGCAGATGCTGCTGGAGACGCTTGCCCAGGCCCGGCAAATGGGCCTGGTGAGTGTCGAGCGGGCGTTTGCCTTGCGCAACCCGGCGCTGGCCCGCTGGGCAGGCGAAGCCAGCAGTAGCGAGGGCGAGCCGGCGGCGCTGTTGAGCCGCCGCGAAATGGACGTGCTCAAGCTGATCTCCCAGGGCTTTTCCAACCAGCAGATTGCCGAAAGCCTGTTTATCTCCTTGCACACCGTCAAAACCCATGCGCAGCGGATCAATTTCAAACTGGGCGTGGAGCGTCGCACTCAGGCCGTGGCCAGGGCCAAAGAGCTGGGGCTCAACTGATCAGTCGGGCGCAGCCGCCAGCAGATGCTGGCGCCGTGCCTTCGGGGTGGTGCCGTACCAGCGTCGGCACGCGCGGTTGAACACGCTTTGCTCGCTAAAGCCGAGCAAACCGGCCACTTGTGACATCGGCATGTTGCGTTCGGCCAGGTAAAGCTCGGCGCGGTCCCGGCGCAGGGCCTCAAGCAGCGTTTCGAAACCGCTGCCTTGCTCGGCCAGGCGCCGCTGCAACACCCGCTCATGCAACCCCAGCTGCTCGGCGACCAGCGCCAGGCGGCAGCGCTGGGTGGGCAGCAGGCGCAGGATCAGGCGCTCGACCTGTTGCGTGAGATTGGCGGGCTCGCTGGCGCCGAAGTGGCTCAGGTAGTGGTCCAGGGTCTTGTGCATCAAGGGGTCTTGCTGTTCGATCGGTTGCTGCAACTGCTCGGCACTGAGCACCAGGGCGTTGCAGGCCTGGCCGGGGTAGGTGGTGGCCTTGAACAAACGCCGGTAGCGCGCCACCGGCAGTGGCGAGGCGCCACTGAGCAGAATCGCCTGGGCATTGAAGTGCGCGCCGCACAGCAACTTCATGGTGTTGTAGCCCACACCCATTGCCAGTTCGACCATTTGCCGCTTTTGCACCAGGCCCGGCAGGCGGATATCGATCACCAGCTTCGGCGCATGGTTCTGGCTGGTGTCCAGGTCCAGGTGTATGCCCGGGCTGTGGTAGCCGATAAACCGCACGATATCGGCCAGCGCCAGGCCGACCGTTGCCGAACTGCGTGCGATCAGGGCAATCGGGCCGAGCACCTGCAGGTCCTGATACGCCGCCATGCGCAGGCCAAAGTCTGGGCAGTCCAGCGTTTGCGCGGCGTATTCGAGCAGCCCGACCAAGGCACGCAGCGGCATGCGCGCGTCTTCTTCGAGCATCAACCCCGGGTCGATCCGAAAGCGTTTGAGCAGGGCATCGGGATCGCCGCCCAATTGCAGGGCAACCTCACGAAAACCGGTCAGGGAGCTGATGCGGATGAGTGCGCTCATAGTCGTCAAAGATCAAAAATAAGTCGGCAAAGATCAATTAATTTGCGCTACGCCAGCCAACAATGCCAGTTCATTCCGCAGCGTGAGAACAATAACAATGGAATTCGACTACATCATCGTCGGTGCAGGCTCGGCAGGCTGTGTGCTGGCCAACCGCTTGAGTGCCGACCCGGCAGTGCGCGTCTGCCTGCTGGAGGCGGGCCCGCAGGACCGTTCGCCGCTGATCCATGCCCCCATCGGTGTTGCCGCCATCTTGCCGACCCGGCATGTCAACTGGGCGTTCAATACCGTACCGCAGCCGGGGCTGGGCGGGCGCGTGGGCTATCAGCCGCGTGGCAAGGTGCTGGGCGGCAGCAGCTCGATCAACGGCATGATCTATATTCGCGGGCATCACAGCGACTTTGATGATTGGCAGGCGCTGGGCAATCCCGGTTGGTCGTACGCCGATGTGCTGCCGTACTTTCGCAAAAGCGAAAGCCACCACGGTGGTGGCTGCGCGCACCATGGCGGCAACGGCGAGCTGTATGTCGGCAAGGCGCAGTCGCATCCGGCCAGCCAGGCCTTCATCAAGGCCGCGCAAATGGCCGGTCACCGCTATAACCCGGACTTCAATGGTGCCGATCAGGAAGGCGTGGGGCCCTACGAGGTGACCATTCGCGACGGCCGGCGCTGGAGCACCGCCACGGCGTTTCTCAAACCGGTACGTGAGCAGCGCAGCAACCTTACGGTCATCACCCATGCTCACGCCGAGCGCATCCTGTTGCAAGGCAAGCAGGCGGTGGGCGTGAAGGTGCGCGTCAAGGGCAGGCCGGTCGAACTCAAGGCGCGCAAGGAGGTACTGGTGAGCGCCGGTGCCTTTGGCAGCCCGCAGCTGCTGATGTTGTCGGGTATCGGCGCCGAGGCCGAACTCAAGCCGCACGGTATTGCGGTACACCATGAACTGCCGGGCGTCGGTCAGAACCTGCAGGACCACCCGGACGTGGTGCTGTGCTACCGCAGCAGCGACAACACGCTGCCCGGCTTTTCCGTAGGCGGCGGGGTGAAGATGGGCAAGGCCTTGCTCGACTATGCGCGCAACAAGACCGGCCCCTTTGCGAGCAACTTCGCCGAGGCCGGGGCGTTCCTCAAAACCGATGCCAGCCTGGCGCGCCCGGATATTCAGCTGCACTCGGTGATCAGCATGGTCGACAACCACAACCGCAGCCTGCACTGGGGCCATGGTTTCAGCTGCCATGTGTGCGTGTTGCGGCCGAAAAGTATCGGTACAGTGGGCCTGTATTCGGCCGACCCGGTTGCCGCGCCGCGCATCGACCCGAAACTGCTCAGCCATGACGACGATGTGCACACACTGCTCAAAGGCTATCGCATGGCCCGCACCATCCTCGAACAGGCACCCATGGCCCCGTTCGGGCTCAAGGACATGTACAGCCAGGGGCTGTACGCCGACGAGCAACTGGTCGAGGTGCTGCGCCAGCGCACCGACACCATTTACCACCCGGTGGGCACCTGCAAGATGGGCAGCGACGAGCAGGCGGTCGTCGACAGCCAGCTGCGCGTGCATGGTATCGAGGGCCTGCGGGTGGTCGACGCCTCGATCATGCCGACCCTGGTCGGGGGCAACACCAATGCCGCCGCGATCATGATTGCGGAGCGGGCCGCGCACTGGCTGGGGGCCGGCTCAAGGGGGTAACGTACGCCGCAGGGTATCGTCAAAGCCTGTGAATCCATGGTATTCCGTGAAGGGCCGGTGCCGGTGCACCGGCTGATGCGCCCGAACGGAAGGCCACATGAGCAGCAGACACCTCGACCCTTTGCGCCAGACCATCCAGCACCAGCCGGTGATGGCGCCGCCTGCGCCCTGGACGCAGACAGCCCGGTTCACCGTTGCCGGGCTGCTGGAGGTCGGTTTCGACCGTGACAGCGAACTGCTGTTGATTGCCTCAAGCTCCGGGCGCAGCGTGCTGGATTGCCAGCGCGGTGAAAAAGTCGCCCGCGACCGCACCGACAACCTCGGCAGCGACCGCTACCTGGACGCGCACGGCATTGGCCCGCTGAGCGGCCGGGTAATCCGCATGGCCGGCATCAGTGGCGGTGGCTTGCCCCTGGCCACCGCCGATGGCTGGATGGTCGAAGACATCATCCTGGCCTGGCCGGAGCAGCACCTGCTGCTGGTGGAACCGGGTTCGTGGCTGCATGGCGAACGCTATGGGCGGCCTGCGGTGTTTCACAAGCTGGGGGTGGAGCTAGAAGTGCGCGCCTTCGGCTTTTCCTATAGCGGGCTGAGCCTGGTGATCGCCACCGCCGGTGAAGTGCTGGTGTGGGGGCGCAAGTCGCTGGCCTGAGCCTGTAAACACACCCCTGCGCAGTGACCGTCGAAAGCAGCGCAAAGCCCGTTAATACGGGGTGCGCACGGGCAATCTGACCACTGACTGAAGGAAAAGCGCTTTTCTCCCTTTCGATATGTATCGAGTGAAGGCACAATGCGTGTCCTTTTTTTGGCCGGCCTGGCCGGGGGCCTCGAAATGATCAAAACGCCGTACTACCTCATCGACAAAACCAAGCTGCTGCGCAACATGGAGAAGATCGCCTACGTGCGCGAAAACTCCGGCGCCAAAGCCCTGCTGGCTCTCAAGTGCTTTGCCACCTGGTCGGTGTTCGACCTGATGCAGCAGTACATGGACGGCACCACCTCGTCGTCGCTGTACGAGCTCAAGCTGGGGCGCCAGAAGTTTGCCGGTGAAACCCACGCCTACAGCGTGGCCTGGGCCGACGACGAGATCGGCGAGATGGTCGAGAACTGCGACAAGATCATCTTCAACTCCATCAGCCAGCTGCAGCGCTTTGCCGAGCAGACCGAAGGCACCGTGCGCGGCCTGCGCGTCAACCCGCAGGTGAGCAGCTCCGATTACCTGCTGGCCGACCCGGCGCGCCCGTTCAGCCGCCTGGGCGAGTGGGACCCGGTGAAGGTCGAGGGCGTCATCGATCAGATCTCCGGCTTCATGTTCCACAACAACTGCGAGAACGGCGACTTTGGCCTGTTCGACAAGATGCTGGGCGTGATCGAAGAGCGCTTCGGCCATCTGCTGCACAAGGTCGAGTGGGTGAGCCTGGGCGGCGGTATCCACTTTACCGGCGAAGACTATGCGCTGGACGCATTCTGCGCGCGCCTGAAGGCCTTCTCCGAGCAGTACGGCGTACAGGTTTACCTGGAGCCGGGCGAAGCAGCCATCACCCAGAGCGCCTCGCTGGAAGTCACCGTGCTCGACACCCTGTACAACGGCAAGCACCTGGCCGTGGTCGACAGCTCGATCGAAGCGCACATGCTCGACCTGCTGATCTACCGCCTCAACGCCAAGCTGGCGCCAAGCAGCGGCGAGCACACCTACATGGTCTGCGGCAAGTCGTGCCTGGCCGGTGACATCTTCGGCGAATATCAATTTGATCGGCCGCTGGCCATCGGCGATCGGCTGTCGTTTGTTGACGCAGCAGGTTACACCATGGTCAAGAAAAACTGGTTCAACGGCCTGAAAATGCCGTCCATCGTAGTGAAACAACTCGACGGTAGTGTTGAGGTGGTTCGCGAATTTGGTTTCGAAGACTACTTGTCCAGCCTGTCTTGAGCTGGCAGTAAAGGAGAGATAGATAAATTGAAGAAGAACGTTCTTATCATTGGTGCAGGAGGTGTCGCCAAGGTGGTGGCCCACAAGTGCGCGCAGCACAACGACGAACTCGGTCGTATTGCTATCGCGTCGCGCAACATCTCCAAATGCCAGGCCATCATCGACAGCGTCATTGCCAAGGGCAGCCTCAAGCAGCCTGCTGAAATCAAGGCATTTGCGCTGAACGCCCTGGACGTCGAAGCGACCAAGGCGCTGATTCGCGAAACCGAATCGCAAATCGTCATCAACGTCGGCTCCGCGTTCCTCAACATGTCGGTGCTGCGTGCTTGCATCGATACCGGTGTGGCCTATCTGGACACCGCGATCCACGAAGAACCGGGCAAAATCTGCGAAACTCCGCCGTGGTACGGCAACTACGAGTGGAAACACCTCGAAGAGTGCCAGCAGAAGAACATCACCGCCATTCTGGGCGTCGGCTTTGACCCGGGTGTGGTCAATGCCTATGCAGCCCTGGCGCAACAACAGTATTTCGACCGCATTGATTCGATCGACATTCTCGACGTCAATGCCGGCTCCCATGGCAAATACTTTGCCACCAACTTTGACCCGGAAATCAACTTCCGCGAATTCACCGGACAGGTGTGGAGCTGGCAGAACAGCCAGTGGACCAGCAACACCATGTTCGAGGTCAAGCGTACGGACGACCTGCCTGTGGTCGGTTCGCAGAACCTGTACCTGACCGGCCACGATGAAGTGCACTCGCTGTCGAAGAACCTCGACGTGCCCAACGTGCGTTTCTGGATGAGCTTTGGCGAGCACTACATCAATGTCTTCACGGTGCTGAAAAACCTCGGCCTGCTCTCCGAGCAGCCGGTCAAGACCGCCGAAGGCCTGGAAGTGGTACCGCTCAAGGTGGTCAAGGCCGTGCTGCCTGATCCGTCCTCGCTGGCACCGGGCTACACCGGCAAGACCTGCATCGGTGACCTGGTCAAGGGCACCAAGGATGGCCAGCCACGTGAGGTCTTCATCTACAACGTGGCCGACCACGAAGAGGCCTACGCCGAAACCGACAGCCAGGGCATTTCCTACACTGCCGGTGTTCCGCCAGTCGCGGCCGCCTTGCTGGTTGCCCGTGGCGAGTGGGATGTGCAGCGCATGGCCAACGTCGAGGAGCTGCCGGCTGAGCCGTTCCTCAAGGCGCTGGACGTGATGGGCCTGCCGACCCGCATCAAAGACGAGAACGGCGACCGTCCTTGGAATTGATGGCTTGATGTAAACACAGGGTGCGTCAGTACAGGCGCACCCTGTCATACGCCCCGGCGCTGCCCGGTGAGCGATCCTCCTGTAGTCCCTTCCAGAACCCCTCTGTGTGCCAGGCCTGAATCCGGCAGGTCAACGGCTGCCTGCATTGGCTTGATGTTCAATTACTGGCATCGTTACCACGATGGATAGCCAAAAAAAAAGGGAGTGCGAGGTGTCTGAAGAATAACAAGCGTCATCGACCAAAGCTGTCATTGATGCCGTTGGCGGTATCGTAAACGCCGTTCCGGTCTACCAGGATGCCATTCAGCCGGCGGCCAAAGAGCTTGGCAAAGCCTTGCAAACCGCCACCAAATCGATACATGTGTTGTTGGCGCCTCTGGAGATGGTGATCTGGGGCTATGAACGCATAAAGGCCAAATTGTCCGAAGAGCTGGCACCGAAGATTCAGGCCATCCCTGAGGCCCGGCGCATATCGCCCAAGCCCAATGTGGCCGTGCCGGTGGTGGAAGCCTTGCGTTACCTGGGGGGCGATGACAGCCTTCGCGGTTTGTACGTCAACCTGCTGGCCTCGGCGATGGACGTCGAAACCGCGTACAGGGCGCATCCGTCCTTTGCTGAAATCATCAAGCAGCTGACATCGGATGAGGCGAAAATATTGCAGGTATTGAGTCGCAACGGCTCCATTCCTCTGCTGTCGATCCATCTCTATACCCGTCTGCGGGGCCTTCGCAGGATTACCGGATGGTTTTCGAGCGACTCGTACAGCTATCAACGTGGCGTTGAGTGTTTTTCCGATGTGGGAGAGCAGGCAGGCTGCGAGTGTGTCGAGCTGACGCCAAACTATCTGGATAATCTGGCTCGGCTGGGGTTGATAGAGAAGCGCCATGAAATCAGCTTCACGGATGCGCAGGTTTATGCGGATCTGGAGGCGCATGAATCCATCCATGAGTACATGGCGTCACATCAGCGCGCGGATGTTCAACCCAGAATTGAACGTTACAGTGCGGGCCTGACCAGCCTGGGCAAGCAGTTTATTGAAGCTTGTGTCGTTGATGGAGCAGGTGAGGCGCAGCCGGAGTAGCGCGCCGCCCCCTCCCGTGCAGGAGAGGGCGAGCACCGGTTTCAGGTGTGATTGATATCCCGGTCCTTGGTTTCCGGCATGAAGAAAATGCCGAGGACGGCGGTCATCACCGCGATCACGATCGGGTACCACAGCCCGTAATAGATATCCCCCGTGGCCGCCACCATGGCAAACGCCACCGTTGGCAGGAAGCCGCCAAACCAGCCATTGCCGATGTGATAGGGCAGTGACATCGAGGTGTAGCGGATGCGCGCCGGGAACAACTCCACCAGCCACGCGGCAATCGGCCCGTAGACCATGGTCACGTAGATCACCAGGATGGTCAGCAGTAGCAGCACCATCGGGTAATTGGTCTTCGCCGGGTCGGCTTTTTCAGGGTAACCCGCCTCTTTCAATGCGCTGGTGAGGGTGAGCGCGAAGGCATCGTTCTGGGTCTTGAAGTCGGCTGCCGGCATTGCGGAGCCTTCAAAGCTCTGGATCACTTTGTCACCGATGTGGATCTGCGCCACGGTGCCAGGCTCGGCCTTCACGTTCTCGTACGGGATGGCGCGCTTGGCCAGTACGCTTTTCGCCAGGTCGCAAGAGCTGGTGAATTTGGCTTTGCCCACCGGGTCGAACTGGAACGAACACTGATCGGGATCGGCGACCACGGTGACCGGGTTCATCTCCTGTGCCAGGAAGACATCGGGGTTGCCGTACTGGGTCAGGGCCTTGAAGATCGGGAAGTAGGTCAGTGCCGCAATGATGCAGCCGGCCATGATGATGCCCTTGCGCCCGATGCGGTCGGACAGGCTACCGAACAAGATGAAGAAAGGCGTGCCGATCAGCAGCGAACCGGCAATCAGCAGGTTGGCCGTTTGCGGGTCGATCTTGAGCATCTGCAGCAGGAAGAACAGCGCGTAGAACTGCCCGGTGTACCAGACCACGGCCTGGCCGGCGGTGCCGCCGAGCAGGGCCATGATCACTATCTTGAGGTTGTCCCAGCGTGCGAACGACTCGGTCAGCGGCGCTTTGGAGGCCTTGCCTTCGGCCTTCATTTTCTGGAACACCGGCGACTCGCTCAGTTGCAGGCGAATGTACACCGAGACGATCAGCAGCAGGATCGAGAGCAGGAACGGAATCCGCCAGCCCCAGGCTTCAAAGGCTTCGGTGCCCAGGGCGGTACGGCAGGCCAGGATGACCAGCAGCGACAGGAACAGCCCGAGGGTAGCGGTGGTTTGAATCCACGAGGTGAAGTAGCCGCGTCGGCCTTTCGGTGCATGCTCGGCGACATAGGTCGCCGCGCCGCCGTACTCGCCGCCCAGGGCCAGGCCCTGCAGCAGGCGCAGGGTGATCAGGATGATCGGCGCCGCCACACCGATGCTGGCGTAGCTGGGTAGCAAGCCGACGATTGCGGTGGACACGCCCATGATCACAATGGTGATCAGGAAGGTGTGCTTGCGCCCGATCATGTCACCCAGACGGCCGAACACAATCGCGCCGAAGGGGCGCACGGCAAACCCGGCGGCGAAGGCGAGGAGGGCGAAGATGAATGCGGTGGTTTCGTTGACGCCGGCAAAGAAATGCTTGGCGATGATTGCTGCGAGCGAACCGTAGAGGTAGAAGTCGTACCACTCAAACACGGTGCCCAGGGACGAGGCGAAGATGACCTTGCGCTCCTCCTTGGTGATGCTGTGCTTGGGCGCACTGCCGGTGGAGGTGCTGTCGATGGCCGCCATGAGTGTTCTCCGTCTTGTTATTGTAGGCCGGAGTACCCACGCCATACCTCACCCTGGCCCTGGGGGTGACGGTCTGGCACTGCTGAAAGGCTTCTTCAAGCATAATCATGTTTTTGCGGATATCCACTTTGGGGCTGCGGTGCAGCCCATCGCAGGCTGCGCCAGCTCCCACACAGGGCAGGGTGGGAGCTGGCGAAGCCTGCGATCGAGCGCAAAGCGCTCGCAGTCAGTCCCTAGAAACTGTAATCCACGGTCGCAAAATACGAGCGCGGCTCGCCCATCAGCCACTGCTCGCCGCTGTGGGCGGTCGCCGCGTAGCGACGGTCGAACAGGTTGTTCAGTTGCAGGCCCAGGCGCACATCGGGCAGTACCTGCCAGCCCAGGTTGGCATCGACCACGGTAAAGCCGGGCACGCTCTGGGTGTTGGCGGTGTCGGCATAACGTTGATCGACATAGCGCAACCCCATGCCGACATCGACGCCCTGGCTCAGCCCTTTGTTCACCCACAGGTTGGCCGTGCGTCGCGGTACGTTGGTGGGGCGATTGCCCGCGCGCGATACCGTCTCGCCGCCTACAGTCTGGTCAAAATCGTCGTACTTGGCGCGCACCACCGAGGCATTGGCCGACACCTGCCACTGGTTGGCCAGGGCCAGCTCCAGGGTCGCCTCCAGCCCGTCGGAGGTCTGTTGCCCGGCTTGCTCTTTTTCGTGGGTGACCGGGTTGTCGACCAGCAGCTTATTCTTGACGATGTGGTAGGCGGCCAGGGTCCACTCGCCTCGGCCGTCCCAGAACAGTTGCTTGAGGCCCAGCTCGGTCTGTCTGGCTTCGGTCAGGTCGAACTGCTGTTGGCTCGGGCTCAAGGTGAGCAGGCTGTTCACGCCGTCTTCGCTGGTGGAGTACTGGCCGTACAGCGACAGTTCGTCGGTCACGGCAAACACCAGCCCGGCCCGCCAGTTGCCACCGCTGAGGCTGCGGTCCGTGCGGGTGCCATCGATCAGGTTGTCGCGGTCGATATGGTTCTGGTCGCGGCGTACACCGGTGACCAGCGACCAGCGCTCGGACAACTGCGTGCGGTTTTCGGCAAACAGGGCAAAGGTGCGCGTGGTGCTGTGGGTCTGTGGCCGGGTCGGGTCCTGGCTGTGAAAGTAGCCGGGCGCCGGGTTCCACGGATCAATGTAATCGCCGCCGACATCGTTGTATGGCGAGTTGCTGTCGACACCGAAGCGGATGCGGTTGTACTCGGCGCCCACCACGGTCTTGCTGCTCAGGCCGAAGAGCGAGTGGTCGAAGGTAAAGCTCTGACGGTCGCCAATCTGTTCCTGGTCGTGCTTGATCTCCAGGAAACTGCCACGCGAAAGTGTGCCCAGGTCGCTGTTCCAGGTGTAGTCCTCGGCGTTGCGCCAATGCCGGCGGCTCTTGATGTAGTAGAGCTGGTTACTGGCACTGACCGCATCACTGAGGTTCCAGTCGGTGTTCAGGCGCGTCCACTCATCGTGGTAGCGCTGCACGTCGTTGCGCACGTTGTAGTTTTTCTTGCTCAGGCTGTCGCGCTGATGGCCGTCGATCAGCGGTGTGCCGAAGTAGTTCATCGGCTCGGCATCGCCGCGGTCGTGGGCCAGGGTGAAGCTCAGATCGTCGGTGGCGTCGAAACGCAGGGCCGCGCTCATGGCCAGGCTCCTCGAGTCGCCGCGATCCACCCAGCCATTGCCGGCCTGTTGATTGAGGGTGAGCCGGTAGCTCAGGCGTTCGCTCAGCGAGCCGCCACTGTCCAGGGCCAGTTGTTGACGATCATAGCTGCCGTAGCCCAGACGCAGGTGATTGCGGATCTCGCCGGCGAACGGCTTTTTCGGGATGACGTTGATGACCGCACCGGTAGCGCCCTCGCCATAGAGGACCGAGGCCGGGCCCCGGATCACGTCGATGCGTTCGACCATCCACGGGTCGACCGGAAAGGTCTGGGTACCTGCACCGGTGTACAGGCGCGAACCGTCGAACAGGGTCATCACCGAACCGTGGCCGGTAAAGCCGCGGGCCGACAGGCCGGTGTTGCCGTCACCCGGCGTGGCAATCGAAGTGATGCCCGGCGAGCGGCTAACGGCGTCCTGCACCGTGCGGTTGTTGCGCTGCTCGATGACGTCGGCGCTGATGCTGCTGGTGCTGGCCGGGGTGTCCATGGCGCTGAGGTTCAGGCGCGAACCTGTGGGCAGCGGCGTTGCCAGGCTGATCGGGTCATTATCAATGTTGCTGGTGATGGCCGTTGAGGGCAGGGCCAGGATGCCGGATTCAGCAGCGAAGGATGGCAGGGAGAATGCCAGGCAAGGCGCCAGGGCATTGGCCGCCAGGGTGTGGAGCTTGGAGTAACGGGACATGTCGTTCCAAAATGAACAGGAATGAATGAATCCCGGAGGGAACAACGCATGAAGGAATTGCGCGCGCAGGCGCCCGCAAACCGGCCTGCGCCCGCCCACCGCGGGGTTGCCAAACGAGGCTTCAGGCCGGTCTCCGGGCTTGCGAGGGTCATGAAGGCCTTCACCTTCCCATGCCGTGGCACAGTGGTGTTTCGAAGGCTTCGCTCGCTTACCGTTGCGGGGGCAGCGCCGGACTAGTCACTCGATGTGACGCACCGGCTTCCCGTTTCACCCTGCGCACGGCGGCGCAGGACACCTGAAACTGGCGCGCATCTGACCATTGAACGTCTTTGTCGTCAATGACTTGCGCGCATGTTGGGGGCGATACGGCTCAGCGCCCGCGTTTGCGGGAGACGATCGCCTCGATGTTTTTGCGGCCGATCAGCATCGGCTGTTGTGGCTGTTCCAGCCACTTGTACATCACCAGGCAATCGACCAGGCCCAGGCGTGCATGCCGGTAGGCGCGGGGCAGGCGGCCGACGGTTTCAAAGCCCAGCGCGTGCCACAAGGCGACCGCCACCTCGTTGCTGGCTACCACCGAGTTGAACTGCATGGCCAGGAAGCCCTGTTCGCGGGCCAGCCGCTGCGAGTGTTCGCACATCAAGCGCGCCACCCCGCGTCCGCGGGCGGCCTCGCAAACCATGTAGGCGCAATTGCTCACATGGCCGCCTGGGCCGGCGGCATTGGCTTTGAGGTAGTAGGAGCCGAGCAGTTGCCCGTCTTCTTCTGCCACCAATGTGTGCAGCGGTAATTCCAGCCACAGCTGACGGGCTTGTTCCTGGCTCATGGCCGGGTCGAAAGCATAGGTTTCGCGGGCCGCGACAATGGACTGGAAAGTCGGCCAGAAGTGCTCGAAGTCAGCGGGGGTCATGGGGCGGATGTGAATCATGGCGGTTCCTTGCAACGTGAACCGCGAGTCTGAAAGCCTTGCTGCCGGCATGCAACTTTTTGTGCATGTTGTGCATGCCGGCCTGGCACAGGCGCGGCCAACTAGCTGCCGGCTTTGCCGACGGCATCCATCGCGCGGGCCGAATACACCAGGGCTGCGCCGGCATTCATGGCCACGGCGACGCCCAGCGCTTCGGCAATTTCCTCACGGCTGGCACCGTGCTTGACGGCCTGGGCCGAGTGCACGGCAATGCAGCCGTCACAGCGGGTCGTCACGGCCACGGCCAGGGAGATCAGCTCGCGGGTCTTGGCATCCAGGTGGTTGGTTTTGGCCCCGGCGCCGCTGGCGGTCATGTAGCCGTTGACCGTGTCGGGGGAGAGTTGCTTGAGGTCGCCGATACCGGCCATTAACTGCTTACGGTAGGCGTCCCAGTCCATCATGCTCATCGTCTTCACCTCGTGCTGTTGGCAACAACAACAGTGAAGCCAGTTTTTTCGCCAGCGGGGCGCCGTTGGTCGATGATCGGGGAAACACGGAGGACGGGGGAGGGCCGTTGCGGGTCGGGCCTGACCCGCAACGGTGAACGGTGCGGCCACTCAGATATAGACGAACGCCACCACCAGCGCGGCCACCACGGCCCATTTTTCCAGGTAGTAACGGGTGCGGTTGCGCTTTTTCAGGGCCTTGCCACGGGCACGGATCTTGTAGATACGGGTGAACAGGCGGTTGATGCCGCCGGTTTTGTCGCCGGCATCGTTCGGTGCCGCAGCGGCGGCCATCACGTTGCGGCTGAACCAGCGGTTGAAGGCGGTGGCCCAGCGGTACTTGAGCGGGCGTTCGACGTCGCAGAACAGGATGATGCGGTTGTGGTCGGTCTGGTTGGAGGCGTAGTGAATGTAGGTTTCATCGAAGATCACCCCTTCACCGTCGCGCCAGGCGTAGTTCTCACCGTCGACGCAGATGTAGCAGTCGTCACTGTTGGGCGTATCCAGGCCCAGGTGGTAACGGTAGGAGCCGGCGTACGGGTCGCGGTGGCGAACCAGTTTGGAACCCGGCGGCAGGGTGGCGAACATCGCCGCTTTGACCGTGCCGATGCTTTGCAGCAGTTCCGTGGTGCGCGGGCAGAGCTTCATTGCCGAGGGATGACTCTCGCCGTACCACTTCAGGTAGAAGCGCTTCCAGCCGCTCTTGAAGAACGAGTTGAAGCCGACGTCGTCATAGTTCTGCGAGCTTTTGATTTCACCCACCTGCAACAGTTGCTGGGCTTCGGCGCGAATCGCCTGCCAGTTGTCCTGCAACGGCTTGAGCTCGGGGAAATTGTCGACCGGCAGGTAAGGTTTGGCCGGCAGCTTGGAGAACAGGTAGAGGAATACGTTGACCGGGGCCAGGAAGCTCGAATGATCACCCAGTTGGCGTGTGATCTTGTGCCTGACCCGACCACGCAAGTGGACGTAGGCAATCGAGAACACAAACAGTAAAACGAGGAATATTTTCATGGGCAGGTACGGTTCAGAGTGGCGATGCGCCATGGCATGAGCCCGCCAGCATAAACAATCGGGACCGTTGTTTGTACAAAATGTTACGGCATTGACGCCAGACATTAGTCACAGACGCAAAGGTTTGCTGCCACGCTTGCGGCCTGGCTTGCAGGCGCGTCACAGGTTGCGCTATGGATAATAAACAAAGGGCGTAGAGCAGGAGACCCATCGCAATGACAGAAGCTTTGCTGCAAGGCGAACCCTTCAACCGGCTGTTTTTTGCCCTGGAATGCGAAGCGCCGCAGCGCCGTGCAATTGCCCGTTGGCGTAATGAACTGGGGTCGCCACTGGGCCGGGCGGTGCCATCGGCCAACTTTCACCTGACTCTGCTGTTTCTCGGAGCAGTGCCCAGTGCGCAACTGCCGGCGATCTGTGCGGCAGCATCGGCGGTGCCGCTACCCGGTAAATCCCTGAGCGTGCAACTGGACCGGCTGGAAGCCTGGCGTGCAGCGCGGGCGTTGGTGCTGACCCCCACGCAAACCCCGGCAGCCTTGCGCCAACTGGTGTACGACCTGCAACAGGCGATGCTGCCCATGGGCTTTGCCGAAGCACCGAGGGAGTACCGCGCGCACCTGACCCTGGCGCGCAACTATCAGGGCCCGGTGCCCGAAGCGCAGGTTGCTGCCGATTTTTACCTGCGGGCGCGGCACTTCACCTTGTTCGAGTCGCGCAAAGGCCGCTACTGGCCGCTGGCGCAGTGGCCGTTGATGGCTGCTACAGGCGAATGAATCCCAGCGCCAGCATCAGCCACGCTGCTGCAGCAAGGGCGGTGATGGTGCGCACGTGGTTCCAGCGGCTCCAGCTCGGTACGTAGCGGTGCCAGGCGCTGATGGCCTCGGTGCTGGCCGGGTCGAGACGGGCCAGGCTCTGGTTTTTCGGTACGTGGATCACCACCGTCACCAGGATGTTGCCGACCAGGTACAGGCCGCTGCCGATGCCCATGCACACGCTGCCCGGTAGCGGAAAGCGCTGGTAGGCCCAGATCAGCAAGGCAATGCTGGTCAGGGCGGTACCAAAGAACAAGGCAAAGAACACCCGGTTGAGCACCACCTGGTTGATCGACTGCATGGCCGTCACGGCGCTTTGCTCGGGGATGCGCTCAAGCGCTTTCATGACAAAGTTGGAGAAGGCAAAAAACAACCCGCCCATCAGGCCGCAACCCAGGGCAGTGGCAACAATCAGAAATAACAGCAGGGCATCGGCAATGCTCATGGTCCAGTCCTTCGGCAGGGGAGTGGCAGGCGTGGCTGTCAGCCATCAGCTATCCTCAGACTCAGGTGTCAGCCAGTGATGGACATGGTCCAAGGCCCTACACGGAAATCGGAAGTTACCTTTGAGCTGTCCACGGATTTCGTCCTGTAGTTTAGGCTCGCACCTCGGATCTTTCGTCGCGATCTGTAGTCTTTGATGCATGGAAACTGAAGGAGATGCGCATGCTCATACGGTCACTGACCCTTGCCACTGTGTTGGCCATTGCAGGCCCCGTCCTGGCGGCCAACAGTGATCCCTCCCCCCTGGAACAAGATCTGTACAAGGCCCGCCCGTTGATCGTGATTGCGCCGAGTACCGCCGACCCGACCCTCCGAAGCCTGGACCAGGCGCTGAAGGACCCCGCCACCAAGGGTGAGTTCGAAAAGCGCAACCTGGTGCTGTACAGCATTGCCGGCATGATGGGTAAGCGCGAAGACAAGTTCCTTGACCAGCAGGCCACCATGGCTTTGATCCGCGAATTCAAGTTCAGTGCCGCCGACACCGTGGTGACCCAGGTGGTACTGGTGGGCAAGGATGGCAAAAAGCACCGGATTGAGCACACCGGTACCGTTGAGCCCAGCGCTATTTTTGCTGCCGTGGATGCCTTGCCCGAGGCGGAGAAGGCCATCGTCGCGCCGACCGTGGCAGAGCAGAAACAGGCTGCCGGCAAGCCTGCGGCCGATGGCAAACCGGGTAAGGCCGAGAAGCCGGCCAAACCCGCCAAGCCTGCGGCACCGCCCAAGCCGCTGGACGACTGAATCAGTCCAGCGAGGTCCAGCGCCCCTGGGCCTCGTTGGAGCGGACACAAGCATCAATGAACGCCATTCCCAACAGGCCGTCTTCAGCCGTAGCGCACAGGCGTGCCAGTGGCGCGCTGGGGCGTTGTTCGCGGCGCGCCCTGATCAGTTCGGCAGCATCGCTGTAGACGTTGGCGAATGCCTCCAGCAGCCCTTCGGGCTGGCCTGCCTTGATCCGCGTAGCCTGTTTGGCCGCTTCGCTCAGCCAGGCTTCGCCGCGGCGCAGGACCTGGTGCGGTTGGTCCTGATGGCGCAGTTCAAGGCGCTCCGGCTCTTCCTGATGCCAGTACAGCGAACCGGTCGAACCGAACACCCTGATCTGCAAGCCGTGGCGATGCCCGGCGGCGACAAAACTGGCCCAGAGCATGCCGCGCCCGCCACCGCTGAGGCGCAACTTGACGTGAGCGTTGTCGTCCGAGCGACGGCCCGGTACCAGGGTGCTGAGTTCGGCCGAGACTTCGCTGACCTCCTGGCCGGTGACAAAGCGCAGCAACTGATGGGCATGCACGCCGACATCCCCGAGTACCGACGAAGTGCCGGCCTGGCCGGGATCGGTGCGCCAGGCGAGGGCCTTGCTGCCTTGTTGCTCCAGCGGGTGGGTGCCAAAGGCACTGGCATGTTCGACCTGAACCAGGCGCACGTCGCCGATCGCGCCCCGGGCGATCAGTTCGCGAGCTTCGCGAATCATCGGGTAGCCGCTGTAGTTGTGGGTCAGCAGGTGCAGGGCCGGGCCCTGGCGGGACTGGGCAAGCAGGCTGCGGGCTTCGGCGAGGTCAGTGGCCAGCGGTTTGTCGCAGATGACGTCGATGCCGTGCTCGAGAAAGGCCAGGCTCGCCGGAACGTGCACGGCGTTGGGGGCCATGATCGCCACCGCCTGGATGCCATCGGTGCGTTCGGCTTCGGCCCGTGCCATGGCCTGGAAGTCGGCGTACACGCGCTCCGGGTCGACGCCATAGGCCTGGGCGGCGGCGAGGTTGCGTTGCGGGTCACGGGCGAACACGCCGGCCACCAGTTCGAAATGCCCATCCAGGTGGGCGGCGTAGCGGTGGGTGGCGCCAATCGACGACTCCAGGCCGCCGCCGACAAAGCCCAGACGCAGACGCCGCGTAGGGTTGGCCAGGGTTTTCATGCTTCACCTCCTTGCAGCAGACGGGCGAAGTGTTCGATCGCCAGCACATAACCGTGGGTGCCAAAGCCTGCCAACACCGCTTTGGCCACCAACGACACGTAGGAGTGGTGACGGAACGCCTCGCGGCGGTGGACGTTGGAGATGTGCACTTCGATCACCGGCACTTCGGCGGCGATCAGGGCGTCGTGAATGGCCACCGAGGTGTGGGTCCAGGCGCCGGGGTTGATGACAATGCCGGCAACCCGGCCACGGGCCTGATGAATCCAGTCGATCATCTGCCCTTCATGGTTGGTTTGCTGAAATTCCAGGGCGAGGTCCAGGCGGCTGGCGGCCTGCTCGCACAGGTGCTGCACATCGGCGAGGGTTTCCCGGCCGTAGACCTCGGGCTGACGCAGCCCGAGCATGTTCAGGTTAGGGCCATTGAGTACGAGCAAGGTGTTCATGGACGAAGGCTTCCGGTCAGTGAGGTGGCGCGCATGGCGTCATAGGTGGGTTTGTCCAGGGCAACGGCGTCGTGGCGGCCGAGCTGGTCCAGCGGGGTGCGGTAGGTTTCCGGTGCGCTCCAGGCGGCAATCGCCGAGATGGCGGTCACCAGGCAGGTGATGCTGCCGATCAGCAGCGGCACGTTGTCTGAGCCGGGCGGCGCGACGGCGGTGAACAGGGCCGGGAGCAGGGCGGTGAACATGTAGCCGACGTTCTGGGCGATGGCCATGGCCGACACCCGGTAGTGGGTCTGGAACTGTTCAGGGAAGAAGCTGGGGAAAATGGCGTTGTAGCCCTGGTAGATCGTGCCCCACATCAGCAGCGAGGCGGCAAAGGCCAGCGGCAGGTTGTGCAGGCTGATGGCGTACAGGTACAGGAACGACATCAGGCCGCAGCCCAGTGCACTGCCGATGATCAACGGGCGCCGGCCGATGCGGTCGGACAGGTTGCCGACAAAGGGAATCACCAGCACCGCAACAATGTTGCCCACCACCGGAATCCACAGGTACACGCTCTTGTCGAAGCCCACGCCATAGGCAGGCTGCACGGCGTAGGCGGCGCCAAACACGGTGGTCACCACCGGGATCACGTTCATCAGCGACACCCCGAGCACCACCAGCATGCCGCGCCAGCTGTACTTGAATGCATCGCGGATCGGCGAGCGTTGTGGCAGCTGCGGGTTGACCTTGCGGGTGAAGGCTTCGGGCTCTTCGACTTCACGGCGAATGATGAACGCGGCGATCAGCACGGCGGCGCTGAGCAGGAACGGAATCCGCCAGCCCCAGCTGTTGAACGCGTCTTCGGGCATGAAGTAGGCCAGGGGCAGGAAAATGGCTGCAGCCAATACCTGGCCGGCCTGCACGCCCTGCAGGGTGAAACTGGCAAAGAAGCCGCGCCGCCCGGGTGGTGCATGTTCAAGGATCATCGAGCTGGCCCCGGCGATTTCACCGGCCACGGCAAAGCCCTGGATCAGGCGCAACACCACCAGCAACGCCGGTGCCCAGTAGCCGATCTGGTTGTAGGTAGGCAAAAGGCCGACCGCCACGGTAGCCAGGCCCATGAGGAACATGCACAGCAGCAGGACATTCTTGCGACCCCGCGTGTCCCCCCAGTGGCCGAGGAAAAACGCCCCGACCGGGCGCGCCAGGTAGCCCACGCCATAGGTTGCCAGCGAAGCGATGATCGCCACCTTCGGGTCGCTTGAGGGGAAGAACACCTGCGGGAAAATCAACGCGGCGGCCTGGGCGTAGATGAAGAAGTCGTAGTACTCAAGGGCCGAACCGACCCAGCCACTGGCAGTGGCCTTTTTGGTTTGCTTTGCAGCGTGCAGCCCATCGGCATGATTGGCCATTGGCGTGTCTCCGTTTGTTGTTGTTATGGAGGTGCAGCAGGGGTTACAGCGATGCGGTATCGACAATGCGACCGCTGTGCGCGGCCTGGCTGATGGCCTCGACGATCTGCAGATTGCGCAGGCCGTCGCGGACCGTCACCAGCGGTTTAACCTCGCCGCGAATCACCTGGCAGAAGTGCGCCAGCTGGCGCTGCAGCGGGTCGGCCTGTTCCGGTTCAGCGATGGCGGTGTTGAAGGGTTTCCACCAGGAACGGTCTTCGCGTTGTTCGTAGTACTTCAGGCGCATGCTCGGGATCGACAGCGAGCCACGGGTGCCGGCGATCACGTAGCAGTCTTCGTCGTCGTAGCTTGGGTAATCGAGGTTCTCACGTGCGGTTTGCTCCCAGCTGCGGGCGCAGGCGGCAGTGTCCGAGAGCATGAAGGTGCCGAGGGCGCCGCTGGCAAAGCGCAGGCTGATGGCCACGCTGTCTTCCACGGCAAAGCCACGGGTGGCGTTGGAGGCCTGGGCCTGCACGGCAGTGATTTCGCCGCACAGCGAACGCAGATTGCCAATTTCGTGGATCAGGTTGATCAGCACCGGGCCACCACCGGCCTGGCGACGCCAGGGTGCGGCATCGAAATAGTCGTCGGGCTTGTAGAACAGGGCACTGCCCATGACCGCCACCAGGTCGCCCAGCAGCCCTTCGGCGATCACTTCGCGGGCCTTGGCGAGGATCGCACTGTGGGCCCGGTGATGGCCGACCAGCAGGCGTGCATCGCCTTGCCCGGCAATGGCCAGCAAGCGCCTACCTTCTGCCTGGGTATGCGCCACCGGCTTCTCGATCAAGGCCGCCACGCCCTGTTCGACACAGGCCAGCGCCCCCTCGACATGCAAATGATTGGGCGTGGCAAGGATCACCCCGTCCGGACGCTGCTCGCTGAAGAGTTGTTCCAGCGACGCATACAGTGGCACCCCGGCGGCACTGGCCAGTTCGGCAGCACCCGGTGCCGGATCGACCAGGGCACACAGGTGGCAGGCACTGCTGGCCTGAATCAGTTCGATGTGGCGGCGGCCGATCAGGCCGGCACCGGCGACGGCGATGCGCAGTGGGTTCATGGGGCTCTCATTGTTCTTGTGGGTAAAGGCAGACCGCGAAGACGGTTTATGAGAGGCTAATAAAAAACACCGGGGAGATAATCGGGGCGAATGAAGATTCAGAATGCGCTGATAGCGAATAATGAGCCGCTGCTGCGTGACCTGCAGCTGTTCTGTGAGGTGGCCCGGCGTTCCAGTTTTATCGCCGCAGCGACCGAAACCGGCCTGTCACCGGCCCATGTCAGCAAGCGTATCGCCACGCTGGAGACGCTACTCGGAGTCAAGCTGTTCAACCGCACCACCCGGCGGGTGAACATCACCAGCGATGGCGAGGCCGCGTTTGCCTGGGCGCAAAAAATTCTCGAGAACGTCGAGTCCATGCTCGAGTCGTTGTCCGGTGCGCTCAGCGAGCCGCGCGGCACCTTGCGCATCAGTACCAGCCTGCGCCTGGGGCGCGAGCACGTGGCGCCGATCCTGTCGTTGCTGCGCAAGCGGCATCCCGACCTGGACATCTGGCTGGAACTGATGGACCGTCGCGTCGACCTGATCGGCGAGAACTTCGACATCGATATCCGCGTGGGTGAAGTCCAGGAAAAGCACCTGATTGCCCATCGCATGGTCGAGAACAAGCGCGTGCTGGCGGCCGCCCCTGATTACCTGGCGCGGCGCGGGCCGGTACGGGTGGCGGCAGAGCTGGCGCAGCACGATTGCCTGCTGTTTCGCAGCCGGGACGACCGCTTCGGGGTGTGGCGCCTGATCGGCCCGGGCGGTGCCGAGACGGTCAAGGTCACCGGCCCCATGGCCGCCAACCACAGCGACATTGTTCGCCAGTGGGCGCTGGATGGCCACGGCATCATCATGGCGTCGTACTGGGACGTGGTCGGCAACCTTGTTGACGGCTCGTTGGTGCGTGTGCTGCCCAGCCACTACCAATCCGCCGATGTCTGGGCGGTGACGGCCGCACGTTCGAGCAGCTCGGCGAAAGTGCGCAGCTGTGTGGCATTCCTGCGCGAGCAATTGGCGCAGGGGCCCTATGCGTTGGCGGTTGACAGCTGAGGGCGCAAACCGGCGGTTAGTACGTGTCAGTCGCCGGCTTGTGCCTGCAACAACCACTGCCCGTCCACTTCCTTGACCAGCCCGCTGGCCAGCAGCAGCGGCAACAGGCGCTTGTGCAAGGCCGGTTCGACGAAGGCGAGCAGGGTGTCGCGGTCAAGGCTGCCCAGCGCCGGCAGGTCGTTCTTGGTGTACGACAACCAGGCTTTCTTCAGTACCAGCAGCACGTCGCTGCCCGAGGTGGTGGCGAAGCGCCGATGCACGACCTGGCCGGCGAAGTCGAAGCTGTGTGCGTGGGTGTAGCCGGTTTCGTCGCCGGCAGCGGCCTGGCAGCGGCTGCAGCGGCAGGGACCGGCACCGAAGGCCTTTTCCAGGTAGGTGTTGAAATCCACCACAGGCTTGAGGCCCAGGCGCTTGTCGACTTCGAACAGGTCCGAGGTCAGGTGTTGTTCAGCGGTCAATGTGTATTCCCTGAATAGTCTTGGCGGGGGGCGCACAATACCAGTGTTTGCTGCTGCCGGATGTCGAAGCAAACGGGATTTTTCCGTGACACTCCATTACCCTAGGCGCCCGCGTGCGTCAGCAGACGCCGATCTATCCGTCGTTGGAGTTCAAGCATGTACAACTACACAGCCACCGTGACCGTCAGCGACGACTTGCACGAAGACGTCGAAGCGGTGGAAAACGTCGCGATCCGGGTCGGTCTCGAGGCAGTCACCGAAACCCTGAAAAAGGTCCATTTTGTCGGCACCCTGGCGGCGCCCGACAAGGCCACGCATATCTGCGTGACCCTGGACAACGGCCTGAGCTACTACGGCCCGATCGTCAATGGCCATGCCGAGCTGGAAGGCGGCTGGATCGCATTTGAATGCGACATGCTCACCCCTCAGGAACTGGGGCTGTAATTTATTTTTATTGGCCTGCATCCGTTTTCCGTTCTGGCGGGTAGTACTGGTAGCAGCATCAGTGCTGCCAACCCCTTGCCTGTTACGGAGCAATGCCATGAGCTGCCAGAACCGCTTCAACCTGACCTGTGCCGCCTTTGCCTGTGCCTGCCTGATGCCGTTGTCGGAGGCTCAGGCCGCCACAGTATTGCCTGACAGTATCAACGTGCCCGACGGCCACAAAGTCGCCCTGGAAACCGTCGGTATGGGTGAGATCACCTACGAGTGCCGTGAAAAGGCCGACATGCCGGGCCAGACCGAGTGGGTATTCGTTGGCCCCAAGGCGCAGCTTCGAGACCGTAGTGGCAAGGCCGTGGGTAGCTATTTCGGCCCACCGGCCACCTGGCAGGCCAAGGACGGGTCAAAAGTCACCGGCACGCAACTGGCGGTGGCGCCTTCAAGTCCGGGCAATCTGCCGTATCAACTGGTCAAGGCCAACCCGGCCGAAGGGCAGGGGGCGATGACGGGCGTTACCTATATCCAGCGCGTGGCCCTCAAAGGCGGGGTGGCGCCGAGTAGCGCTTGCGGGTTGGCCCAGAAGGGCCAGCGCGAGCAAGTCGACTACCAGGCCGACTATATTTTCTGGGCGGCCCAGTAGGGCCTTGTGCGCGACGGAAGTCGACTACGCTGCAACTGCCAAGCGCCCCCTCGTTGTGGGGGACAACCACCCTGTGACGGCGGATGCCTGTGTCATTACCCGAACCCCCTTTCGATTATGAGGCGCAGCTGGCCGCGTGCGCACGTGGCGAGCGTCAGGCCCTGCGCCGGTTGTATCAGCAGGAAGGGACGCGGCTGTACGGTGTGTTGTTGCGCCTGGTGCGTGAACCTGCCGAGGCGGAAGACCTGCTGCACGATGCCTTCCTGCGCATCTGGACGGGCGCCGCAGGATTTGATGCGCAACGCGGCAGCGGTCGGGGCTGGATGTACAGTGTCACCCGACACCTGGCGCTCAACGCGCTGCGTCAACACCAGCGTGAAGTCAGTGATGATGCGGCGCTGGAGCAGCCGGACGCAGAGGCTGCCGAGCGTGAGGAACACCTGCCGTCGTCACGTCTGCAACAGTGCCTGGAAAAACTCCCGGCTAATCGTCGTGCCTGCATTGTGCATGCATACGTCGACGGCTTTTCCCACACCCAGATCGCCCGACACCTTAACGCGCCGCTAGGTACGGTGAAAGCCTGGATCAAGCGCAGCCTGGCTGCTTTACGCGAGTGCCTGCAATGAAAGACGACCCGGATAACGACACCCAGGATGAAATGGACCTGCTGGCCGCCGAGTATGTGCTGGGTACTCTGGCCGCTGGACCGCGTGCAGAAATCGAGCAGCGCCTGGACCATGATCCTGCGTTGCAGGCAGCGGTCGACACCTGGGAGCAGCGCCTGCTGCCGTTGACCGAACTGGCAGCGCCGACACCGCCGCCTGCCAGCGTCTGGCCGCGAATCGTCGACAGTGTGGGGGGATTGCAACCGGTTGAGCGCATCAACTGGTGGGATCGGCTGGCGTTGTGGCGTGGGTTGACGGCGCTAGCGGTAAGCGCATGCCTGGTGCTTGGCGTATTGCTGCTGCGCGCACCACCGGTCAGCGCTCCGACATACCTGGTGGTGCTGGTGGCGCCTCAGAGCAACGCCCCCGGCTGGGTTATTCAGGCCGGCGAACGGCAGAACATGCAGTTGATACCCTTGGGTGTGGTTGAGGTGCCGCTTGACAAGTCCCTGCAGTTCTGGACCAAAGGCGAGCGGTGGCAGGCGCCTGTGTCCCTGGGCCTGGTCAAGCCTGGCCAGACCTTGCAGATCCCTCTGGACAAGCTGCCACCACTGGAGCCTAACCAACTGTTCGAGTTGACCCTCGAAGGACGCGGTGGCTCGCCAACCGGCAAGCCGACCGGGCCGATCCAGTTCATTGGCCGTGCGGTGAAGGTGATCTGACTCAGGTCAACTGCGCCAAGCATCGCTCAAGAATGTCCAGGCCTTCTTCGAGCACCGCCGGTTCAATGGTCAGTGGCGCCAGCAGGCGGATGATGTGCCGGGCCTTGCCGCTGGGCATCAGGAGCAGCCCGGCATCCCTGGCCGCCGCCAGCAGTTGTGCAAGCTGAGCAGGGGCGGGAGCGCCCTTGGTATCGACCAGTTCGATACCGCGCATGGCGCCAGTGCCCGTCAGCCGTCCCAGGTAAGGCGAAAGGTTTCTGGCCTGCCAGCGTTGGTAGCGACTGACAATGGCCGTTTCCTGCTGCTCACCCCAGGTGGCGAGGTTGGCATCGGTCATGGCCTCCAGGGTGGCCAACGCTGCGGCGCAGGCCATCGGGTTGCCCGAATAGGTGCCGCCCAGGCCGCCCTTGGGCAGGCTGTCGAGCAGGGCCTTGCGCCCGACCACCGCCCCCAGCGGCATACCGCCGGCAATGCTTTTGGCCATCAGCAGCAGGTCCGGTTCGATGCCCAGGCGCGGGAACGCAAAGCGCTGGCCGGTGCGGCCAAAACCGGACTGGATCTCATCGGCAATCATCAGGATCCCGTGGGCATCACAGAGACGGCGCAGCGCCTGGGCAAACGCCGGTTCCATGGCCAGAAAGCCGCCTTCGCCCTGAACCGGCTCGAAAATTACCGCTGCCACTTCATTTACGTCGATTTCAACGCTGAACAGACGCTCCAGCGCCTGCAAGGCCTGCTCGCTGGTTACCCCGGTGTCAACGCTCGGGTAGGGCAAGTGATACACCGGCCCTGGTAACAGGCCGACGCGCTGCTTGTACGGTGCCACTTTGCCGTTGAGGTTCAGGGTGGCCAGGGTGCGCCCATGAAAGCCGCCGTCAAACGCGATGATTGCCGATTTACCGGTAGCACCGCGGACGATCTTCAACGCGTTTTCGGCGGCTTCGGCGCCGCTGTTGGTGAGCATCCCGCTCAGTGGGTAAGACAGCGGCACGAAATCGGCCAGGCGACGCATCAGTTCAATATACGGCTCGTGCCCTGCGGCATTGAAGGCGTAGTGCGTAAGGCGTGTCGCTTGATGTTGTATGGCGGCAACAATACCGGGGTGACAATGCCCCAGGTTCAATACGCCGATACCTCCGACAAAATCAATGTAGCGTTTACCCGCGGTATCCCAGACTTGCGCATTTTTACCGTGGCTCAGGGTTATCGGGTGAACAACTGAAATGGATTGGCTGATAAAATCGTGATTCATATGCACGCGCGCTCTGGCAAGTTATGCCGGTATCTAAGCGAGCGCAGCGGCCTTGGTGCAAGCGAATTAAACGATTGCAGTCATTCCTGAAATTATGAATGTTGCGCCTGTAATTGCACCCGCTGCCTGATCCACTGCACGAACGCTCGTACCTTGGGCACTTCGGCTGCATGCTCGGCATGAGCAATGAAATGCGAACCTTCGCTGGGTTTGGCATGCTGCCAGGCAATCACCAGCTTGCCCTCGGCCAGTTCCTCGGCCACCAGGTAGTGCGGGATCAGGGCAATGCCGCAGCCGGCTTGTGCGGCGCGTATGCACATGGAAAAGGTGTCGAAGCGCGGGCCGTGGTAGCTGTTTTCACTGTGCAGGCCCTGGCCCTGGAACCATTCGTGCCAGGCCTCCGGGCGCGAGGTGCACTGCAGCAGACGGTGGGCCACCAGCGCGCTGGCGCTGTCGAAACGGTGCTGGCTGAGCAGTTGTGGTGAGCACACCGGTACCACGGTCTCGTTGAACAACTCGATGCAGGTGGCCCCGGGCCAGGTGCCCTGACCGAAGAAAAACGCGATGTCGGCCTTGGCCTGGATCAGGTCGAAGGGTTCCAGGGCATTGCGTATGTCCAGGTGAATGCGTGGGTGGCAGTCGCCAAAGCCCTTGAGGTTGGGTACCAGCCAGCGCTCGCCAAAGGTCGGCTGGGTGGCGATGCGCAACACTTCGGTCTCGCCACCGTAGCTGAGGATGTAGCGGCTCGACATGTCCAGCTGCACGAGAATCTTGTTCACTTCGGCCAGGTACAGGCCGCCGGCCGGTGTCAGGTGCAGGCGCCGGCGAATGCGCTGGAACAGTGGATGGCTGAGCATGTCCTCAAGCTGGGCAACCTGTTTGCTTACCGCGCTCTGAGTCAGGTGCAACTCCTGGGCGGCGCGGGTGAAGCTCAAATGCCGGGCGGCGGCTTCGAAGCACTGCAGGGCGGTCGTGGAAGGCATCAGGCGTTTGGACATGGCGGGTAATCCAGCGAAAAAGGCGTGAGGTCATTCCGTAATGGAATTATGTGCTTCTAAAAGGTCGTTTGTAGGCGTCACTCCTCTAGATTAATACTGATCCGTATCAAGGATTTCAACTGAAATTCGCAGTAGCCAAATCGCCATTGTCAGTGCAACTAACTGACCGTTTTGTGCTGCTTGAAAGTTAATTAAACCGGCGCTGGAGGACTATTTAATTCGGTTGGGTACGGGCCACTTAAAATAACAACCGTCACCACGTCCAATAATAATTTCTGCTCTATTCCTGTCGCTGACGCATGCGTCGCCGACATACCCAGTTGAGGGTTGAACATGGCATCGCTACAACAAAAGAAACAGCGTTCGCTGCAGCATGGCCTGACCTCGCGTCAGGTGTCGATGATCTCCATTGCCGGCATCATCGGTGCGGGACTTTTCATCGGTTCTTCCACCGCCATTGCCACCGCCGGCCCGGCCATTCTCATTTCCTACACCATGACCGGCCTGCTGGTGCTGCTGGTGATGCGCATGCTCGGTGAAATGGCGATTGCCAATCCCGACAGCGGCTCGTTTTCCACCTACGCCAGCCAGGCCATCGGCCCCTGGGCCGGTTTCACCATCGGCTGGCTGTACTGGTGGTTCTGGGTGTTGATCATTCCGGTTGAGGCCATCGCTGGCGCTGACATCCTTCATGCCTATTTCCCGGCGGTGCCGTCCTGGTTGTTCGCCTTTCTGATCATGGTCGTGCTGTCGGGTACCAACCTGATCAGCGTGAAGAATTTTGGTGCGTTCGAATACTGGTTCGCCCTGATCAAGGTCGTGGCGATCCTGGCCTTTATTGTCGTGTGTACCCTGGCGGTGTTCGGGGTGTGGCCGCTGGCGCAACAGACCTCCGGCGTCAGCCAGCTATGGGCCAACGGCGGCTTCATGCCCAATGGCTTCGGCGCAGTGCTGGGCGGCGTGCTGGTTACCATCTTTTCGTTTTTCGGCGCCGAGATCGTTACCATCGCGGCCGACGAAACCGCCAACCCGAAAGACAAGATTCGCAAAGCCACCAACCTTGTGGTCTACCGCATCGCGATTTTCTACATCGTGTCGATCTTCTTTATCGTGTCGCTGGTGGCCTGGAACGATCCGGGGCTCAAATCAGTGGGCTCATTCCAGCGCGTGCTGGAAGTACTGAACGTACCGGGGGCCAAGCTGCTGGTCGATCTGGTGGTCTTGGTGGCGGTGACCAGCTGCATGAACTCGGGCTTGTACACCGCGTCGCGGATGCTCTATTCGCTGGGCTCGCGGGGTGAAGCGCTGCCGATGACCAAGCGTATTTCCGGCAATGGCGTGCCGACCGTGGCGGTGATCCTCTCGACCTTCGCAGGCTTCGCCGGGTGCCTGGTCAACTATGTATTTCCGGGCAAGGTCTTCGGTTTTCTGCTCTCGACCACCGGTGCCATCGCGCTGCTGGTGTACCTGGTGATTGCCGTGTCGCAACTGCGCATGCGCGCCATTACCGACCGTGCCGGTACCGAACTGGCGTTCAAGATGTGGCTGTTCCCCTGGCTCACGTGGCTGGTGATCGGCGTGATCGTGATGGTGCTGGGCTACATGCTGATCAGCCCGGCCTACCGCTACGAAACCCTGATGACCGCAGGCGTTACCCTGGCGATCCTGCTGATCTCGCTGACCCGGCGAAAATCCGCATCCAGCGCCCTCCCTGCCGTGGTGGGCAAAGGCGCCTAGCCTGCACCTTTGCGCAGTAGAAAGCCCATGACCTGTTCATGGGCTTTTGCGTTACATGACGTTACTATCAGCCTGCGCTTTCCCTCTAAAACAGACAATCAGGAAGCTTATGAGTAACCACCTGCTATCCCTCCAGGAACTGGCCGCGCCCGAAGGCGTTTGCTATGGCTGCGGTTGTTCCCATCCCAGTGGCCTGCATGTGAAAAGTCATTGGGACGAAGACGGAGTTCATCTGGTTTGCCGGCACTCGCCGGACAGCACCTTTCTCGGCTGGCCGGGGCTGGTGTATGGCGGCCTGCTGGCGATGCTGGTCGATTGCCATTCCAACTGGACGGCCATGGCCTACCACTACCGCGCCGAAGGCCGCGAGCCTGGCAGCCTGCCGCGGCTGGACTGCGTGACCGGCCAATTGAACCTGACCTACCTCAAGCCAACCCCGATGGGTGTCGAGCTGCTGCTCAAGGCCCGGGTCGAAGGCGAAGTAGGGCGCAAGAGCCGGGTGATCTGCGAGGTGTGGGCGGGCGATGTCCTGACCGTGACTGCCGACTCGGTGTTCGTACGCGTCGACACCGAGAAGCTCAAGCACAAGGCCCACGGTCAGGCTTGATACAAACCAGGGAGGTCGATGCCGCTCAGCGCAAGGTATCGACCATCTGCTCCAGCACATCCAGCACCGCGTCAGCCAGTTTCTTCGAACGATGGCCATTCCAGCCTGTCTGCGCATTGGGGGCTTCGTCGTGGTCCTTGAACGGCATTTCCAGGGTCAGCGACAGGCACTCATAAGTCTGGCCGACGCTGTTGGCGCCCAGGGTCAGGTTGGCCTGGCCCGGTGCCGAGCGCGGATAGCCGTGCACCTGCTGGAAGTCGACCGTGCGTGCACACAGGTTGTCGCGGAAGGCTTTTTCCAGGCCGGCCAGGCGCTCGGTGTAACCCGGGTTGCCTTCGCAGCCGGCGGTGAACACATGGGGGATTTCTTCGTCGCCATGCACGTCGAGGAACATATCGACACCGTGCTGCTTCATCTGCGTCTGGGCAAAGAACACTTCCGGGCTCTTGTCGATGCTTGCGTTCTGCCAGGCGCGGTTGAGGTCCTGGCCGGCGAAGTTGGTGCGCAAGTGCCCGCGGAAGGCACCGTCCGGGTTCATGTTGGGGATCAGGAAGAGGTCGGCCCGCGTTAGCAGTGCCTGAAGGGTCGGATCGTTGCGCGCCAGGCGGTCAATCACGCCTTCCATGAACCACTCGGCCATGTGCTCACCCGGATGCTGCTGGGCGATGATCCAGATTTTGCGTTTGCCCGCGGCACCGTCGCCTGCGCGCAGCAAGGGGATGTCGCGGCCTTCGACACTGCGGCCGGTGGCGATCAGTTCGACAGCGGGCAGGGCGCGCGCGCGTTCGATCAACTGGTTGTGGCGGGCGCGGGAGTAAGGTTCGAAATAGGCGAACCAGGCCTGGGGTTGCGTGGCGTCGAGGGTAAAGCTCAGGGCGTTGCCTTCAAAGCGGGTGGGCACGCGAAACCAGTTTTGCTGGTCGTAGGACGCTACCGCCTGATAACCCTGCCAGGCCTGGTTATAGGAAGACTGGCCGGCGTTTTCCAGCACAAAGCCGTGCTGCTGGCCCGGGGTCAGGCCGCTGGCCTTGAAGTGGAACCACTGGAAGTGATCGCTGTGGGTGTCCGGGCGAATGGCCAGGCGTGTCTGGCGCGGGTCGCTGGTGTCGTTGATCAGGATATTGCCGGAATCAAAATCGCAATCGATGTGCAAAGGGGGCAGCGTCACAGTCATCACCAGGCACCTGTAGAGTTGTTGTGTTGCCCACTCTACACGCCTGGCTCACGACCAGAAACCGATCGCTGCCAATGCGGCCAGGGCCAGGCCGATGGCCATCGAGCAACCACCCACTGACAAGGCGGCACGAGGCTGACGGTACCAGGCATCAACGCCCAGCTGGCGGGCCGGGCCCAGCAGGGTGCGCCAGCGCAGTTCGGTGGCATGGAAGGCGTCGCGATGCGCCGGGGCAGCATCGAGCCAGCGGCGAAAGTCGATACGCTCACTGGCGGTGACCTGCGGGCTCTGCAAGCGCACGTACCACTGGCCAGCCTTGCTTGCCAGCGCATCGGCGTTCGGGCATACGCTCTGCAGGGCCTGGTTCATGTGGCGCTCCACGGTCAATGCCGGAAGGTCCAGGCGTTTGGCGATGGCGGCGAAACTCAGTTGGTCGAGGCGACTCAGAAGAAACACTTGCTGAACACGACGCGGCAGCTTTTTAAGCTGCAGCAGCAGGCTGTCGTCCGTCATGTCGTGAGAATGAGGGTGGTGCTCAAGGGGCAGCAACAGACGGGTCATGTACAAGCTCCTTGCTGGGTGGGGGGAAGAGGGGGCGTCTTCCTTGACGCGACAACAGCTTAGTTGTAACGAGATTGATTCTCAAGTGCTAATTCTGCAAAGCATTGTTACATGCTTCACCGTGCGACATTCCTTTGCTATCATCGCGGCCATTCAAGCAGCACCCGCCTTCATTAGCCTGAAGAGCCAAAAAAAAGACCCGGCAAAAAGCCGGGTCAAAAACCGTGATTAGCCTGATGAGGAGATAATCTGAGAGTCCGACCTAAGGCCTTTCAGTTTATCCAACCAGTCTCGCGACCAGTTGTGAGCAATAATAATCGTTATCATTTGCAAGTCAAATGAATTTTCCCTCATTCAGTAAAAAACTTTTACCGAATGGGCCTTCCTCCCGCAATGACCCGCTCTAGCGCCGCCATTGCCGCGACTTTCCACGTTTTGCTTCCCTTCTGTCTGTTCAGGATCGCTGCTGCGCCGGCAGGTGGTCGAGCACCGTTTTGGCCATGTTGATCATGTGCACCACCGTGAGCGCCAGGTCGCGCTGCATGCCTTGCAAGCCGTTGGCGGACTCATAGGCCGTGGCTGCGGCACAGCGCAGCAGTTGTGCAGCGTGCTCAGTGGCCTGGAGCTCGCTGATGTCATCACGCGGCACCAGCCAGCACGCGTTGACAGGGTCGCCCGCGGGCGTGGGGTTCAAGTAGAAGTCCAGCGCACGGCGGGCGGCGTCGCTGTTGCTGAGTGACTCGTTATCCAGTGCAAGATCCTTTTCAGGATATGTCTGCTTCATGTGGCTACCTGCCTTGAAAGTAAGCAATCAAACGTCGCAGCCATTAATAATACGTTTTGTAGTTTATGTGGAGGTTTAAATACTACAATTTGTGTATTGAGTGCCAAAGGGCAGTCCGTATCGTGCCAACGATGGATAAGTGGACTGATGCAGTTAAAGAAAGGATGCGTGAAATCGACTTCACGCAGGAAAAACTCGCCGAACGAATGGGTGTTACCCAAGGCGCTGTGGGGCACTGGTTACGTGCTGAGCGTGAGCCCAAGCTGCACATGATCAATCAGATTCTGGTTGAGGTCGGGTTGGGCCCGCTGCAGATAGGGGCCGCGGTGCAGATGCGAGAGAACAGCGCTGTGTACGGCGACACCGTGCACCCCACGGCTATGACCGGCGCCGACGGTCACACCCACGAACTGTACTATTGCTATCCGATAGTGAGCTGGGCGCTTATCGACGAGCTCCCGGTGGCCTCGACCTGGCCACGCCAGTCGAGCGACTATGCAACGCAGGCGCGTGGTTTCTGGTTGCGTGTCGAAGGCGATGCGATGACCGCGCCGGTGGGCTTGAGTGTGCCCGAGGGCATGTTGATCCTGATCGACACCGGCCTTGCGGCCGAGCCTGAAAAGTTGCTGATCGTGCGCGAGGCGCCGGACGCTGTGGCGATTTTCCGGCAGTTGATCGAGGAGGGTGGCCAGCGCTACCTGAAGCCCTTGAACCCGACCTACCCGAAGACACTGTTTACCGAGCATACGCTGGTGCTGGGTGTGGTGGTTCAGGCGTTGATGAAGTTCTGACAACGCCGGCAGCCAACGACGACCGCTACACCCACACGGTCGTCGTTCGCTTCAGGCAATGCGCCGTCAGGCTTCTTCCAGCTCCACCAGCACCGTACCTTCACTGACCATCTCGCCTTCCTGGCAGAACAGCGCCTTGACCGTACCGGCCTGGGCTGCGCGGATGCTGTGTTCCATCTTCATGGCTTCGAGCACCACCAGTTGCGCACCGGCTTCAACCGCCTGACCGACTTCGACCAACACCCGCACAATGCTGCCGTTCATGGGCGCGCTGAGGCCGCCCTGGTGGCTGTGGCTGGCATCGGCTTCGGCGATCGGGTCGAAGCGGGTGATGGCGTGCAGCTCGCCGTCCCAGTGCAGGTACAGCGTGTCGTTCCGGCGGATCGCCAGGTGACGGCGGCGCAGGCCGTCATGTTCGACGGTCAGGTGCTCGCCCTGCAGCGTCAGCGACGGCGCGCTGGCGTGACTGAGGTTGACCGCCTGGTCCTGGCCATCGGCACGCAGGTGCAGGCTTATCTGCGCTGGCAGGCCGGCACGCAGGCCGCTGCTGGATGCCCAGGGCGAGTTGCGGTCGTCCGCGCGCTGCAGCAGCGGCTGGCTCTGGATATAGGCTTCGCCCGCCGCTTGCCAGAACAGTGCCGGCAACGGTTGCGCTGCCGGTAGCAGTTGCTCCTGGTAGCGCGGGATGAATCCGGTATCCAGTTCGGCATCGGCAAAAGCCGGGTGTGCCAGGATGCGGCGCAGGAAGGCAATGTTGGTCTTCAGGCCGCCGATGGCAAATTCATCAAGCATCGCCAGCAGACGCAGGCGCGCCTGTTCGCGGGTCTGGCCCCAGGCGATCAGTTTGCCCAGCATCGGGTCGTAGAACGGCGAGATGCTGTCACCTTCACAGACACCGCTGTCGACGCGTCGCCCTTCACCCGCCGCCGACTCGCGGTACAGCGCCAGGCGGCCGGTGGCCGGAAGAAAATCACTGGCCGGGTCTTCGGCGTACAGGCGCACTTCAATGGCGTGACCGTTGAGCGGTACCTGTGCCTGGGTGATCGGCAGCGGTTCGCCGCAGGCTACGCGGATTTGCCAGGCCACCAGGTCGAGGCCGGTAATGGCCTCGGTGACCGGGTGCTCGACCTGCAGGCGGGTGTTCATCTCCATGAAGAAGAATTCGCCACGGGCATCGAGCAAGAACTCGACCGTGCCGGCACCGACGTAGCCAATGGCCTGGGCTGCCTTGACTGCGGCTTCGCCCATGGCCTGGCGCTGCGCGGCGCTGAGGCCAGGCGCGGGCGCTTCTTCAACGACTTTCTGGTGGCGGCGCTGGATCGAGCAGTCGCGTTCGTTGAGGTACAGGCAGTTGCCGTGCTGGTCGGCGAATACCTGGATTTCCACGTGGCGCGGCTTGAGAACGTACTTCTCCACGAGCATGCGCGAATCGCCAAACGAAGACTGGGCTTCGCGCTGCGCCGAGGCCAGGGCTTCGGCCAGCTGGCTTTCGCTCTCGACCACTTTCATGCCCTTGCCGCCACCGCCCGCGGTGGCCTTGAGCAGTACCGGGTAGCCGATTTTTTCAGCGGCAGCGCGGAAGGTCTCCAGGTCCTGGGCGGCGCCGTGATAGCCCGGCACCAGCGGCACGCCGGCTTCTTCCATCAGCGCTTTGGCGGCCGATTTGCTGCCCATGGCATCGATGGCGCTGGCCGGTGGCCCGAGGAAGATCAGCCCGGCTGCTTCGATGGCGCGGGCGAAGCCGGCATTCTCGGAGAGAAAGCCGTAGCCGGGGTGAATGGCCTGGGCACCACTGGCCTTGGCCGCGGCCAGCAGCTTGTCGATGTCCAGGTAGCTCTCGGCGGCCTTGGCACCGCCGAGGTCGACGCGGATGTCGGCTTCGCGGCTGTGGCGGGCATCGCGGTCGATGGCGCTGTGTACCGCCACCGTGGTCAGGCCCAGGGCTTTGGCGGTGCGCATGACCCGGCAGGCGATCTCGCCGCGGTTGGCAACCAGCAGGGTGGTCAACGGGGTGCGGCTCATGGGCGCGGCTCCTTGTTCGACGGTGCGGGCTGCCAGTTCGGGGAACGTTTCTCCAGGAAGGCGCGCAGGCCTTCCTGCCCCTCGGGGCTGACGCGGATGCGGGCAATGGCGTTTTCGCAGTAGCGGCGCAGCGCCGGGGTCAGTTCACCGTGGCCGACTTCACGCATCAGGTCCTTGCTGGCGCGCATGGCCTGGGGGCTGTTCTGCAGCAGGTTGTCGATCCACTGCTCGACGTGTTGTTCAAGTTCCGCGGCCGGGTAGGCTTCGGCGAGCAAGCCCAGTTCACGGGCACGCTCACCGCTGAAGCGCTCGGCGGTCAGGGCATAGCGGCGCGCGGCACGCTCGCCCATGGCCTGGACCACGAACGGGCTGATGACTGCCGGTGCCAGGCCGATACGCACCTCCGACAGGCACAGCTGCGCCTCCTGGGTGCCGATGGCCATGTCACAGCAACTGATCAGGCCCAGCGCACCGCCAAAGGCAGCACCTTGCACCACGGCCAGGCTCGGTACCTTGAGCTTGGCCAGGTTGTACATCAGCTCGGCCAGTTCGCGGGCATCGTCGAGGTTGCTGTTGTAATCCAGCGCCGCCGATTGCTGCATCCAGGCCAGGTCGGCGCCGGCGCTGAAGTGGCGGCCACGGCCGCGCAGCAGGACAAAGCGCAAGCTGTTGTCGGCAGCGATCTGGTCGATGGCCAGGATCAGCTCGCGGATCATCTGCGCGTTGAAGGCGTTGTTCTTGTCTTCGCGGCTCAGCCACAGGGTGGCGAAACCACGGGGGTCCTTGATCAGTTCAAGGGTAGTGAAGTCGCTCATGGTCACATCCGGAAAATGCCGAAACGGCTCTGTTCAATCGGTGCGTTGAGGGCGGCAGACAACGCCAGGCCGAGAACGTCGCGGGTTTGCGCCGGGTCAATGACGCCGTCGTCCCACAAGCGGGCGCTGGAGTAGTAGGGGTGGCCCTGGTGCTCGTACTGGTCGAGGATCGGCTGCTTGAGCCGGGCTTCGTCCTCGGCACTGAACGGATGGCCGCTACGTTCGCTTTGTTCGCGCTTGACCTGGGCCAGCACGCCTGCCGCCTGTTCGGCGCCCATTACGCCGATTCGCGCGTTCGGCCACATCCACAGGAAGCGTGGGTCGTAGGCGCGGCCGCACATGCCGTAGTTGCCGGCACCGAAGCTGCCGCCGATGATCACGGTGAACTTCGGCACCTGAGCACAGGCCACCGCCGTCACCAGCTTGGCGCCGTGCTTGGCGATACCGCCGGCCTCGTATTTCTGGCCGACCATGAAGCCTGTGATGTTTTGCAGGAACAGCAGCGGGATACCGCGCTGGCAGGCCAGTTCGATGAAGTGCGCGCCTTTTTGCGCGGCTTCGGCGAAGAGGATGCCGTTGTTGGCCAGGATCGCAATCGGGTAACCGTGCAGGTGGGCAAAACCACACACCAGGGTGGTACCGAACAGCGCCTTGAATTCGTCGAACACCGAGCCGTCGACCAGCCGCGCGATCACTTCACGGACATCGAAGGGCTGCTTGGCGTCGGCCGGAACGATGCCATACAGCTCCTCGGCGTCGTACAGCGGTGCAATCGGGGTTTTCTGCGCCAGTGTGCCGAGCTTGTGCCAGTTGAGGTTGGCCACGCAGCGACGGGCGATGGCCAGGGCGTGCTCGTCGTTCTCGGCATAGTGGTCGGCGACGCCGCTGGTTTTGCAGTGCACATCGGCACCGCCGAGGTCTTCGGCGCTGACCACTTCACCGGTGGCGGCTTTGACCAGGGGCGGACCGGCGAGGAAGATCGTCGCCTGCTGGCGCACCATGATCGCCTCGTCGGCCATGGCCGGCACGTAGGCACCGCCGGCAGTGCACGAGCCCATGACCACGGCAATCTGCGGAATGCCCAGTGCGCTCATGTTGGCCTGGTTGAAGAAGATGCGACCGAAGTGTTCGCGGTCCGGGAACACCTCATCCTGACGCGGCAGGTTGGCGCCGCCGGAATCCACCAGGTACAGGCACGGCAGGCGGTTTTGCAGGGCAATGGCCTGGGCGCGCAGGTGCTTCTTCACGGTCAGCGGGTAGTAGGAACCGCCTTTTACCGTGGCGTCGTTGGCGACGATCATGCATTCGACGCCTTCGACACGACCGATACCGGCGATGACACCGGCAGCCGGTACGTCTTCACCATAAACAGCATGGGCGGCCAGCTGACCGATCTCAAGGAAAGGCGAACCGGGGTCGAGCAGGCGGTCGATACGATCGCGCGGCAGCAATTTGCCGCGCGAGGTATGCCGTTCCTGGGCCTTGTGGCCGCCGCCTTGCTGGACCTGGGCGAGCAAGGTACGCAGGGCCTGGACCTGTTCGAGCATGGCCGCGCTGTTGCCGGCGAACTCGGCCGAGCGCGGGTTGATCTGGGTATGCAGGGTTGCCATGGGCGTTGTCCTTGTGCTCAGCGGGTTTCGTTGAACAGTTCGCGCCCGATCAGCATCCGGCGGATTTCGCTGGTGCCGGCACCGATTTCATAGAGCTTGGCGTCGCGCAGCAAGCGGCCGGCCGGGAACTCGTTGATGTAGCCGTTGCCGCCGAGGATCTGGATGGCCTCAAGCGCCATCTGGGTCGCGCGTTCGGCGGTATACAGGATCACCCCGGCAGCGTCTTTGCGCGTGGTTTCGGCGCGGTCACAGGCCTGGGCCACGGCGTACAGGTAGGCGCGGCTGGCGTTGAGCTGGGTGTACATGTCGGCAATTTTGCCCTGGATCAGCTGGAACTCGCCGATGCTCTGGCCGAACTGCTTGCGGTCGTGGATATAAGGAACCACCAGGTCCATGCACGCCTGCATGATCCCGGTCGGGCCGCCGGACAGCACCACGCGTTCATAGTCCAGACCGCTCATCAGCACTTTTACACCGCCATTGAGCACACCGAGGATGTTTTCCTTCGGCACTTCGACGTTGTCGAAGAACAGCTCGCAGGTGTTGGAGCCGCGCATGCCCAGTTTGTCGAACTTGTTGCTGCGGCTGAAGCCTTTCCAGTCACGTTCGACGATGAATGCGGTGATGCCGTGCGGGCCTTTTTCCAGGTCGGTCTTGGCGTAGATCACGTAGGTGTTGGCGTCGGGACCGTTGGTGATCCAGGTTTTGCTGCCATTGAGGACGAAGTGGTCGCCGCGCTCTTCGGCGCGCAGCTTCATCGACACCACGTCGGAGCCGGCGTTGGGCTCGCTCATGGCCAGGGCGCCGATGTGCTCGCCGCTGATCAGCTTGGGCAGGTACTTGGCTTTCTGTTCGGCGTTGCCGTTGCGGTTGATCTGGTTGACGCAAAGGTTGGAGTGCGCGCCGTAGGAGAGGGCGACCGAAGCCGAGCCGCGGCTGATTTCTTCCATGGCCACCACGTGCGCCAGGTAGCCCAGGCCGGCACCGCCGTATTCTTCGCTGACGGTGATGCCCAGCAGGCCCATGTCACCGAATTTGCGCCACATGTCGGCGGGGAACAGGTTGTCCTGGTCGATCTGCGCGGCGCGGGGTGCCAGCTCGGTAGCGACGAAGGACTGCACCTGGTCGCGGAGCATATCGATGGTCTCGCCCAGGGCGAAGTTCAGGGTTGGATAATGCATGCGGGCACCTTCTACGTTTTGTTCTTGGAGTTGGGTCGGTATTGCTTCATCACCTTTACGTTAACGTAAACCTGTGTTGGGTGACTGTCAATCGCACCATGACCTTTACGTTAACGTAAATATGAGCCAGAGTAGGAACCGCTTGAATCAGCTCCCAGAACAAACACAAACAAGGGACCGCCATGAATCAACCGAGTTATACCCAGGGGCGTCAGGACAAGCCTTTGCTGGCCACCACCATCGGCCAGGCCTTTGACCACACAGTTGCGCGGTTCGCCCAGCGCGACGCCCTGGTGGTGCGTCATCAGCAGCAGCGTTACACCTGGCAGCAACTGGCCGAGAGTGTCGATCATCACGCCCGGGCGCTGATGGCCCTGGGGCTCAAGACCGGCGACCGCATGGGCATCTGGGCACCGAACTGCGCGCAGTGGGCCATCGCCCAGTTCGCCTCGGCCAAGATCGGCGTGATCCTGGTCAACATCAACCCGGCCTACCGCACCAGTGAACTTGAGTATGTACTCAAGCAGTCCGGTTGCCACTGGCTGGTGTGCGCCGGCAACTTCAAGACCTCCGACTACCACGCCATGCTCGGCGAACTGCTGCCCGAACTCGGTGAACAGGTACCTGGCCAGCTCAACTGCGAGCGCCTGCCGGAACTGCGCGGGCTGATCAGCCTGGACAGCGCGCCACCGCCAGGCTTTCTGCCCTGGGATACGCTGGGGCAGCGGGCGGGGCAAACCGAGGCGGGCGACTACCTGGCCCGCCAGCAAAGCCTGCAGTTCGACCAGCCGATCAACATCCAGTACACCTCCGGCACTACCGGCTTTCCCAAGGGTGCCACGCTCAGCCACTACAACATCCTCAACAACGGCTACATGGTCGGCCAGAGCCTGGGCCTGACCGAGCAGGATCGGATGGTGATCCCGGTGCCGTTGTACCACTGCTTCGGCATGGTCATGGGTAACCTGGGGTGCATGGTCCACGGCAGTGCAATGATTTACCCCAACGATGCCTTCGACCCGTTGCTGACCCTGGACACGGTTGCGCAGGAGCGGGCCACGGTGCTCTACGGAGTGCCGACCATGTTCATCGCCATGCTCGACCAGCCTCAACGCAGCGACTTTGACCTGTCCAGCCTGCGCACCGGCATCATGGCCGGGGCGACCTGCCCGATCGACGTGATGCGCCGGGTGATCGAGCACATGCACATGAGCGAAGTGCAGATTGCCTACGGCATGACCGAAACCAGCCCGGTGTCGCTGCAGACCGGCCCCGACGATGAACTGGAACTGCGGGTGACCACGGTCGGCCGTACCCAGCCACAGCTGGAGACGAAGATCATCGACGAACACGGCTGCGTCGTGCCGCGCGGCCAGCTGGGTGAACTGTGCACCCGTGGTTACAGCGTGATGCTCGGCTACTGGGGTAACCCGGAGGCCACCCGTGAAGCCATCGACCCGGCCGGCTGGATGCACAGCGGCGACCTGGCGACCATGGATGAAGCGGGCTATGTGTGCATCACCGGGCGCAACAAGGACATGATCATCCGCGGTGGCGAGAATATCTATCCGCGGGAGCTGGAGGAGTTCTTCTTTACCCACCCGGCGGTGGCCGACGTGCAGGTGATCGGCATTCCGTGCAGCCGCTATGGCGAGGAAATCGTCGCCTGGATCAAGTTCCACCCCGGTCACAGCGCCAGTGAGATCGAGCTGCAACAGTGGTGCAAGAACCGCATTGCCCACTTCAAGACCCCGCGTCACTTCCGCTTTGTCGATGAATTCCCGATGACGGTGACCGGCAAGGTGCAGAAGTTCAAGATGCGCGAGATCAGCATCGAGGAACTCGCCGCGCGTTAGGTCGCGGTCGTTCTTCGCCGGCAAGCCTGGCTCCTACGGTAGGAGCCAGGC